>CAZOCM010000001.1:0-241521 GCA_964578305.1 uncultured Candidatus Saccharibacteria bacterium
GAACTTGAATGCCAGGCGGTATTAAAAGCAACTAAAGTTGATGGAGTTTACGACAAAGACCCTTCCAAGTTTAAAGACGCAAAAAAATTGTCTAAGGTAAGTTATCAGAAAGCTGTTGAAGATAACTCCATTAAAGTTATGGATAAAGCCGCCATGGGCTTGGCACTCGAACATAAAGTGCCGATAATTGTATTTAATGCTCTAAAGAGTGGCAACATTTTAAAAGTTATTGAAGGCAAAAACGTCGGAACGATAATTTCTTAAATTTTTAAATCTTTAGCAGTTAGATTTATTTTGTCTCCCGGATTTGCTTCTTTTGATAGAATTTTTTTAGCAACAATATCTTCTACTGCTTTTTGAAGGGTTCTCCTCATTGGTCTTGCGCCGAGTCTCGGGTCATAACCTGCTTTGACAATTTTTTTAACGGCATCTTTATCCAAACTTACACTTATATTTTGAGTAGTAAGAGTTTTATTAATCTCATTAATCATTAATCCGACTATTAATTCTAATTCCTCAGGGGTTAGTGGTCTAAATAAAACAATATCATCAAATCTATTTATTAGTTCTGGTTTAAATGTATTAGAAGATATTATTTCTTCGATTAATTCACTTTCAAAATCTTTTAGCTGTTCGCCCTTTGAAACCCTATTTCTAATAGATTGTGCCCCAGCATTTGAAGTTGCAATTATTATGCTGTCTTTAAAACTTACGGTTCGGCCTCTTAAATCTGTTAGTCGTCCTTCATCTAATAACTGTAATAATAAATTAAGTACATTAGGATGAGCTTTTTCTACTTCATCAAGAAGAATTACAGAAAATGGTTTTTGTCTGATAGCCAAAATTAATGAAGTATTTTCATTTTCTTTAACACCATCACCGAGTAGTCTTTTTACGCTATCTTCATCCTGAAATTCAGTCATATCTATGCGGATCATATTTGATTCGTCTTTAAAGTAAGTGGCGGCTAAAGATTTAGCCAATTCAGTTTTACCAACTCCTGTTGGCCCCAAGAACAAAAAACTGCCAATTGGACGATTTGGACTGGCGACTCCAGCTCGTGCTCTTCTTAATGCACCGGCAACTGTGCTGACAGCATGTTCTTGATTGATCATTCTTTGATGAATTAGACTTTCTAAATTCATCAATTCTTCAGCTTCAATTGGTGATGCACTGGCTACATTAACACCACTTGATTGCTGGACAGCTTGCTCGATGCTCGCTGGCATTAAAACCGAGTGAATTGTATGAGCGGTCGCACTTTCTAAAAGTTTTATTGCCTTGCCTGGATATGCTTCATCAGAATTATATCGACCGCTTAAGTTATATGCAGATTTTAATGATTCATAGACAACCAGTATTTTATCTTTATTTTCGAGGGCTGTTGCTTGATCTTCTAATACTTTAAGAATCTCATCTTTAGGTAATTCATTTAATTTAATTGGCGTAAGCAAACTTGCTAAATTAGAGTTTTTGGCTTTAATTTCTTCGAAATTTTTTGGTGTTAAAGCAAGAATTAAAGGTACTGAACGATGCTCAATGATTGAAACAAGTATTTGTGATGCATCGAAAGCTCCCGGTCCCGAATTAATAAAAGATTGAGCATCATCTAAAAATAAGATGATATGTCCAGCATGAGCTGCTTCGTTAGCTAGATTTATCATTATTCTTTCAAGGTCACCCTGACTCTGGGCATTCGATACGACATTCGTGGCATTGATTGAAACTACTTGATGATATGCCAAATTAGAATTAACGCTTCCTTCTATTAATTTTTGGGCAAATGAATAGACGCTGTTACTCTTACCGATACCAACCGGACCAACTAAAGCAATAGCCGGTGCTTGATTTATAAAAGCTTGCTCTAAAGATTTAACAGTTTCAGATTCTTTTAACGAGCCAAAGTGGGTGCCAACTTTTTGGATTGACCGGCTGATATTATTACCCAACTTATCTAATAGTGGTGTGTAACCGAACGACCAATCTCTGCCAATACCACCAAAATTAGCACCAATCTTATGCTTATCTTCAGACAATTTTCTGGCTAACCAATTAACAACTCTGTCTATGTCATCAGCTGATGCTTTCTCTCTTGTCAATTGTTGAGCTACACTTGATGAATTTGCTAATATCCCAGCCACAACAAATCCAAGTTCAATTTCTTTTAGATCATAACTATTCGCTATTTTTAACGAATAATCTAAGATTGCTTTAACTTCACCGCCATCTGCAGAAGTAATTAATTGACTAACTAAATCTTCAGTCAACATTAAATGATTAACAATAAAATTTGACTGCCAATTAGATTTTAATGAGAACCAAAGTACTTGTGGAGTTAATTTAGAATTTGGCTCAAGTCTAGCTAGTACGTCTTTACTTAATCTTCCATCCAAAGAATCACTATTAGCTGGTATGACTGACAAATAATTATGCCACCACAAAATAAGAGTAAGAATTAAAGTATCCGGTGAAAATATTATTATAGCCAGATGCTTTTTTGAAGTTAATATTAACAAAATCCCTATTACTGTTAAGAGACCAAATATTATAAGTAAAATTTGAAAGACACTTTTATTAAACTTATTTGTGAGTCTTGCTTCGAATGCTCTTTTTGAATTTAGATTTATTAATTCATTCATTAAATTAAACTCATAATTAATAAACCAATCGGCGCTATAGGTAAAAATGGCCAAATAATAATTTCAATAATTGTAATGATAATAATAACTAAGGACCAGACACTAGCAGCGAAAAGAACAAATAATCTAACTACAAATCCTATTGTTCTACTAAAAAGATTATCTACAATAGCTTTTAATTTATCGTCAAAAGAACTCCCAGGGTAAGTAATTATTTTTCTCCAAGGAGCAAACAAAGTTTGTAATAATTGATTAACAGAAAAAGTTACTAATACAGTACTTAGTCTGGGCTTAAAACTATTTACTACATCAGCCCATCCCTTGGTATACCACCAAGAGAAAAAGACACTCATAAACATAAACATAATTGTAGCACTTTATAGGGTGCCTTATTACGTCAGATAAATTAATATTAAGAGTACGATTTAGTTTGAAGATGTGCGTTCATCGACAAGCATTTTACCTATTACTGCAAGTCGGCGGATCTCGGCTTCGGATCGAATAATTAAAAACCTATCGGCTATAAAATTTCCATGCTGACTTAGTGGTCCAAGCGGTAAATCATCATGAAGATGCTTTAAAAACTCATCAACTACTTCAACTGTTTTATCAGCGTTAGAACAGGGTGTCCTTTTTATCTCTTCCATGATTAATATAATTATTTAATTAAAAGAATAAAGTCAAGTTGGCGGAGAGAGAGGGATTCGAACCCTCGGTACAGTTGCCTGCACACACACTTTCCAAGCGTGCCAGATAAACCACTCTTGCATCTCTCCAGATAGAGGTCATTATAGCTCAAAATTACTACAAATTTTTATTGCCTTCGCCAGCTTTACAAGGTTAAACTATGTAAGACAATGGCCTTTATAGAATTGCAAGACGTCAGTAAACTGTACGGCTTCGGCGATGCTACTACGCTAGCACTTGAGGAAGTCAATCTTTCTATTGATAAGGGTGAATTTATTGCTGTCATGGGTCCTAGCGGCTGTGGTAAGAGCACATTACTTAATATTATTGGTTTACTTGATCGACCAAGTCATGGTCAATACAGAATGGATGGTAAAGCCGTTGCCCAATTAAGACCAAATCAAGCTGCCAAAATTCGCCGAGATAAAATTGGCTTTATCTTTCAGTTTTTTAATTTACTGCCAAGGCTTAATGCCTTAGAAAATGTTGCACTACCTCTATCTTACAAAGGTTTGAGCGTTACAAAACGATTAAAAACAGCATCATCTATGCTTGAGCGAATGGGAGTTCAAAGTCGAGAGTATTATTTGCCAAGTCAGTTAAGCGGTGGCCAACTTCAATGCGTGGCTATCGCTAGAGCATTAGTTAATAATCCAAAATTAATAATCGCCGATGAACCAACTGGTAATTTAGATAGCTCAAGCTCTAGACTTGTCATGGAACTTCTATCAGATATTCATAAAATGGGAAATACAATTATTTTTGTGACTCATAATCCTGAATTGACAAGATATGCAACCAGAGTTGTTTATATGCACGACGGCAGTGTTGTCTATGATGAAGAAACTACCCTTGGTCGAGTTGCTACTAGAGCAAGAAAAGTGCTTTATACCCTTCCAACTACTACCGAAGAGGACGATTTAGCTGGTGTATCAGTAATTATGAAAGCTTTGCCAAGTAAATCTACTGTACCGCCCAGACGTTCAGTTAAAAAGAAGAAAAACATAAGAAAACGAAGTAAGAAAGCTGGCAGTCGAACATGATTTTTAGGCATATCGTAACTCACTTTATAGCTGGTTTTGAAACACTAAGAAGTTCAAAACTAAGAAGTTTTTGGACCATGCTCGGTATTATTATTGGTGTTTCGTCCGTTATTACCATTGTTGCCATTGGTGAGGGTATTAAACAGCAAATAGGTGGTCAAATTCATCATTATGGTTCCAATGTTATTACTGTTAGATCTGCTGAGCTTAGTATTGGTAGCGGCTCTAGTATTAATAATATTAGTACCTTGTCTGGATTAAGTGTTAGCGGTCCGCTAAGTGGTGTAGATTTAAAGACTGTATCAAACGCTAATGGTGTAAATGCCTCAGCACCATTGACTTTAGTTAGCGGACAAATAAATGGAGATAGTGGTCAGTATAAAAATGGATTTGTAATTGGGACTTACCCAACTCTGCCGAATTTACTTAATCAATCTTTAGCATATGGTAGTTTTTTATCTTCAAATGATAGCGGTACAAATGTTGCTGTTTTAGGACCTAAAGCGTCACAGAGTCTGTTTAATGAAGATGTACCTCTTGGCAGAAGCTTTAAATTCAGAGGACATTATTTTATCGTTGAAGGAATTTTTAACCAATTTACTTCAACTCCATTAAGTCAGCAGGCAGATTTTAATAATGCAGTATTTATCCCATATGATGTTGCACAGAGCCTAACTAATAAAACTGCTCCAACATATGAGATTCTCGCTCAACCAACTAAGGGCTCTCAAATTAACCAAGTCGCAAGCAATATTCGTTCAGCGTTAAATTCGACACATGGTGGACAGAGTGGGTTTACTATTTTAACTGGTAGTCAAAACCTGGCTGTAAACAACAATATATTAGATCTACTGACTAAATTAATAGCTGGTGTAGCTGCAATCTCACTTTTAGTTGCTGGGATTGGTATTATGAATGTCATGCTAGTTTCTGTGTCTGAAAGAATACGAGAAATAGGCATTAGAAAAGCAGTCGGTGCGACCAATAGACAGATACTCGGTCAATTTTTAGTTGAAGCTACGCTTCTGAGTTTAGCTGGTGGTTTCTTCGGTATATTACTTGCTTACTTCTTCGATTATTCAGTTAGAATTGCCACGGATTTTAAACCTATCATATCTTGGCAAATAGTAGTTTTAGCAAGCAGTATATCTTTACTAGTCGGTGTAATTTTTGGATCTATTCCAGCTATGAAGGCAGCTGCTAAGGATCCTATTGAGGCGTTAAGAGCAGAATAATCTATTCTGCGCATTGACCACTACTTACTGGAGATTGATTTAACTGTGATTGCATAATTTCAGTATTAACTTTATTCATAGACAGTGCATATCCAATATTTTGATATGAAGTTGACTCAGCAAATACTAATCCCATAACTTGACCATTTTTCTCTATCAGTGGACCACCCGAATTACCTGGTATAACTTTGGCTTGGATTTCATAAACACTTCTGACAGTTAATCCACTACCGTATATATCTCGTCCGCTAGCATTAAATTCATCTAGTATAGCAGCTGGGCTTGCCGTAAAGGATCCACCCCCAGGATAACCTAGAACTACTCCTTGAGTACTCGAAGATTTATCTACTGTATCAATGGGTAATGGGCTACCGGCTAAATTATGTGTTTTTAATACTGCTAAATCTAAATTAGAATCAAACCAAATAACAATAGCAGAGTGCCGCCCATGGCTATCTTCAACTATAGGATTAGTAATACCTGCAATGACATGAGCATTTGTGGCAACCAAATTATTTGCCACTACAAAACCTGAGCCACTTACCAGTCCACCACAGCCTAAACCTTGAATTCGGACAACAGAAGCTTCATCATTTTTTACGGCAGTTTGAAAATCACCAATTCCTGGTAAATTAATATTATTCTTTGGTATTGGTTCACTTCCAACAAAGACATCTGGAAATCCGTTAGGGTCAATTAAATGGCTTAAATCAGAAATTATTTTAGGGGCTGGAGGTAAGACATTATTTAAAGCAGTTAATATTTTAGATTTATTTAGATCGGCTTTTATTGATTGAGACGGTAATCTATCGACAATTGATGCAATTAACCAAATGCTTAAAAGCACAGTTAGAAAAGTAAAAATACTGCCGAATATGTTATCTAAGTCGTTAAATTTTGATTTAAGCCAGGAATACTTTAATTTAATACCAACATACTCACCTACTGTTAAACCAACAATTGCTATTCCAAATATTGTTATTATCGTAATAAGTGATCTGTTGGCTGGGCTATGAGCAATAGATAAGGTGAAATTTGTTAACCAGCGCCCTAGTAATAACCCTATAAAAAATCCGGCGGCAGAACTAAATTGTCTAATAAAGCCACTGTGCCAATTTCTTGCAACGCTATAAATTAAAGTCAGAATTATTAATAAGTCTAAAAACATACCTAAGTATTTAGAAGTGACCTTTAATTAATCCGACACATAAAACAAACAAACTCATTAAAATGCAGTAAATTCCAAATGGGCGTAGCGATTTACCACGAAAATATTTATCTAAAAATCTGACGGCAAAATAGGCTGCTACTCCGGCAACAATTGCACCAGCAAATATCTGACCGAGAACTCCACTGTCATTAGGACCGAATAAATCTGGAATTTTATATAACCCTGCGCCAAGAATTATTGGTGTAGCTAGAAGAAATGAGAACCTAGCCGAATCTTCATAATCTAGGCCGCTATATAAACCACCAACCATTGTGATTCCAGATCGACTAATTCCCGCCAGGAGCGCAAAAACCTGAGCGGTTCCAATTATTCCAGCTCTTTTAGTCGAGATTGTCTGTGACGTATGAGAAACTGTGCTTTCTAAACTAAAGTCTCTACTTTGCCTCGCTTTCTTTTTAGCATAGCTATCTCCCGTTAGAAGTATTATCCCGTTAATAAAAAGGAATATTACTGCAGATAATGGTTTTGCGAACTGAGTTCTTAATATATGCTCAAAAATTAATCCTGTCAGACCAGCTGGAATAGTTGCAATAATTAAAAGCCATATTAATCTTTCGTAAGAAGTAGTTATTCGTCTTTTTTTAATAGAACTAAAAAGTCCGTTAATTAATTTTATCCATTCTCTTCTATAGAAAATTAATAAAGCTATGGCGGTTGAAACATGAAGTGCGACTAAGAAAGATAAGAAAAAGGATTCAGATTGAGTCTGACTATTAACTATATTGTGCCAACCAAAAAGATAAGGGATTACTACAGAATGACCAAGACTTGAAATTGGGAATAATTCACTTATCCCCTGCAATAGACCCATGAGTAGAGCTTGAAAATATGTAATGATCATTTATCAGAATAATTATTTAACATCGACACCTTGAGAGCCAACTGTATAAAAGTTTAATTGATCTGAGTTTGAAAGCCAATAATCCAGAATAGGTTGAAGGACCTGCCATGTTGCAATTACTTCTTTATCTGAGGCAAAAAGAGATTGATCACCATGAATAGCATCAAGGAGTACCCTTTCATAAGCATCAATATATTGATAATTCTTAAATATGTGGTCGTACCTAAACTCAAGAGCTGTGTGATGCATATTATTTTCCAAGCCAGGTTCTTTGACAATTAAATCTAAACTAATTCCTTCATTTGGCTGTAATTGGAAAATTAAATTATTATGATTCGATTCCTTGCTGGTAATAAACTCGACGGTAATATCGGTAGTTTTTTCCGACATCGCCTTACCTGTTTCAAGAATAATTTTTGTTCCTCGCCATAGTTCAGATTCGTGTTCTAAAACTAATTTTGCATACGTTTCAACATTGCTTTTTTCGTTCTTCACTTCTTCCCTGTAACTATCATATTGTCCTCTTATAGCTAATTTAGGATCTGCTGGTTTAAGTTGATTAAAAAAATTAATCTTTGTTGAATGAATTGCTTCACTAGTCATATCACTTGGAAGGTCCATCATTACTATAGAAAGAAGTTGCATTAAATGACTCTGAATAAAATCTCTTAAGGCGCCGGTTTGCTCGTAAAAGTTTGCTCTGCCCTCAATTCCAATAGTTTCCAATGCTCGAATGTTAATTGATTTAATATGATGTGAATTCCAAAGTGTTGAAAAAATTGGATTATGAAGTCTAAAAGTTAATAAGTTTTGTGCAGTTTCTTTAGCTAGATAATGATCTATTCTATATATTTGGTTTTCACTGTAAGCTTTATCAACTTCTTCAATTAATCTTTTGGCAGATTCTATGTCGTAACCGAATGGTTTCTCTAGAAGTAACCTAGTGTTTGAACCATTAAAATCACTCTTAGCTAAATTTGAAACTATTGGCTCATAAGCACTCGAAGGAATAGACATATAAAACATGTGTATTTTTGAATTTGAATTATCATACTTAGTAATTAATTGCTTAAGTGTTTGAAAATCATCTAAATTGTCTGGATTTAGCTGAAATGTTTGAAGGCTATTACTTAATTTAGCCAGACCTTCTTTATCACAAGCATTATCTTTATCTAAAATACAAAGTTCGATATCACTTAAGAGAGTTTGTTTTTCTAACGGTTTTCTGCTGGTTCCAATAATTTTAGTATCTTCTGGAAGCATATTTTCACTAAGCATATGATATAACGCCGGCATAAGCTTTTTCTTACTTAAATCACCTGTAATACCAAAGATAACTATTATTGGTGGCTCGATATTATTTTTAGACATAGATTTATTTTACTCTTTAATATTATTTATTTACCTAAAATATATTTTTAATTAAACCATAATCGACTTGAAGTTTAATTAGAAAATGGTCTACTAAATTATCCACATAAGCTGTTTGACATATTCGCTACAAAGGTTCATGATGACAATATCACTTAAGGAGGGTGAATCTATGAGTTCAATAACTACCACCGATGCAAATAGGTGGACGTTAATCTCAGGGGGTGCGGCAACTTTAATATTTGGTATAGCGGCTGTTTTTTGGCCAGGACTTACCACATTAGTATTAATTTATCTATTTAGCGCTTTTGCTCTGATAATAGGTGTAATCAATGTCATTAATGGGCTTGGCACAGCTGATGACAGTGATTCATGGTTTTTATCTGTTATTTTAGGAGCATTTGAGGTAGGTGTTGGTGTTTATATACTTAGACACACAGGTGTTAAATTCACGACTTTGATTGTATTAATTGGTTTCGTTTTAATCGCCAGTGGAATAGTCGACGCAATTGAAGCATATTTTAATGAAGCTTTAAATAGCAAAAACAGAGCCATAAGTTATTTATGTGGAATAGCCGGATTAGTATCAGGAATAATTATTTTATTTACAAAAGCTAAAAGCGGTGTTTCGTTCGTTTGGATACTTGGCCTTTATGCCATTGTAGTCGGTACTCTCCAGATTTCTTCCTTATCCGATAGATCCAGATAAAGATTTAAATCAAAACTACTAGACAACCCAAATGCCAAGAAATGGGTTGTCTTTTATTAAATATTTAATAGTCGGAATAAAGCCGCGGTATTAAAATTACAAGCTTGATGACAATTACCACAAATGCAATTAACGACCAAGGGTATATTATTAGTCGCTTTACTTGTGATGGTGAAAATATTAACCCGAGATTAGCATTTGCAGGTGTTCCAGAGAATGCCAAAAGTTTAGCCCTAATTATTGATGATCCAGATGCACCGGTTGGAACCTTTACTCATTGGACCCTATATAATATCCCTTCAACAACAATACAGATTGATGAAGGCATTTTACCAACCGGAGCAAAACAAGGAATTAATAGTTTTGGTCGGATAAGTTACGGCGGCCCCTGCCCTCCAGCAGGTTCCGCCCATAGATATTATTTTAAGTTATATGCCTTGGATAATATAAACGACCTATCAAATGGGGTTGAAATTCAAGAATTAATTGAATCGATCAATAATCACACTATAGAAAAGTGTGAAATATTCGGTAAATATAAAAAATAACTTATAAAATTAATTTTTACGTATAATGACATGAGATGAAAATTATCGGTAGTTTTTTAATTTATTTATTAAATAAAAATTTTCCTGGTGAAAATATTAAATTAGACGTTGCATATGGGCCAAAAGAAAGTCAGAAATTTGATGAATATCCTTCAAACAATAAAAGTGCACCTATAGTTATTTTTTGGTACGGTGGAAGTTGGAAAAATGGCAGCAAAAAAATATACCATTTTATCGGTCACAAACTTCAGAAATATGGTGCCTGTGCATTTATTGTTGACTATCCAAAATATCCCGAGCAAAAGTTTCCAGGATTTTTAGAAGACGCGATGAGTGCAATAAAAAAAATAAAAAGTTTATATCCAGATAGAAAAATAATATTAATGGGACACTCAGCTGGAGCTAATACAGTGCTTATACTTGGTTTATCTAAAAAGAAAATTGCAGATAAGGTTATTTCTATATCCGGAGTTTGTACTCTTTGGCCATGGCGATGGCGAGACGTATTTGGTGATGCTATAGATAAAGGACTTCATGATCCAAGAAATTATGTTATTTCCGCTAATAAGGAAACCGAATTCTTATTGATACATGGGAAATTAGATTTTACCGTTAAAGCGAAAGATAGCATTACGCTTTATAATGAAATGCAAGGAAATAAAATTAAAAGCAGATTAATTCTAATTACACTTATGGATCATGTTTTAATACTATTTTTTATATTTGTTGGTCCTCTTTTTATCACTAGACACAGACTTAAAGCTTTTATTAACTCATAGACTTTTTAATTTCTTAATAGCTGATTTAGATTAAGATCTAAAATATTTTGCTTTGGGTAATTTATAAATTTGGAATTTGCTAGCTCTTTCATGATTACAGCTGCTCTTTCTCTTGTAACTCCAGTCATATCTGCCAGAAGTTGATGGCTAACATTAAATTTAATTCTCACCCAATTATTTTTTAATTTTTTTGAATTATATACTGCTAGAAATTTTAGAGCGGATATTATTTTATCTTGTGCAGTAGTTTTCCCTAAACTACTTAACCTCACTAGAAGTTCATGAACTTCAACAGAGAACCAATTTATAAGTTTCATAGTAAAATCAACGTTTGTATTCATATAATCTAGAAATTCAGTAAGTGGTATCACGGCTACTTGGCAATCTGTAAGAGCGCTATAACACCATTTGTTTATTCTTTTTCCACCTGAAAATATTGAAAATGGAATAATGGACATCGGTTTTACTAAATGTAAAATCTTTTCATTCTCTGAGTTATCCTTATCAAAGATTTTAATAATTCCTTTATTTAATATTAATACTTCAGTAGGTTTATCTTCTTCATAAATTAATGTTTGATCTTTTGGATATTTTTTAGTTAAGCAGTTTTTTGATAGTTGATTTAAATAATCTTCAAGCTCAGCCATTATTAAAGTACATTATGCTACTTTGATTGTTTATAGTATGCAAAATAACTAACATTTATATGTAGCTTATTTAACCTTCGACAAGTAATAAATGTCTAGATTTCAACACATAAAGTGTTACTGATAATAAATACAATTAATTAATAATAGAAACCTAAGGTACGAGGGATATATGATAAAAGAGTATATATCAACAGATTCAATTGATGTCCAAGATTTTATTTATGAAGACGGCACTATTGAGGATATTGTTTACTATACAGAGTAGAAATTATTTAAGACCTTCTTTGCTCATAAACTGTTTAATTGAAGCTACAGTATCCATAAATTGAGCTGGAAATACTACCGTAGAATTTTTATCCGAAGCTATCTCTGTTAAAACTTGCAAATTCCTAAGCTGAAGAGCTATTGGATGTTTAGCAATCACATCTGCAGCTTTTGCTAGGGCAGCCGCGCTAAGTTGTTCTCCTTCTGCGGCAATAATTTTTGCTCTTTTTTCTCTTTCAGCTTGTGCACCTGCGCTCATAGCACTTTGCATACTAGAAGGTAGTTGAATATCTTTTAGCTCAACCATACTAACGTATATACCCCATTGTTCAGTAGTTTTATCTAATATTGATTTTATAGATTCATTTATCTTTACGGTTTGACTTAATACGTCATCAAGTAAATTCTGACCAACAACATTTCTAACTGTAGTTTGAGCTATTTGATAAATTGCCGATTGAACATTTTCAATTTGAACTACTGATTTGATAGGGTCAGAAACCTGATAATATGCCACAGCTGCAACATCTATTGAAACATTATCTTTAGTGATTATTTTTTGAGAATCTACAGGTAGAGTTATTATTCTCATATTAATTTTTCTCAGTTTGTCAATAATCGGGATAATAATTCTAAGACCAGGTTGCCTTACACTTCCATGAAGTTTTCCAAGCCTAAAAACAACCCCTCTTTCATACTGATTAAGTATCTTTAGTGAAAGAAGAAGTAAAATTATTACTGCTATAAATATGCCAAAACCCATGGTTATCTTAAATTGTGTCTTAAATAAGAAGTAAATTCAAGTTAATTTTGGTTACATTTTCTCAGGCAACTGAATAAGGAGAAGTTTAGAAGCGTTTTCTATTACTTGTTTTGCCGAATATACTAGTTTAAGTCTAAATTGTTTAAGACTTTCATTTTCTTCTTTTAGTATAGGTATTTCAGCATAAATTAAATTAAATAATTGGCATATTTCTGTTAAATAAGTAGCAATTTTATGCGGGTGATTAGTTTGGGCTGATTCACTAACAATCTTAGGAAATTGAGACAGCATGAATATTAATAGTTTTTCATTAGGATTTAATAAATCATCTTCAATGTTTTTCGAGTAATCTGCAATACCATCAGGTATTTTGTTTATCAAGCTATTTAACCGAGCGTTAGTATATTGGATATAAGCTGAACTACCGGCTTCTACTGTCTTTGCAAAATCTGGATCAAATTCTATATCTTTTTCTCTGCTTTGCTTAAGATCATTAAAAATTACAGAGCTGATTCCAACTTTCATAGCTATTTCATCTTCTTGATCAGTCAATTTTTCGCTTGAATCATTCTTTTTCTTTCGATTAATTAGCATATCTTTAGCAGCTTTTATAGAATCATTAATAATATCTTTGAGAAGAATTACTTTACCTTCACGACTCTTCATTTTTTTACCGCTTATATTCAAGTGTCCATTGGTTACTTGTAAAGCTTGACCTAACTTCGCATAATCAAGTTGATCTGAAATTGCGAAAAGTTCCAATAAATGATTAGTTTGTTCTTTGCCAATGACGTATAAGATTTTTTCAGCACCCAAATCTTTTATCCTGTACCTTATAGCAGCTATATCTCGTGTTAAATAGACACTACCACCATTTGGTTTTACAATAATCTCATTTTTTTCTTTACCCTCATGATTTATCATTATCTTGTCATTTTTTACCCCTGTTACAGGGTCAACAAGTAGTTGCGATGGGAATATTACTGAGCCCTTATCATCTTTTTTAAGTACATTCTTATTTAACCCTTCTTCAATTGCTTGAGATATTCGATCTTCATAAAAACTCTCACCTTGAATTGAATCGAATTTTATATTTAATAGTTTATAAATCTCTTCAAATTCGTCTAAGCTCCACTTTCTAAATTGTTCCCAAAGTTTTATATATTCTTCATTACCCTGCTCTAAATCGAAAAATATTTGTTGAGCAGTTTTTGTTGAACTGGGATCTTTTTCAATATTTTCATTAAAATCACGATATATTTTCATCAAAGTTACTGTTGGGTTTTTGTGTAACTCTTCAGTAAAATTATTACCATTTTCTTCGAACTCTTTTTTATACTGATAAATTATTTGACCAAATTGAGTACCCCAGTCTCCAATATGATTAATACCAAAAGGAATATTTCCACTAAATTCATGTATATGCATTAATGATTGACCAATAATTGTTGACCTCAGATGAGCGGCAGTCATATTTTTAGCAACATTGGAAGCGGAATAATCTATTACAATAACTATCGGATTATCGTCTCGAAATGCGCCAAATGTAGCATTTAAATTGGTAATTTCTTCAAAAATAATTGGAACTATCTTTGAGTAGTTAAGTTTAATATTAATAAACTTTCCAATAACTTCTGTGCTTTTAATAAATTCAACTTTTTTTATTGTCTCTGTTATTTTATTTGTTAACTCTTCAGTTGAAAGATTTGACCCAGATTCTAAAGCTGAAATGTTAAAAGCTAAATCTACAGATTTTGTATTCTCATTAATTTGAGTTGGGCGGCTAATATTTACTTTCCCGCTATCTAGGTCTATATTTTTTAGCTGATTATTAATGTCAATTAAGATATTATTTATAAAATAACTATTAGATTTTGGTAACTCTTTTTTACTTAAAGTCTCTATTTTTTGTTTTAGACTAGCTTTAGTTTGAAAATCTAAATCTTTATTTTTCTGCTGAAGCAAATTTAAACTGTTTTTTTCACTCATATTATTCTTTTAAGTTTACATTATATTTTGGAGGTAATTTAAAAAAGCTATTTTAGCAGTTATTTTTGTATTAAAATTAACTTTAGTAACAATAAGAGGATAAACACATGGCTCATTTATATATAGACAGCATATTAGCTGGGTTAATTTTTACAAATGGCATACCCCATTTTATTAAAGGTATTTTCGGGAAGAAATTTCCAATTCCGCTATTGAAGGATACTTCTCCTTCAACTAATGTAATTTGGGGTTGGGTTAATTTTGCTGTAGGAGGAGGACTACTTTACTACGCTCATCCAAGAGCACATTACTTAAGAGCGTTCGCTGCTTTTGCTATTGGAGTATTAATTACGGCTTTAGTTTTATCTTCAACTGTTTCTAAAGTAAAAGATTAAGTCTTAATAATACTTAATTGAATTTGTCTCTCTCTAGGACCATCAAGTTCAATTAAGATTACTCTTTGCCAAGTACCTAGATCTAATCTACTACTAGAAAACGGCAAAGTAAGATCAGTCCCTATAAGTGTTGACCATAGATGATCCGGAAAATGTTTTGGGTCATGCGGGTGCTGCCAGTTAACAATAGGTGTTAAACTTTTTATTGCTTCTAAGTAATCCTTATCAGTACCAGGGTCAAGATCAGCAGTTGTTAGAGCGGCAGTCGTATGTTTTAAAAAAATATTAACCAAACCGTCGCCTTCCAATTTTTCTTCAATTTGCTTAGTAATATCTAATATTTGTTTTTGTGATTTAGTTGAAATAACTATCTTCATATTCGATCCAATAATTCTTACCAGTAACTTTAACATTTGATTGTATTTTGTAAATAGAATTTGTAGGTATATTTACAGATATAAATATACCTACGTGCTAATATGTTTTAGCATAAATTTAAGGAGGAAGTATATGTCAGTTAAATTAAATCCATATCTTAGCTTTAAAGATAATGCTAAAGAAGCAATGGAATTCTACAGATCTATTTTTGGTGGTGAATTAACATTGAGTACTTTTAAAGAATTTAAAGCCGCTCAAACACCGGCTGAAGAAAATTTAATTATGCACGCAGAACTTAATAATGGAAAAGGTATAAATTTTATGTCCTCTGATACACCTTCAAGGATGGCTTATCAACAGGGGAATAATTTCAACATGTCAATTAGTGGTGATGATGAGGATCTTCTCAGAAGTTATTTTGAAAAACTTTCTGCAGATGGAAAA
The DNA here is from genome assembly GCA_964578305.1 of uncultured Candidatus Saccharibacteria bacterium. GTDB lineage: Bacteria > Patescibacteriota > Saccharimonadia > Saccharimonadales > UBA4665 > DATJNI01. The sequence continues at coordinate 15,967 of CAZOCM010000001.1, forward strand.
ATAACAATGCCGTTTGAAAAAGCTATTTGGGGAGATATTTTTGGAATGTGCGTAGATAAATTTGGCGTTCAATGGTTAATTGACGTAGTTGCTACTAAGTAATAATTGAAGCAAATTAACTTTCTAAATTTTCCAATACTTTATTAGCCGCTGCTAGACCAGCTTTAGTTAAAAATTTTCCAGTTTCTATATTTACTCTAAGCTCAATTGCACTATTTTCATGATCTTTTAATCTTTCTAAATCGTTTTGAATATTTGCCATACTCTCACCCTCGTCTGTTAAGAATTTACCTTCTTCAATATCTAAAATCAATTTATAAGGGTCACCTTGCCTAAAGTCTAATCTTAAAAGATCCTGGTGTGCACGGGCAAAGTTTTCTCCCCCTTTAGTATAGAAATAACCTACAACTATTAGTTCATATAATTTGTCTAAATTTTGAGCCAACTGTCCTAGACGTTTCCGATCAACTTCATAAAATGAATTTACTTCAAACTCTTCAAATTCATATAATTTTTTATTATAAAATTTATAAAAGCCTATTTGACCTTCATTAAAAACATCTTCTAAAGCAAATATAGGGTCGGACTCGCCTTCTACAAATTTTTCGTCTTTATCTGTTTCAATTTCTCTTTGATTTATCCTTGCTAATTGAATTAAATTTTGACCAATTTTATGTAAGTCTTGTTCAATTGTTTTTTCTTCTAATGATTTAGCTAATGATTCAGTAAATAAAATGAACTTTACAGGTATATAACCTTTCGGATGAGTTTTAACAGCAGTCCCAATAATTTCAGTAAAGGCATACAAACTTACATGATGATCTTCATTTATTGGATCACCATCGAAGTAAAAGTCTATTAATTTTGTTGCCACTTGTTCACCGATAGATTCAGTAGTAATTGCATCTGCTAGCTCTTCCATTGCATTTTGTCTTTTAGACTGAGAATCTGGTGTGGTACCGGTCTCACGAATTAAAGTATTATATTGCGACGCTAATTCAAGCGCGCGATCTTCTATTGGATCAAATTGATTACTTCTTAAAAACTCAGACATATTAATAAATTATCTAACAAAGTATAAGCTTACTATTATATAAATATTATGCAACCACTAGCGTTTTAAATTTAGAATGCTAATTCTTTTGAAATTTCAGATATTTTAGCTCGCCTTTGGACACCGGTATTCCTATCCCTGATAGTTAAAGTATCATCCTTTAAACTATCAAAGTCGACTGTTAAACAGTATGGTGTTCCAATTTCATCTTGTCTGCGATATCTTTTACCAATATTGCCATTATCATCATATTCGCACATCGTAACTTTAGATAAGCTCTCATAAACTTGTTTTGCTTTATCTACTAATTCGGGTTTATTTCTAAGTAACGGAAAAACTGCGGTTTTGATTGGTGCTATTGATTTATCTAATTTTAAGAAGACTCTTTTTTCTCCGCCAAGTTCATCTTCACTATATGCTTCGCAGATTAAAGCTAAGAATAACCTTCCGACACCTAATGAAGATTCTATGATATGCGGCACATAGTTTTTATTTGTTATAGGATCGATGTAGCTTAAGTCAGCTCCACTTCCTTTTTGGTGTTGCGATAAGTCGTAATTACCCCGGGCATGAACTCCTTCTAATTCCTTAAATCCAAACGGGTAGTTATATTCAATGTCATATGCTTCAGAAGCATAAAAGACAAGATTTTCATGTTTGTGCCACCTAAGATTTTTATCTCCAAAACCAATAGTTTTATAAAATTGCCATCTGATTTCTTTTAATTTTTCATATTCTTCCATTTCTTTATCTGGACTGACAAAATATTGCATTTCCATTTGCTCAAATTCTCTGGTACGAAATATATATTGCCTTGGACTTATTTCATTTCTGAAGGCTTTACCAATCTGAGCGATACCAAAAGGAATATGGACTCGGTTTGTATCTAGGACGTTTTTAAAATTAACATATATACCTTGGCAAGTTTCTCCCCTAAGATAAGTAGGATCTTCTTGCCAATTATCTGAAAAATTACCTAGATTAGACTTAACTAATAAATTAAAGCTTTGTGGATCGGCGAAATCTTTTTTACTGCAAAATGGACACATAATTTCATTGCGACGCTTATTAAACAAATTTTTTAAGTCTTCGATAGACATTTTTTCATCAGCTTGTTCACCTAAGTCCTCAAGTGCGTGATCAACTCTAATCCTGTTATGACAGTTTTTACACTCAACAAGTGGATCTGCAAAACCTGCGACGTGACCACTTGCTTCCCATATTTTAGGATGCATATAAATACCACTGTCTAAGCCAATTATATCCGGTCGCATTTGAACCATATATTTCCACCAGGCGTTTTTAATATTATTAGCTAGTTCAACTCCGTAAGGACCATAATCATAAACACCGCTTAATCCACCATATATCTCACTGCTTGGATATACAAAGCCTCTTCTTTTACATAAAGCAATAATCTTATCTAGTGTCAGCTCTGTCATACCGTTTATTCTACTACATACTTCATCGGAGAACTTTCAGGATAATGTTCTTCGTCAAACAATTGATAATAATCGGGCACTAATTTATATATTTTATGTTCAGTTTTTGAACTAGCAATTTGCTCAGCCCAGGTTTTACCACGTTTAAATTTTTCGGTGTATTTAACTGCTATTGGAAGTATTTCACTATATTTTTTAAGTTGAAAAGCTTTACCTTGAACTTGGACACCAATAACTTTTTGTCCAATTTCTGATTTTATTTTTATGGCGCAACTAACAAGATTGTTTATGTCAATTTCTTTTGAGTGTCTCCTTGTAGGTAAACTAGCCCAATAAAGGTTTAATTTGTCATCAGTTAGGTAGTAAACGGTGCAGCACCACGGCTTGTTATTAACACTGGTTGCCAGCTGCATGACGTGATTATTCTTTAAATAAGTTAAGATTAACTCTTTCAAAGTCATATTTTAGGGTTCCAGTCTATTAACACCTCTATAGACATATGTAACATCCCTAATGTTGCTAATATTTAAAGTTTTCATGAGTAATCTTGCAGGTCCAGTGCCGTATCCACCATGTGGCGGACAACCGTATTTAAAGAAGTTAAGATAACTTTGCATATGGTCTAAATTAATTTTTTTAATCTTCATATTCTTTAGAAGTTCATCATATCTATGCTCACGCTGAGCACCGGAAGTGATTTCAAGTCCATTCCAAAATAAGTCAAAACTTTTTGAAATAGTTGGTTTATCATCGTAGCGCATGCTGTAAAAAGCTCGTCCCGCAAATGGAAAGTCATACACAAAAACAAATTCATGGTTTTCTTTGTCTAAGATATATTTAGAAATTGCCTTCTCTTCCTCTGGACTAAAATCATTGTCCCTATCAGATTTAACTCCTAGTTTAGCCAGTGTTTTTTTGGCATCTGAAAAACTTATTGACGGAAAAGGTAGTTTAGGCACAATTAATTCCCTTCCGTACAACTCTTTAATTAGTTTGCCATGGCTATCTTTTAGCTTAGATAAAACATAGTTCATAAGTTTGGCTTTTTCTGACATCACATCATGATGGGTCTCAATGTATGAAATTTCTGAATCCAAACCCGTAAACTCGGTTGCATGTCTTGAAGTAAATGATGGGTCAGCCCTAAAGACTGGACCTAGTTCAAATACCTTTTCAAAACCGGATGACATAGCCATTTGCTTATAAAACTGAGGAGATTGGGCTAGATAAGCTGTCGTATCAAAATATGGCACGGCGAATAATTCTGCACCTGATTCACTTGGAGTACTCATAAGTTTTGGAGAATAAACTTGGATGTAACCGTTATTTACCCAGTATTCTCTGAATGAATTCTCCATTACAGTCCAAATTTTAAAAATATTGGCATTTTTAGGCTTTCTTAAATCTATCCAGCGCCAGTCAAGTCTTTTTTGGATGTCGGTTTCATCATTTGTTTTTAAAACAACTGGAATTGGTAACTCTCCGTCTGAGACTGATAATATTTTAGCCTCTAGGGCATTAACTTCTACTTGATTATCTCCACCAGGTCTTTTTTTGACAGTTCCAGTTATTTCAACTACTGTTTCGTTGGTGCAATTATTGAACAGCTCGAACAACTCTTTCTTTTCCTTTTCTATAACAACTTGCACTTCACCATTTATATCTCTTACTATGACAAAAATTATATTGCTCTGTTTTCTTAAAGTTTGAGTAAATCCTCTAATAGTAACTTTTTTTTCAACTAATTTATTTAACTCGGATACGTGGCAGATCATTTAATATCTCCTTAAATAAAATCTTATTACATTTTGGAGTATTTTATCCTAATTGTCGAACAGTTGGAGTAATATAACAATATTGAATTGACAAAGTAACAATAATAAGATAAAGTAATCTTTAATAAAGTAACCCTAATTCATATAAGTGTATTTATAAAATAATGGTTGATCTAACTGTAATAATCCCAGCATACAATGAGGCCGATTGTATCGGTGATACGATCACGTCTGTCTTAAATCAGACTGTCAAACCAAAGGAAGTAATAGTAGTTGATGATTTCTCAGATGATGGTACAGGAGAAATAGCAAAATCCTATGGGGTTAAAGTTATTAGACCATCTTCGAATACTGGATCTAAAGCAGGTGCTCAAAACTTCGCTTTAAAATTTGTAAAAACAAAATTAGCAATGATAACAGATGCAGATACTACTTTAGATAAAGATGCTGTTAAAGAATTAGTACCAGCTTTTAGAGATGAAAAAGTTGCAGCCGCGTGCGGTTTTGTTTTACCAAAATATGTGAATTCAATTTGGGAGCGTGGACGTTATATAGAGTATTTATTTTCTTTTAGCTACTATAAACAAATCCAGGATTTTTATGGTAAACCACTAATTTCATCAGGTTGTTTATCTATGTATAGAACACCATATCTTCGTCAAGCTGGAGGCTGGTCTACTCGAACTATGGCTGAAGACATGGATCTAACTTGGACTCTATATAAATTAGGCTATAAAGTTAGATTTATGCCAAAAGCTATTTGTTGGCCAATTGAACCACACACATTATATTTAATGCATAAACAACTTAAAAGATGGTCAGCAGCTTATCTACAGAATGTAAGATTGCATTACAAGGGTATATCTAGCATTTCTTTTCTGTTTACTGTCATGGCTGTATCCTTAAGCGACGCTATATTAAATTCGTTTATATATTTATTCGTTATTCCACTTCTAATGATATTTGTATCTGTTTGGTTCGCAGTCGGCTATATTATTGATGCACCTGTTATTATGATCCCGGTATTTTATATGGCTGTCAAAAGACATGAACTTATAAAAGCCATAAAAAGCTTCCCTTCATTATTTATTTTAAGGATTGTTAATAGTGCAATTCTTTTGAAAGCAATATGGTTTGAAATTATTCTAAATCGGCAATTAACTGAATATGAGAAAGGTCATTAATGACTAACGGATATAACGGTACCGGTCTATCCTGTGTCTATTATTTAATATTAGCATTATTTATGCCTTTTGCTTTATTTTTTAAGTTAACAAACCAAGGTTTAAATTTGTACAATAAAAAATTTATTTTAAAGCACTTTACTATTGGTTCAATGATAGCGATCTCTGTGTTTACAACCACTAGTTTTATCTGGAATTTAGTTGGATTAAATAGTCAAGATAACATTCATAAAACGATTATTATTGCTTCAATTGCTTCACTTTTAATTTTATTAGTTTGGATGCTAGCACCTAAAATAGTAAGACTAGCTATTAAGTTCTTTGGGGATTTAGAGAATCTTGATTACAGAAATCCATTAATTCACCCCTGGTATTCAGTTAAATACGAAATTGGAAGTCAATCAAATCCTCGTATTTTAAATATTGATGGAATTTTACCAAGCCATAAAAAGCGTTAATAAATTTCTTAGAACTTTGAAACTACCAAATTAGTAAATTCAAAATTAGAATAATCACCTCTAAGTCCAATACTACCTGTTTGGGTAATTGGAGGATACAGTGTTGATGAATACTTCCCTGAAACTTTACAACTTGTAGACCAATTTGGGTTAGTACCCCCTCTATCGGTTGCAGTGTCGATTGGATTTACTTTACTGATTGAGTTATCAAAGAGCTTAATAGTTACAGAGCCATCAGAGTTGGTTTGAATAGTCGTAGAATATGAGTTCCAAGTACTCGACTTAAAGTCATGTTTTAAATAATCCCCTAATACAAAATAGGTGCCTGAATTATCATCACCACATGGTACTTTCCTCTTAATTACTACCTGTCCATCGGCCCGGTTTACGCTGACATAATATAAGTTATATTGACTCAGATAACGCAACCAGATGTGCGTACCATGCCAGCAGCTATCATCATCATTGCAATTTGTGTTATGAATATCTTTGTTTTGAATTAAAGAAAGTGAAACGTTTATATTTCCTGCAAATTGTCTAGTTGAGTTTAATCTAAAAACTTCTGAATTATTACAATTAGTAGAATTTGCATTAGGAGCATCGCAGCTATCTGAATTTCCTGTCCAATAATATCCGTTCCTAGCAAATAAAGAACCACTTGTCATTTGCCAATTTTGGGATAATTTTGACGTTGAATCTTGCTGATTGTAATAAGCATACTCATTGGTGATGAGCCCATTTAAAAAAGGAGTTGAATAGCTTGCGAGTACATCTGAAGAAGTGATAGGTGGTTTTGAAGGAGTTGGTGGTGCTTTTATTTTATTATCAAAACTAATCTTATGATTTTGAGTAGATAACGCTACTAATATAGATAAGATTAAAATTAGGAAAATAAATTTTATCTTAGATAAAAATAAACGACTTAGGTTAATTTTATTAACCATTACGATTTGATTATAGGCGTGACTTTTATATCAGTAAACTGGGCAATAGATTTTATTGTTGGATCCCAGACCGTAAACCCTGGTCCGCCACTCTTCGGCATATCAGCGTCGATCATATTAACCATTACTTTGCCATTAACTAAGCATTGTATATTATGACCTTCTACTTTTATTCCAACTGATTCAAAATTGTTGCGAATAGGCAGAACATAGTTGTCATCAAGCACAGTCTTTGTTTGATCGCCAACTTGTCGCTCTATTGCAATATAATTTTCTGAAAAATCACAACCTATTCTATCTGCTGAACCTTGGTTTCGAGCAGTTAAATCGAAACTAGTACCACTAATTAATTTAGCATTTGCTGTAACTTCATAATCTGTCCAATTTGTTGTTCCGTCAAGTATTGCTGAAGCACCATCAGTTCTCGGTATAGAATTTATAGTCAGCATCTTATCTCTAACCACAACTTGTCCATTTCCAGTTAACCAACCTTTATCTGAACTTAAATCATCGCTGAAAGGTAATACTTTGGCTGCACCTAGGTTAAAGTAATTAATAAGTTGTATTGGATTTTTTGGCCAATTTGCATCAGCTTCGACTCTATAACTATAAATTGAATCTGAATTATAGAAGTTTTGGCTTTGACCTCTCCCACCATAAGTTTGCAGCATAGCAGTACTAAATAATTTATGTACATCATCAGTAATTGTTTTATACGCATTGGCATAATTACTTTGGTTATCTTCACCAACTTCACCGAATGGAAATGCAAAAGCCACTACCGGTTTATGAGTTAAGTTTTCTATATCGGATTTTGATTGAGCAAGGTCACCATAAACTCTATTTGCATATTCTTGATCTGTTTCATATCTATTTTGGCTTTTCAACCATAATTTATTGGCATAGTAAGTACCTTTAAAGTTAGTCGGACTAATTTGGTAATAAGTGTGTCCTTTTCTGGTGTGCGGCTGAATGTCCCATACGCCGCTTTTTAACATTTGTTTGAGTTCAATACTAGAAAGATAATAATGAGAACCATTAGGATCTAATATTGAATACCTAGTAATAACAAACATAGTAGCTCTAAAATCCAAGGCTTTTAAGATTGGCTGAACTGGGTAAAAACTATCTTTTGTCCCGTCATCAAATGTTAAAAGGAAAGATTTAGCTGGTAGTTTTTTCTTGCCTTGGAGGAAGTCTTTGTAGTCATATATAGATATCGTGTTGTAACCCTCCTTTTTTAAAGCAAACATTTGTGCTTTAAAATTAGCAGGGGTTACATTATAAGGGTCTTTGGTATCGGAAATACGGTGATATAAAAGTACAGGTACGGTCTGGGTGTATTTAATTGACGGACTTGCATCAACTTTATTTTTAATAAAAGAGTCAAAAAATGAAGATATTTGAGATTCACCAGTAAAACGATTGTAATCGTAGCGATCTTTATAAGATAAATATATATTTTCCCATGATTTGGTATTGGCCATATTGGCTTCGTGAAGATGATGGGCGGATAAGACTAGTAAACAACCAAATACAAGGGCTGAAAGTACATAAAGCAATCTGTATAGATACATTTGTTTAACTAAATTTAGTTGATTCACCGTGTGCCCCACTTCCTATTTTGAATAGTGGCGGCAGCATAAAGCATAAAATATGACAGAAAAATTGTATTTATGGCAGCCCAACCGAATAGGTATGGCCAGTATTTGTTAGTTTTATCAACAATTCTATAAAAAACCACCATTATTGAAGTAAGAAGTAAAATACCAAATAAATAATAATATGCAATTTGATGAGTAAAAATCGGATCGTAAATTAACGCTCTAATAGCGACTATAGGAGTTAACAAGGATACGAAAATTAGTGGGAAAAAATAAATAAAGGCCACAAAAGGTCTTTTTTTAATTATAAATTTTGAAGCGAATATGGCATTTATGATCCAGCTTTTCTTCCATCTTACTTGTTGTTTTACGAACTGATTAAATCTTTCCGGTACAACTGTGTATGCTTTAGCCTTATCTGTATAAATAGTCTTAAAACCCCTCTTTATAACCCAGTTTGTCAGTGCTCTGTCGTCACCCCAAGTAACTTTGCTACCTAAGAATTTTTCATTTAGCCAATCGTCTAGTATTGGCATGACAACACTTTTTCTATAAGCTGATGAACAGCCACTGCAGCAAAATACACTCATCAGGACAGATTCTGCAGATTTCAAAATTCTAAATGACATAAAATAGTAACCAGCTTGTAACTTAGTCAGTAAATTTTTATCGGCATTTGCTGGATCAGCATGAGCACAAACAGCTCCAATGTCTTCATGGGCAAATGGTTTTATGAAATTTCTAAATGTTGATGGTTCTATATAGCTATCACTATCAAGTTGAATAATAATTTCACCTTTTGCCAGCTTAAATCCGGCTGCCATACCTTGACGTTTACCTCGGTTTTTCTTCCAAGAAATAACTTTTAATCTATCACCATATTTTTTCTTTTGAAGGGCAATTACCTGGCCAGTATTATCTGTACTGCCGTCATTTATGACAATTACTTCAAATTTGTCTGCTGGGTAATCGGCCTCAAAGCATTTGGTAATTGTGTTAGCTATTTCTTGGCCTTCATTTTTACAAGGGATAACAAAGGATATCTTCGGCTCAAAATGTTCCCCTCTCCTACTTATAAGTAAGTCAGCATGATCCATAACATTGTTGATGGACTTTCGATATAGTGCTGCCCCTAACACTCTTGATAATTCAAAACTCGTCACAAAGATCGTATAACTGACCAACCATATTGCTTCTTTTGATCCGAATAGTGTCCTAGCTTTAACTAGTGAAAGGAGGAGCAATAATACGAGTCCAATTGCTAATAAGAAGCCATAGTAAAGAAAGCTGCTAAAGGTGGCTTTTAACTTTGAAGCTAATGCTCCCCAATTTATTAGTACATTTTCCACTTAGTATGCTCTTCCTAACTTCTTAAAACTTGAGACTATAAATATTAATTCACTTAATATTTTCTTTGTTAAATGAATCAACACCTTAAACCTCCAACTCGATTACAGGGGTAGATAATAAGTATATAATAACAGATAATTAAGGAATAAGCAATACCTTATACCATATTGCTGAGTTGGTTATCCACAAATTTCGTATACTTTTTCATAAAATCAAACTGGAGCTCATTTATAAATGACTTATTTTGGAAAAAACCATAAATTAGTGCCCCTCCACCACGCGACTTTAAAGGATAAATTGCACTGTATTCTATACCTGATTTAAGCTGATAATCTCTGGCTTGATTTGTTGAAATTGCAGGAGTAAATAATTCATTCCAATCTGTAGTTTCTCCCATCCTGCCTAATCTAATTGTCTTTGCGGTAATATTTTGACTATCATTTAAGTTGAATTTTAAATTATTTAAAGCTGTGAATGAATACTGAGTATGGTTGAATCCAAAATTAGCTTTTGAATGAGCAACGCCTTTAAAATGGTTTTTTTCTTTTTCATCAACAAGATATAGACAAATAATGCCTAAGAATATGAACGAAGTTTGAATTTTGTCTTGATAAAATGGAACATTTACAATAAGTTGGAATAATTGATCATCGTTTTTAGCTGCGCAGAGTTTATTGTTTAAATGAAGATAATCTAATCCCGGGTTAAAATTTGAGTTAGAAATATCTTTATGAACTGTAAATGTGCTTTCTTCTAATTTCATACCACAAAATAGAATAATGTTTTTGTTAAATTAATTCTGTAATATAAATAACTTTAGATATAAATTTGTATATATTTTTAATATATATTTAATTTATTTCTTAAGCCAAGTTACTGCAGCGTTGAGGGAATCAAAGTATTTAATTTTGCTACTTTGGCCAATTGCCTGGAGGAGGATTTTGGTCCCAACAGAGAGTAATAAGTTTTTTGTGCCAAGCATAGCTGTTTTTTCAAAAGGTAGATCTTGAGCTAAATCTTTTACAGCTTGGCGAGCAGCTGTATCAGACCCACCTAATTTTGTAATATTATCCAAAATCAAACCTGGTTTTTCATCTTTCTCAAGTTTTGTCAGCAATACTCTTGCCTGATTGCCCATTTGCATGACTGAGTCATAAGTTTGGTCACCAACAACGTGAATTTCAACTATATCTTGATCATTTAAAAAAACTTTATTTTCCGTCATTGGCAAACCATTTTAACTAACTAAATTATATCGTCTACTTAAGAATAATATATGATAATAATTTGATTATGTTAAACTAAAATTTAGATTCAGTCATGACAGATAAAGCTAATAAAATCTTAATAGTTGAAGATGAAGAAGCCTTATTAGAGGTGTTAAAAGAAAGATTTGAAGCCGAAGGATTTGAAGTTTATATATCGAAAGATGGTGAGGACGGCTTAAAAGTAGCAATTGAGAAAAAACCAGATATTATTTTACTTGACATTATTATGCCCAAACTGGACGGTTTATCAATGCTAAAGAAACTTCGACAAAGTGAAGAAGGTAAAAATACAAGAGTTGTAGTGCTAACCAATGTAAATGACACTAAGGAAGTTAATGAAGCATTAGCGCTTGGGGCTAAAGACTTTCTAGTTAAGTCTGACTGGATAATTTCCGATCTTATAGTTACAGTAAGAAAACATCTAAGCGAACCACTTTCATTTGTGTAAAAAAGCATAGGCAGTAAATATGCCAAATCATACATTTGTTGATGAAGATGGAATCATCCAGCAGTTTATGGAGGGTGACCAAGATACAGAAACCGTCGGTGAATTAATAGATGATACTTTAAAACAGACAGATGAATTAAAACTTAAAAATCCTTCATCGAAATTACTTTTTTTGGTAGATATGAGCGGTATTGGCAAGCATACCTTAGCATCTCGTCAAGCAGGTTTTACAGCTATGAAGAAATTCCCTTTTGATAAAATCGCCATATATACTACCAACAGAGTTATTAAACACATTACTTCTTTATTTATTATGGCCTCAGGACATGGATCTGATGTTAAACAGTTTAGTGATAAGTCAAAAGCCAAGGAATGGTTATTACAAAAGTCGTGAAAGAATCTAAAGATCTTGCTGAGTATAAAAAGCAGCTAAAACAAAACTTAAAACACATTGCTCCAATATTTGTTAAAGCTTCAGTCGGTGATTTCTCTGAAAATGTAATTCTACCTAAAAAAGAAGATGAATTGTCTGTATTTTTAGTCGGTATACAAATAATATTAGATGCCGTTCGAGAGAAAAATAAAGAAGCGCAAGACAGGTTGAGAGATTTAAATGTTGTTAACAAAGAGCTCACAGAAGATAAAGCAATTTATCAATCTATATTAAACAGCATTGCTGAAGGTCTTGTTGTGGTCGACAATAACGCTAGGATCACCTTAATTAATGAGCCCGGAGCTACACTTCTTGGGTTAAATCCTAGAGAAGTAATTGGTAAAAAATATTATGATCTTGTGGTGACAAAAGATAAAAATAACATTGATATCCCAATTGAAAATCGTCCACTGCATAAATCTTTAACTGAAGGTAAACAATTTATTACAAGTATTTTAGACGGGTATCAGTATGTACATAGTAGCGGCAGTCTGCTCCAAGTTGCCATTACTGCCTCACCTGTAAAAATAGATTTAAAAATTATTGGTGCAGTCAGTACATTCCGTGACGTAACAGAAGAAATAAGCTTAGATAGAAGTAAAAGTGAAATAATCTCAATTGCTTCACATCAACTAAGAACTCCATTAACAGCGATAAAGTGGTTAACAGATCAGTTAATTTCCCCCTTTCCCAAATTGACTTCGCTGAAGCAGCGGCGAAAACTTCGACAAATTCACGACTCAAATGATAGGATGATTTCACTCGTTAATGATTTACTAAACGTTTCAAGAATCGATCTAGGAAAACTAACCATACATGCTGAAATATTTAATTTGAGCTCAGTTATAACCGATGTCATTAGTGATTTATCGACACAAATTAAAACTAAAAAATTAAAAGTAACAAAAGAGATAGATACTAAATTACACACAATTTATACCGATCCTAGACACATTCAAGTTGCTATCCAAAATATTATTAGCAATGCTGTTAAATACAGTTACAATAAAAAACCAATTAAAATATCCGCAAAAACAGCTAATTCTGTGGTTGAAATTAAAGTTGTAGACAAAGGTTGTGGTATACCTAAAACCCAGCAAGATAATGTGTTCGATAAATTATTTCGTGCAGATAATGCCAGAGTGATGGCAAGTGATGGCTCAGGTTTAGGTCTTTATGTTGCCAAAGCTATGGTAGAACAACTAGGTGGTAGGATTTGGTTTGAGTCTGAAGAAAATAAAGGCAGCACATTCTATATCAGTATTCCTATTAATCAAAAACCTTAATCAAAATTCAATTTTTCTTTTGTTTCGATTTTTTGTCTTTGTTTTGCTCCAAAACGAGATAAATTATTGGAATTATACCTACAGAATTAATAATTAGAATCGCTAAAAACCAATATAGTTGTCGTTTTTTTGCCGAATTCCATAGAGCAATCCCTTTCCATATTAATTCCCAGATTGCTAGTATTACTATAATAATTATCCAAGTTGAGCTTAACCCGCTGTTCATATATTCCTCCAAGAATCATTATATTTTATTATTAAGTTAGAGTAACATCCTAAAAACAAAAATTGTGAAAGTAGACTTAACTTCAGATAATATTGAAGAAGCAACTCCGTTAAGTTTTTTAACGATGGTTACAACCTAGCCAACAACAAGGTCGGCGTTTTCCTTCCATCAATTCAGTAATTGTTCGATTAATATGATTCTTCCTTGTCTCGGATTTTTTATTGGAAATTATCCAGCAGATCCATTCATTTCTCGCAAGTGGAGTCAAATCTTCCCATCTTTCTAAGGTAGACTGGTCGGACATTAAAGCATTATGTAAATCCTTCGGTAATTCATGTACTACACCAGATGATATATCTAGTTTGACCATATTAAAACTATATCAAAAATAATATTTACTTTTCCAAAGTGAAAGTTAATTATTAATTTAATCGAGTTCGCAGTTTTAAGTTAGCGATATAGCTAGCTGGATCCAATTTTGGGAATGAATTCATGTAATCCATATGTTTGTCTACAAATGGTATTAAGTTATCTGGATACCGAACAGAATTTGCCGAATAAGTAGAGGTGGTGTTGTAATTACTGTCTGCAGTCATTGATTGAAGAACTTTTTTGGCACTTATTCCTTGCTCTGAATTAAAAAAATCTTGTCTACTCTTTAGTTTAGTCATATTTAATCACTTACTTTATGCTGTTTAGGTTTCTTTATTGCCTTTCGGCCTCTATCTTTTGACATTTTGTTCCTTTCTATCTTGTAAGACTTAGCCACTTATCTCAGAAGTAACATTAACATCTTCAATGTAATTTCTGGCAATTTCAACAAAAGCTAAATCGTTACTATTCAAGTCATCAAATAAATTGTATCTATTTGAAAGTTTATTTTTAGGTTTTGGTCCTTGACTTAAATAAAGACCATACCTATTGGTAAATGATAATTTTTGTTTTTTATTTAACAAAATGCTACTCATATAATTCTCCTTTGGAATAAGTATTTAGAGCCCCGATGTATTGAGGCTCTAATAATAACTACTTAGTTTCGGGCTGTGTAGTATTTTCTGGCTCTGAAGGTTTTGTGTCTGCCTTGTCAGGTTCATTTGCTGTATGAATATACTGCGAATGGTGAACTTTTGATTGAATTTTATCTTTAATAGGAGTAAATACTGACATAATAATGTCCTTTCGTTAAAATTGTTATAACCTCTATAGGCCAACAACAATCTTTACATTGCCCCCTACGAGTTATTTAGTGTTGTAGTGGTCTAGTCACTTATAACTTTACTCTTATTATTGACAATTACCTAATCTCATATTATGACATATAAAATAACACCTGTTATTTAATTTAAAACCTTTTTTAAATTTATAAGATTTTAAGATCTGTTTTTTGCAATATTAATTGTATAAACTCTCGCTGCACTTTATCTCCGAAGGCTTCTGCCAGGAAATTTTCATTACGGCTCGCTATGACTTTAAAACCAAACTTTTCGTATAAATTACAAGCTTCCTTCAAACTCATTAGTCGCTCAGTCTTTTTATCCTTACCGCTAACCCAATGCACGATTTTACCTTGACCGAATCTTCTAGACGAACTGTCATTTGGTGAAATTGCTTCGATGATGGCGTATCCTCCAGGTTTAATAGATTTATATAAGTTTAATACGTATTTGTGTAGCTCCACTTGTGACAATGACTCAGGAATACCAGCAGTGATATCAAATATTAAATCAAAATGCGTTTGGAACGGCCATATTCCATAAATATCACCATTACTAAGTTTAACTTTAGGTAAACCACGTCTCGCCATCGTTAGAGCAGTTGGTGATCCGTCGAAACCAAAGATCTGAGATTTTGGGAAAGATGTTTGTAAAGCTTTGAGATTTCGACCTGCACCACATCCGATTTCAAGTATTTTTAAAGGATTATCTGTTTGGACAATTCCTAAGCAAGACATCCATTCAATAACAGTCGAAGGTGTGTCATTTAAACCCAAACCAAGTGTCAACTTTAATTTTGGGTATATATGCCTATCGTAATATACAGCAGTACTTGGCTCTTGTTTGGTTTGTATCATTTCAATTAATTACAAATCATATCTTAGAAGTTACTATTTTCAAATAGTTTAACTTATCCCGAAAACAATCGCTAAAAGTTTTTACTAATACAAACAGCATTATATAATTGTAATATAAGCCAAAAGATGTTACAATAATATTGTTTACGGAGATAGACCATGTTGACTTTTGGCAGGGTATTGGCGAATAAATTTCGCCATGGTATTAATTATGCAAATTTTCGGGGATTCTTCCTCGTTTTATTATTAGGAAGTAGCATTGGTTTAGTTCAAACTTTATGCTGGCCGCAGATAACATTTAGCACGGCTGGCACAAAAGCCACACATTACATAGAATTCACGCAAAAAAAAGCAATCAAACCAAACCATTCCCTAGCTACCAGTACTACTTCGGCAGCTCCTAGAAATACTTCGCTAACACCTTTATGTACTCCCTATATTAGCTATAGTTTACCTTCACATTTAACGCCGACAAATCCTGGGCTGCAGATAATCTTGGATAACCTTAATAACTACGTAATTTATGGTAATAGTTTAAGTCAGATTAAGTATCAAGCTGCCAGGTGTACCCCCGTTAAGACATCAGGTACAGGTGGCATTAGTGCTCCATTTGCTGCCAGCACAGCAAATACAATAGATTGGAAGACTGTTAATTCATATAATGAAAATACTGATACTTGCAAAGTAAGTTCAGTTAGTATTACGCTGCACATTAACCAAGTTTTCCCGCAGTGGCAATCAACTTCAGACGCTTCAGTTAGTTTAATAAGCGCCTGGCAAAATTATTCAAATAAGATTAATGCATATGAATATGGTCACGTTTTAATTGACGAGCAAGGTGCACAAAAGTTGCTTAGTGATCTTGAGCAATTTCCTGACACCCCATGCGGCACTATTAATCAAGCAATTAATCAAAAAGTTCAAGAAGATGTATCGGCAACACTCACCGCTAATTCGGCTTATGACATAAACAACAACTTCGGCCCTGTTATTTAAACGCTGAACATGATAAGTAATGTATCTGCTAAAATGCTTTTTTATTTAGACTATTACTTGCAATAGTCACTAGTAGTACCACTTTCGCTAGAAGCTGAAGGCAGACTTTTGACTAAGGCACTATCACTAGACGGTAACAGATCAAACCAGCAGATGCCATATTGATCATTTGGATTTTGGGTATGTTTAGCTGACCAAGCAGGATCTTGTGAAGCTTGGTTTTTATGTCTCGAATCATATACACCAAAATCTACAAATGTATTTTGTGTACTAGGAGAACCGACTGCCAATGCAACAACTTCACCAACTTTTATTTTTATTGGTGGTTTAACCACAGTTGTATGTGAGTCTGAAGTAGGTTGCGGCAAACCATCAACCAGTGATTTAAGCTTAGGGGCGACTGTAAGAATATGGTCTAAACGATAAGTGATACCGCAGGAGGCTTTAAACTCAAGAAGAATTTGTATATCACCATTTTGGATATATCGACTTGCCCGTTCAATCTGAGAATCAATTGGTGCTTTCACAATAATGTCAGCAGGTTTGAAGTTATCAAATCTAAAACCTCCATGAGCTTTATATTCATTACCTCGGTATTGACCAGGGTATAAGATAGAACTGACTTTAGTTAGGTCTACAGGTGTTTGAAATTTAGGGAGTGATGTACAGTTACTTTGTGAATTTTGTGAACTAGTTTGAGGATGACTTTGTTGCTGGACTAAATTCTTATTTTTATTAAAAACCTTGGCGCCTACTAATCCCGTCGCTGCAATAATTGCTAAAATTAAAATAATTAAAACAGGACTAAAACCAGACTGCTTTTTAAGCATAACCATAATTATACTTGATTAACTGAGTGCATCAATAATGTTCTTAGCTCGCAAGTCCTCAGCGAAATTGAACCAAATTTAATAAGAGCCAATTAAGATGTAATAAATAATTTATTTAGATAACTGAAAGCGATATATCTTTATAGCAATAATTGCTAACTGGGATGGTACAATTGCATGGTCATCACTATAACGTGATCAGATAGACTTATATCTAACAAAGGAAAATATGATCTCTTTCGTATGGGCCGAGCCATTACCACTTTATTCAGGTAGGGGTGGTTCAGAAACGTACACTGTTGGGCAAGTACGAGAACTTTTAGATCGGGGTATAAAAACTCGCATTATAACAGTTGGGCTTGGTAAGCGAGATGGAAGGGATTATTTCCCCGATATACCTTTTTTTGATGTCAAGCAAATGTCAGATCTAAGTAAGCTAAAAGATACTCTAGTATTTGTAAATCAACCACCTCTTATCAAAACAGTACATCACTCCTTTCTAATAATGCATTGTCAACCACCATCTGATCCTAAACTTCGTGACATATATCTTCGTGCGACCTCCGATAAAAGTATTATTGCAAACAGTAAATCTACAGCAAAATTATGGGCAGAATACCTTGGTATTAGGATGAATAAATTGACTGTTGTCTACCCTTTTGCAGATCCTGTTTTTTCGAAAGTTCGTAGATTAAAAAGGTCTCATTTAAAAACACAGATACTATATGCCGGTAGGCTTACACCCGAAAAAGGTATTTATTTAATTTTGGAATCTCTTCACCATAAAGTTTTACGGAGAAGTGTCAATTTGACTATTACCACAGCTGGTAATCAAACTACAGATGGTAGGATTATTGAAAAATTCCTTCGTGTTCATGATTGGATAAAAGTGGTCCAAGCAACAAGTACTCCGCAGGATACGGCAAAACTATTCTCCAAATTTAATGTTGTGGTAATGCCATCTGATCCGAATTATTGGGCGGAACCTTTCGGATACTGGCATGAACCGTTTGGAATGATCTCAGTTGAAGCTCAACATGCTGGATGTTATGTAGTAGCAAGTAACTATGCTGGTTTGCCAGAAACCGATTGTGGAGGACTTGTACTATTTGAGCCAGGTAACTCCTACGCTTTATCACTTGCAATTAAAAAAGCAGCTCGAGCTGCCCCACTTACAAATAATCAGCGGAAACAAGCCGCAAAACACTTTACCCGTGCTGAATCCGTCAACGCTTTACTCGCGGTTATAAAGAAAAATTCGTAATCAGTTTGATTTAGTTGTTAGTGTTACTATATTGCAATGAAAATAACGACAGAATTCGATCTGAACAAAATAGTACTATACGAAGTTTATGTTCGTAGTTTTTATGATTCAAATTCTGATGGTATAGGTGATCTCGTAGGGATAATAGATAAATTAGATTACTTAGCGGGAGGTCCAAAATCATTAGGTGTCAGTGCAATTTGGCTAACTCCTTTTTACCCTTCGCCAATGGTTGATTTTGGATATGATGTTGAAAACTACTTGGATGTCGATCCTATTTATGGCACATTAGAAGATTTCAAGAAACTTATTGAGGAAGCACATAAACGAAAGATCAGAGTATTAATTGATTTTATTCCAAACCATACGTCCGATAAGCATCCCTGGTTTCAGTCATCAAAATTATCATCAAATAACAAATATAGAGATTGGTATGTATGGAGAAACCCGAAAACAGATGGTTCACCGCCAAATAATTGGAGAAATATTGTTGGGGATTCCGCTTGGACATTTGATAAAAGCACAAATCAATATTATCTTCACAGTTTCTTGCGTCAACAACCTGATTTGAATTGGGAAAATCCCAATGTAAGAGAAGCATTAAAAAAAGTTCTGCGCTTCTGGTCTAAATTAGGTGTGGATGGTTTTCGAGTTGATTCTGTCGAGTGGATTTCAAAAGATCCAAACCTAAAAGATGATCCAATTGACCCGGATTATTCAATCATAAGTAAACCCAATCCCTACAACGCATTGCTCCATAAAAATAGCAAACGTGGGCCTAAATTATATTCTTACTTACGAGAAATTGACGAGATTATTAAGGATTATCCAAATCAGATTATATTACTAGAATCACATCCTCATAAATGGAACGATGTAGAGGCTTATTTAAAATATTACGAACAAAGTAGTACTAACGCTGTGGCACCATTAAATTTTGAAGCATTGAATACTCCATGGGTAGCTTCATCTTATAGAAAGTTTATTGATGATTTCCAAACAAGCTTAAAGCCTAACTATCTTCCAATATACACTTTCGGTAGTCACGATGTTTCCCGTCTTGCTAGTCGTGTGGGCATTCATGCTGCTCCAACTGCTGCCATGTTGCTTCTAACTCTACCTGGATTACCAATTATGTATTATGGCGATGAACTGGGGATGGTTGATCAAACTATTGAGACGCATACAACCAAAGACGGTTTCGAAAAAAAGCGACCAGGAATTGGAATTGGGCGAGATCCAGAACGTACTCCTCTACTCTGGGATAATAGCCATAACGCAGGCTTTTCTTCAAGTAACCCATGGCTACCTGTATCAACTAATTATCCAATTGAAAATATTAAGTCTCAACTAATTAATAAAGTATCAATCCTCAATCTATATAGGAATCTAATTAACTTACGAAATAAATCAGACGTTCTTCAGCGTGGTGCATACCGTTCGTACACTATAAATAGCAGTGTATTTTGCTATAAAAGATCATTAAACGGAACTAATTATTTAATTGTATTAAATTTTTCCGAACAAACCTTAAAATTAAATAATGAAAATTTGCGTGGTGAGATTATATTGTCAACATATCTTGATACAACAAATAAATCCATATCAAGTAAGATTGTGTTACGTAGTAATGAAGGATTAATAATTAAAAATAACTTTTAATTTAAGCTATTTCTAATTCTTTAGTTGCTAAAACAAACATCGCATGTGACCAAGCTAGAGGTAATACACCTTTACCTTGACGATCTTTATCATCAAATAATTGTTCTGGTATTAAATTATTAGGTAGTTGTTTAGTTTTGAATAAATTATCTAAAAGATAAACACATTCCCAATACTGATTGTGAGCAGCTTCATTCTCCCCAAGCCTATTTAAAGCAATGACGTGCCAAAATGTTAATAATGGCCAGCTTCCACCTTTATTTTCTCCACCAGATGTTCGGGATATACCATCATAACTATCATCTTTATATCTCTCAACTCCATTAGGAGATTTAAATAGTTGCTTTTTAATTTCCAGAATACTGTTTATGCGTCTTAAAACTGATGGCCTCAAATTGGTAATTAACTCTCCTTCTAAGGATCGGTTATAGAATGGATAAATTAAACCCGATAAGCTAGCATCAATGGTATTGTCTGGTTCGGATGTTTGATCGGGATTTATTTTACGTAAATAATATGGATTATCAACAGAATCGAAAACTGATCGCATTTCAATAACTGCTTTACTCCAATTATCTATTTCACCAGAATTGACTTGTTTATGTCTCTCAATTGCAGTCTCTAAGCCATGAATAGTTGAAGACAAAGTGTATGTAAAAACTTCATTAATGGTAGGATCAGTTGTTCGATTTTCCCAAATATCCTGAGTTACAATTTTAAAATGTTTTTTGTCCCACTCTTTAATCAATCCATTAGCTAGAAGTTTGATTACATCGTCTGTTAACTTATCTGTTGTATCAGTTGTCTCATGAAGTGACCATAGTAAGGCTGCAGCTTGATCAGGTTGGTACTGACTACCATATCTCCAATCTTGTACACCGTTTATTCCATAACGCTTAATGAGCAGTCCATTTTCAATAAATCCTTGAGCGCGATCAGTGAGCCAATTTAAATAATCTTTCCGAAGATCGGACGCTTCAGGTAGATCTAGCGCACTATGAGCCATAATCTGAAATGCAGCATCACGCGGCCACGAATAACCATAATTTTCCGCTGTTGACGGGTATGAATTTAAGCCATTATTGGCTGCAACTATCGCACCATTATTTAAAGCACAATCTCTTAGAACATCTCGACTGCTTTCGAGTAGCTGCTCGACTCTTAATTCACTCATATACTATATTATGCAATGATAATACTAAAATTAAAAGATCTATATTTTGGCTCATATGCCTTTGACGAAATGGAACAAAATTAAGGCTGAACTCATAGGGATGTGGGAGATAGTTGGAGCTGATTGCTAAATTTATTGACTAGTTTTTAAAACTGACTTCTTTATATCCTTCATCTTTACCGCTTGCCAATATTGTAATTTCTAACTCATTCTTTAATTCTGCTATAAATTTATCTACCAATATTATCTCGTCATCCACAAGGTCACTTACACTATTCCATTTATTTTGCCACCAATCCTTTTTATTAAGTCTATCTTTCAATTCATCCTCAGGGGCAACTAGAAGTATTATTCTATGTTTAGCTTCAGGTATAGCATGCTTTAGCTTTAGTGGAGTATTAATATATGAGTCGGCATATTGCCATTTAATCAAAACCACGTCATATGTATTTATAAGTTTCTGTACGAATTTTGGTATTTGCTCTCGAATTTTTACTATTTTAGGCATACTTAAGTCGCCTGGGTAATTAACACTTTCACGACACAAAGTAACTTTTTTATTTTTCCATCCTAATCTAATTGCAAGATTACTGTCCGTTAAAACAGCATTAATAAAAGTTTGTTTCCCCGCAGAGCTTGTGCCAAAAACCCAGATAACCTCTTTCATTAAAAGCTAGTATATCAACTTATATAAAATGAAATTGAAATAAAGTGCTTAAGCTTGACTCCCCAAGTGAACGTACTTCAAAACTTAAAAGCGATTACGCGAACACTTCTAGTCGTTTTTGGGTTGGGTGAGACAATGGGTCTACGAGAGTTAATATAGGTATCCAAAGTGGAGATTCGATGCGAGTATATTCCTTAGGCCTTGCAATATCGGATGCCAAACATATTGCCATATCTAAATTGATAAGTTTCTCAATTTCTGTCTGTACCCTAGTTGCAGCTACTTGATACCCACAATCTTCTTGAACACCATCAATTATTTGTCTAAGAACAAATGTTTCCAGCGGTTCAATAGTATAGGCCCCAATGGCTTTTAAAACTGACTGCTGATGTTTACTTGCAAAAATATTTGTAATATTTTTCTCAAGCTTTCTTTCGTAGGGGACGGCAACCATATGTGTATTATATCATAAAAAAGAAATCTGTAAAGCTTGGCTCCAACTAGCTGACATTTTTAGAACTAAATATCACTTAACAATTTTGAAGATATTTAATGAAAAAGAGTTTGATGGATTTGATTTGGTGTTTCGACTATTAGATGTAGTCTAATGTCAGTTGAAATATATTGTAGCCTAAAGTTAGTAACAGACTTATTAATCAATCTACCTACCAAAACCACATGCTTGATGGAACTCATTTATTCCACCAAACCTATTTCGAATTGTTCGGTAACTAGGATATAGTCTATTTCGTGATAACTCATTCATTTTTCTCTGTCCAAGGGGATTGTTTGGACTTAGACGTAATGCGAGTTCTACTAGGTCTGCATTAGACATTTCTGTTAAATCTATTACTTCAAAACCACATGCACGATGAAAATCAATTAGCTTACCAAATCGCTTGTTTATTGTAGCTGAGCTTGGGAATTTACGTTCTTTTGAAAATACTGCAATTGCATCTTGAGATAATGGCTTCTCTGGGCTTAAACTTAAAGCCAAATTTATTATCTCCTCGTCCGAAAAATTATTGAAATAGTTTATATCCTTAACTTCAAAGCCACAAAGTCTTTGAAATTCTGTAATACTTCCAAAGCGACGTGAAATAGTAGCAGAGCTTGGGAATTTATGTTCTTTCGATAATTCATTAATTTCTTCGTAAGTTAATGGTTTTTCTGGACTTATTTGTAAAGCTAATTCAATAAGCTCTTCTTCGGGTGCATGAACCAAATTAGTAACTTCAAAACCACAAGCGTCTTGAAATTTTTGTAAATTACCAAATCGATTACGTATAACTCCATAGCTTGGGAATTTCCGTAATTTAGATAGTTCAGCTAGAGTACTATAACGGAGAGGGTTATCTGGACTTATCTGTAAAGCTAATTTTACAAGTTCATAGTTGGTCATAACATTCCAGTTTTGACTTACATTAGCTTTTAGCTCAGAAAATTTTGACAAAACATCAATAGCTAGCTTATCAAAGTCAAAATCTCCATGGAATGTTTGAATAATAAGATTGGTAATATCTCCCGAAATTTCTGATTTGGTATCACGTTGATTTTCTTTAGCATCATTATTTAACTCAAATTCTCGAACTGTATTAGCCAATTCTTGTATCATTGATATTCTTTCTACGTTAGCAACGAAATCAAGAATAGATACACTATCTTTATCTGTGTGCTTACGAAGACCACGACCAAGTTGTTGCTCAAAGACTGTTTGACTTGAAGTACTACGTAGGAATACTAATAACCTTGCATCGGGGATATCAACACCCTCGTTAAACATATCCCTAGTACAAATAACTTGCAAATCACCATGACGAAAGTCTTTTATTATATCTCTTCTTTCTTGTTTATTTGTTATACCTGAATGATATGCTTTACCACCAAGTAGTTCTGCTATCGATTCAGTATGAGCGATATCTTGACAGAATATTATAGTTTTCTCCGACCCAAACTCAATTCCAATTCTATCCATCTCATCTTTAATATTCTGAGCAATCACTTCATTTCTGGGAGATACATTAAATAGAGCGTTAAGCTCCTTGAGAGATTTAGCTTCAAAATTAGACTCCATTACTTTCTTTACAGCATCATCGAAAACGATATGATAGTCGGGTCTTGCGAGCAATCCTTCTGCTAAAGCCTGCGCCAAGTCTTTACTGTAAAGCGCTTGTCCAAACAATTCAGTAATGTCGAGTTCATCAAGTCTATTAGGAGTTGCTGTAAGTGCTAACTGAAATTCTGGAGTAAAATGGTTTACCACAGTTTCAAAAGTTTCGGCTTTGCTATGATGGGCCTCATCGTAAATAATATAGTCAAATTCATCTGGTTCAAATGTATCAAGCGAACTATATAATGATTGAAGTGTTGCAAAGGTTATCTCGCCATCTCGATTTTTCTGACTACCAGTAAAAAAACCTTGCGGTGCATCGGGTATAAAAGCTGAAAATCGCTCTGCAGCTTGTTCAATTATCTCGTTTTGATGACAAGTAAAGAGTATGTAAGGTTCATAACCATATTTGGCTATATGTTCTTCACGAAATTTTTTTACATCAAAAACCGCAACAGACGTTTTTCCTAAGCCTGTGGCTAAATGTACCAACCCAGACTTTTTACTTTCTTGTCGAGCTTTCCAAAGCTCATACCATGCATCTAATTGATAATTACGGACTTCAAAGTGCTCGGCTTCTTCAACTATCTCTTCGTCAAAATCTTCTAGTGAACCCTCTTTAATCAGATTAGCTACTGGTTTTAGACTTCTTTGAATCCAAGAAGCCACAACTTGCCTTTGCGAATATACAACTTGCTTGGATTCTATACCATGTTCCATTGAAATGTAATAACATAAATATACGATTATAGCAAATCATGGCTCCGGGGACTGGATTCGAACCAGCGACCTAGTGGTTACACTTACCCATTATTTTCATAATGGAATGGACTATTTCATCATCCTTTACAAGGATGTAGGGCGCTAATGAAAGATTATTGTTAGGCTCACTTTCTAGTCTCTGAACCGTCCAAAGTCTATTAACCTAACTCTGGCTTGGCTGCAGATTACCATATCCTTTTGGATTTAGGCTTCCTGCAATTCACCCTAATTTCATCAAACAATTACTTGTTTGAGCTGCGATTTTCACAGCCACCCGCTCTACCGCTGAGCTACCCCGGATTATTAAAGAACCTGTTTATTCTAACTACTTAATAACAGATTGTAAACGTTATTAAATTATATTTATATATTTTTAGATTGTCTGTCGGCGTCTCTTTTTTTAATAACTTGGCGTTTATCATAACGTTTTTTACCTTTACCAACTGCAATTTTAATTTTAATATATCTGCCTTTTATGAGAATCTCCAATGGTATAATTGTATTTCCTTGATTCTTACTTTCAATCAGTGCTTTTATTTCGTTTTTCTTGGCTAAAAGTTTTCTAGTCCTAGTTTTATTTTGTTCTGAAATAGCAATACCGCTATTTCCAGTTATCATAGCGTTAATTAGAAATAACTCGTTATCTTTAATAGTCACATAAGCACCTCTCAATTGACCGTGACCCATTCTAAGAGATTTTGTTTCCGCACCTGTAAGTTCAATCCCCGCTATTAAAGAATCACCAAGATCGTAATCAAAACTGGCGCGTCTATTAATTATTCTTTTCGTATGGTCATTCTTCTTAGCCATAGGTGTTAGTATGAATTAAATTATACTTAAGCGCTACTTAATTTAGGGCAAATTGATTTTTAGCTACATTCCAAAGGCTAGGGTCATGCAGGATAGTTAATCGATAATACCAATACTCTGCTCCCCACATCTGTATTTGCCTCATACCAGTTGCCTTGCCGTAACCAAATCTATCTTGTAGCCTTTTCGCATTTAGGGACTTATTTTGTTCAGAGATACTAATTTGCTGAACATTTTTGCCATTTGGTGCCCAAGCCTCAGCTTGTAATTCATCAATAACCATATCTTTACCAGAGTAAATCTTTTGATAGCCGGCTAAAAATCCGTAGAACCAAGCAGGATATGGATATTCAAAATATCTGTGTGTAGCACTTGCGTCCCAAACTCTTTTATATACAGATATACCAAATTGATCTGGCTGAGGTTGACCGATTGGAAATCCAATCGAGTTGTTGCTCCGTCCAATAATTATAGGATGCTTTACATCAAGGGCTTTTACTAGGTTATATTCAGCTACTAATCTACCACGAGAAAAGTTATTGCAAAGTCCGAATCCTTTTAGGAAATATTCATTTTCCAGTTGATAATCTTCTAAAGCTGCAGAATTTTTATATCTATCAACAGTTTGTTTAATGAAATCAAGCAGCTGAGGCTGCCATATACTTGTTGGTTTTGTTGTATCAACCCATGATGGTGGTTGGCATTCTGGCCACCTGGGTTGTCTTAAGCCAAGTACTAAAGTTATTTTTGCGCCGTGATCTTTAGCTTTTTGAAACTGCCAATCAAGTTGGCTAAAGTCAAATTGACCAGGACTCGGCTCAAGATTGTTCCAATAACTGACTAATCTAAAATGTTTTACATTTATATTTAAAAGTGCGTCCATTGTATCTTTTGGATTAAGCCCTAAACTTCTGGCATAGTCTGGTATAAAACTAACCCCCAGCTTTAGTGGTTTATTTTTATTACTTTCTATATACCACTGAGCAACTCCATACATGAAAATTACTAAAACTAAAACGATAATAGTTAATACACTGAATATTTTTGTAAAAATATTTCTGTGCCAATAATTTAGATATCGTTTTTTTAAGCCAATATTAAGTTTTTTTTTGTTTAGTAATGTTGGTCGTGACATATAATGTTAAGGATTAAATATGAAAATTAGCCTTGTTATCCCAGTATACAACGAAGTCGACACCTTAAATGAATGTCTTAAGGCTATTTCTAATCAAACTAAAAAACCTTACGAAGTTATCGTAGTGGATAACAACTCGACTGACGGTAGTTCGGTGATTGCTAATAGGTATCCTTTGGTCAAAGTTATTAACGAAAAAAAACAAGGGGTCGTTCATGCTAGAACAACTGGATTTAATTTAGCAAAAGGTGAAATTGTAGCTAGAATAGACGCTGATTCAATACTTCCTAAAACTTGGATCGAAACTGTTCAAGATATTTTTGATAGTAATGAAGTTGCTGCAATTTCTGGATCAGCTAATTATTACGGTGTCAGCTTCGCTAATATATTTAATAAAATAGATTTATATTTTAGAAAAAGTTTAAGTCGCAAGCTAAAAGATAATTTATTTCTATGGGGATCTAATATGGCTGTTAGAAAAGATGCTTGGGAAGATATAAAAGAATATCTCTGTTATACAAACGGTCTTCACGAAGATTATGACCTGGCAATACATCTTCAGAAATTTGGCTATAAAGTAGATTTTAAAAGTGAGTTAGTAGCAGCAGTGTCACCCAGAAGAATAGATAACGATTACATTAAATTTATGAAGTACGTCTGGCGATGTCCAAACACATACAGAAAGCATAATATTAAATCAATTAGAAAAATGATGCCAATAATACTTACCTGCGGCGTCTTTTACTTACCAGGTAGAATTCTATATCGAGGCTATGATAAAGATAAAAATGAATTTTCAATTTATAAATTGTTTACTAGTCAAAGTCTAAGAAGAGTCGATCCGACTACAAATGTTGTTTAAAGATAACCTTTAAGTGATCTTAAAATATGGGTTTTTGTTGCGTCGGTTCCGTCTATTTTAATAACTAACTCATCTTTTTTAGGTGGCTCTAATTTTGAAATAATATCTTCAAATTGTTTTTCACTCATATGCATTTTATATAAATTTCGACTAATTTTAGCTAGTACCGATCTATACTTGGCAACTTTTTTTGGTGTATTAACCCAAATAATTACAGTTTGAGCTTTATTTTTATCAGCAATCTTTTTTAGTTTAATCCTATCTGCATAGTGGTTAAAATTTGTGTCAAAAACCACGCTTTTATTTTGACTTAACAAGTAATTTGTAGCTTCATTTAATTGTTTATAAAGATTGTGGCTTTCATCAGTTGAGTGAGATGGGTTTTTAAAAATTTTATGTCTCTCAACATCTGCCCAAATGTGTTTTGCCCCCGTTTCATCAGCTATTATTTTAGCTATAGTTGTTTTGCCTGAGCCAGGGTAACCTATAAAAATATATAGTCTGTGTGGTTTATTAATAGTCAATCCCCTTTGTAGCTATAAATTTATCATCAAAATGATGTTTAAGTTTAGTCATATTGGTAGCTATGTCTACTTTTGAAAGTAACTTTTTTGGAAAATTTCGACCAGTTAAACAAAGTGAAGTATTTGGAGCCCTTTTATCTAATAATTCATTTAGTTGTTTTTCACTTAAAAGTCCATCGTGAACAGCGTTATTTATTTCATCACAAATAACTAAATCAAATTTACCTGATTCTGCACATTTAATTGCTTCTTTGAATGTATCTAAAGCTGATTTTTCATGGTCTTTATTGCTAATATGCTTTTCACTTAGATCCCCTGCTTTATAAAAACCTTTGCCACCTTTATAAAAATAAAGTTGATCTTTATAAATTGACCTAATATCCCTAATAAATACATGTTCGCTTACCCCCCAGTGTTTAATAAATTGTATAAATGCTACATTAAATCTATTACCTAAGGCTCTAACCATTAATCCTAGGGCAGCTGAAGTTTTACCTTTACCTTCACCTGTATAAACAATAATTACTGACTTCTTAGTCTTAAAGTCCTCAATATTCATAAGTCTTAGGGTTAAATATACTATAAAACTAAACGTGTTATTGATTTATGCGAATTGATGAGCGGCCAGAGCGGCATCTATTTTAGGTCTATCAAAACCAATAATTATTTGACCACCCATATCAAGTACCGGGATTCCACGCTGACCTGACTTTTCTGTTACTTCTTGAACGTATTTAGGATCTTGATCGACATCAATATAAGTATATTTAACTTTTTTTTCATCTAAATAATGCATTGCCATATGGCAAAATGCACACCATTCTGCCCCATAAACTATTATCTTTGGATTTTCATTCACTAGATATATTTTATCACTTTATAAAGTATAGTAAAACACCTTGCGTGAGTTTAGTCACAACTGTTATACTTTTAACAGATGAAGAAGACGAAAGCGCCCAAGTTGACGCCCTCGCCTAAAACAATTAAGTCGGATCAAAGTCATATGGTGGGAGATAAAAATATCCAAAGTGCTTTATTTATTAGTTTGACGCTAGATATGACGTGGCGAATGGTAATTGTTATATTGATCCCGCTTTTACTTGGTTATTTGTTAGATAAAGGTATTCATACTACACCGCTCTTTACAGTTTTAGGATTAATCATTGCCTTAATCAGCATGACATTGGTACTTAAGAGAACCCTAAAAATTATTAATTCAAAAAACATTCCAACTAACGGGAGTCAATCGTGATAAATTCTTTAGTTAGCTTACTTGCTAGCGGACCAACAATTTTTATTTCACCTGAGCCTGTACTTAAACTTGGCGGATTTAGCATTACTAATTCAATTATTTACGGTTGGTCTTGCATAATTTTAATAACAATTTTACTTGTTTGGGTTGCCAGAAAAATTTCCATCTGGCCAAAAGGCGGAATAATCCAATTAGTTGAAATTGGTGTTAGTTTTATATCAGATCTGGTTGAGGATAGTTTTAACAATAAAGAAACTGGGACTAAATATGTTCCGTATTTTGTCACTTTATTTTTCTTTATATTACTTAACAACTGGCTTGGCTTAATACCAATTGTTGGTGAAGGTTTTCAATCAAACGGGCATCCATTGCTTCGACCATTTACTGCTGATTTAAACGGAACCTTTGCCATGGGAGTCATTACCATGATTTTAGTCTATAGCGCTTCGGTTAAAGAATCAGGTGGTTTTAAAAGCTATTTCAGGCACTTTTTTGTCGGCAATCCTCTAAATCCGCTCTATTTATTTATTGGAATGCTTGAAATATTAACTGATTTAACCAGAGTTATTAGCCTTAGCCTTCGATTATTTTTAAATATTACCATTGGCGAAATTTTAATCGCTGTATTTGCCTATCTTGGACATTTCCTAGCACCAATTACGGCATTACCGTTTACTTTGCTTGAAGTTTTAGTGGCTGCCCTTCAGGCATATATCTTCACAATTTTAGGGATTATGTATCTGGCAATTGCCGCTAATGCGGCTAATGAGCATCAGGAAGAAGAACGCTTGACCAAAGAAGAGCGACCTGCAACAATGAAGTTAACAGCTAAGGAAGGGAGTGTTCATGGGTAATGTTCCCTGTGGGCTAAATTCAAAGTCAATTAAAGATTAAGGAGTTGAAAAGAATATGGCAATCGCAGACGCAATTAATACATCCGTAATAGCAAAAGGTTTAATTTTAGGTGGTGGATTTATTGGTCCAGGAATTGGTATTGGATTAATCGGTGGTAATTACCTTCAAGCTGTCGGAAGAAATCCTTCTGCAGCCAGATACCTTCTAGGTCAAGCTCTAATATTCGTCGCCATCGTTGAACTATTTGGTCTTCTAGCCTTCGCTTCAATCTTTATAGTTGTTTAATTTTTTATGGATTATATTTATACAAAATGCTATTTAAAATTACACCGGAGCACTGATGTTTAATAGTGGTTTTTATTTAGCAAATAGTTCATCTGGTATCAGTGCGCTGGGGTTTAACGGCAAAGACTTTATAATCCAGCTAATAACATTTGTGCTAGCATATTTTGTTTTAAGACGCTACGCTTTTGATCCAATTAGAAAAGCCCTTACTCGTAGAAAAGAGACTATAGAAAATGGTGTCAAGCTTGAAGCTCAGCTCCAAAAAGAAAAAGCCGAGCTGGAACAAAAAGTGGAAAAAACTCTTCACGACAGCCGAGTTAAAGCAGACGGTATCGTTGCGTCAGCCAATGATAGCGCCAGACAAGCTATCCGACAGGCAGAAGAACAAGCTAGAGATAAAGCTTCGGCTATTATTAAAGACGCTGAAAATACAATTGTCCAAAATACCAATAAAGCCAGATCTAATCTTGAATCAGAACTTGTTGGTTTAATATCTGAAGTTTCTGGAGCGGTGATTGAAGAAAAAGTAGATGCTAAAAAAGATGAAGAACTAATAAAGAGAAACTTAAGTCAGAGGCAAACTGTCAAAGGCTAAATATTATGAAAACTTCCCGTCGATCCATTGCTCAAATCATTGCCAGTCAAACTCTAAGTCCTAAATATTCTTCAAAAAAACAAAGTAAAAAGACAGCCGCTTATTTAGTTAGTGAAGGTAGAGTTCGAGAATTAAATTCTATACTTAGAGACGTTCAATCAGATTGGGCTGAGGCCGGATATGTTGAAGTTGAAGCAGTTTGTGCTCACCAAATAGATAAAAACAACCAGCAAATCATTAAAAGTCAGATAGCTAAGCTATATCCAAAAGCTAAAAAAATTAATATAACCGAAGTTATTGATCCGAATATACTCGGCGGTATTAGATTAAACGTGGTTAATGACCAATTGGATATTAGTTTAAGAACTAAACTTAATAATTTTGAGAATCTAATTAAGGATAAAATATAAATATGCCGCAAGCAGAACTTTCAATTAACGATTTAGCTGCAGATATTAGAGCGGCAATTGCGGATCTTAAAAAACAGCCATCTATTGAAAATGTAGGCGTTGTTACCAGAGTTGGCGATGGTATTGCTTGGATTTATGGTCTTAGCCAAGCCGGATTTAACGAGATGCTTGAAATTGATACTATTTCCGGTCAAAAAGTAACAGCTTTTGCCTTTAACTTAGGCGAAGATGAAATCGGAGCCGTAGTACTCGGAGATGACACATTAATTAAAGCCGGTGCTAAAGTTCGCTTAAGCGGTCATGTTTTGCGGGTACCTGTCGGGCCAGAATTAATTGGACGAGTTATTGATCCGCTCGGTAAACCTCTAGATGGTGGCGAAGAAATTAAAGCCGAACAAACTTATGAAGTAGAGCGCCAAGCTCCAAGCGTGATTGATCGACAACACGTTCACGAACCAATAATGACAGGAATAGTTTCAATCGATGCCATGATACCCATTGGCCGAGGTCAAAGAGAATTAATAATTGGTGATCGACAAACTGGTAAAACGGCTGTAGCGATTGATACTATTGTTAATCAATCAAAACAAAAGTCTGATGTTATCTGCATTTATGTGGCTATTGGTCAAAAATTATCTAAAGTTGCAGCTTTAATTGACAGGTTAAAACGTGAAGGTGCTATGAAACAAACCATTATTGTCGCCACTAGCCCTTCAGACCCGGCCGCCATGCTTTATTTAGCACCGTATGTTGGTTCATCAATAGCTGAATATTTCAGAGACAACAAGCGACACGCTTTAATAGTCTATGATGATTTATCTAAGCACGCTGCAGCTTATAGACAGATGTCCCTCCTGCTTAGAAGACCTCCCGGAAGAGAAGCTTTCCCAGGTGATGTATTTTATTTACATTCAAGATTGCTTGAGCGAGCGGCCAAACTTAGCGATAAACTTGGCGGAGGTTCATTAACTGCTTTGCCAATAATTGAAACTCAAGCCGGCGATATTTCAGCCTATATACCAACTAATGTGATTTCAATAACTGACGGTCAAATATTTTTGGAAACTAATTTATTTTATCAAGGCATTAGACCGGCTATTTCTGTCGGACTTAGTGTATCTAGAGTCGGCGGTGATGCTCAGACTAAAGCCATCAAGTCTGCTGCCGGCAGGCTAAAATTAGATCTTGCACAGTTTAGAGAGCTAGCTGCTTTTAGTCAGTTCTCTACTGATCTTGATGATGAAACCAGAAAAATTATTGAACGTGGTCAAAGATTAACTGAGCTTCTAAAACAGCCTCAGTATAGTCCGTATTCACTATGGCAAATGTATGTCAGCCTTTTGACAGCCAACAATGGTTTACTTGATCAAGTACCTCTGGATAAAGTAAAAACTGCTGAAGCAGCAATACACCGAGAATTTGAATCAAAGCATGCCAAATTAGTTTCAGAAATTAACATCGGTGCTAAACCCTCAGAGACTCAAGACAATACCCTATTAAAAGTCGCTAAATCAATTTGTGATAGTTATAAAGTTCAAGTTAAAGAACCGGAGAATAAATAATGGCCAGTACTATTATTCTAAGACGGCGAATAAGTTCAATACGAGGAACTAGACAAATTACTAAAGCCATGCAGCTAGTATCTGCCAGTAAATTAAGACGGGCGCAAGCTTATGCAGCGGCCAGTCGAGAATATAGAGTCATGGCTTATGCCCTACTTAGTAAATTAAATATTATTGTCGAAGCTGAACAACAACCCCTTTTTCAAAAAAGACCTATTAAAAACAAGTTATATATTTTAATTA
The DNA here is from genome assembly GCA_964578305.1 of uncultured Candidatus Saccharibacteria bacterium. GTDB lineage: Bacteria > Patescibacteriota > Saccharimonadia > Saccharimonadales > UBA4665 > DATJNI01. Next base: position 49,508 of record CAZOCM010000001.1, read on the forward strand.
CTTCAAATACTGGACTGGCTGGAGCATATAACTCGAATGTATTAAAACTGTTGGTAGAGTCTGTTTTTGAGGATCAAAAAAACCACATTTTCCCACACGTTATAACAATTGGCTCTAAAGGGGCGCAGTTTGTTAGAAGACTTAAAGATATAAAACTTGAAGCTGCCTATCCACCTTTTGGTGATCACCCATCAGCTAATGATGTCCGACCTATTTTAAATACAGTTTTAGAACAATATAAAAGCAACCAAGTTGATGATGTCAGGATTATCTATACTGAATATAAGTCAACTGTCAGTCAACGCGCCCAAGTCTTAGAAGTCTTACCTGCCAAAAAATTAGATATCGAAAATAACAATGAGCTTATTAGCAATTTTGAACCCGATGTTGAGACTGTGGTGGATCAAGTAACAACCAGATTAGTTGAAGCCCAAATTTGGCAAGCACTACTTGAAAGTTTGGCCAGTGAACAAGCCATGAGAATGATAGCTACCAAAAATGCGACAGATAATGCAAATGATTTAATTGAAGATTATACTTTAGAACTTAATTCAGTCAGACAAGCTGCTATCACCCAAGAATTAGCAGAAATAAGCGGCGGCGTGGAGGCAATGACATCGTGATCAGTAAAACTAAAGTAGCTAAAACAGTTGGAAATATAATTCAAATTGTTGGTGTGGTAGTGGATATAGAATTTGACGAGAAAAGCTTACCTGCTATTTATAATGCTTTAACGACGGTTGTAAACGATAAAATGCTAACTATGGAGGTCGCTCAACATTTGAGCGAAACGAGTGTTAGAGCAATAGCATTAAGCACTACGGATGGTCTTAAAAGAGGGTCTGAAGTATTTGACACAGGTCAATCTATTAAAGTACCAGTTGGAGAACAAACATTAGGTAGAATGTTTAATGTTGTCGGCCAGCCGATTGACGATAAAGAAAATAAATTTAGTGATTATTCTCCAATTCATAAATCACCTCCTCCCCTAATAGATCAATCCGGGACTGTCGAGCTGCTTGAAACTGGAATTAAAGTCATCGACCTTATTTGCCCAATGACTAGGGGTGGTAAAGCTGGTCTGTTTGGTGGTGCGGGTGTTGGCAAAACAGTCTTAATCCAAGAGTTAATTAACAATATTGCCAAATTTCATTCCGGTTACTCTGTCTTTGCTGGAGTTGGTGAAAGAACTCGTGAAGGTAATGATCTTTACTATGAAATGGCTGAATCCGGTGTTTTAAAAAATACATCTCTAGTATTTGGTCAGATGAATGAACCACCTGGTGCGCGTTTAAGAGTTGGCTTAAGTGGTTTAACAATTGCTGAGAGTTTTAGAGACAAAGGTAGTGATGTACTACTTTTTATAGATAATATCTTTCGATTTACTCAGGCCGGTAGCGAAGTCTCGGCATTACTTGGCCGATTGCCTTCAGCAGTAGGTTATCAACCTAATCTTCAACAAGAGATGGGTGCTCTGCAAGAGCGCATTACTTCAACAAAAGAAGGATCAATTACTTCAGTCCAAGCTGTTTATGTACCAGCTGACGATTTAACTGACCCAGCGCCAGCTACAACTTTTGCTCACCTTGACTCAACAATTGTTTTAAGCCGAGCTTTAACTGAAATAGGGATATATCCAGCGGTTGATCCACTTGATTCAAGTTCAACAATTTTAAACCCGGAAATTGTTGGAGAAGAACATTACAGTGTTGCCAGAGAAGTTCAACGAGTTCTTCAAAGATATAAAGATCTTCAGGATATTATTGCAATTTTAGGTATGGAAGAATTATCTGAAGAAGATAAACAAACTGTGTCCAGAGCCAGACGTATACAAAGATTTTTATCTCAACCGTTTTTTGTGGCAGAACAATTTACTAATAATCCTGGTCAATATGTAAAATTAGCTGACACGATTTCAGGATTTAAGGAAATTCTTGACGGTAAACATGACTCAAAAGCGGAAAGTTCCTTCTACCTTAAAGGTTCTATTAAAGACGTAAAATAAGTTCAAATGCTGCATTTTCAATTAGTTAGTGTGAGTGGGAAAAAAGTTGACGAAGAAGTTCATGAAGTAGTTCTACCAACGCTTGATGGAGAAATTGGGGTCCTTGAAAATCATATGCCGCTTGTGAGTGTAGCTACACCGGGTGTAATTATTGTAAAAAGACGGGCTGGTGAAACAGACAGTGATCATGAGTTTTTTGCAACCAATGGTGGAGCTATAGAAGTATCAGACAATACACTTAAAGTTTTAGTTGATGAAGCAGATCGATCAGAAGAAATTAATGAAACTGAAGCACAAAATGCACTTGAACGAGCTCAAAAAATGAAAACTGAAGCTAAAGATCAGGTTAGTTTAGACCATGCCCAACAAATGGTAGATCGTTATCAAGTTAGACTTCATGTGGCCAGCTTAAAGCGTCGACACCACAAATAAAAGCAGTTGCACTTTACAAATAATGAAGCACACTGTACTCTTATTTCATATAATAAGTGGAGGATAAATCAAATGTTCGGGAGACAAAAATTTGCTACTTTATCGGCAGAATTGTTGGGAACAGGAATATTAACGTTTTTAATACTTAGCGTACAAAGGTCAACAATTGGTATACCATTTTTCGTCGCAACAGCTGCGGCTTTAGCTTTGGCGGTATCAACTTATGTCCTTCACGAAACTAGTGGAGCTCATTTTAATCCAGCTATAACAATTGGTCTTTGGACTGCTAGAAAAGTTTCAACTCTCGTGGCTATTGCGTATGTTGCCGTACAACTTGTCGGTGGACTATTAGCAGGACTTCTTTTCACTTACTTTTCAAATAATCACCTGCAAAAAGTAGGCGGTCATTATTCAGCTCGTATTTTGGTTGCTGAAGCAGTTGGTACAGCAATATTCAGCTTAGGGATTGCATCTACTGTTTATAAAAAATATACACAACAAGGCGCAGCCTTCTTTAGCGGTATCGCATATATGGTTGGTATTTTAACCGCCACAGCTGGAAATGCAGCTCTTGGACTTCTAAACCCTGCAGTTGCCTTAGGAGTACATGCTTGGGTATGGGGTACATACGTACTTGGTCCAGTTCTTGGAGCTATAATTGGTATTAACTTATACGTCCTACTTTTTTCAGACGAAGCTCTTGAATCAAAGTCAAGTGTGTCATGGCCAAAGCTTAGTTTTTCAGCTAGTTCAGCATCTGCTAAAAAATCATCTAGCAAAAGTAGTTCAAATAGAAAAAGACGTTAATACTTTTTAATTAAGTCTTCTTCAAAATTTCTTATTCCATTTATTGTTTTAGGATAATTTGAAGTGTCAATATCTACTAAATTAATAACGTTTCTATAGATAACATTAATTAATATTTGCATCCGTTCTAATTCATCTTCAGATGGTGTGAACGATAAAATTAAATCGTTTTTATTTTCTGCTTCTAAATAAATAATTTGACTTGAAATATTTTGTATATCTTTAAATCTATTCGTGTTTTTGAGTAGCAGACAATAAAATACTTGCTGATTTTTATGCTGCCAAATTTTTATGGCTTTATCTTTTGCATGGGAAGTAAAACTCGACAGTGCTTTACCAGTTTTATAATCTGAAATAATTAGATTCTTGCCTTCTTTATATATATTATCCAACTTACCACCAATTACTGCACCGTCGGGAAGTCTTATGTTGCTAATTAAGAATTCTGCCAAAGCACCTTTTTTCGGAGTGTACTCAAAAGTTTTAAATAGCTTGTTTAATAAAACTTCGCCTTGGTTTAGATACCTTAGCTCATCAGCCACATCCAGATATTGTTTTCTTAGAGTAGATTCGAACGATCTCTGTATATCTAAAACTGATAATTTAGTTTGATTGACTAAATGTTGAGCTTGTTCAAGTGCTGAATGTATAGCCACGCCGTATGCTAAATGTGGAATTTTAGCTTCCGGAAGAGCTAAAATATTTTTTTCAAAAAACTTGGTCGGTCCATTATTTACTATATCTAGATAATTATTATATCCTGTGGGGCTTAATGATAGTCTCGCTAGCCGAGGTTTTAATAGCTCCTTTATGTTTTTACTTATAAATACGTCTTTTGTTAGGCTGTTTTCAAGAATTGTAATTTTTGATTGTATATTTTGTTTCTCTTCGATATCAACTTTAGCTAAACTCCCAAATAATGGAGATAACATTAATTCCTCTCCAAGATCGTTATATTTATAACCGCTAACAATAAATGATTGCTTTGCTCTGGTCGCAGCAACGTATGCAAGTCTAATATAGTCTTCATTGTCTTCACCATAAGGTTGAAGAGGTAAATTTGCTGGGGAGTTAAATCTTTTAATTCTGGGTCGCCATTCTTTATCTATCGCATCTATCAAAAATACATGATCAAATTCGAGGCCTTTAGCACCGTGGACAGTCATTAACGAAACAGCATCTTTGTTGCTAGCATACCAAGACTTATCTGTTATCATCTGACCTGTTTCTTGGTTAATTTGGATAAAGTGGATAAAGTCCGAAAGTTTTGACTGACCTATATTTATATTTGAGTGTTCAGATAATAATTTAAGTAAAATTTTTATGGCAGAAAGAGATTGCAGATAATCGCTATCTAAATTGGACTTATTGAAATAATATTCATATATGGGAGAAGTTAAATATTTTGATGCTCTTAAACCAAATAAATATTCAATCATAACCTGTATATTCTCAGTTTCGGATTTACTACTTAACCAAATTAACCATTTGGCATAATTCTTTAGCTTTACACTTTTACCCTTAAGCATTAATTCCAGCCAATTAATTCCCTTTTCAGATGAATTAATTGATAGCTTCCAAAAATCTATTGAATCTAATTTCCATGGTGCAAAACAAAGAAGTTTTGATAAATTGAAATTTATATTTATATCTTGCCCAAGTTTTATGTTTTCTAGTATGTTAGCCAACAAAATTATTTGCACAATAGGTTCATTTTCAAGAATGTTGTTTTGCCGCTCGTAAGCTACAGCGACGCCTTGTTTTTGTAGCTGATTGCTTAAATCAACTAATGAATTATGACTTCGAGCAAGGACTGCAATACTATCAACTTTATTTATTGCTTTAATGGCTTTAATTTTTTGAGATATTTCAAAAATCTGATGATCTTTTGTTGGGTAGGAATAGTTAACTATATTTGAAGTATTTGATTTTAAAGTAGATATAAGATTCTTATTTAATCCTTCTAATCTATCTATTATTCGAGTAGAAGAGTTCTTAATTATTTTTTGGCTTTGATCTAAGATCGGCTGAGTTGATCGGTAGTTTTCTTTTAATAATATTATTTTAGTTTTTGGGTACAGATTAATTAAACTGAACATGTTATTTAAATCTGCACCGTTAAAGGCATATATAGTCTGATCGTCATCACCAACAGCCATTAAGTTTGGACTTCCCTGAGAAGCGTAATTACTTGAACAAATTAGGGCTAGTCTAAATTGAGCGGCCGTAGTATCTTGAAATTCGTCAATAAGTATATAGTTATATTTTTCTTGGATTAAAGTTAACAGCTCTGGATTATTCTCAAGCTGACTAATTACTTCGACTATCATATCAGAGTAATCATAGTAGAAATTAGAATGTAATTTTTTACGGTAAGCGCTGTAAATTTTAGCCAGTTCATGCCACCACAAGTTATATTTTCTTTCTAAGTACATACCGGGTGAACTATTTATATTTTGAAGCCATTTAGCTTTCCATTTTGAAACGTATTTTAACTTGCTTTCTAATTTATCTTTTACAATTGCGAGCTCTAAACTTTGGATTATTTTTGTACTTAAAGAAACCAGCGGACTTATTATTTGATCAATATTTTGCCCTGGTAATTTAGAGATATCTTGGCTTAAATCGTCTAGATTTTTAAAAGATAACCTTTTATTCAATAATTTAATTATTTTAGGTTCAATTTCATCAATATATTTTAAGTTTGTTTCAATCATTAGCTGAAGTTTTTCTGGAGTTAAACCAGCATCTTTAGCTAATTTTAGAGCGTCTTTAACGTTTTTAAGAGACGTGTATCGACCTTCAAACTTAGAAGCCAGCGGACTTTTAAATGGTAATTCATCTAAAATTGAGCTAATTATGTCTAATTGAAGTGTGTCAGGTAAAATTGAAAAACTTGCACCATTCCAAAAATATTCAGGATACTCTTGAATTATTTCAGAACTAAAACTATGAAATGTTTTGACGTTAACTTTATAGGCCGTTGGTCCAATTAATTTGGCTAACCGCTCGCGCATGTTATTAGTGGCTTTATTTGTGAAAGTAAGACAAACTACATTTTCGGGATTGATGTCGGTCTTTACTAATATATTAGCTACGCGAAGGCTTAGAATTTCAGTTTTACCTGTTCCGGGGCCTGCGATCACAAGTAACGGACCATCTATAGTGTCAACAGCTAGCTTTTGTTTAGTATTTAATTTTTTATACGACGAAACAAACTCACCTGGCATAAGACTTATATTATAACTGGCGAATATTAACTAGATGTGTTTTCTGTACAAATTTGACATTCTTCTTCTATCACAAATTCATTTAAATATTGAGTAATTGCATTTGGCCAAGACTCAATATTGTGAAAGCCTCTCAAGTCAGCTGCTTCTCTTAGAAGATAACCAAAAATACCAGGGAAATAATGTGTACCCCATAGCACTAGTGCCCATTTTGGACCGGCTGGTATAACTGTGATTGGTTTTTTCACAGAGTAGCTTTTTAGCTGTTTACCTTGGCTTAATCTAATAAGGTTGTCAGATACAAATTGTCCGTCTTGGAGCGCGGTTTGGGCCATACCACTGTACGGTGTATTCGCATTATCTCCGATCACGAATATATTTGGCTCGCTTTTTAAGTACGCATCAACTGCAACTTTACCGTTTTTCATCAAGATAAAATTATTATCTTTATAAAAAGGATTATTTGTCACTCCAGCAGTCCAAATGACTGTGTGGCTTTTAATATATTTGCCATTAACTTTTAAGGTGTCAGAAGATTCAGCTTCAACTTTAGAATTTAAGTATAAATTAATGCCGAGTTTTTTAAGTTGCCGTTTAACCTGAGCTGATGCTAATTTAGGTAGATTTGGTAATAATCTCGGCAAAGCTTCAATAATATCTATATGGAATTCTTTATTTGTGATTCCATGAGCCAACATAATTTTTTTTAGATAAGATGGTAAGGCACCTGCAAGTTCAATCCCAGTTGGTCCGGCACCAACAATAACGTAGTTAAGATCTGGTTGATGTTCGTTTTTAAGCTGGTCATGGAGATGTTTTTTAAATCTGATCACCTCTTCGATAGACTTAATTCCAAATGCATATTCATCGAGTCCCGGGATATTAAAATAATTTGTCACAACTCCTAGAGAAAGAATAAGATAATCATAGGGATATTGTTTTCCTTTAACCGTTTTAATTGATTTAGTGCTACGATCAATACTTACGGCTCGGCCAAATTCTAAATTAATATTTGTTTTTTCAAAAATTTTATTTAGTTCAATTTGCGAGTTTGCCCAACTTGATCCAAGTGCAGTCTTATAAATTGTTGGGTAATAGTTAAAATATTTTTCATCAGTAAGCAGTGTTACGTCAAATTTATCTACTTTATTCAAATTTAATGCTGCTTTAACTCCGCCGAACCCGCCACCGACTATTAACACTTTTGCATTTTTTGTCATCAGTTTATTATACATAAATTAAGCATAATCCTTTTGAGAATAACAAGAACAACGGTAGTATTAACTATTAAATAAGTATGACAGTTCTAATTGTAAGCAGAAAATATCCTCCAAGTGTTGGCGGAATGGAATTATTTGCTAAGGAGCTTTATGAGAGCTTAAATCATCAAACTAATGTCATTTTAGTTAAATACGGTGGACCAAGATTATTATCACCATTAATTATTCCAATCCTTTGGCTAAAAGCTGCTTTCTTTCTACTTACAAGGAAGATTGACATAATTCATATTTCCGACGGTATGCAAGCTCCCATCGGCGTATTAGTGGCAAAGGTTTTTAATAAGAAATCAGTTGTAGTAATTCATGGACTTGATTTTACCTGGCCCAATTGGCTTTATCAGAAGTTGGTTCCACCAGCTGTTAAAAAATCTGATGCATTATTATGCATAAGCCGAGCAGTTAAAGAACAAGTATTAAGTAGCGGTATAGACAAAAATAAATCTTTTTTTATTCCACTAGGCGTAAAAGATATTTACTATTTAGATTCAGATAAAAAAGAAAATCGAAAACTGCTTGGACTTGATGAAAATAAACCACTACTTTTAAGTGTTGGCCGGTTGGTTAAACGAAAAGGTTTAACTTGGTTTATAGAATACGTTTTTGTACAGTTAGTTAAAACTTTTCCAGAATTAAACTTGCTTATTGTTGGTGATGGTACAGAGTTGCAAAATTTAGAAATGTTAGTTAATAAGTATAATCTTAGTAATAACGTAATAATTAAAAATAATTTAACAGATAAAGAAGTTAAATATGCATATAATGCGGCTGATATTTTTGTGATGCCAAATATTAAAGTTCAAGGTGACATTGAAGGGTTTGGTTTGGTACTGCTAGAAGCTGCAAGCGCAAAATTACCTGTAGTTGCATCTAATATTGAAGGTATTAGAGATGCCATAAAACAAGATAAAAACGGTATATTAATAGAGTCAAGAAATATAAGCGAGTTTATTTCTGAAATAACCAAGTTTTTAACAGATAAGAAGTATGCTATTAAGTTCGGTCAAAATTCAAGGGATTACACCTTATCTAATTACAGCTGGGACAATGTTGCTAGTAATTACATAAAAATATATAAAGATTTAATATCAGATCAATAATAAATAACTTGCAAAGATATATACATTACACTTAAGCTTTATTCATGGATGAGGTGGTTGAAGAATTAAAATCAGGTGGGTTTAAGGGAGAAATAATCTCAGATTTGAATACTTTAGATTTTTATAGCCACGATGCATCAATGTTTGAAATTAGACCAAAACTTGCAATTAAACCAGTTAATTCAAAAGATGTGCAGATTGCAGTTAAAACTGTTAGTAAACTAAAGAATAAAAATGAATATTTAAGTCTAACTGCCAGGAGTGCAGGAACTTGCATGTCAGGCGGCGCCATAAATGATTCCATAATTATAGATTTTCTAGAACATTTTAAAAAAATAGAAAAAGTAAATTCATCTTCAGCTCAAGCAGAACCAGGTGTTTACTATAGAGATTTTGAAAAGCAAACTCTCAAAGCTGGTGGTTTAATGCCTTCTTACCCCGCTTCAAGAGACTTGGCAACTATCGGTGGTATGGTTAACAATAATTCAGGCGGCGAAAAGTCACTAGAATATGGTAAGACAGAAGATTTTGTGACAAAACTAAATTTTGTATTTAGCGACGGAGTGGAAAGAGAAATTACACCACTTACTTTATCTCAACTACAGTCTAAAATTAAGAAAAACGATTATGAAGGAAAAGTTTACAAAAAATTATATAAATTAATTGATGACCACTACGATTTTATAAAAGCAGCAAAACCAAAAGTTAGTAAAAATTCTACCGGCTATAACATCTGGGATGTTTGGGATAAAGATACAAAAATTTTCGATTTAAATAAATTAATTGTCGGCGCTCAAGGTACATTAGGATTAGTTACTGATATAAATTTTCGACTTGTTAAGAAAAGTCCTCATTCAGGTCTTCTAGTTTTATTTTTAAAAGATATAGATAATCTTGGCGAAATAATAACCAAAGTTCTAGCCGCTAGTCCTGCAACTTTTGAATCATTTGATGATGCCACTTTATTTCTTGCTATTCGATTTTTGCCAAGTTTTCTTAAACTTTTAGGACTGAAAAAATTCATTCACCTTGTTGTCAGCTTAATCCCGGATGCATTTCAACTCTTAAGAGGTATTCCTAAATTAATTTTAATGGTCGAGTTTACAGGTCAAACAGAAGCTGAAGTCAGATCAAAAGTCGTAGCTCTTCATAAGCAGCTTAAACCACTAAAAGCTAGATATGAAATAAACGGTTTTGAAGAGGATCCGTCAGAGGCTAAATCTGAAAAATTCTGGGTCATGAGAAGATATAGCTTTCAACTACTAAGATCTAAAGTTAAAGATAAACACACCGCCCCATTTATTGATGATTTCGTTGTACCTACAGCTAGTCTTAACATATTTTTACCGAAACTTAGGAAAATAATTAAAAAGTATAAATTGATGGCAACATTAGCCGGGCATATGGGTGATGGTAATTTTCATGTTATACCACTCATGAAGCTCGAAGACAAAAGAGACAGAAGAAAAATTCTTCCAGCTATGAAAGAAGTAAACAATCTAGTACTTAAATATAATGGGTCATTGTCTGGTGAACATAATGATGGTTTAGTCAGAGGACCGTGGCTTAAGAAGATGTATGGTCAAAAAATGTACGACATATTTAAAGAAGTCAAAAAAATAATGGATCCTGAGGATATTTTTAACCCTCATAAAAAAATTGATGCAAATTGGGATTATTCGTTTAGTCATATTAGAGATCATTTTTAATTATTAACAGCCTACCTCTAAAAGTGTTATATTAATTGAAAGTCTTTATGCTAAAAAGTTTTAGGATTTAAGTTTGGTTAAAAAAAAGAAATTATTGCCAATTGTATTATCAGTGATTCTGATTATTATTGCTGGAATTTGGTATTTTTATAACCACCAAGTTGCAGTTTTAAATCCAGCCGGACCGATTAGTTTTAAAGAAAGACAATTAATTATTTTCGCTGTACTTTTAATTATGATAGTAGTAGTACCAGTATATTTTTTAACTATAGCGATTGCACTAAAGTACAGAGAAACAAATAAAAATGAAAAATTATATCAGCCAGACTGGGACCATAGCAGATTATATGAAAGCATCTGGTGGGCTATCCCTTTTGTAATCGTCGCCACTCTATCGGTTGTAACTTGGCGAAGTTCACATTCTCTTGATCCATTCAAACCAATCGCGTCTGTTAAAAAACCAATCACTATTCAGGTAGTTGCACTAGATTGGAAGTGGCTTTTTATTTATCCAGAAAATCATGTGGCAACAATTAATCAGATGGATATTCCAATAAATCAACCTGTAAATTTATATATTACATCGGATAGCGTGATGAATTCTATTTGGATACCGAATTTGGCCGGTCAAATATATGCTATGCCTGGTATGTCGACACAACTTCATATTTTAGCCAGTAAATCTGGAAGTTATTATGGTTCTTCAGCCAATATTAGCGGCGAAGGATTTGCAGGTATGCATTTTATGGTGAATTCTGTATCGGACAATAAATATTCAAATTGGCTAAACAAACTTGCAAGTTCAAAAAAAATTTTAGATTTAGGTGAATATAATACTTTGGTTAATCCAACAAAAAATAATAGTCCTGCATATTATTCAAGAGTTAGTAGCGGTTTATTTGATTTTGTTGTGATGAAATATATGACACCTGTAACTAATGGAGTAAATATTTAATGTATTTGCTTGCAAATGTTCTAGGTCGTTTAAATTCACATGCTTTCCCCAGTTCAATTATTACTGCTTCGGCAGCTATCGGAATGGTTTTGACGGCAATTCTAGTGATTGGGTTTATTACTTATAAAAAGAAGTGGCATTGGCTTTGGGCTAATTGGCTGACTACAACTAATCATAAAAAAATAGGTGTTATGTATCTAATTGTTGGTCTTGTGATGCTTGCTCGTGGAGCGGCTGATGCTGGGATGATGCGTCTTCAGCAAGCAACTTCAGTTGGTTCAGCCCATGGTTTTATAAGCACCAATACATTCCAACAAGTAGTTTCTGCTCACGGTACTATCATGATATTTTTTGCTGCTATGGGAATTATGTTCGCCCTAATAAATCTAGTATTACCTCTTCAAATTGGAGCTCGAGATGTGGCTTTTCCTTTTTTAAATGCGACAAGTTTTTGGCTATTTACGGCTGGTGCTTTGCTTGTCAATTTATCGTTAGGTATTGGAGAGTTTTCAGCTGCAGGCTGGTTAGCTTATCCCCCGCTATCTGAACTAAAATTTAGTCCTGGCGTTGGGGTAGATTATTGGATCTGGAGTTTAGAGATAGCCGGTATCGGTAGTCTATTTTCAGGAATCAATTTTATAACCACCATTCTTCGCTTAAGAGCAAAAGGAATGACATTAATGAAAATGCCAATGTTTGTTTGGAGTGTGTTTGGTTCTATGGTTCTTGTGGCATTTGCTTTCCCAATTCTGACTGTGACTTTAACTCTACTAGCTTTAGATAGAACTTTAGGGATGCATTTTTTTACCGCAGGTAGCGGAGGAAATGCGATGATGTATGTGAATTTGATATGGGCTTGGGGACACCCAGAGGTATATATTTTAGTTTTGCCTGCCTTTGGTGTATTTTCTGAGGTAGTTTCAACATTTTCAAGAAAAAAACTTTTCGGTTACACATCTATGGTTTGGGCCATATGGGCAATTGTTGTACTTTCATTTGCTGTATGGCTGCATCATTTCTTTACCATGGGAGCTGGGGCAGATGTTAATGCAGTTTTCGGAATTGCCACAATGCTTATTGCTGTGCCAACGGGAGTAAAAATATTCAACTGGTTGTTTACTATGTACAGAGGAAAAATAAAATTTGCTTCACCAATGATTTGGTTTATGGGTTTTGTATTTCTTTTTACTATAGGCGGAGTGGCTGGTGTTTTAATGGCAGTACCGCCAATCGACTTCCAAGTTCATAACAGCCTGTTTTTAGTTGCCCACTTCCACACGATGATAGTTAGCGGTGTTTTATTTGGATATTTTGCAGGTTTAACTTATTGGTTTCCTAAGTATTTTGGTTTTAGTTTAATAGATATATTTGGAAAATATGCTGCATACCTTTGGATTATTGGATTTTCTCTGGCGTTCATTCCGCTCTATATTCTTGGCCTTATGGGTGCTACTAGGCGACTAGACCACTACAGTGCATCACTTGGTTGGCATCCCCTCTTTATAGTGGCCGGAGTTGGTGTCTTAATCATATTCCTAGGAGCGGGTATGCAGCTGTTTCAGATGGTAATTAGCTATTTTCTTAGGTCTCATTACAAAGATAAGACTGGAGACCCTTGGAAGGCTCGTACACTTGAATGGTCGACTACTTCTCCGCCGCCTTTTTATAACTTCGCGATTGAGCCCGTGGTAAGTAGCAGAGATGCTTTTTGGGCAATGAAACATAGTAAAAGTCATAAAAAAGATACTGAATACGAACCAATTGAGCAACCGAAAAATAACCCATTAGGTTTATACATAGCGATCTGTGCATTTTTACTTGGATTTGGTATGGTCTGGCATATATGGTGGCTGAGTATTTTAGCAGTATTTACGCTCATCACAACCGTCATAGTTAGAACTACTAGAATAGACAATGAAGAAAATATTCCCGTATCTAAGATTCAAAAAATTGAGTCAGGAGTTATTTAATGAGTACTATAGAATCAGTAGCTGCTTTATCTCCTGTCAAATTAACTAAAGCTGAAAAAAAAGTCGAAGAAGATAATAAATCCATTTTTGGCTTCTGGCTGTACTTGATGACAGATTGCGTTCTATTTGCCAGTCTATTTGCTACTTATGCAGTTCTACATAACAATAACTTTGGTGGACAAACTGCACACCAGTTATTTTCCATGCCATATGCACTAGCTGAAACTTTAATACTTTTAACGAGTAGTTTTAGCTGCGGACTTAGTATTTTATCTTTCAAAAAGAAATATCTATCAGCTGGAATTAATTGGTTAATAGTAACTTTTGTACTTGGAGTAAGCTTTATAACTTTGGAACTAGGTGAGTTTATAAAGCTATATCATCAAGGTAATAGATGGCAGCGAAGTGGATTTCTATCCTCTTATTTCACTTTAGTAGGTACACACGGACTTCATATAACTATCGGTTTAATTTGGATGATTGTCATGATATGGCGATTGCTCTCATCAAAAGCTAAACTAAACCGTAAGTTTATCCGCCAGTTAACTCTGCTAAGTTTGTTTTGGCATTTCTTAGATGTTGTCTGGATCTTTATTTTTAGCATAGTTTATCTTTTTGGAGGACTTGGCATATGAGCCAACATATATCTAAACAGTTTAAAGAAAATTTAAATTTTGGCAGTTATTTCAGTTATTTTGCCGGATATATTTTGTCACTGATTTGTACACTATCGGCCTACTTATTAGTCGTTAGTCATCACGCGAGTAGTAAATGGATTATAGCAGGGTGGGTAGCATCTCTTGCAATTATTCAATTTGTTATACAAATACTTCTCTTTTTACATATTGGCAAAGAATCAAAACCTAGGTTTAAACTTTTGGTATTTGGTTTTATGTTAAGCGTCGTTATCATCTTAGTGGCTGGTTCAATATGGATTATTTACAGTTTAAATTACCGCATGCAAATGTCACCAACTCAAATTAAGAATTATATAAAAAGCCAAAATGGCGGGTTTTAATAAATTAGCTAGACCCATTAAAAAACAATTTACCTGTAAAATATACTGATGTTAAAGGATTACTATTATCTAACTAAACCAGGGATTGTTTATTCAAACACAGCCAATGCGATCGTTGGTTATATTTATGGTAGTAACTGGCATATACATTTTGCTAAGTTAATTTATTTAATTCTAGGTGCCGGACTTATTGTTGCTTCTTCTTGTGTGGCCAATAATGTACTTGATGTAAAAATAGACTCTAAAATGGAGAGAACAAAAACAAGAGCAATTATTACAAAAAAAATTAATAAGTCTGAAGCGTTAATTTATTCTTTAGTGCTAGGTCTTCTTGGAATATTATTTTTAAGTTTTACTAGCAAACTAGTCTTAGGTATCTGCGTTTTTGCTTCATTAATTTATATTTTTATTTACGGATATGTTAAAAGAATAAGTAAGTTTGGTACTCTTGTTGGCACACTTCCAGGCAGTGCAACTTTAATTGCCGGATATAGCTTGGCGTCCGGTAAATTAAATGTAGTAACACTTTTATTATTTTTAATAATGCTAGCTTGGCAAATGTCACATTTTTATTCAATTGCCATATTTAGAATTGAGGATTATTCAAAAGCAAAAGTACCAATTTGGCCAATAATTTCGGGCGTAAGAAATACAAAATTACAAATTAGATTTTTTATAACCTTATTTATAGTCGCGATCTTAGGGTTGAGTATATTTAAATATAACGGAATAATATTCGGCTTACTGATGAGTTTAGCTGGTTTATATTGGCTCAGGGAATCATTTAAAGTAAATAAAAACGATCAAAAGTGGGCACGACATCTATTTTTTCTTTCACTAATGGAGCTATTATTTTTTATGATCATGCTGCCAATCGGAAAACTGCTTCCGTAGTATTTAAAGATTACTTAATAGGTAATCTAATAGTAGCGGTTGTACCGTGATTAACTCTACTAGTTAAGGTAATAGTCGCATTGTGAAGATCAGCTATTAACTTTGCAATACTTAGACCAAGTCCAAACCCATCATCTTGGCTCTTATTTCTTGAACTTTCTGATCGGTAAAACCTCTCAAAAACTTGATCTAAATCTTCTTTTTTAATTCCTTTTCCTTCGTCAATAATTTGAAATATCATATCCTCATTTTTCCTATAAGTTTTAATTAACACTTTAGATTTTTTAGGGCTGTATTTTATGGCGTTATCTAGCAGTATTACTAGTAATTGAACCCAACTATCTGGATCAATATTTATCTGATTTTTGGCTTTTATATCCTTTACAATGTCAATTTTGTGAGTTTGAGCTAGTTTTGTTACTTGATCGACGGCTAAATTGACAATTTCTTGGCATTTAGCGGACTTAAAGCTTTGCGTTAATTCATCCGCTTCAAGTTTAGTTAATCTCAAAAGGTTATTTATTAGATTTTCTAGCTTTACAACTTCTTCTAAATTACTACCTATTGTATTTTTCAATTCTTTATCAGATATTTTAGGATCTAGCAGTGCGACTTCACTTTCCATCTTGATTGCAGTTAAAGGTGTTCTAAGTTCATGCGAGACATCTGCCGTAAACCTTTTTTGACGATTATGAGCTAGCTCAATTGGGGTCAGAGTTTTTTTGGCCAACCAATAACTTAAGTAGCCTGCAATGATGAGAATTAGAATATTAAATAAAAATAGATTAATAAGGAGCCGATGAGCGCTGGATTCATAATATGGTTCAACTTTGAAATTAAAATGAGGATCTCCTAAGAAAACTGGAAATTTTTCATATAAGCTATTACTTTCACTACTTAGTCCCCTATTTAATTCACTAGTTGTAACATTATATAGTGCAACTGAAAATATGATACTAATGGCCATCACAATGGCCAGATACCACATGGTTAATTTAAATGTTGCTGATTTAAACATTACTTATACTTTAAGTCTTCGGGCTAAGTTTATAGCCAAAACCTCTTTGTGTATGAATTAGAGGCGGTGAACTAGGAAATGGTCTATCAATCTTATTTCTAAGATAGCCTATATATACTTCAATTGTGTTTGGTAGTATATCTGCCTCTTGATCCCAAACATGGTTAATAATCATATCTTTAGTAATTGTCTGCTCTGGATGATGCATTAAATATTCGAGTAATGAGTATTCTTTAGAGCTTAATTTAATTTCTTGGTCTCCTCGCTTAACTTCGAAATTATTCGAATTTAGCGTTAAGTCTGCCAATTTTAATTTTGTGCCAACTTGTTTTTTCGGTCTTCTAAGAAGCGCTTTAACTCTTGCTGTTAATTCATCAAATGAAAAAGGTTTTACAATATAATCATCTGCCCCGCTATTTAATCCACTAACTTTATCTCCTAAAGTGCCCCTTGCTGTCAGCATTATAATTGGCGTATGGACACCTTCACTTCGTAATTTCTGGCAAATATCAGAACCATCTAATCCACCTGGCAGCATTCTATCCAAAATAATTAAATCGTAATCTGGATCTCTACCATGACTTAACCCCGTACCTGAATCAAACACAGTATCAACAGCATAGCCATTTAACTCGAGACCTTTTTTAATGGCAAATGCTATTTTAGCTTCATCTTCTATAACTAGAATTCTCATAACTTAAATTATATCTTTGAGATTGAGTATTGGCTGAACAAATTAAACGTATAAATTATTGAGTAAACTTGATTGCACAAGTGGATCAGATAATTCTTCCAAGGTAACTATATGCTCCATTAATTTTGGCACTATTCGATCGACTCGTTTTCGAATTTCACTAGCTCTAGCTCTCGGGAAAAGAATTCGGTCCCTAAGTAAATAGTTTACCCGTTCTGATACAGTATTTACATCAAAATTAACTCGACCTTCATTTAATCCCATTCGATTTAATGTCCAAGTTAGTTTTGTAAATAATGAAATTAATGAATATACATCATTATCGTCAGTCTTATATCTTTCAGCTTCAACTTGCATTAATTCATCTCGTGACTCAATGTCGTTATCTTTGATAATTCTTGAAGCATTTTCTTCGAACAAAGAAATAGTAGGTTGGTCAATCCGGGCCGCCCCCATTAAATGGTGACCATAATGATTTCTTAACCCAGAAACAGAAGATGTATCAGGAATTGGGACAGGTATTGCCTTGCTGACAAGTAGGTTCGCAAAGAAATTTCTTTCAACTCCACTGCCAATTGTTCTAACGGGAGTGAAAATAAATGGAGGTTTTAAGTCTTGAGACTCAAATAATTTTGAGTAATGATGGTTTAGCGTCGTAGCTGTTGGGAAAGTCACCATAGATTGGAAATCTTCACTTGGTTCACCTTCTATTGCGCCATATCCGAGGTATTGAGGCATATGTGCAAAATCTCTCTTTTTTACGATGCTATTTATTTGACGATGGATTTCATTGTATTGCCTAGCGCGTTCGCCCTTTACTGGAATTTTTTTAAGATCTCGAGACAGTTTAACAGCGTAAAGCTTATCGCTTTCTAACTCTACTTCTTTATCTCCTTCAAGCTCCACATGATTTTCTATTACAAATGTACCTAATCTGTATTTAACACCAGTAACAGCAACTTCTTCAAGAAGTTCAAATTCTTCCAATTCAAAACGACCAACTGGTAATGTAGTAGCTGAAATTAACTCTGGCATAATAGATATAATATAATTAAATACTTAAAAAGACAATATTCTGGTTTTATATCTTTTTAATTTGTTTAGTTAAACCCAAGCGTTTTGCGGCGTGTGTTAATACGATTATAACAGATAAAATAAGCAATATCACTATGTAAACTGATCTATCTATAATGTTAGCTGATACGATGACAGTGTTACTTAGGTGGTGAAGTTTATGAGATAAAACTAGGAAACTTTCCCTAAATCCAATTGCACCAGGAGTTAATGATACAAATAATGCCAAATTAGCTGCACCGCTGTAAATTATGGCTTGATTAAAGTGAATAGACGGTGCGACAATAGTTAACTCAACAAAATATATAAGTGAATTAATAAAAACTTGTAATAGTGTTGCTAGACCTATTAGATACCAGTTATTAATTTCAAGATCTTTAAATTTTGATTTAAATTTATTAGTTTTAAAAACTATAATTACTGTTAATAAAGATAGTAAAACTAGTGGCAATATCAACCAGTTTAAAATTCCGCTTAAAAGAAAAATAATTGAAAATAGGGCCCAGAAAAAGTAGTAAAAGAGCGTTGCTAAACTATATTTTTTTAGACTTAAATCATATCTTTTCTTAAGATATATTGCCCTAGCTGCTGGTCCACTTTGAAGGGGTCCAAAGAAATTTATTACTGCTGAATACGCTGTTAATAAAAATAACTCCCTCTTTATTGGTTTAATCTGACATAATTTTAAAGTTGCAGTGTTAACTAGTGAAATAGATACAAACGATATTGCATATAGAAAAATTAATAAAGAAAATTTATAAATTGATAATTGACTTAATTGATGTTTAATTTCTGGGTGAGAACGGTAAAAGAGGACAAATATTGTAACTGTAAAAAGTATTATTGCTAGAGAAGCAAATGGTTTAATTTTTGATCGTAATTTATATATATTCATCTGATTAAGCTTACAGATATACTATCAATATCAAATTACTTAAAGCAAAATATTAGTTTAAGATCTATAATAGTTACATAAGGCTTTTTAAATAGAAGTGTTGGAAAATAAAATAACTGGAAGTTTATTTTACAGAGTATTTAACTATAAATACTTTTTTAGAATCATTTTATTTATTTTTATATTTGAAGCTCTTTGGATAGCATTGAGTAGTGCCTACCCGATGGGGTTTGATGAAGATTTTCACTTAGGAATTATTAGACTCTTTGCTTCGCATATTAGTCCTTTTTGGGCACACCAACCCAGGAATGCAGATGTATTTGGTGCTATAGCTAGGGATCCATCATATCTTTATCAATATTTGATGAGTTTTATCTACAGATTAATAACTCTGTTTACCAGTAATCAGTCTGTAATCGTGATAATTTTAAGGTTTATCAACATTGGATTAGTAGCCTGGGGCCTAGTGCTTTTTAGAAAGTTGTTATTAAAAACTAAAGCCTCAATTTCAAAAATTAATTTTAGTTTATTAATTTTTATACTTCTGCCGGTTTTTCCCTTGTTGGCCGCTCAAATAAATTACGACAATCTATTCTTTCCCTTAACTGCTCTAACTTTTATTTTAACGATCAATTTAGCAGATAAAATATTTGCTAAAAAATTTGACACGCTTTTATTATTCCAAATTATAATACTTTGCATATTAACAAGCTTAGTAAAATATGCATTTTTACCAATTGCATTAATTGTTTTTCTGTACTTAATATTTGAAATTAATAAAAACATTAAAATTAAGAATTGTATTTCTCTTATTAAAAATGACTTGCAAAAACTTAGTTACCTAAAAAAAGCCTATCTACTTATAATTCTTATATTAAGTATTGGGCTTTTTAGTCAAAGATACGCAGTTAATTTGGTTAAATACCATACTGTTATTCCTGATTGCTCAAGAGTACTATCAATAAAAGAGTGTAGCGTCTATGGACCCTGGATCAGAGATTATAATTTTAAAATAAATAAAATCGACACAGAAATTGGTACAGAAAAAAATTTGATTACTTATAGCGCGGATTGGTTTTATGGTATGTGGCTCAGGACATATTTTAGTGTTTCAGGACCTGCACTTAATTATCAGTCTAGAGGGCCAATGCCAATACCTTCAATATCGGGTATCTTTTTTGCTTGTCTGGGATTAATCGCAACTATATTTACATTTAAAAAGATACTTAATAAATATAATTCTCATCACATATTGTTTTTACTTTTGGCCTGCTTTTTTTACGTAGCGGTTTTATGGCTGGATGAATTTAAAGCTTTTAGAGAAACAGGTCAACCCGTCGCAATTAATGGCAGATATGTTTTTCCAGTAATCTTGCCGTTAATACTTATTTTAGTAATAGGTACTTCAATTGCTCTAGCTAAATATCAAAAATTAAAAATGTTTTTAGCTGTAGTTTGTTTACTTTGTTTAATCTGGGGAGGCGGACTACTGACATTTATTTTAAGAAGTAACGATGTCTGGTACTTTAACTCAAGACTAGTAAGAAATATAAACCATGCTGTTCAGCGTACCATCGGACCAATTAGTCCAGGTTTTTCAACACCGGGTGAATTTTTATAATTTAACTGTGACTATTAAATCTAATTCTTTTAGTCTGCTCTAAATTATCTTCAGTTAAGATTCTATTAGTTCTAATTAAATCAGCTACGATATTCATGACTAAACAAAGCAGTGCCGCTACCATAAGAAGCGAACCAATAAGCAGTGATTGAATATGACCCTGAGTTGTACCTTCACTAACACTATAAATCGCAAATCGGGCAAAAGGAATTAATCCAAGTAAAAAGAATGAAGTACCTAGCCAGCCAAAAATAATATATGGCTTATACATTATGTAGGCTCTAATAATGGTTAAGGCTGAAATAAAGATATGCTCAAAATCGTTTTTAAATAACCTTGACTCTCTAGTTTTTGGGTTAGTATCAATATCTATACTTTCAATATGCAAGCTTTTATAACCAGCTTGAATTATTGTTTCTATAGTATAGCTATAACGAGTGATGGCATTTAATTTAAAAATAGATTCTCTGCTATATGCTCTAAATCCACTGACAGCGTCAGGTACTTTAGTACCGGCAGCTTTATTTACTACAGCCGTACCTATTTTTTGAAGTATTTTCTTTTTAAGTGAAAAATGCTTAATTCTATGAGTTTGTCGATTTGCAATTACTATATCTGATTGACCATCTAAAATTGGCTTAACTAGTGCAGTTATTTTTTCCTGCGGATATTGGTTATCTCCATCCGTGTTAACTATAATATCCGCACCCATCTCTAAGCATTTCATTGTGCCATCATGAAAAGATTTACCCAGTCCTTGTTTCTTTACATGGCGAACAAAATGCTCAACACCTAAATCTTTAGCGACTTGGACGGTGTTATCACTCGAGCCGTCATCAATAACTAATATTTCTATTTTATCGATGCCAGGAATAGACCTAGGGATAGATTTAATTACTAAAGGCAGCGTTTTTTCCTCATCAAGACACGGAATTTGGACCACAAGTTTCATGATAACCAGTAATTATACCTTAAAATCATACTTATTACTTAAATAATTGGGCTGAGTAAGAGCTTAGAATATAATAGTAATTAACTTCCCTAAATAAAACTATCAGTATAAAATTGCTACAAAATGCCAGATTCAAAACCAAACCGTAATAATGCGTCCAGACAAAACTTAAGACCTGGCCAAGATTTTATCGTGACCAAAAAACAAGCATCCCAGTTTCCTGGGATTGGTATAACTCTATCTAGTTACCAAAAGTCTAAAGACGGCCAAGATATTATTAAACCGACCACTGTAAAAAGATCGTTTTTTAAAAAAATATTTAATAAGAAAGCTTTTAAAAGATTTATTTTAACTGTACTACTGCTTGGAGTAATAGCCGGGATATTTTTTGGAGGTCGAATTCTATATGATCTTCGAAAAGCTTTCGGCGGTAATATATTTGATTTACTTCATACATCTAGGCTTAAAGGCGAAGATAATGGCAGAGTAACATTTCTACTTGCCGGTAATTCACCTGATGATCCGCAGCATGGTGGTGCCAATTTAACAGATTCAATAATGCTAGTCAGCATAAATACCAAGAATAATACGGCATGGATGCTCAGTATCCCAAGAGATCTTTGGGTTAAAGTCCCGAGTCACGGTTATCAGAAAATAAATGCTGTTTACGAAGAAGGTCAAAATGACAACTTCTCTGCTAGTGGCTATCCAAATGGCGGAATGGGAGAATTAGAACAAATTGTAAGTCAAAAATTTGCCATTCCAATAAATTATTACGCCTTAATTAACTACACGGCCTTTAAACAAGCAGTTGACGCAGTCGGCGGTATATCTGTAAATATCCATAGCTCGGATCCCAGAGGGCTCTTTGACGCTTATACGAACTTAAAATTACCAAATGGCCAAGTCAACTTAAATGGACAGCAGGCTTTAAGTCTGGCCCGTGCAAGAGGAGATAATTCGGCCGGAGATATATCATATGGGTTTAATAACAGTGATTTTGACAGAACTTTGCACCAAAGAGAGATGCTTTTATCGCTTAAAAATAAAGCAACAAGCGGACATGTACTCGCTAACCCTATTGCCCTTAGTAATTTGTTTGACGCTCTTGGAAATAACGTTAAAACTGACTTTACTCTTGGTAATGCCAGAAGACTTCTTCAACTTTCAAAAGCTATTCCTTCAAATAAAATAAAATCATTAAGTTTAAATAACAGTAACGGGATAAATCTACTAACAAGTTATCATTCTAGTGACGGTCAAGATGCTCTAATACCTTCGGCCGGTATAAATAATTACAGCGATATAGATGCATATGTTGCCAAGTACACCTCAAATAATCCTTTAGTCCAAGAAGGTGCTAGAGTAGTCGTGTTAAACGGCACAAATACCTATGGACTTGCAAATAAATACAAGCAAAAACTTGTGTCAAATTTTATAAATGTTGATCAAACTGGGGATGCTATTAATACTGCTCACAGTGAAATAATAGACCTAAGTTTAGGAAAAATGCCAGCCACTAAAGCAGCTTTAATAAAAGTCATCGGCAACAACTTCGCTACTTCTAACCCATATCCAAAGTACCAAGCAGACTTTATTATAGTTCTCGGAAGTGACGCTAACTTGAAGCTCTAAGAAGTAAAAGGGTTGATGTTTAATGTAAAATATTGTTGTATAATATTTATTAAGGATATTACACCTAATGCCAGATAAAGTTGCAGCTAATTTCTTAAAGACATTCTTAGAACGCCACCCTGTTCGAAAGTTTAAAAAAGGTGAAATTATTATATTTCAGGGTGAAGCACCAAGAAATGCTTTTGCAGTCAAGAGCGGAACTGTTAAAGCATATAATTTAAGTCTAAGCGGTGATGAAAAACCGGTTGCCTTTTATCCTGAAGGTAATGTCTTCCCAGCAACATGGATCTATGGAAAAGCACCTAGTGCCATTTATTACTATGAAGCTTTCACACCAGCAGTAGAAGTCTATCTATTAGATAAAGATAATTTCATTAAATTTATTAAAAAAAGTCCTGAACTTTTATATCAGGAGCTAGAGAGAATGCTGTCTGACCAGTTAGGCGGATCTATGCGACTAAATGCTCTTCAACATTCACGTGCTAGCGATAAATTAATCTACACATTGCATTATTTAGCTCTAACTCATGGCCATGCACTAGATAAAGATAATATAGAGATAACATTGGATTTAACACACCAAGACTTTGCTAATTTAACTGGTTTAACCCGTGAAACTGCAGCTACAGAACTTAATAAATTAAAGAAGTTGAATATTATAATTTACGGCAAACACAAACCTTATACTCTAAATCTAAAACATCTTCTACAAATGGTAAACGATCAATTTATTGCTGACATTAAACCTGCTACACTGCAGACTTAACTTTTTTCTTGGTACTTTTCTTAGGCTTAATATTACCTGAAATAGTATCGGAGATTACACGAGATAAATTATGAGGTGCAGTCCAAGACTTTATAATGCACCGATTGGCTCCTAGTTTATAAGCTTGTGTAATTTCAGGGGAGTTTTCCATATTTGTAAAGATTAGAATCTTTACACCTTTTCGCTGGTTAGTGCTCCAGCTTTTTAGAAATTCCAAACCACCCATGATAGGCATAAGCAAATCTAACAGCACTAAGTCTGGTTTAAATTTAACTAGTTTACTTAATGCTTGTTTACCGTCAAAAGCTGTTACTACTTCATGACCATCATGTTTCAGAATAATTGAGTATGCACGATTTAAATCTTGGTCGTCTTCTACTACCAATATTTTTGCCACTATTCCCTCCGAATCATCTTAAGGCAGGCTAATCTCCTTGAAAGACAATATGATTTATAGCATATATGTTATAAAGTCATGTGTCTAATTTTTTACTCTACTTTTTTAGTTATTTTTAATTTTTTAAGTAGTTTATTTTTCTTAATAGATCTTGGGATAATAAAAAAGAAACTTGTTCCCTGTCCTTCAGTACTTTTAAACCAAATTTTTCCTTCAATATTCTCAAGTAATCCCTTAACTAAATATAGTCCAAGTCCAGTACCACTAGTCTCTTTTTTAATGATATTTGATCCTCTAAAAAATTTAGAAAACACTTTTTCCTGTATATGGCTTGGTATCCCCCAGCCTGAGTCATTAACTTCTACTAATATGTCTGAAGCTCTAGGTTTGACGATTATTTTGACGTAACCATTTCGAGGGGTATATTTTAATGAATTTGAAACTAGATTAGTTACTACTTCTTTCACTATTAAACCGTCTGTTTTTATTTTTGTTGGTAATCGGCCAATAGTTTTAGTTGTAAGAGTAATATCTCGACCCGTAGCCATAAGTTGTAGTTCAGGTAAAACTTCTTTTATTAAATCGTCAATCTTTACATTTTTAAGATTAACAGCAATAGCGCCACTTTCAATTCGAGTAATATTTAGCAGCGTTGAAATAAGCTCATTCATTCTGTTAGAAGCATTGATAATAGTCTCTAAACTTTCTTTTTGATCTTTATTTAACTTTCCCATATAGCCGTCTTTTAGCATGTGGGTGTAAGTTTTAATGGCTGAGAGAGGTGTTCTTAATTGGTGTGAAGCGAGCGAAATAAACTCGCTTTTCATTCTATCTACTTCAGTTTCAATAGTAATATCGCGTATTATTTCAATTGCTCCAATTGGTTTATTGTTAACCATAATAGGAGATACACTGACTGCTACTGGAATATTTATGCCTTTTTTTGACTGCATATATAATTTTCCTTGAGATGCCTCACCAGTTAAAAAAGCCTTGGTAATAGGTCGGTCGACAACAGTTAATGGTGTTCCGTCCATGCTAAAGGCTTGAATAGTTTTAAGATAAGGTTTACCTATCAAATTAGATTGTTTGTAGCCAAACATCTTGGATGCTGATGGATTTACTCTCGTAATACGACCAAATTCATCAGTTGTTATGGCACCATCACCCATACTCATAAATAAAGCTTGAGATTCTGCGACTGCGGGAGTCATGGAAGCTGGAAATTTTTTAACTTGAGTGGACTTTGCCATGGTAGCCATAATTTACACCTATATTATATATCAGAGGTGTTTTTCTTAGGATTTGCTAATTTTTTAAGTTCATTTATGTATTCTTCAATAATTTCAGCGTCGTCACTAAGCAGAGCAACAACTACTCTTATCCAATCTGTTAGTTCACCTAAATCTTGCCTCGTTAATTTATGAGCTGGTTTATGGAGATGATTTTCTACCTGTCGATCTATAAATCTCTCAGCTGCTGGACCTAAATAAACATGAGTAATATTTATTACTTGCTGGTAAATAGTTAGAGGTTTGTCAGACATTGCTAAACCTCCTCAATCTTTTTTAATTTTGAAGCACCGTAAGCAATAGCCACAAAACCAATTCCGACTATTATTCTGACAAAAACGTTAATAACTAAATGAATATTAAATATTAAGCGCCCATATGTTGGGTAAGTTGAGCTAATATATTGAATAATTACAAAACCAATTATTATAGTGGTCAGACCTAAACTAAATATTTTCAGTGCTCTTTTATAAATCGCTCCGGAAATATGATTTGAATATGAATTTAACCAATATGCTGATTTAACACCTAATGACCAACCATAAATATATGGAATTAATAAACTAATAATTAATAACCAGCCGGCAAGATGATATGGATTATGACTACTTGAAAGTGAATTTAAGTTAAATGTTTTTAGTATTACAAGACAATAAACTAAACCAATAAATAGAAGTATATAGTTTATTAGATCTGTTATTGTATTATTTATTTCAAATTTACTTGAGTTAAATAAAATTTTGACACCGATACTAATATTAATAAAAGCAACTAACGGCAAAATTAAATCTATATAGTTGCTAATAATTATTAAACTTACATGCATAAAGCTGCTTGATCCGTCACCAAGAGCCAGTAATCTACTAAGAATTGCACCAATTGGTAAACTCCAAGCTAGCCAAGCCAGACCAATTGCTATTTGATGAAATGACTCACCTTCGTGATTATGACCTAAAGATTTAGCGTATTTTAATAGCTGGCTGTAACTCCAAAATGCCACAAACCAAACTATTAAAGATGGCGCCGCAATCAATAGAAGTGTTAATTTATATTGAAAATGACTTAGATGATAAGTAAAAACTGCTTGTTGGTGAATTGGTAATAAGAAAACTAGTGCTACAAAGCTAATAATAAAACCAGCGCACCACTGAATAGGATGCAACATAGGACTAAAGCGAATTTTAAAATCTTCCAAAACAACCTAACTGCCTGAGCTGAATTAACTTAGGTAATTAAATCACATCGGTGTTTTAGTAATGGTGAAAAATTAAACAATCAATTTAAGTATTTTCGAATACATATTAATAAGGTTTAATTATGAAGTGGATACAATTAATAAATATTTTAAAATTAAAAAAAGTACATTTATATTTTTTACACTTTTTATTATCGCCTCGTATGTGCTTATTCCTCAGTTTTCTAAGTTTCATTCATCAACAAAATATCTGAGTCACCCGAACTTATATTTCTTAACTCTAGCTTTAATTTTTACGGAAATTACATTTGTTGCAGCTGCTTTAAGTTATGTAAAACTAGCGTTCAAAAAGATTGGAACCGGTCTAGAAATATTAATTCAGACTGCTGCGGCATTTATTAACAATATATTACCTGCCGGAATTGGTGGAATAGGAGCTAATTATAGTTTTCTAAAACATGAAAAGCACTCATCAAGCGAAGCAGCTAGCGTAGTCGCCTTAAATAACTTTTTAGGTTTAACTGGTCATTTAACTCTCGTTTTAATTGCTTTAGTTGTTGCGTCGTTAAGTCATCAAAAAATAATAACTTCATCAAATTCGTACTCAAATATATTTAAAACTTTCGGGTTTATTTTTATTATTACTTTGATAGCAGCTTTATTATTTAGAAAAAATTCAATATTTAAATTTATTAACGAAATTAAAACGCATTTAAAATCATATAAAAATAGAATAGCTGATTTAATTTATGTGCAACTTCTCCAAGTAGCATTAACTATATCTAATGTACTTGCCTTGTATTACAGTGCTCGTGCAGTATCAATAAATATTCATTTGATCTATATTTTAATAATATTTACTATCGGTGCAGGATTAAAAAATGCCACTCCAACACCTGGAGGTTTGGGTGGAATTGAAGCAGGACTTTTGGCTGGATTTTTAGCATATAAAGTGCCAGTATCTCAAGCTCTAGCGGCAGTGTTATTTTTTAGGTTTGTTAATTTTTGGATACCTCTAGGAATTGGTTTTTTTACTTTTATTTACGCAAATAAACAAAAATATTTTTCAACTTGAGGTTTTACATCTGAATATTGTTGAATCTATTGACCGCAAAAGCCAAGGCGGCAATAAAGGTTATAAACATAACTATCAAATCTAGTGTAATGCTAAAATGGGCCGAATTAGCAAGTAAATGTCTAAGTGCATCAACCATGTAACTGACTGGGTTAATGGTTGTAATTATTTTTAAGAATGTCGGTATATGATTAAGCGGATAAAGTGCACTAGATAAGAAAAACATTGGCAAAACAATAAGATTATTAATACCTTGGAATCCTTGGAAATCATCAACAGCAGAAGCTATACCGGCACCGAAACTTGTCATGGCCAAACACATAAGTATTAGTACCAAAAATGCAAGAGGCACCTCTAGTAAATTATGGGGTCTAAACCCAAAAACTAGAGCTATAAGAAGTACTAACAATCCTTGCAGGACTGAAACTGTTGCTCCACCCAAAGCACTGCCAATTAATATCTTTAAACGACTAACAGGTGCCACCAGCATTTCAGATAAAAAGCCAAATCTTTTGTCTTGAAGAATTATTATTCCCCAAAATATTCCTGATAGTAATACTGTCTGGGTAATTATTCCTGGAACTAAAAAGTTTATATAATTCCCTTCACCAGCTCTTTTATAAATAGCACCAATCCCATATCCTAATGCCAGTAAAAGTAATATGGGCTGACCTAAAGTGCCAAGTAACCGTGAGCCACTTCGGTAATACCTTTTGACTTGTCTTTGCCATAATACAAAAATTATATCTAAATCCATTTATCGCAACCTATTATTTCTTAATGCCATTCTAAAATTAAGACCATCCTGATTTTGATTTTCTTCCCTAATTTCAGTACCAGTTAACTTTAGATAAGCTTGTTCTAAAGTTTTAGTATCTGTTTCTTTGGTTAATTCTTTAGTCGTTCCTCTGGCAATAATTTTACCGTGGTCAATAATTGCAATTTTTTCTGCTACGTGTTCTGCTTCATCTAAATAATGAGTTGTAAAAAAAATGGTCATCCCTTTATCTTCACTAAGTTTCTTTACATATGCCCACATAATATTTCGAGTTTGAGTATCAAGCCCAAGCGTAGGTTCATCTAAAAATAAAACTTTAGGTTCATGCAGTAATCCCCTAGCTATTTCAAGTCTTCTCCTCATTCCACCTGAGAAGGTTTTTATATAGGAGTCTTTTCTATCCCAAAGTTCAACCAATTTCAATAAATCTTCAATTTTTTTAGCAAGTTTATCTTTCGGAACCCTATATAGAGTGGCGTGGAAGCTCATATTTTCATAAGCAGTTAATTCTTCATCTAAAGAAGGATCTTGGAAAACTATGCCGAAGGCTTTTCTAGCACTATCGCGCTCTTTTGTTACGTCATGTCCAGCCATATAAAGACTGCCGGATGTTGGACTTAGCATAGTCGTCAACATTTTAATAGTAGTACTTTTACCAGCCCCATTAGGGCCTAAGAATGCAAATATTTCACCTTTTTCAACTTCAAAGGATATATTATCTACAGCGGTAATTTTGCCAAACTTCTTTACTAAATCTTTGGCTTTAATTATATATTCGGGCATTAATCAGCTATTATACACTACCTTACTATATTTTGTATATTATTAGGAACTATAGCTGCCTGAAGTAGTAGATCCGCCTTGCCCAGTCCAATTTGTATGAAAGAATTCGCCTCTTGGTTTATCTATAATTTCATAAGTATGGGCACCAAAATAATCTCTTTGAGCTTGGATTAAGTTTGCCGGTAATTTTTCACTTCTATAACTATCAAAAAAAGCTAGTGCTGATGACATTGCGGGCACGGGGACGCCGCTACTAACTGCAGCTGAAATTACGTTCCGCCAATTGGCTAATGAGGTATTTAAAGCTGAAATAAAGTAGTCATTAATTAGCAGATTTTCTAAGTTTGGATTATTTATAAATGCGTTTTTTATATCTTTTAAAAAGAGGCTTCGAATTATGCAGCCACCAGTCCATAGCTGGGCAATCGCACCGTAGTTCAAATTCCATTTATACTTTTCAGAAGCTGCTTTCATAAGCATAAAGCCTTGGGTGTAACTTATTATCTTAGAACTATAGAGCGCTGAACCAATATTATTTATAAATTCTTCTTTATTAACTTGAGAAGTAGTAGGTTGTTGATTATATATTTGACTGGCTTTAATCCGTTGATCTTTTAGGGAAGAAGTAAACCTGGCAAAAAGTGCTTCTGCGATCACGGTTGATGGTTGGCCTTCTTCAGCAGCGCTTTGTATAGTCCATTTGCCAGTACCTTTTTGTCCGGCACTATCTAATATTTTGTCTATTGTATACTGTCCGTCGGTATCTTTATACTTAAGAATATCTGCTGTTATTTGGATTAAGTAACTGTTAAGTTGTCCATTATTCCAAGAAGCGAATATAGCTGACATCTCTTCATTGCTAAGTCCTAAAAGCTGTTTTAATAAACTGTAGCCTTCACTAATAATTTGCATATCCCCATACTCGATACCGTTATGGACCATTTTTACATAATGCCCAGCACCTCCACCGCCAACCCATTCACAACAAGGTGTATTGTCAGATCCGAGCGCAGCTATTGATTGAAAAATATCTTTTATGTGCGGCCAAGCATCTGGATCACCACCCGGCATAATTGATGGGCCAAATCGAGCTCCTTCTTCACCTCCCGAAATTCCCATGCCTACATATAAAATGCCTTTTTTATTTAAATCAGTAAGTCGTCGAACAGTATCTGTATAGTGAGTGTTGCCGCCGTCAATTAATATATCGCCTGCCTCTAAAAATGGCAGAATATGGTTAATTGTTTCATCGACTGCTTCGCCAGCTTTAACCATCATCATTATTTTTCTAGGTCTTTTTAATGACTTAACCAATTCTTCAGCTGACTTTACTCCAATGACATTTGTGCCGCTAGCTGGTCCATTAATAAAATCATCAACTTTCGAAACTGTTCTATTAAAAGCGACTACTTTATAGCCGTGGTCGTTTAAATTTAAGATTATATTTTGGCCCATGACAGCTAGTCCTATTATCGCTATATCTGCCAGCTGACCATCATCCATGATAGGCTTTAGTATAATATATTTGAGTAAAGTAGAGTCAATTGAATAATATAAAAGTATTTGATAACCCAGATATTTTAGCTAATGAAAGCGCTAAACTCTCTGTTGATATATTAAAAAAAGCGATTTCAGATAATGGTTATGCAGTATGGGTACTGTCTGGCGGCAGTACACCAATAAATGCCTATAGAATAATATCTGATAAGTTTTCTAATTATTTAGATTGGTTAAAAGTATATTTTATTTTAGGCGATGAAAGAACAGTTGATATAGATGATGATCTTTCAAATTGGAAACAGATAGACGAGTCTTTAAATAGTAAAAACAAGATTATATATAATGTACTTCTTCCCTCATATTCAAAAGATAATATTAAGGATGCAGAAGATTACAGCTTAAAAATATCTAATTTCTTTAAAAATAAAGATAATAGTCAAATAGATTTACTTTGGCTCGGATGTGGTGATGATGGTCACACATTATCTCTTTTCCCAGGCCACACTGATATAAATAACTTAAAAGAATTAGTATTGCCAATTAATAATTCTCCAAAACCCCCAAGTAGCAGGATAAGTTTGGGTTTAACAGCTTTAACTAATGTTAAAAATTGTTTTGCAATTGTTAGTGGAAGCTCAAAGAAGAGTGTCTGGTTGGGTATTAGCCAAAATGACAAATCTATACCAATTGTCCAAGTAGTCGATTACTTGCTTTCCAATAATGCTAAAGTGACCTGGCTATTAGATAAATCTTTAACATCTTAATTTATTATTGCTTAAATTAGTATTTTAGTTAAAACTAGGTTAACTAAGAGGTGGGCAGATACGACTGCAAAATGCCCACACTTATTACTTCATCACTACTTTCTATAAAAATATTTGGAAATAGCTTAATATTAAATTCACTTAATTTATTTATTGGGATATGTTTAACATTACTTATAACCCGGATCATACTTTCAATTTACTTTATTTATATAAATAAAAAGAAGGACAAAGTCTGTATTAAAGTAACACCACTAACGGGTGAAATATTATCAATAGATGAATTAAATGACTTTATTAAAATTGTCGCATCTAAAAAAAGCAAAAATATATTTAAAAATAAAAATCCTATTTCACTCGAGATTTATTCTAATAAAATTGAGGGTCTAAATTACTTTGTTTGTACAAATAAAGATAAAGCAGAGTTAATTAGCAATCATCTTAAAACTCTTTCTAATAATTTTGAAATTCATATTGTCGATGACTACTTTAAAGAAATCGATAATTTTAATTTTAAAGTATATGAGTTTAAGTTAAGTAAGGAATACTTTTTGCCATTAAATATAAATAGTGAAGATCACATTTTAAACCGCTACTTTAAAGGAGTTATTTCAAATCTTAAAGATAATGAATTTGTATGTTTTCAATTAATTTGTGAAGAAGCTAATTTATTAAGCCAGGCAAAAATAAGAAAAGAATTAAATTTATCTACTCATTCAAAAAAGATGATGAGTCCATGGCCAATTGCGCTTGTAAAGGACATATTAAAACTTGGTTTATTAGTCGCACGCGTTATTTACAAAACAATAACGAGCATAACTTATAAGGACATTGATATATATTCATTTAGAAAAACTAAAAACATAGTTACGAATTTGGATAAGCAAACAAATCTAAATGTTTTAAATAAAATGAGTGATCAATTATTTAAAACAAATTTCAGACTACTTATTTCAGTAAAAAGTAAACAAAAATCTAAAAATTTATTAGAAGAGTTCGAAAACACTCTTATATTATTTAATAACCCAGATCAACAAATAAAATTAGTAAAACGAAAAAGAAACAAATCAAAGCCAAGTCAGTTATTTTTCATCCGTAATCTATCTTTATCCCCGAGAAGTAATTCTTATTTATCCGCTAAAGAAATAGCTAGTTTTTATGATTTTGGCAGTAGCTCAGATAAGTATGACCATAATCAAGTTAAAAGTTTGAGTCGCGTTCTACCACTACCTACTAATTTAAGAGATAACTCTATATTTGATATTACACTTGGGAAAAATACCTATATGGGAGACGAAAATGAAATTGGCTTAACTCAAGCCGAAAGACAAAGACATATATTTATTTCAGGCAGTACCGGCAGCGGTAAAACAACACTAATTAAACATATGATTAATCAAGATGTTAATAATGGAAAAGGCTTTACAATTGTTGATCCGCATGGTGATTTAGCTGAAAGTATTATTAGAACAATTCCTAAAAAGAGATTAAAAGACGTAATATATTTTAATCCGAGAGACATATCTCATCCGATTTGTCTTAATTTACTCGAAACTTCAAAAGACTTAATAGGAGATGAAAAGCTACTTGAACAAGATTTAATAATTGAACAACTAGTATCAATCTTTCGTAAACTGTTTTCAAAAGATGATAGTGGCGGCAATAGACTAGAACATATTTTAAGAAATGCCATAGCGACAGCATTTTTAATCGAAGATAGCACTATTTTTACTGTCTATAGATTACTAATTGATGCTAAATATAGGTTACAAATTGTAAATAAAATTGAGGATAAATCCTTGGTTAGTTTTTGGCAAAACGAGTATGGCTCTGCTGGAAGCATGCAGAGAGTTAAATTATCTATTGGGATTACCTCTAAAATAGGAAGATTCTTAAGATCAGCTGTTACCAGACGAATATTATCTCAGCCTGTTTCATCTTTAGACTTTGATGAGATAATTAATAAAAAGAAAATCCTAATATGCAACTTATCCAAGGGTCAAATTGGTGAAGATAATTCTCAATTAATCGGATCCATAATAATAGCCAAGTTACAACTTTCAGCTTATAAACGAGCTAATATAAAGGAATCAGCACGAAAACCTCACTACCTATACGTTGATGAATTTCAAAACTTTGCCACAAATTCATTTCTTCAGCTTTTAAGCGAAGGTAGAAAATATAAGCTCCATTTAATAATGGCGGAGCAGTCACCTTCTCAACAGGAACTTAAGTATATAAGTAACGTCTTAGCAAATGTAGGTACAATCATTACTTTTAGAACAAGTAGTCCTCAAGATGAAAAATTGTTACTTCCAATATATGAACCTTATATTAAAACTGGTGAAATTATGAATCTACCGATCTATAACTTTTATTGCAAGATTTCATCTGAAGAAATAAAAACTCCTACATCAGGGGTAACTATCACTCCCGATTTAAATAAGATGAATAGTGCCAATAAAGTTATATTAAGTTCTCGAAAAAAATATAGCCTAGTACCTGATTAAATATTTTACCAACTTCCGGCACAACCGTTTTGATCTGGTGGATTGGTTTGTATATACCTTGCAACGACTATCTGCTCATCTGGTGTTGCATCTGCTTCATTTGCTGGAAAATGTAAATGATGGTTACTATTTATTGAGTTATAGTTAACTCGACTGATTCCAAGTCCTCCGGCATAAGTTGATCCGTCAACATGCCAATCTCCAGACTCTTCACAGACATTTACTTTAGACCATTCTCTAAACATTTCATGCGTAACAATAGACGCTGCCCACAACGCAGGATGTAATCTCCGACTAATATGAACTTTTTCTTTCTTATGTCTAGTGTGAGAAGAGGTAAACCCAGTCACTATATCTGTTTTTTCGTTTATAGATTCTGTATTTACAACCGCTGCATCTGCAAAATCGACTGTTTTAGGTTTTTCATCCGATTTCATTGCTAATACCCCAATTGTTGCAAGAAGTGTTACTTTTGGTACTTTTTTTACAATAGACTCATAGCCAATAGGCATACCTAGGTCCTTTCATAATATTAATAATTAATATTTATATTGTTCGAACTGTGTTTTTAGTGCTTGCCACCATGATTCTATGAGGTGAAAATTAATTCACATTTTCAATCAAGTTAGTAAGAACTACTTATATACAGTTGTAACTATAGATTAATAGAAGTTTCAAAATTTAATTGTGAAATATTCTACACTAATAGTCCAATATAGTTTAATAAATAATATGTCTTTTGTAAAGGTTACGGTTTTTTATTGATAAAATATGTAAATGAAGCTAGATGATATAACGAGACATGCTATTAAACATACCTACCACTGTTTAATTGGCTGTGGTTTCGGTGAAATCCTTGGGATGTTAATAGCATCGTCTCTCCATTGGCATAAGATTGAGAGGATTGTTTTAGCTATTTTGTTAGCTTTCTTCTTCGGATATTTATTTACTTACAGAGGTGTTAGAAAAGAATCTGAGAGTGCCAAGAAAGCAATTAGTACGACACTTGCAACAGACACTGTATCTATTACTTCAATGGAGATAATAGATACAATTATTGAAT
Organism: uncultured Candidatus Saccharibacteria bacterium; assembly: GCA_964578305.1. GTDB lineage: Bacteria > Patescibacteriota > Saccharimonadia > Saccharimonadales > UBA4665 > DATJNI01. Next base: position 84,917 of record CAZOCM010000001.1, read on the forward strand.
TGTTAATCCCAAATGCATTAATCGTCACTCCTACATCTTTTAGATTTTGGTGGGGACTTGCGGTAGCGTTATTAATCGCCTTTATAGTTACAGTACCAGTTAATAGGTATATGATTAGTCGTCACCCTGTGCATTCTCATTAGTCAAAGTCTATTTAATAAAAGTGATATTACTTATGCTTAATGCTAAAATGTACTAATGCCAGGTATTAGGATATTAAGTAGCCTAGTAAATCTAAATCACCCTCAGCACTACTTTCATTGGTCTATTTTCACAGTTTCAATCGCCAATTTAATAATTATTGTCACGATGATAATTATTTTTGGATTAGCATTAATATTGCCTTTTCCAAGAATCAAAAACGTTCAATACTTTGAGGAAGAAAAAGTAGATAAAAAAGACGAGTCAACTTCTAAAATGTGGACAGCCAAGCTTAGGAACTTTGGCTTAAAGATATTACCACCTGGCAGATTAATACCGGATAGACAACCGGCTTATGTCTCTTCTTGGGTTTATGTATTCGGAGTTGCTACGCTGGCTGCACTTGGAATAATTATTGTATCTGGAACGATACTTACCATCGGAGGAGTTAGCTGGTGGCACGAAAGTTCTTTCGGACACTTTATAAACAGTATCCATTTATGGAGTGTCGAGTTATTTATGGCATTTTTGGTAATACACCTATGGGGAAAGTTTTGGATGGCAGCCTGGCGAGGCAAAAGAGTTCTTACTTGGATGACTGGAGTCCTAGCCTTTTTGTTTTCAATCCTAGAGTGTTTTAGTGGCTATTTAAGTCAGCAAAACTTTGATTCTCAGTGGATTGCTACAAATGGTAAAGACGCTATTAATGTCACTGGACTAGGTTCATTCTTTAACTTAATGAATTTCGGCCAAATGATTACCTGGCATATAGTTTTAATACCAATATTTCTAATATCGGTTGTAGTTATTCATGTACTTCTAGTTAGAATTAGAGGTGTCTCTCATCCCATAACTCAGGCTAAAGGCAGACAAGAAAGATTAGCTAGAAAAAGAGCTGATGCAGAGGAATGGCGTGGTCCTTATAGGAAATACGACATTATAAAAGAAGGAACGATTGCTAGCATTATTGTACTCGGATTAGTACTTGCATTAGCCGGTACTTTATCTTCACCAGACGAACCGCCAGTTACTATTGCGACGTGGTCAAAACTTGCTCCAGCTGACTTTATGGCAACTACCGCAAGTGAATTAGCTGGAACTAGCGAAACAGCAACTTATGGACCACCATACAATAATGGCACCGATAGCGTCCAAACAATACTTTTTTCCGGGCAAAAAATAGCTGGTGTTCATCAAAAAATAGACCCAGCTCAAACATTTGTCTTATCTCCACTTAGTTCAGTATCATCACAAAATGAAAAACTTGCTAAAGCCTTAAATACATATAAAAATGCAAATCCTGATCAGCAAAAAACATGGAATGACGCTTATAGTACTGCTATCACTAAAGTTACTTTTAAAAAAGGTCTACCAATAGTACCTAAAGCTAATGACGGACCATTGCCAACACTTGTAAATAGCGAGTTAACTTTAGCTCAAAGCGGGGCTATTGATACGGCACTCTTAACACAACAAAATTTCTATGGCTCAAACTACACGAAACCACTCTTATTTATTGAGGACGGAGAGTATTTTGCTTCTAAGGCTGAAGCAGAACATTTAACTGGGGAACAATGGGGCGTAATGAATGAAACTGGTTCTTATCCTGGTCAACCATGGCTATGGCTATATACTCTTTGGTACCAAGTACCGAAATTCAGTACTTCAGCCAATGTTGATTTGATCGCCATTTATCTAACTGCTTTTGGAACTTTACTTCTGCTTCTAGTGCCTTTAATACCTGGGCTTAGAGATATTCCTAAAATAATACCACTTCACCGACTTATATGGCGGAGCTGGCATAAAGCAAAAGTGTAATATTAATAAATTATTCTTGGGCTAAACTTATTTCAGTCGAAACTCCAGACAACGACTGACTTACTTGACTTAGAAGAATTGCCCGAAATGCTAGAGATTGTATGTCAGTTTCTGGTAATTGTAGTTGAAGAGCATCACGAACATATTTAACTAAATCTTCACCCCATTCCCTACTTTTAGTTATATCGTTAATTATTCTTATCTTGTAATCTGGATTACTTTCAGATTCAGCTGAACTTAGAGATATTTGATCTCCAAAATCTTTAATTGCTGTTAGAATTTCAATTCTCTCCTCGTCCGATGCAGAAACTTCAAACTTATCATTTCTTAGATTGCGCTTTAACTCCATAGTAATAACACAATAACACTGAAACGATGTAGGTCAAGCTTAAGCAAAAATATTACTAAGCTGCTAATAGTCTTCTAGATTGATCTATTTCAGTTCCTAAGCTTTGTGCGACATACTCTACTTCAAAGAGTGAACTAAGGAGTGAAATGTGATCTAAGACTTTATAGCTTTCAATTGCTCTAGCGCTTATTGAATCAAGAATTGGATAATGTTCAACTTTGCTTTTATCTTTAAATACAGCTTCTTTTAGACCACTTAAGATTAGTTTGAGAGTATTAGTCTTCATATCATTTCCCTCTTCTTCTGGTGATGAATAAAGATCTAACTCGTGATCCATTGTTATTCGTGGAGTAGTTGAAGTTAAATATAAAAACTGACGGTTATATTTTTGACCGACTCTAATTTCTCTTAAATCTGTGACACAGCTAGTATTTCCAACTTCAGGTACTCTGTGTAGGAGTAAAGCCATTTCTAATCCAATGTATTTATGACCTAGTACGTAATATGGTTTAGTCTCAGCAAGACTTGAGTGATTTAAGTCTGTAAATACAACATGAGATATTAAATCATCTGATTCTAAACGTATGGCGGTTTTTAATCTTCCGCTAGCGTCAATAGACGGTAGATACTCGACAAAACTATCTATTTCTTCTTTATTTCTTTTATTTTCAAGAATTTCATTTTCATCTTCCAAATTCACTTGATAAATCTCTGAATTTAGGTAATCATCGCCTCTATATAGATGATTGTTATAGAAATTAACGCTAGATAAAACTATTTGTTCTGAAATTTTTTTCATCACATATAAATTAAGTATATGTTTGTCTTATACATAAGCATTATATCAGAGAATAAACCTATCTGTATTAAGGTAAAAGTATATAAACTAGTAAAGTATTTATGGATAAGATAAAATCAATAAGTAATGGATAACAACGAAATAGGCTCCTGGGGTAAAATTGTAATTGTTGAAGATAATCAAGCCCTAGCGGAAATATATAAAACTAGACTCGAGCTAATTGGATATAAATGTTTTGCGGCCTATGACGGAGTTGAAGCCTTAGATATTATTGAGAGAGAAAAACCAAGCCTAGTGCTACTCGACTTAATGGTTCCAAAAATTGCTGGTGATCAAATTTTACAAAAAATTAGAAGTAGTGACTGGGGCAAAGATATAAAAGTCTTTATAATATCCAACTTAAACGAACATGATGCACCAGCCGGTCTAAGACAATTGGGTATTTCTGGATATGCAGTTAAGTCAAACTTATCTGATGATGATATAGATAAACTAGTTGATGATCTTTTAAAACCCGATGATCAAAAAGTTGATGTATCTCTAGAGACTCCAACTTCGAACAATAATCCAACCAATTAAATTATTATTTAGGTTTTACTTTTAGTTTTGAATCAGGAATCTGTTCAACAGTCGAACCAATAAAGTAAAAACTATAAGCAAATAGTAGATAACCTGCAATGAAGGTTAAATCAATCAAGGTGTATGCTGGTATATATTGCTTATATTGAGTATTAAATAGGGCGAATAAAACGTCTCCTGCCATTATAAAAAACAGCGCGAACATTATCATCATCCAAGGATAAAAGAGCTGCCCTCCTTTAAGGTCCATAACAAGTCTTAAGATATAAAATGTAGGTATTATTAGAATAAAGTCTCCAACACCATAACCCATGGCAATCAAGTTATTCAGTAGTGGCGCGCTAGAATCGTACGCCTTTAAAATATCAAAATAGCCAATGATTATAGCTAAGGTAATAATGAGTAGTGATCCAAGTAAAACCAGTAGTTTATTTTCTATTTGAAGTTTTACACCATATATTTTTATTTCTTTAATAAGTCCAAGTAATAGTATTGGGTAAGCTAAAATGTAAAAAATGTCAGCTGCTGACGGAAATGGATTAGTATGTGCAATAAACTGAAAAATGAAAAACAAAACTTCGCCAATTAGCCATAGAAATAGACCTAAAGCTAGAAGTCCAATTACTTGGCCTGGAGCACTTTTTAACTGAAATATCCCAACAGTCCTAATACCTGAAATTACTGCTATTGCTGGTGTAAATAAATATATGTAACTGGTAAAAGAAGGATGTACTACGTGAGGAAATTGTAAAAAGTAAAAAGCTACATAAACTAAATATAAGGCTAGTGCTAACCAGCCAAATCTCTTAGTTTTAACTATTCCTTTTCCTAATTTCATCCAATTTTTTGTCGCCTAACTTTGGTCCTATTAAATAATGCATTAAATTTTTAGCGTCATCCATAATAGTTTCTGGCTTAGATTCTTTATGATAGTTATAGAATTTTTCACCACCTTGCTGGCCCATGTTACTTGATATTAATGCGGTAACTTCGGATAAAAGTGATTCTGTATTCACTTAAATATTTTAACAAAAAATTAGTATTTCTTATGCTTAAATGTGAGTATTGTTACTAATCTATATGTATGTGTTCTTATTTAGCTATTAATGACTTATAAATTCTGAATATTTTATGGCTTATTCCATACAAAGACCAGAAAATTTAAGTTAACAATTATTCACATTTACTGATACAGAAGTTGAGTTTGAGTTACTAGAATTACCACTACTAGCAGTGCCTCCGCTTGTGTTATCTGAGCTATTAGAACTACCACTTGTAGCAGTTTGCGTTGAAGAACTATTAATACTAATGTTGTTACTACCATTAGAACATTGATGTTTTGGCGCAATTGTTATTGTGTTATTAGTAAGATCAACCGTATTGCTTTTAAGTAATGCATATACTGTTGGTATTGAGATCCCTGCACTTATCGCCACTAGAAAGATGCTTAACGTTGCGCTTGCAGTAAGTCTTCGACCTATACCTGTTTGTGTACGTGCTAACATCGTTTGATTGTAACCTGGCAATTTATAGGGTTGTATATAACGAAGATAATCAGCTAGTTTTTTAACTTCATCAAACATTAGCAGTAATGCGGGGAGATATACAAGAAGTGCCAGTCCTGTCCAAGTTTTGCTCCATTGCATCAATTTACCTAAATAAGGAATATCCCAAACTACTTTACCCTTAATATAACCAGAAACGACTGGTGGGTCAGTACTCGGATTGGCATCGCCTTTGGTAATAAAGGCTGGAATCTTGGTTGCAATCATATAAGATTTTATTACCCTGTGCGTAATAGTCTCACTAAGATTCCGAGGATTAGTATAGGTGATTATGTCCCCATCTTTTATAGCGGTGATGGGGACACTTTTCATCAACACCAATGAGTCAGGTGATATGGTTGGGCGCATACTGCCAGTAGGCACGTCAAGAGTCTTATACCCTAAAGCATGCCAGTTAAAAAGCAGCATTGCGCTACAACACACCACAAAAAACATGGTGCCAAAACTAATGAGGATTGTCTTGAATGCGGTCATTAGTTAGTCTTTTGTATTCTCTTTAGACTTGATGTCCAACGAATTCAACATTGAATGTGGGAACAGTCTCGCCACCACTACCCGGATAGGTGTTTAACAGGTTTAGACTGGCTGTGCAAGTATCTATTGCACCAGCAGCTAGAGAACTTGAAGTAAACTGCTCACCAACGGCATACCAAGTATTTAGAACATCCGCTTTAGTGCCAATTGTATTGCAGCTAACATTTAAGTTCAAATATCCACCAGCTGTTACTGTTGCTGTGTTAGAGTCGATTAGACCTTCAATATTTAATGCAACATCCCCTGTATTCTTTAAACAGAAATTAACTGTTGGTGAAGTACTGCTTGATGTTAGCCCTGAAACTGTGCCAAAACCTGCAACTGGGCCGTCACTAAAAGTTTCATTAGCACAAGTTCCCGTATCTGCAGCAATCTGTAAATGCGCCGTTCCTGTAGTGACATCATTTGGCCCTAATGCCACTGTGTTTGATGTAAGTGCAGCGAACGTTACTCCACCCACCAAAGCTGCTACTGCTCCCATTGTTCCTATTGCACGTGCCATAGGATTAATATTACGTATATTCAACATACGTCCCCCCTTTAGTTTAAAATGTAAGCATAATTGTATTGTTTTCGTTATCTTAAGATCAGTTAAATTAAATACCGTTCAAGAGTAAGATTTTACACATGAATTCGTTAAAAATGAGGCAAATATTTTAAAATAATTATATGAAATCCGAGGATGTGATAAATGAGTTACAGAGATTATCTAGCTCAAAACGTGCTAAAAGTTCAGCCTGGTATTTTAAAACTGGTATTGGTCAATATGGTGAAGGAGATCAATTTATAGGTGTAAGTGTACCAGAACAAAGAAAAGTTGCGATCAAATTTAAAGCTCTGCCTTTACCTGAAGTTGTAAAGCTACTTCATAGCCCTATTCACGAACATCGATTAAGCGCACTTTTTATTTTGGTAAATCAATACAAAAGTGGTGACAAAGTTGCTAAAAAACTAATTGCAAGCACTTATCATAAAAACCGAAGATTTGTAAATAATTGGGATTTAGTAGATAGTTCAGCACCATATATTTTAGGAGATTATTTAAAAACACATTCAACAAATGTACTAATACGATTAGCTAACTCAAAATCCATGTGGGATCGTCGGATAGCTATAATTTCAACGTTCGCTTTTATAAAAGAAGAACGTTTTGATTTAACTTTGAATATTGCAAACATGCTATTAAAAGATAAAGAAGATCTCATACATAAAGCTACTGGTTGGGCACTAAGAGAAGTTGGCAAGAAAGATCAAAAGATTTTAAAAGATTTCTTAAATACGAATATTAATAAGATGCCAAGAACAACCTTGCGATATTCAATAGAGCGTCTTCCAATAAAAGATAGAAAATACTACATGAGTATCAAAATTTAATTAGATTTACGACTCTAATTTATTTATTTTCATCACTACCTTTGAGGGCAGCTTCAATAACGTCTCTAGGTAGGGCTGCAGCAGATAGAAGTGCATCTCGAACTGTTTGAGTTGCATTACCACCTACACTAGTAGCTGCATCTAAAGCACCACCGACAGCTGCTTTAGCAGCTTCTGACGTATCGGCACCCATTTCACCAGCAGATTTAATAGCACTTTGGACAGCTCCAACTGCTGCACTACCAACATCACCACCGGTATCTGCAGTACCTTTTACTATACCTTGAGCAGCTCCTCTGATGGCGGTTCCTACATCACCACCAACTTGACTAACTCCTTTAATAACTCCACTCATGGTACTTGAAGCCGTATCGACGACCGAACCACCGACGTGACCGGCACCTTTAACTGCCCCACTAGCAATGGAAGCAACAGTTTCAACACTAGTGTTTGCAATATCTCCAGCGTCCTGTAGTACACCTACAACCTGATTTTTTACAGTATCAGTCAAAGCATCTAATACATTATCTACTCCTTGAATTGCAGCAGTAACTGCACCAGAAACTTCATTAACTATTTTATCAAGCATTTTATAAACCCTCTTTTATGATTAATATAAAATACATCTTAACATAATCGACTCTCTCAAGCAGTAAAGATAAGAGTACCTAGATAAATATTTGGAACTTAACACTTTTTCGTTCTTATAGAACTCGTCAGTATGACTAAAAATTCATATAAAGTGTTAGGTGGCTTGGAGATCTCGTGCATAAAAATGCAAAAATCGATCCAAGACACCCGCCCGGAGGGGACTATAATAGTCTCCATCCCTCCGGGAGAATCCTTTCTCAGTAATCCTTTACGACTCTTTTCCTCCTTGTTTGACCAAGTAGAACGCGCCAATGATTGCACCCACGAAGGTTGCAAAAACGAACGCGATCGGAATCACGTTGACTGCTGTTGTGTTTGAACTTCCACAGTTAACGTGTGTTGTACAACTTCCACTTCCAGCTGCCGAAAGCAGCAAGATCAAGATCAGGGGAAGCTCTAGCATGAGCAGCATTCCAATGACCTTGTCACGGCGAGTCCATGCATTCGATGACAAAAGTAGAACTAGACCAACTAGCTCACCAATGCCAAGAAAGACCCAGCCGATTAGCAGAAGTACTACCGTGATGATGTTCAACGAAGAGGTTCTGCTAGAACCCATAGTCGTTGCCACCGTCGTTGTAGCCGTTCCAGGCGATTCGAAGGACCGTTTTAATCCCTCTGATTCCAAAACAGCCCCAGGGGTAGGAAATTCCTACCGTTCCCCAGTTGGCCATATGGATCCAGGATGGGTAAACGTCCCACGAGTAGTCCTTGCCGTGGTTAGCCAGGCAGTAAGGTCCATACTCCCAATCTGCGAAAGTAGGTCCTCCATACCAGGTGATTCTTCCGTACGATCCGCACCAACCGTTCTCACGGACGAAAACCCATGCGATGTAAGCACCGTATAGTTCTAGCCATTTGCGGTTATACGGACTGCCGTAACAACTTGCTGAATGAGCCGATTTTACTGAACGCTTCTTAGCAGCGAACGCAGGAGGTTCAAAACCGCTTTTGGGCGATTTTTCGCTCTTAACGTGCACTTTTGAGTAGCGCAGTAGATCGGCTTTTACATCCAGACTTTTCGTAGTTTCAGACAGCTGTTGGCCGTAACCAGCAGCAATTGCGTTCTTTACCGAAGTAGCAACTGCTGCTTGGTTGGCTTCCGCCATCTGAGGCGACGTAGCTGCTGGTAGTGCTGATACCTCCGTTTCTACAGTTCGAACGGCCGCGGTTGCAGACGTTCCGCTTGTTTCGGTTGCAAATGCAGCCGATGGGATTGAACTGCCGATGAGCAGTGATGCAAATGTAGCCATCACTGTTGCTGTGAGACGCCACTTAGGCATTCTTGCCTCTCTTTTGGAGAATTTACATTACTATCTTTCTCCGGGCATCTCCACCTTGTATCCATCCAGTAAGTTACTGCTGTACTTCTTGTACAACTCTTTTTCGTAAATGATTAATTGCTAAGGTACTCTCCTTTCCAAAGAAGGTAGAAGTAGTAATATTATATTACAAAACAAAGAAAAGTCAATACTTTATATATAAAAATTATAATCTTGTCAACTTTTACTAAATGGAACGATTATTTGGATTGATAATTAGGACTTAGCTTGCAAAATTGAAAAACGATTACCTTCTGTGTCCATAACTGATATCCAAAGTCCAACACCCGGAATCATTTGTGGCTCTAGAGTGCGTTCACCTTTTTGATTTAAACCACCAAGATTCTTTCCGCCTGCGTTTTCAACTGCTTTTAAAGCTATATTAATGTCATCAACTGAGACCACTATCGAAGGTGCTTGGCTTAGAGGGTCGTCTGTTTTTTGATAAAACCCGCCGTTAATTGCACCTTTTGTTTGAACCATCCGATTTTCATCTGTTTCTGTAGTCTGAGCTACTACATAGTTGCCCATGTCAGCTCCCATTGACTGAGTTTTCCAGCCAAAAGCTGTCTCATAAAACTTAACCATGCGCTCACGATCTTTATATCCCATCTCAAAATGTACAACTGGATTCATTTTGCCCATAAATATACCTCCTATAATTTCTTTTTATATTCTAATAATACGATATAAGTATTAAATTCAACACGTAAAAAAGTTTGATAACCAATTTAATAAATATAAACCGAATATGCTTAATTGATTTATTTACAATATAATTTTGAGGTGTCTGAAAGTATTGATTATAGAATAATATTAGGATCATCTGAGACAAGCAAACTCGTTGGTTCAGTAACTCTTCACCATTTTCTAGCAGTTATACCAACTCTTTCTGGAGCTCAAAGAGAAGAGATATTGTATCTTCAACGAGACGAAGAAATTTTTGCCTTAATGTCTAGTGATCTATATGAGCCAACACCGCACACAGAAATGACATTTTCAGATATGTTAGACGGCGAACTAATAGATCTAGCTGCAAATGTTGCCGGATATTTAAGACTGAGAAGCTATTCTACGGCAGATGTAGATCCGGAAATAGTAGAGTTTAATATAGATGAAGAGAGTTTAGTTTCTGCTTACTATAAATTGCAAGAAAAATAAGTCTAACTTCTTATGTGGTGGCAAAATATTGTCTTATACTTTGACTATTTAAAATGTTCGTTCATCGGTCATATTTTACGTCTACAACTAGGGACGTATATCAGCTAAAAAGTCCCAAGTTATTTAATACTTCTACTATTAATTACTTTATGTAATAATAAACTAAATAAGCATAAGTACAGTAAAGAGATGAAAATAAAATTGTTATTAAACAAATACTTTTTTAATAAAAATGATCAATTTAAATATATCACTAGTACCCTAGTAGTAATAATAGTTGCAGTAATAGGTGTAATCTTATTGACAGGATCACATGCGGCAGGACCATTTGTGAGTGTTAATTCAGATACTGGCACCATTGCCAATGGGGCAACTGTACAATCCAGCAGCAACGTTAGTGACGGTCATTACGTAGTACTAAATAACGCAACTACCAGTTCTGGAGCAGTAGTTCCTGCAAACCCAACTGGTCCTGCAACACCTTCTGGTGGCTGGCATCTAGCTTTTGGTGATGCCTTTGGAGCACCATTTGGCTCGGGTGCTGGTCAAGATAACTTCTGGGCGCTTCTGACCACCAATAAAAGCGTGAACGGTGAAGAAGCATTTTCCCCAAGTCAAGATCAGGTTGACTCAAATGGGCTGCATATAAATCTGAATTATTCTCCAAATCATAATGGGAATGGCGATGGAGTAAATTATGTTAGTGGAAATATGCGAACTTATCCAGATGCGCCTCACCAAACTCTTTTTAAGTACGGCAATGGCGAAACGTGGGTATGGGAATGCGATTGTAAACTACCTGTTATTGCTGGTGGCGGAATGGATCCGGCCTGGTGGTCCTATGGGATTAGTGCAGATCAAGAAATAGACTTCTTTGAGGAATGGGGCTGGGGTTGTACCCCTCTACCAAATTGCGTTAGAACAGGTATGCCAGTTTTTGTACATAGTGTCGATGAGTCCCAGCTAATATTTGGTCAATTTGACCCATCGGCTGCATATCATAAATATACAACCATTCTTTATCCGAATAATACCTTTAGTGAATATATCGATGGTAAACTCCAAACTTGTGCAACTTCGACTGGATTTGCAGGCAATTGTAGTGGAGTTACGGGTCCAGCAACTAATTTTTCAACAAGTCAGATGATGAAACTAATATTAACTTTTGATTATAAATTGGCGACTAGCTACTTTACAAGCGGCAAGTATACCTTTGATGTCCGATCCGTAGGTATGTATATCGACCAAGCCCATGCTACTAGTACTACCCCTGGTCAAGGTAATGGTCCGGATATTACGGGTGCTGGGATTGCACCTGGAACTACTGTTAAGTAGCACATAAGATACTGACACTTTCGCTAAATTCCAACTAATATAAATGCTAATCCAATTAAACTAAGAGCAAGTGATAAAAAAAATCTATCTAATAAAATGCTTATGTTTGGCTGGGGATGAGGGACTCGAACCCCCGATCACGGGACCAAAACCCGTCGCCTTACCACTTGGCTAATCCCCATTAAACAGATTAATTTTATATTAGTTGTGCTTCGGCTACAACACCTTAAGATGATTTACTTTTAATCAGTTATCTGTTATTTTAGTGTGACGTTTCCCCTGTTATGACAATAAAGATTACATCAAGCCCAACAGACTATATTGTGCCCTTAAATATTAATAAACTTGAGGGTCGGATGATGTATGTGCCGCCTGATGGAGATAATAATAGAAATATATTATTAGTTTACGGCCATCATGCAATGTTGGAGCGATGGTGGAGTTTTGTTGAGAATCTTAATGACTTTGGATCCGTTACGATGCCAGATTTACCTGGTTTTGGCGGTATGGATAGTTTTTATAAAATTGGCAAGAAACCAACAATAGACGCCTACGCAGATTATTTAGCAGCTTTTATAAAGCTAAGATTTAAAAGAAAAAGAATCACAATTGTCGCAATATCTTACGGCTTTGTAATTACGACAAGAATGCTGCAGCTTTATCCAGAATTATCTAAAAGAGTCGATATTTTAATTTCAATAGTCGGATTTATGCATTTTGATGATTTTGTTTATAAACCACTAGAGAGAAGATTTTATGTAAAAGCTACTAGATTTTTTGGCACTAGACCAATGGCTTTGTTCATTCGCTACGTCGGACTAAATAGATTTGTTATAAAAAAAATGTATATCCATATGCCTAACTCAAAAAAGCGAATGATTGAAGTTTCACCTGAAGAATTTGAAAAAACTATGGATTTTGAAGTTAAGCTTTGGCAAGTAAATGATGTTAGAACTCACTGGCTAACGACATCTGAATTTTTAAGAGTAGATAATTGTAAGTACAGAGTAGATTTACCTGTATTTCACGTTATTTCTAAAGAAGATCATTACTTTAATAATGACATTGTAAAAGAGCATATGCTAGTCGTATATAAGAAATATAGACGCTTTACGGCTAACTCTAAAGCACATACTCCAAGTATACTTGCGAATAAGAAAGCTTCTGCGATTCTACTACCGCCAAGGCTTAGGAAGATCTTATCTGAGTAGTCTTTGGTATACTTATAGATAAGAATGAAAATTGGATTAGTATGTCCGTACAACATCAATAAACACGGTGGAGTACTAGAAGTAGTGCTGGCTTTAAATGTTGGACTTGTTAAGCTTGGTCATGAGGTAAAAATTATTACTCCAAAACCAAGGGGTCATAAATTAATTGACAGCCCAGATATTATATATATTGGTAGTTCAACAGATTTTAGGTCACCTGCCTCCACGACGACTCAAATATCTTCTACTGATGATGGTGAAAAAATAGATGCAATTTTAGAATCGGAAAAATTTGACGTCCTTCACTTTCATGAACCATGGGTCCCACTTCTAAGTAGACAACTACTTCAAAGATCAAGGTGCGTAAATATTGCAACTTTTCACTCAAAAGTTCCTGAAGCAATACTACCTAGAACTTTAATTAAAGTTATTACTCCTTATTTAAAATCTGTTATGAGTTATCTGCATGAACTTACAGCCGTATCGCCCTCGGGTGCTGAATATGCTGCCACCTTAACAGATCAACCGATTAGTATTATTCCTAATGGGATTGATCTAAATAAGTATCAAATAGTGAAAAAGAAAGATAATAAACGAAAAACTATACTATATATTGGTCGACTAGAAAGAAGAAAAGGTCTCAAATATTTACTTAGAGCTTTTCAACTTTTTTCTCAAGAAAATCCAGATGTACATTTAATTATTGCTGGTGAAGGACCAGAACGTGAGAAATTAGAACTATTAGCAGAAGACCTAAATATTAAAAATGTCAGTTTCCTCGGCTATATAAGTGAAGACTTAAAGCTAAAGCTACTAAGCGAAACAGACTTATTTTGCTCACCGGCAATTTTCGGCGAAAGTTTTGGGATTGTACTGCTTGAAGCTATGTCTATGGGAGCCGTAACTATCGCTGGCAATAACTCAGGTTATTCTGACTTATTACAAGGAGTAGGTGCAATTAGCATAGTAAATCCTGAAGATATAGTTGAGTTTGCCAGAAGACTAGAAACCCTATTTCATGAAGTTGAAATTCGACAGTTATGGCAAAAATGGGCTACAAAGTACGTTAAGCAATTTAATTACCCCCATATTGTTAAGCAGTATGAAGCTTTTTACAAAGAAGCAATAAAGGAACATAAAGGTGAAATTCAAGCCGTCAATTAAGATCGGCTTTATTTTAGACGGCGGTTTAGAAAAACCAGATGGTGTTCAGCAATACATTCTAGGTCTTGGACAATACTTTAAATCCATAGGAAATGAAGTGCGCTATTTAATTGCCGGCCCGTACCCAAAAGAAATGTCAGATGTAATATCTTTATCTAGAAGTTGGCAAGTAAATTCAAATGGCAATCAGCTGACCATCCCCTTTCCAGCAAAAAGTAAAGCTATAAAAGAATATTTATTACAGGAAAAATTTGATGTTCTGCACGTTCAAACTCCATATAGTCCGTTGATGGGCGGAAAAGTTGTTTTAAGAGCAGATAAATCCACTGCAGTAATTGGGACTTATCATATTGTGCCCAACTCAAGGTTTTTATCTGTCGGTAACTGGCTACTTGGTAAATATTGTATAAAGTCATTAAAGCGAATAGATCGAATGATAAGTGTGTCAGAAGCAGCTAAATTTATTGCAAAGAGAGACTTCTCTATTGATTCAGTAATAATCCCAAATTTAGTCGACTTTAATAAATACAATAGTGCATCAAAAAATAGAAATACCAATAGTTTAACCATCCTATTTTTAGGTAGACTTGTACCTAGAAAAGGCTGCCTGGTTCTTCTTAAAGCGATTAAGAGACTAAGTGAAAAAGAAAATATTCCCAAATTTAATGTTGTGATTGCCGGTAGTGGACCGCTTGAAGCTAAACTTAAAAATTATGTTAAAGAAAATAACTTAGATAAGTTAGTTAAATTTATTGGTTATGTTAATGAAGTTGAAAAACCTATTATTTATGCAAATTCAGATATTACGGTATTTCCTTCATCTGGGGGTGAGAGTTTTGGAATAGTTATAATTGAAGCGCTAGCCAGCGGTAAATCAGTTGTTTTGGCTGGTGATAATGCAGGTTATAGATCTGTTTTAAAAGATAAACCAGAGTTGTTATTCGATCCGAGTGATGATAATAATCTAGCCGATTTAATTGAATTTTATCTTGTAAATAACGACAAGAGAGAGAAAATAATTACTTGGGCTGGTATTTACGCCAAAGAATTTGATATTAAAGTCGTCGGCGATAAAGTGTTAAACGTATATAATGAAGCTATTGCTAAAAAATCTAAGCAGATAGATAATTAACTTATGTCAGACAAAACAGATAAAAGTAGTATCAAAGAAATTTCTGTAACTGTTTCAACTGATACATTTTTAAGATTGGCTGCGTTAACTTTTACTTTTATTATTCTCTTTTTTGCTGCCAGAAAAGCCACTCACGCTATTATCATCATACTCACAGCTTTATTCTTAGCTTTGGCTTTGAATGCACCAGTTTATTGGATTAGTCGCAAACTTCCTGGAAAAAGTCGAGGCAGCAGATCAATCGCTACTACACTTTCATATTTATTCGTAATTTTATTTATCGGCGTATTTATTGCCAGTATTGCACCACCACTAGTTAAACAAACTGGTAAATTAGTAAATGATGCCCCAAATCTTGTTAAAGACCTTAGAAACCAAAGTAGTGCAGTTGGAGGGTTCATCAGGCATTATCATCTGGAAAAACAAGTTAATGATGTATCCAAACAATTATCTACTAGGATTAGCCATATAGGAGGTACTGCCTTTACAACTGTTAAAAAACTTGGAACGAGTTTTTTTACAGTCCTAACCACTCTTGTTTTGACTTTCATGATGTTAGTAGAAGGACCCAGGTGGTTAAAATTTATTAAAGATGTTGTGCCGGATAAACATCATACTATGTTTGAAAGTTTATCTGTCGATATGTACCGGGTCATTAAAGGTTACGTAAATGGACAAGTTATATTGGCTCTACTGGCAGCTGCCTTAATTATGCCAGCTGTACTGCTACTGCATATTAACTATCCAGCGGCTATAGTTGTGATTATTTTTGTATGTGGTCTAATTCCGTTAGTTGGACACACTATTGGAGCCATCATTGTAACGCTAATTGCGCTGTTTCATTCTACTACTGCAGCAGTTCTTATTCTTGCCTACTATATCTTGTATCAGCAAATTGAAACCTATTTAGTCCAGCCTAAAATACAAGCCAATACTACTAATATGTCACCGCTGCTTGTTTTTGTATCACTATTAATAGGTCTTAGTTTCGGTGGACTGTTCGGCGGTCTAGTAGCTATACCAATTGGTGGCTGTGTTAGAATAGCAGCGCTAGAGTATCTTTATTCAAATAAGATTATTGAAGAAAATAGATTAAATCGGAAACCAGACTGAACCGAACTCATAATCTCGAAGCCCGATGGATTGACTTAAAAGTTCTTGTCTTATAGAGTCGGCTTTAGCAAAGTCGTTATTTGTTCGGGCTTCATCTCTAGTTTTTATTAAATTCTTTTGATCAGGGGTTACATCATTTAATCGGCTTAATTTTAAGCCTAATAAGTTATCTATCCCCTCGAGTGAAGTAGATAAATTAATTATATCGTCACTAGAAATACCACTATCCATAAGCTGTGTAGCAAGATTACTTAAAAGAGTTAAACACTGTGGTGTATTTAGATCATTACTAATAATATTTATAAGTTCACTAGTTACATTTTCTAAAGATAGTTTAATAGAATTTTCTTTATTAGGTCTAGGCTGATACCTAAGAGCAGCCATGGAATATAGGTCAGACAATCGGTTTTTAGCCGCCTCTAAGCTAGTCCAACTGAAAGTCGATTGGTTTCTGTAATGAGATTCTAAAACATGTAGCCTTAAGACTTCACTTGAGAAACCTTTTTCAGATAAATCACTAAGCTTTATTGTGTTGCCTAAACTCTTTGAAATCTTTTGGTTATTAAATAAAACATGATTAGCATGCATCCAATTGAGAGCATATTTCTTACCAGTGGCAGCTTCGCTTTGAGCAATTTCATTTGTGTGGTGAATTGGAATGTGATCGATCCCGCCACTATGGATATCGAGTGTTTCGCCTAAATACTTCATGCTCATTGCTGAACATTCTATGTGCCAACCGGGGAAACCCATTCCCCAGGGACTATCCCATTCCATATCTCGCTTGGAATTCGGTGGAGATAAACGCCAAAGCGCAAAGTCCCAGGGGTTCTTTTTTTGCTTATTCTCATCAATTCTGGCAGAAGCTGATTGTTCGTCAAGATCTAATCTGGCAAACACTGCGTAGGAGCTAAATTTTGATGTATCGAAGTATACACCATCACCCACAATTAAATAGGTGTAACTTTTTTCTTCCAGGATTTTAATTAGGGCAATTTGATCTTCAATGTGGTCAGTGGCTTTAGTTAGATAATCTGGTTTTAAAATATTTAACGTTTGCATACCGCTGAGAAAATCTTTGGTATAAAAATCTGCAATTTCCCATGCAGATTTACCTTCTTTTTGAGCAGATTTTATTAATTTATCTTCACCTTCGTCAGCATCCGAGGTTAAATGACCTACGTCAGTAATATTCATCACCCATTTAGTATTAAAGTTATTGGCTTTTAAGGTTCTAATTAGAATGTCCATCCTAACATAATTAAACCAATGTCCAATATGGGCAAAGTCATAGACAGTTGGACCACAAGTATAAATAGTGACAGTCGGAGGGTTTAACGGACTAATTTCATCTACTGATTTAGTTAAGGTGTTATATAGTTTCATGAGCTTCACTTAATAATTCAATGGCTTTAACTAAAGTGTCTTTAATTTTTTGGTTGGGGTTTGGTTCATTGTCTATCTTAAATCCACTAGCAAAACTGTGTCCGCCACCTCCAAAATTTTCAGCTAGTTTATTTGCAACAGGTGCTATCTGATTACTTTTTATTGCAGCCGTAAATTTACCAGAGGAATATATTTTAAATACTATCGCCATCATAACGCTATCTACCATTAACATATCTGATTGAATTAAAGGTGCTGGATTATATAGCGGACTGTACTTGTTAATTTCATCTTGGGAAATTGAGACATATGCAATTTTGTTATTTTCTGCGAAATTAGTTTTATTTATAAGATTCGCTTTAAACCTATAAATATCCTCAGGCATTTTTGCGAGTTGTCTTCTTTTTTCTTCATGGGCTGGTCTATCGACACCAGCTTCAATAATGTCAGCCATAATTCTATATGTCTGAGGACTGGCAAGTTTATTACTTAGACCCTGGGTGTCTCCAAGAATCGAGCTCATAATATTTTCTTGAGATCTAACGTTTAGCTTATATCCAAGTTGTTTCGTAAGAAGATATATAAGCTCTCCTGCTGAAGCTCTACCTGAATCATTAATAGTGACGCTTGCAAAAGATATTTGGTTTTGAACTATTTCGTGATGATCAAGTACAATGCAGGGTTTATTTTTAAGTTTATTTACTTCGTTTGTATCAACTAATTTCTCAAGCAGAGTCATAGTGGATACGTCAACAAAAATAGATAAATCAATACTATTTGGGATAGTTTTATCTATTCTGTCCCAGCCATCCATATATCTTAGATAGGATGGAATATCTACACCGCAGTATAAATGTATTTCTTTACCTGTGTCACCTAATATTTCTTCTAGCGCTAAAGCGCTACCTAGGCTATCAGCATCTGGATTATCTGCCTGAATGATTACAATAGATTTAGAACTATCTATTAATTCTTTAACTTTAGCCGCTTGGTCGTACATTATTTAATTAGTATAGCCTAATTTAAGATAAGGATTGTCTGCCTTCGATTGCCCGGATAAGAGTTAACTGGTCGGCATATTCAAGATCAACACCAATTGGTAAACCTCGTGCTAGCCTTGTTACTTTAACTTTTAATCCTTCAAGCTGTTTTTGAATAAATAAAGACGTAGATTCTCCTTCAACAGAGGCATTTAAAGCCAAAATTATTTCTTTTACTTTATCTTCTTTAGTTCGTTTAATTAATTCTTTAATATGGAGTTCTTCCGGTGTAATCCCATCAATCGGGGCAATTAATCCGCCTAAAACATGATAAGTCCCCTTAAAGTGATCAGTTTTTTCAATTGCAATAATATCGAATGGTTCTGCGACTACTGCAACAATTTTTTTATCTCTTGATGGATCTTCGTAAAGTTTTGAAACTTCGTCGCTCTTAGGAATAAGGGCAAAAGTTTTAGGACAATATTTAATAGAATTTGTAACGTTTTTAAGTGAATCTGCCAGCTTAATTACTTGAGCTGGATCATGGCGTACTAAATAGTATGCATATCTCTCAGCTGACCTGGGTCCAACACCAGGTAAAATTCCAAAAGATTCAATTAATTCAACTAAGGCTGGCGGTAGTATTTGCATCAATAAGTTATAGACCTAAACCACCTAAGGCACCCATCATTGGCTGCATTTTTTCGGCAGCTATTTTCTGGCTTTGACTTATTGCATCTTTTATAGCGTCTTCTAGCCATCTTTCTAATTCACCAATATCTTCTAGATCAACCGACTCGGGATTGATATGTATCTTTTTAATTTTTTGTTCACCAGTAATTTCAACTCTTACTGCACCATCTCCTTTTTCAACTTCAATCACCATCTTCTGTAGTTCACCCTGAATTTTTTTTACTTTCATTAGCATTTTTGCTTGATCAAATCGACTCATTTAAATTAACCTCTCTTAGATTAAATATATTATACCTATTTAGACGTGTTTACTGAACGTTTGCTTAGTAATTTCGTTATTTCGCCAGACAACAAAGTATGATTTTACGTTATATATACAGCTTAAGACTACTGCTAGCGAAACTATACCTAAGCCAATATTTTTAGCAAGGGGATTCGACGGAAAAATTTTCAGCCAGACATGAATTAAATATGCTATTCCAGTTGATAAAGATAGATATGCTAGTGGAACAATTAACGAAAAACTAACAGCTCCGCCTAAACCAATTAATATTACAGATAAAAGAAATAGACTTGCTAACCACTTGCTCCTATTATTTTTAAAGTTTTGAAAGTAAAACATAATTCCCGTTATGCTCATTACTAAACTAAAAATATCCAAAACCGGAAGCTTTGACAACCATAACTCAGGAAATTCAGGCCCACGAATGAAAAGATGAATTGGAACCGCAATAAAATTTTTAAGAATGTGAGCAAAATTAGAAAAATGACTAGGAAGTCCAAAGTATATTTTCAGATCATTTAAGTTTAGTAGATATTTTACTATTAAAGGCAGCCAGATAATTAAAGCTAATATACAAATTACCCTAAACCATATCTCCTTATTTTGCTCCCAAGAACTTATAACTAGTTCTCTCTGCCAAAAGACATCTAGTAATACGATGAATATAAAACCCGGTACTGTTAAAAGGAGTCCCCAAATAAAATAATTTAAAAAAGTAATACTCAGATAATCGTTATATTTTGAATATAGTATATGATTTAAGATTATTGTCAGCATGCCCCAAAAATACAAAATATCATTTGTCGCGAGTCTCGAAATATGAAGAAAAAATGCGCTGCAGCCAAAAATAAGAGTTGCTAAAAAGGCGGTTCTTTTACCATGCCAAAAAAATACGATCAAGCTATAAAAAACTAAACTTAAAAAACCAAATATTACGCTAGGGATTCTAAATAAAAATTGACTGTGATTTATAAAAGCGTTCAAAACACTTCTAATTAAATCAACAGGTAAATAAATTGGTGATCTATAAATTCCATGCCAGCCATATTTAGCTGTACCAATACTTAACTCATTACTTGAAATTCCACCGGTTAAACTTCCCAAGTTGATTAGTAGAAGAAACATAGAAAGAGAAAATATTAATATAAAACCAACTAAATAGAATTTACTTAGACTCCTGAAATACGACTTAAGTTTCATATTTTATTTTAATAACTAGCTATTAAAAGGATTAACATGTTTGGTATCAATCGTACGAAGTCTTTGTTTTTCAAATTCAGTGTAGAGTTCGATTGCGCCAGTAGGACCATTACGATGTTTTTTTATAAAAATGTCAGTTAACCTTTTTCTATCAGTATCAGGGTTATAGTATTCTTCACGGTACATAAACATGACGACATCACTATCCTGCTCAATACTCCCAGATTCTCGTAAATCAGCTAGTTGTGGAATCTGCGGACTTCTATTTTCTACACCTCGACTTAATTGGCTTAATGCCAGTAAGGGCACATTTAGTTCTCTAGCTACTCCTTTTAGACCTCTAGATATTTCAGAAATTTCCTGTACTCTATTAACTTCCCGTCCTGGGCGAAAGCCTCCGCTCATAAGCTGTAGATAATCTACAATAATTAATCCTAAGTCGTGGCGATGAGCTTCTCGTCTGGCTTTAGTCCTAACGTCACTAATATTTATACTTGGTGTGTCGTCGATATATATTGGAGCTTCGCTTAAAGCACCCATGGCTTGTCCAATTTTCTCAAAATCTGCATCTGTCAGATTGCCGGTTCTTAGTGCCCAAGCGTCAACTCCGGATTCAATTGACAGCATTCTATCTACAAGTTGCTCTTTACTCATTTCCAAACTAAAAATAAGTACTGGTTGATTAGCGTTTACAGCCACGTTGTGAGCAAAGTTTAATGCTAGAGCAGTTTTGCCCATGGCCGGCCTGGCGGCAAGAATAATAAGATCTGATCTTTGGAAACCCGCTAAAGTTGTATCTAAATCACTAAATCCAGTCGGAATGCCCCGAATTTTTTGTTTATCTTTATGAAGTTCATCTAATCGGTCAAAACTTTCAGCTAGTATTGTTTCTAGACTGATAACATCTTGTTTTATGTGTTGCTGGCTAACATCAAAAAGTCTGGTTTCTGCTTCCTCTATTAGCTCTCTAAGTTGTTTTGATTCATCATACCCAAGTCCCGTGATTTCTTTAGAGGCAGATATAAGTCGCCTTCTTAGGGCTTTTTGAGCCACAATATCTGCGTACTGATCAATATGTGAAGCTGTTGGGACAAAATTAGTTAACTCAGTTAGATAACTTGGCCCACCAATACTATCGAGGTAGCCTTTATTTTTTAACTGATCAGCTAGAGTTAATACATCAATTGCCTTATGGTGATCATATAGTTCAATAATAGATTCGTAAATTCGTTCGTTTTTCTTATCATAAAAATCTGTTGATCTAATTTTATCGGCTATTTTTACAATGGCTTCAGCATCGATTAAGAGTGCACCTAATAGACTAGCCTCGGCTTCTGAATTTTGAGGCGGACTACTAGTAGTAGATGATGAATTCGGATCCATTTACCCTTTTACCTTTATACCCTGCTTAACTAAGATTCTATCAGTTTGGCCCCATTAAATATAGCGCTGACGTTTTTAATATTTTCATTTTTTTTAGTTTTATTAGATTTTTCAGGTTTATGATTGAGAATTATTTGAAACTCATGACCGGTTAGAGATTTTATGACTTCATTAAGAATTCTTTTATTATTGGCTTCGTTAAGTCTTTTAATATGGAATTCAAATTCAAAGTTTAGAGTTATTTGGTCATCATTAAATTTTGGTTCGGCCATTCTAACAATCCCATAAAGAGTATTGTGTTTGTCTTTTAAGGCATTTAATATCTTCGGCCAATTTTCTTCGTTTATTTTAAGAGTTTTGGAGATAGGTTCAGCTACCACTTCCACAGGTTCTTTTACTATTACCTCATCTTTATCTTTGGTTGACTTCTCAGGCATTGATTTAAGAAGAGTAATCTCTAGCTGGCTTAGAGGATCAATTGATTGTGGAATATATAATAACTTTTCTAATAAGTCTAAGTATTTTACTTTATCATCTACCTCGTTAGAAATAATTTTTTGTCTAAGAAGCAAACTAATCTCTTTTGCAATTTGACTTGGGTCGTGACCTGACTCATTTAATTCATTCAGTACAGACATTAATTTAGTATTCTCACCGCTATTTTGAATTAAATTAAGAATTTCAGAAATTGAATTTCGAGGCGGCAAGCCTAGCAGCTCAATTATTTGGTCTGTATTAATTTTACCTTTTGCATGATTTCGAGCTTGATCAAGAATATTTAAACTATCTCTTAAGCTTCCCTGGCTATACTTTGCTATATGATCTATAGCCGAGTCTTCTATGGCCATCTTTTCCTCATTTGTGACAAATTTAAGTCTGTCTTTCACTTGAGAGTCGCTAATTGGTTTAAAAGTATAACTCTGGGTCCGGCTTATAATGGTATCTGGAAGTTTATGTATGTCTGTAGTTGCTAATATAAAGATCACATGAGCTGGTGGCTCTTCTAAAGTTTTAAGCAGCGCATTAAATGCTTCTTTAGTTAACATGTGGACTTCATCAATAATGTAAACTTTATATTTAGCCGATACTGGCGCCATATAGACCATCTCTCTAAGCTCACGGATTTCATCTATTCTCCTATTTGAAGCGGCGTCAATCTCAATAATGTCTATATGTGAGGCTTCGTCGATATATTTTAGGTCATTTACATCGTGGGCTAAGATTCTAGCTATAGATGTCTTACCTACCCCTTTTGGTCCTGAAAACAAATAAGCATGGTTTATTTTATTTGTTTTTATAGCATTAGATAGAGACCGAGTAATATGTTCTTGGCCCGCAACTTGTCCTAATTTTTTTGGTCTATATTTTCTATATAAAGCCTGACTCATCTTCTCTATTATACGTCTGCTGAGCGATTAATTTTGTTGTGTTATTTAGCGCCTTAGAGAGCTGCTTCTAGAGCTGCCCATTCAGCGGCTGAGTCGTCTTCTGGAATGTTGACGCTAACTTGATCACCTGGTTTAGCTTTAAAGTAAGTAACACTGGCAAGTAATACCCTGTACTTTTTACCATTAATATCTACAAAATAGTGTCCATTTTCTAGTGATAAGCCTCCAACTACCTGTTTTCTAGGTATTGGTCCAATTTGCTTGTATAAAAACGCACCATCATTAGCAATAGTCAGCTTTAGGATATCTCCTTGAACTAACTTAGATTTAGATGCGTAGTTAGCTGGAACTGGGTAGGTCTTACCATCAGAACCAACCATGTTTTGTCCGTCAAAAACACCTTCTATGACTTTACCTAGAGCTTCTTCACTAACTACAGGCTTAATCTTTTCGTCATCACCAACTAAACTAATTAAAAGTTCAGTAGCAGCAGCTAAAGAAGTTTCAGCTTCCTGGATTAACGTTCGGAGCCTTTTCACCTGTTTTTCGGGTACGTCCGGCATAAATTGTTTCTCTCAAATATTTAAGTGTTTATTAGCTACACTTTCTCACTAAAAGTATCACGAAGGTTTAAGTATGTCAAAGTAACTGTGGAAAAAATGTTTTAAAGTGTTTAGCTAAGTTCTACAGTTGCTCCTGCTTCTTCTAGAGTCTTTTTAGCATTTTCGGCATCTTCTTTCTTAGCTTTCTCAATAACTGCCTTAGGAGCGCTGTCGACTATCGCCTTTGCTTCACCTAGCCCAAGACCTGTTATATCTTTAACTGCTTTTATAACAGCTACTTTTTGAGCGCCTGGGTCTTTAAGTGTTACATCATACTCTGCTTTTTCTTCTGCTTCTGGTTTTGCATCACCAGATCCAGGTGCAGTGGCCACAACTGCAGCAGCGGCTGCTGGTTCAATTCCGTATTTATCTTTTAATATTTTGCCGAGTTCGTTAACTTCTACTACTGTTAAGCCAACCAACTGTTCTGCCATTTTCTTTAGATCTGCCATATTTTCTCCTTTAATTACTTAATTTGGCTTCTAGGCCATTTAATATGCTTGGTAATCTACCATTAAGTGATGAATTAATTGATTGAAGTGGTGAATTTAGTAAATTAATAATCCCACTAAGCATCTGACTTTTAGATGGAAGTTCAGCCATCATTTTAATTTCTTCAGCGTCAATAAATACTCCATCTTCGTTAATGCCGCCAATAAACTCTAAAACTTGATTAGATTTTTTGAATTTATTGAGTATTTGAGCAGCTGCTACCTCATCGTCGCTATTAAAAGCATATAAGAGCATGCCTTCAAGTCTTGATGTGTCTATATCTTTAAACTTATCACTTGCTTTTATGGCTTTAATAACCAAGCGGTTTTTAATAACTTTAACTTTTGTGTTGTTATCTTTAGCATCGTTTCGAAGTGATTGAAGTGCTTTAACACTTAAGCCTTGATACCTGGCTACAACAGTCATTTTGGAGTTAGACATTAACTCATTGACTTCTTTGACTAGTTGTTCCTTCTTTTCTTTAGATAAAGCCATTTTGGCTTACTCCTAAATTTAAATATTATTTATCGACCATGTTTTCTACTTTAGTTGCCCTTAAATTAAAAAGTCTCTGGAATTTCCAAAGACAAAGTAGAATTACTTTTTACCTAGGCGACATTATTAAGGTTTAACCCGTCGCTGTCTTTGGCAACTTGGATATTATACTAATATATTTTCTATAAATTTTCAACTGCTAAATCTTCTAACTCTGATCTTATAGAAGTTTCTATTTTCTTTAATCTTGCTGTTATTGAAACTGCCCGAGGCGGGACTAAATGCTTTCCAGTTAATCTATAGCTTAAATTAACATATCTTTGACTAGTAGCACGAATCAAACGTTCTGGAATTTCTGGTTGAGAACGACTTAAATTCTTTAAGTAGCCATTATTAAATAACCACTCTTCAATAACATTTCGATTTAGTTGTTCGGGTGGAGTTTTAGTAACATCATAGTTATAGTTATCAAGTGATTCTTGATCAAAAAATATGGCATCTTCAATTGCATGAAGGCCGTTAATCACTACTAAATCTCCAGTGGCTAATCTTCCTAGCTTATATTGAGCTTCAGCCAGGGTTACTTTTCTAGGGCGAATAATTTCTTGTTCTTTTTTGAATGTTTTTCGGACGAATGTAGCTAGCTCACCATATTTTTGTCTACTTTTAGCATCAAATTTTGTTGGGTCAAATATCTTTTCCTGATCTCGTCTGGGTATTGAAATCGGTAGCATTATTGGATGAATTCCATGATATTCAACTAAATTATCCGGTAATGTTTGTCCGGCGATACATTTGTCTTCAACTTCGCTATATTCTTGCCATAATCTGCCAACCATGTAGCTGGCAATTATTAACCTTATATTATTAACGGGCTTAGTATGATGGCCAATTAAGACATTTTGATCCGGATTAGATATATACCATTCAGATAATGTCCCATCTGAATCCCTTAATAATTCTGCTGAAGTTTGTGTAACGGCTTGACCTTTGTAAGGTATGGTAACACCCCTAAGAGGAACACCAAAAGCAGTTACTCTATCAGTGTTGACAACGACATCTAATTTTCCAATGGAGTGATTTATAGTGTAACTATCAAAGGTAGGACCGTGATATACGTTGCCGACTTGACCGACGTCTCTAAAATCAAAATCTGTTTGAGGTACTTCTATTATTTTTTTCGGAGCCATAATTATTTTTGCTTAAATTGATTTAGTTTATATTGGCTGTATCTTTCGGCTGCTAGTCTAGTTAACTTAGGATCTTCATCTTGATTAACAAATATCATGGCTTCTGCTATCTGTGGATGGACTTCGGCTAATCTGTCATGCATTTTCTTAACTAATTTTCTATATCCCGGATGGCCCTGCGGTGAGGTCCTGAGTTCATGGAGGTGGAATGCTTCACGGGCATTATATGTAATCTTCCAGCGCATTTTATGACCAAGTAAACAGGCATATTGGGCTTCAAGCTTAAAACCTTCTTTTTGCATCATACTAAATAGATCAAGGCTTATATCAAAGCATTGTTCGTATTTATCGGTTAGAGAGGCATCTTCTATAAGTTTAGGTATTTCAAATCCATATCTTGGAGAAAGTTCCTGCCAAGTAATATCATCGACCATACGATGTCTCTGTAAGTCTCTAAAAATTCCATAATCACAAATTATATCCCAACTGTAATGTGCTTTTTCTAAGGCTCTACCGGGTTTATGTCTTCTGTTTAATCTTTCGCCCATGTAAGTAGTGAAAGCTTTAATTTTTTTATCATAGGTCCACGAATTAACTTGAGATTGTATTTCCTCTAGGGGAAGATGGCTATATTCATAAAGCATGTCAGCCAGCAGTAGTAATTCATTTTTTGGCCAGTAATCTACTAAGGTGACGTCCTCACTTAAGCTGCTGCTAAAATTACTTGTTAAATTATCTTTGGCAATTTTAGAGAATTTACTACTTGTATTGGCTTTATACGCTATTATTGCACCACCTCTCTCTGGTTTGTCAGCTCTTTCTAAAAACATTGGTATTATTTTTCGACATTCTTTTAATAATTTTTCACCAGTGATCTTGGCTTCAACCAGCTCATCACTCATTAAATGCATAATTAAACTCTCAATTGCTTGTCCAGAAGCATAAATACCGACTGTTGATTTAGTTGCGACTGGTAAGACAAATCTTGCAGCATCACAAGCCTGAGCCCTGGTTGCACCTTTCCAGGCTATATCTCTTTCTCTTTCAGGTGTATCTGAATTTTTTATAACAAATTCAGTTAACTCTCTAACTATTTCTGAGTAAAGATTAAATATTTTATTTAAACTAGCTATGTAATTTAGTCTAACCTTAGGAGCTAAATTAATTGGTACATAGTATTTAAACTTGCCCTTTTTATCTTTTTGATCAAAGTATATATAGCGAGTTGATTGTTCTAGATAGGATGCGAGTCTTCCCCATTCTAGTTTTTTAGTTAACAAATTAGAAGCATTTTCAACTACTACGTGTATTCCGCCAAGCTGCTGGACAGAATCATCACCGTAAGCTGTTATTATTCGTCTTAATAACTCATCGTCTTTGTCGGCTTTTTGAGCAAATTCATCCAAAATTGTAATTCGCATATCATCACCACGCCGGCTAAGTCTAGCCATGGCTGCCGCAACTGTAATTGGTGACAACTTATTATTAAAGGCGTACACATCCCCTTCAGAGTCCGTTAGAACATTATCTAAATATTCTTTACCTTGTTTAGTTACGCTGTAGTGTCCTGATTCGTCTTTTAAAAGCAGCTCATCATTCTCATTAGTAGATAATTTTTCATTCAATTCACTGCTTTTTGATCCTATGACTTGCTTTAGTGATACTGGTTGAGATGTTGAACTGGCTGATACTTGTTCTCTCATAGATAAAGTTTTAGTTACCTGTTTCCAAATAGCATTAGTGATAGTTTCTTTGTCTTCTGATGCGAATACAACCGGTAAATTCCTTTGATTTGCTTCCCATAAATAACCGGCTCTGACTCGTTCTAAAAATGATGCATCGAGGTTATCGAAACGTTCAGCAGATAATCTATCTTTTAACCTGTCTTTTAGTATATTAACCGGTGCGTCTAGAATAATGGTTAGATCGGGTTCCATATCACCAACAGCAAATTTAATAATGGTGTTTATGATGCCGTAATCGGGAACATCACCTCGGCCATAGTATTGAATAGCTAAAGTTGTTAGATAATTCCTATCGACAATACAATTAACTCCGTTTTCTATACTTTGTTTTATAACTTGCAGACTTTGAGATCTCGCCGCATTATATAAAAGGACTTCAGTTTTAGTATTCATTGGGTAGTGGGGATCTTGTGTTAAAAGTCTTATAGAGCGGGCTGTTAAGTCGCTTTGGCTATCTGGCTCCCTTAAAGTTCTAACAGGTAAATTTGCTTGTCTAAGTCTAGAGGCTATCTCTAGAATTTGGGTGGTTTTACCGACTCCTTCAGGACCTTCTAGAACTATGTATTTTCCTTTAATCATATGCAAAACCCTCTATCTTTTTAGGAAGTTCTCTTTTGTCGCGATATGCTTTTGGCAACATCATGTCTGGAGACCAGGTTTTAATTATTAAATCGAGATCAGATCCTTGTTGGTATTTACCGCTAAAACCGTCGTTTCTGCCTTCTCCATAACTGCCTTCAACTTCACCTGTCTCCATGAAAATAGCTTGGGCAATTCTTTCCCCGACAGGTAGTAGAACAGTTTCTCTGTTATTTAAGTTATATATTTCTAGAGTCAGACGATTGATGTAACCAGGATCAACCCAGCCAGCATCAAAGCAGACTGCAATACCATTTCTACCCCAGCTTGATCTAGATCGAATTTCATAAGCTCCCGGCGGCTTAATACCAAAGAATTCATGAGTGTGCCCTAGTATTCTTTCGCCAGGCTTTAAGGAGATAACTGGATGATCAAGTGGAATGTTGTTTTGGGGTTTAAAACCATTTAGTTTGCACCATTTTTCATGTTCCATAGCTTTATATGGACCGTCAAAGTACCTCTCTATATCCTCTGGGTCAAAGGGATTGTAGATAGTACGTTCGTTCATTCTTTCTATTCGATAATAGTAATAGCCTAGTGTTACGTCTAAGCTGGCATGGCTGATATGTTTTGGATTATAGGGATGACAAAGAATATGCCCAGTTTCAATTGCTTTTTTTATCTGTATATTGCTATAAACTGACATACCTTAGATACAAATTACCCCTCAACCTAATGTTATTAGTATTTTAAGATACGGCTAGATCACAAGGCAAGCATAATAATAATGTGATTTTTACGCAAATAGTTTTATAGCATGTATACGTTAGTGTTTTAGGCAAACTATTTAGTACAATTAATTTTAACGTGAGTTTCGACCAAACATTCAGACAACAACTTAAAATACATCCTCGGTTTGCCGTACAGTTCATAAGTCTACTCGTCGGAAGCTACGGTGTTTATATAATAGCCGATAGTTTGCTGGCTCAAATTTCAGCTCATAGAACTTCCCATTTAACTACCTTACTTGTTGATCTACCTATTTTAGTAGGAATTAGCGTTATCTATCTAAGTAATCTACTTCGAAGAAGAAAACGAACAGCTTGGATTGTTACATCCTTAGCATATATTTTTTATTTTGGAGTTGGAGTATCTCAACTTGTTTCTCACTCATTTGAGGATATGGGCTGGATTAGTATTCTAAGATCTTTAATCGTCCCAATATTAATTATTGGATTACTTTATCTTTTTAGAAATGAGTTTATTGTTAAGAGCGATATCCTAGGATTTAGGTTTGCACTTAGATTTGTAATTATTGTTTTAACAATTATGCTAATTTACGGTGTAGCCGGTTTTGAACTTATGGACACAAAAGATTTCCATCAAGAAATAAGCTGGCCATCAGCTTTTCACTACACTATTGATCAGTTTAATTTAACAACCAATAAGCCTATTATGCCCCACACAAAGAGGGCCCACTTATTTGTTGATTCGCTTTCGTTCGTCAGTTTACTATCAATTCTATATATTGGACTTTCATTATTTCAGCCCCTAAAGCAGCGCTTTACTGATCAAACTTTTAACCGGGAAAAAGCGAAAATGCTCTTAAACGAGTATCACCCGGTTAGTGAAGAATACTTTAAAATTTGGCCTCGTGATAAACAGTTTTATTTCGATGATCAATCTAAAAGTATGCTTGCTTACCACGTTTACAGAAGCGTAGCGCTAGTATTAAGTGATCCAATTGGTAATGAATCAAAATTTAAACAGTTGTTATCTGGTTTCCAAAGTCTATGTTTTTTAAATGATTGGCTGCCGGCTATGGTTCATGTTTCAGATAAGAACCTTAAATTATATGAAAAAAATGGTTTTTCGAATCAACTTATTGGTCAAGAAGCTATTGTCGATCTAAGTAAGTTCGAATCTATTGTTAAAAGCAATAAATATTTTAGAAATATTTCAAATAAGTTTAATAAACAGGGTTATACGTTTGAACTTCTTAATCCACCACACCATGATGCGATTTTAAACAGATTAAAAATTATTTCTAAGGAGTGGTTATCTAAAGGCGGACGTACTGAAAGAGGTTTTGCTATGGGATTTTTTAGTAATGAATATATGCAAATGTGCCAAATTGCGGTAGTTAGAGATGCGGCTTCGACAATTCAAGCATTTTCAAATTTAGTGCCGGCTCATTTTGATAAAAACGAAGCGACTTATGACCTATTTAGACAATCTAGTTCTTCTCAAAGCAATGTTAATGATTTTCTATTAATTAATCTAATCGGGTATTTAAAAGGTCAAAAATACAAAAAGCTTAATATGGGGTTAAGTCCACTTGCCGGGATTGATGAAATTGAACAAGATAAGCAAACAATTATTAATAACTTCTTAAAATTTGCATATTATAACGGAGATATTTTCTATTCATTTGAAGGACTTTACAAATTTAAAGCTAAATACGAACCCGATTGGCGAAATAAATACGTCGCATATAAAAATGGTCTAACCGGATTTTCAAGAACTATGTCAGCTCTAACAAGATGTATGACGAAATTAGCTAAAAAATAATTTATTTAATTTATACTGGCAAGATCTACTTTGACGCTTGGGCCCATTGTTGGTGCTAGATTAATATTTTTTATAAAGCTGCCTTTAACACTTTGAGGTTTGTTGTGTTTAAGAGAAGTTATGATTGAATTGAAGTTTTCTTCTAGTAATTTATCTTCAAAACTAAGTTTACCAATACCAACGTGAACAATGCCTGTTGAATCGACTCTGTATTCTATTTTACCGGTTTTAGCATCTTTAACGGCTTTTTTAATGTCGTTTGTTACCGTACCACTTTTAGGGTTAGGCATAAGACCCCTGGGACCTAAAATCCTGGCATACTTACCCAGTTTAGGCATCTGTGAGGGTGTAGAAATAAGTGTTTGGAATTCTATTTGACCTTTATCTAATTTTGAGAAGATACTTTCAGCAGAAAAATAATCTGCACCTGCGTCTTTAGCTACAGTTGGATCATCGCTAATAACAGCTATTTTTATTTTTTTACCTAGTCCATTCGGTAGGACAATTGTGTCACGGACATTTTGATCAGATAATTTAGGGTCGACAGCTAAATTTATATGAGCTTCAAGCGTACCATCGAAGTTTGAAGTTGAAATACTTTTAACTAAATTAATTGCCTCAAGTGCTGTGAAGTTCTTTTCTTTATCTATCAAAACGTATTTTTTTTGATATTTTTTACCTTTTCTCTCAATTTTTGATCTTGTTTTTTTAACTTTAGGTTTGTCGACTTTTTTTTCTTCTGACTTATTAATTTCTTTAGTAGCTTTAACTTCTTTTTCTTTGATAGATTTAGAGCTTCTCTTACCAGCTTTAGCTAAATCAGTTTTTTTAGGTTCAGTAACTTCAGCTTTAGTTGTTTTACCAACCAATTTTTCTTTAGGAGTTACTTCTTTTTTAGCGCTTGGCATATTATTTAACCTTCAACCTCGACACCCATACTTCTAGCAGTTCCCGCGACCATTTTCTTGACTGCTTCTACATCACTCGAATTCATGTCTTTCATTTTATTTTCTGCAATACTGGTTAGGTCGGATTGACTTAGCTTTTTTGATACTTTTTCGCTGTTCGGTTTGCCAGATCCTTTATCTATACCGAGTTTTTGTCGAATTAATTCATCAGTAGGTGTTGAGACAACTCTAAAGTCCATGGTTCGATCGTCATAAATTTGTATATGGGCGGTCACTTCCTTGCCTTTCATATCCTGAGTAGCTTCATTAAAAGGATTTATAAAGTCCATCATGTTTACACCGTATTGACCCAAGGTACTACCAACAGGTGGTGCAGCACTAGCCTGACCACCTCTAATTTTCAGCTTTAGATTTGCTTTAACTACTTTAGCCATAGATAAAATACCTCGAACTACTTAATTTCATAAAAATTAGTGTTATTTGCTTTATTATTTTATGTAAATTATACACTTATTTACCTCTGTAGTCCAGATGTTCTTTGTTAAACTCTTTTTACCTGCAAGCCATCAAGTTCAACTGGAGTTTCACGACCAAACATATTAACTAGAACCTTTAGCTTACCTTTAGCAGAATCTATTTCGTTGATACTACCGTCAAATCCTTTAAAGGGCCCGTCTATTATGTTTACAACTTCACCAATATTAAAGTCAATTTTATGTTTTGGCTGTTCTAGACCCATTCTTTTTTGAATCTTATCTATTTCATCTTCTTCTATAGGTGTTGGATCGGAACCACTGCCAACAAAACCGGTGACTGATGGAGTATTTCGAACTATGTACCAAGCGTCTTCACTCAATTTCATTTGTACAAGAACATACCCCTGGAAAATTCTTTTTTCAACTACTCTTCTTTTACCGTTTTTAATCTCAATCATTTTCTCTTTTGGCACAAGTACCTGGAATATTTTATCTTTCATGTCCAAACTGTCAGCTCTTTGTCTTATACTCTCGGCTACTTTTTCTTCATATCCGCTATATGTATGAATCGCGTACCATTTCTTCGTCGTATCATATCTTTTTTGGGTTGACATATAAATTACCTCTTACTTTAATAATATATTTCTAAATATTTTATCTAGTCCAAGATCTAGTAGTGCAATACTGGCACCAAAAATAATGGCAAAAATTAGAACAGCAAATGTTAATTGACGACTTTGTTTTAAAGTTGGCCAAGTCACGAGTTTTAGTTCTTTCAAGCTGCTTCTAAAGTACTTAGGAAAAATTATTTTAAATATTAACTTTACTGGTTTTACAAAAGGGCGAAAAGCTTTTTGTTTAGCTATCTTTCTAAATAAATTTGCAATAGGACTAAATAATTTAGATAAATACACTTTAAAACTACTAGTCAGTTTTCTTTTTTCAGCTTGACCACTTTTCTCTCTCAGGGCTTTTTGCCTAAAAGATTCTGGATCTTTAACTTTCCTCTTTTTACTTTGAGGCTTATCTATGTCTGGCATACTGCTCTCTTTAAAATAAAAACAGCCTACATATTGTAGGCTTTGATATGTCAAGCATAGCACTAAAGTTAAATCTTGGTCAAGCTAAATTTGTTATGATTATATTTATGATTAAAACTGCAATTATTGGGTTACTAATATTTAGTTTTATTGAACTTGTAATTTGGGTTAAGTCTTTATGGGCTCATCGTAAAATATTTAGTTCAATCGTAATCTTTTCTTTACCTGTTTTCAATGGCTTCCTAATAGGTAGTAAATTTAATATCTGGACTTTTATGATCCTATTCTTTTCTATTTATAGAGTGTTGAATTTACTTAGGCTAATTGAAGGAAGAACAAACGCAGATTATTTATATATGGTGGCTAGAAGAACAAGTATTCTTTTAATTAGTTGGCAATTAATGGTTGTTGGAGTGTTTCTTATTTCTAGAAATAATTATTCAATAAGTATATTGTTCGTTGATAGTTTAGTATTTATGCAATCAATTTTTATATTAATTCTGCTTTTCTCTAGTTTAAGAAGTTTTAAAAAGACTCTACCAAATAAAATTACGAAGCTTCATTCACTTAAAGACTTACCAAGCGTCAGTGTGGCAATTCCTGCCAGAAATGAATCAGAGGATTTACTTAATTGTTTGGATAGTTTACTTACAACTAACTATTCAAAACTAGAGATATTAGTACTCGATGATTGCTCACAAAAAAAATACACATCTCAAGTCATTAAAACTTATGCTCAAAAAGGTGTCAGGTTTATTGCAGGTAAACAACCTCCTAAAGGGTGGTCATCTAAGAATTATGCATATCAGCAACTTTTAAACCAAGCAAGTGGAGATATACTGCTTTTTTGTGGTGTTGATACGAGATTTGAAAGTGATACGGTCCAACTACTGATTGAAACTCTGCTTAAACGAAAAAAATCTATGCTTAGTATTTTACCTGTTAATAAAGTGCCAAAGTTAAATAATATTTTAAGTGTAATAATTCAACCAAATCGATACGCCTGGGAAATTTCTATTCCAAGAAGATTTCTGAACCGCCCGCCAGTACTTAGTACTTGCTGGCTTATTACTTCCGAATTAATTAAAAAGAGCGGTGAATTTAAGGCAGTTGCAAATAGTATTACTCCTGAAAGCTACTTCGCAAATCAAGCTGTTAAAGACTCTGATGGATATAGTTTCTTACAATCTTCTGACGTGTTTAACCTTACATCTTCAAAGTTACCCAGCGAACAACGTGCAACTGCCATAAGAACCCGTTATCCTCAGCTGCATCGCCGACCAGAACTTGTTTCTTTACTTACATTAGGGGAGTTAATAGTATTATTAGGACCATTTTTAATGCTTGTTTACTCAGTAGTTGGAAATCATAGCTTAATTTTAATAATTAGCTATATAAATTCCATTTTACTCTGTTATTTATTTTTTAGCTTTGTTAAGTTAACTTACCAAAGAAGTTTAATCCGGGGTATTTTTCTTATGCCGCTGGCCGGGTTATTTGATATATGTTTACTTAATTACTCGATGTATAAATATGAATTTAGCGAAGTAGTTTGGAAAGGTAGAAATGTCTGCTTACCGGTAATGAGAGCTCAGTTAAATAAATAAATTATTTTAAATTCGGTACAAAAATTGAAAACGTAGAACCTTTATTTAGTTCACTATCAAGTGTAATCTCACCATGTATTAGATTAGCTAATTTTAGAGTCACATATAGTCCTAAACCTGTGCCATTAGCTTCTCTTGTCCTAAAATCCGCACTTCTAAAAAATTTATCAAAGACTCTTTCTTGATCCGCTTTTGATATACCAATTCCACTGTCATGGACCGCTAAACAAATACCTCTATCTCTATTTTCAGCATGTACTACAATTTCACCGTGTTTCGTATACTTAAGTGCATTTGTTAAAAAATTCTGCAGAATCTCCCTTAGATATAGTCGGCTCGTAAATACATTATTAATCTTTGGGTCCATAACTGATTTTAGGTGCAGTTTTTTATTTTTAACGTCTTGAGCGTAACTATTCATTAGCTCGCTAATTAGTTCGTGAATATTTATATTTTCTATCTCAACATGCAGTGCACCTCTTTCAGCCCGGCTTAAAGTAGATAAGTCATTAATCATTTCAGATAAAAATATTACTTGATTATGGGCGGCGTGAAGGGCTTTTTTTATTTCATCAGGGCTGTTGGATTTATTGGCTATTAATTGGGCATTGCTAATATTTCCTTCTGTTATTGTGACAGGTGTCCTGAGTTCGTGCGAAACAACGCTTATAAACTCATCACGCTCTTCTTCTAGCGATTTTTCTCTAGTTATGTCTCTAAGTAGTATGACGAAACCACTTTGACCGTGAACGCCGTAACCAAGTCTGACAGGTGCAATTGAAATGTAAAGATTGATAAAACTACCGTCGTTATATTTGTATTTTAAGTCCCGGTTAGTTATTGGAAGTGTTACACCTTGAACTATTTCTTTAAAATTAACATGCTGATTATTTTTATCAATTGGTCTAAAAATATTAGCTAGTGGCGTGCCTGTTTTAATATTATTTTTATCTAATATATTTAAAGCCGCACTATTAAAAAGTACTGTGTCAACTTCTTCATTGACGGCAATAACTGCATCAGCCATGCTGTTAATCAGACTTATAAGCTGTTCATGCTCAATATTTTTAGTTCTGGTTTTAATTTTTGGTCTTAACTTAAGCGGCATTAGCTAAATTATGCCATAGACTAGTTCTATAAACCAATAATGCTTGGTTGGTACTTTTTAAGCTCCTTTTTTAGGAGTTTATAATTTGGACAAAGTTTGGAAATTTCTGCCCAAAAAGATGGTCCATGTTTTAGTACCTTTGTATGTGTCAGCTCATGTAAAATAACGTAATCTATTAAACTCCATGGCAGGTTCATAAGATATAAATTAAGCACAATTCGTTTATTAATATCACAGCTACCCCAACGACTAGTTAATTTCTTAACTTTCATGTCTTTATACGGTAAATTAAACCGCAATGACAGCTGATTTAACCTTTGAGGCAATAATCGCTCTGCTTGAAGCCTGAGCCCTTGGATAGCGGCTGTTTGGGCCTTTTGTTGAACTTGTAAGTCCATGAAGTTTCTATTTATAGGATGTTTGACAGTTATATAGTTACTTTCAATTTTATAAGTTAGAAGATTTTGACTAATACTTGGTTGAAAGACTAATTTATGCGCTTTGCCGATGTTCTGATTATGACTTAAGACTTGTGGTTTTTTAACTTGCTTCAAAATCCAATCTATTTTTGAGTAAGCAAACTTTAAACCTGATATATAAGGGGCCCAATATGGAATAGAAACTTTAACTTGATTTTGGTTATTTATAGATAACCTTATATTCTTAGAACCGTGTCTTTTATATATTTTTATTTTTTGAGTGTTTGTTAAATTAAATTCTTTGTAAGGCATATTTTAAGATCTTATTGATATATTTCGTCTAGTTAAATCTACTCTTCCTTGGTTAGGAGGTACAAGATTGACCATTCCTGGTTTAATTACTTTGTCATTAGCATCTAGCGTGCTTAGAACCCCTTTGTTTCTAAGTTTAGTTAGCACTGTGTTTAGTTGCATATTAAATAAGTGTTTTCCGCTAACAACTATGTATTCTTCAGACGAATTTGGGTTTTGCATTTGACTAATTACAGATTCAAAGCTGGTTCTATCCCATTGGGCAGCGTATTTATCATCTGCTCGTCTACGATCTCTTTGCTGGTTTCTTGCAAACGCACTGTCAGCATCCATTTGGAACCAGATTAGTTGGGACGCAGCATGATTTCTGTAAGCTAAATCATATAAAGCACGTCTTTGACTTAATCTTAGAGCGTTAATGTCGTATATTACACTTACGCCAGCGCTTAAAAACTCTTCACATAGATACTTTAATATTTGCGATATGACTGTATTTTCTTGTTTATCATAGCGTGGTTTTTCAAATAATTCACTTCTAATACGATCACCTTGAAGGTGAGCGGCGTTAACATGATCACTTAATTGCCTTGCAAAGTAAGTTTTACCAGAACCGGGATAGCCATATAGCAGTAAAATAAATGGCTTTAGGGGTTGTATTTTAGCCATGTTGATATATGTATAGCAGATTAACTGACTTAAATAAAGTATTATTAAGATGACAAATCATGAAATTTAATTTAACATAACAATTTATACGTAGGGGTGTCCGTTAATTGGTAAGCGGCAACTCTCCAAAAGTTGTGCTGTCGGTTCGAGTCCGACCACCCCTGCCATTATAGACATAGCCGTATCTGTATAAAGCAGTATTAGGGCGGTCCCATACCATCAAGTGTTGGAGGATTAGCTTGCAATTGTGCCTCTGTCCAGGCATTTGCCAGACCGCTAGCAACTGGGCCGCCGGTGTAAAAATCCTCTGCTTGCCAACTACCAGTCAAATAAGTGAAACGACCTTGACCAATTCCGGCATTATTAACTGCTATTCCGCCATAGCCAATAGTAGTGTTTTTCCACCAGTCACCACCTACATTTGCCAGATAACGTGCCGTACTAATGTTATTCGGCCCTGTAGGGTTGTCAACAATGAGGCGAGCCTGATATGTTGTGAAAACTGCCCCAATGTCCGTTGGATTGACAATGATCGCTCTTGCAGTTGGGTAAAAGTGGAAATTATAACCACTGATCATGGTTGTTGAGATGCCACCGTCAGGTTCTGTTCGTAATGCAGCACTTAGAGGGGAATTAGTGGAGAAATCTTCCAAATAGTGTCCTCCAACAACTGTTGCGTAGGCTTGAGTACGTAACCATTTTTTGCTGCTTATGCTCCATAGATAACACTCTATATTTTTTACTTCAACCCGAACATTAGAAGGCTCTACGGTGGTAGCGTCAGCATAGATTTGCCCCCAGGTTGTTACGGCAGCCCAGCCTGCCGGAGGAATAGGACGCTTGACAATTGGTTGGCTTTGCCAAGGGTACGAACTGGGCACACCATGCGGAATACCCTCGTGAGGTGACTCCATACTATAAAGAATATGGGGAACTGTGTTGGTTGTTGCTGGTGTGACAGTTACTGTTACCGATTGTGTAGCTGTACCACTAGTATTTGTGCAAGCTAAGGTGAAAGTTGAGTCCTGACTGAGGACTCCTGTATTCTGTGAGCCTTGGGCTTGTTGGCTGCCACTCCAAGACCCAGAGGACACACAAGTATTTGCATTAGTACTAGTCCAATTTAGTGTTGAAGATTGGCCATTAGTTATTATCTGTGGGGTTGCTGAGATAGCAACCGTGGGAACCGGTGGTGGCGGTAGCGAAGGACCATAGAAATTAGTTACATCTAAGTACAGAGTATGGGCACAGGTAGTATTTGCATTGGTGAAACTTATCTTTAGATTATGCGTGCCCCTGGTTAGACTAAAAGCTGAACTAACACTAGTCCAGTTAATACTTTTAAGTGTAGTTGCAATAGCACTAAAGTTATCTATTTTTACACTCAAGCTGGCAGTACCTTTGCATTGACTACCAGCTTTGGCTAAAACAGAAAAGCTAGTGGCAGAAGATGGTAGGTTGACCGTGCCATTAAGACTACCCCTATTCGTAAGTAATACAGCCTTACCGGTTGAAGCAGTCGGATCGCTGACTACAGAAGCTCCAGCAGGCAAGGTCATTTGGTCCGCTAGGATTGTGGCTATTGGAGTGGTCGTGATAGCTAAACTCTTGAAGATTATGTATGCACCTACTGCACCAAAGACAAGCACAAAAACTAACAACCTCTTTAGGCGGTAGTTGCATATTTTCTGTCTAAAGTTGTTGTCTGATATGAAAGCACTACTGCCTTTATCACAAGACCCTGAGTCTTGCATAAGGATGTTGGGTTGGCCAGTATTAGTATTCTTTGTTTGTTTTTTAAACATTTGTTTTGCGCTGTTCAGAATAATTATAACAACGGATAAGTTTAACGCAAGGTATGAACATGTTAAATTAATGATACCTCTTTAAATTAAAATAGATTACCCTCTCATCATCCTCGCAAGATGTCAGGTCAATCAAAGTTCTATAATCATCCCATATCCCCTGCCAAGAATAACCACATTTTAAACTTGATCCGTTAAAATATAAATTATGAAAAGACTAAATAATAAAGTAGCCATTGTTACTGGGAGTGGCATGGGGATTGGTAAAGCAATCGCCTTTGCATATGCTACAGAAGATGCAAAAGTAGTAGTTGCTGATATTAATGAGAAGGCGGGCAACGATGTAGTCGCTGAACTTATTAAAAAAGGTCATGAGGCCATCTTTATAAGAACGAACGTAGCAATTCCAGCAGAGCAGGAATCGTTAGTCAAAGAAACACTTAAGCATTTTGGGAGATTAGACATTGCATGCAATAACGCAGCTATTTCAGCCCCACCATATCCAGTCACAGATTATCCTCTAGATGTCTGGGATAATGTCCTAGGTATTAATCTTTCAGGTGTATTCTACGGAATGCGTTATCAGATACCCGCCATACTAAAAAGCGGTAGTGGATGCATAGTAAATATTGCTGCCATGTTAGGACAAGTTGGCAAAAAGAACTCTTCTGCCCATGTAGCCACAAAGCATGGAGTTGTTGGTCTTACAAAAGCTGTTGCTCTTGAATATGCAGATCAAAATATTCGTATCAATGTTGTTGGTCCGAGTTATATTAATACACCCATGCTTACAAACGCTTTTGATGAAAAAGGATTGAAGGATTTAGCAGACCTTATGCCTATGAGACGTTTAGGAGAAGCATCTGAGGTTGCTGAATTAGTTTTATGGTTGAGTTCATCAAATTCTTCTTTCGTAACAGGCTCATATTATGGTGTTGATGGTGGTTACTTAGCTCAATAGTATTTTAATTTTTTACATTCTTTGACGAAGATAAATTTTCATTCACAAGTTAACTCGGGAAGTAAGTTTTGTTCACTTCTTTAACATCGCCCTGACAAATATAAATTTTATGGTAATTTTTCTGGTTTTGAAATAGTCGGTAAACTTATTATAAAAGTACTGCCTTCTCCTTGTTTTGAATGAAAGTCTATTTTTCCACCTTGTCTATCAATAATTAGTTTTGTTAGATAAAGTCCTATGCCAGTACCCTCATACTTGTACTGCAGAGTGCTTGTGCCTCTGTGGAATTTAGTAAACATTTTTTCTTTTTCTTCGTCGCTTATGCCTATTCCGCTATCTGAAATGGTGATATTTAATAAACCTTCAACTATTTTAGAAGATAATTTAATACTGCCACCTTTAGATGTAAATTTATAAGCGTTATCTATTAAGTTCCAAATGGCACTGGATAAGTAGGCTTTATTAGCATTAACCCATATTTCCTGATCAATAGTACAATCAAAATTAATACCTTTTTGCGACGCTAAGTCTTTAAATTCATTTACTATCGTGCTTAAAAATTTAGAAATCTCAAGTGAGCTGCTAGTGATGGTAGTTTGGGTACCTTCCATAGAAGATATAAGTAGCGCGTCTTCAGCGAAATGACTTAATCTACTAACGTTAGAGTTTATTATTTTTATTTGAGTTTCAACTTCTTCTTCTGAATCTCTACTTGCTAGCAAGTTATCTAGATAACCTTTTATGATAGTTAGAGGAGTTCTTAAATTATGCGATATTATCATAAGGAATTCTGACTTTAGCTGATCGACTAATTTTAATTTTTCAATATCGGCTTTAAGTGAGTTAGCCATTGTATTTACTGCGGTTGCTAGATCACCAATTTCATCTTTTCGAGTTATCTTAATCTCATTTCCAAGCTCACCACGACTAATTTTGAGCGCGATACGACTCACTTTGTTAACCGGTGATACAAATAAACTATTTAAGACAAAATACCAAACAAATAGAGATGCAAATAAAATTACAAGGCTGGCAATAACTATTGTTCTAACGATGGAGTTTATATCTTGATTAATGCTGGCGTAAGAAATTGAATAAACTATGTCGTATTTATGAATACCGAAAGCTTCTAAGTAAGGCTCAATGATAGCTGTTACATTACCATTACTATCCTTTAAAAGGGTTTCATTTACATTTACGGCGTCACTCTTACTAATCTTTACAGAATCTTTACTACTATTTTGAAAGAGAATATTACTGTTAGTGTCTATAATTTCAACATGGCTAATATTATGATCTAGGTCTGTAAATGAACTTATTTCATCTTTTATTTTAAGTACACCTGAATCTTGGAATATGACATAATTCTCACCGATTGGTTGTGTAGCTAAAGCGGCAAATGTTTTCGATTGAGCCAATAATTGACTTCTCAGTGTATTAGTATTTTTTCTAACTATAAAGAAAGTTATTGAGCCAAAAACTGTTAAAAGTAATACAAGTAGTATTACAAAAAATTTAAGGCGCAGACTGCTGCGGTGCATATCTAAACTTATTGGTAAACTTGCCAGAAATATATACTAGCATCAAGGGCGGACATGTCTATAGAGTAGTGATAAGGTTTACTTAACGAAAATGTATTATTATCTTGGTAGAGCGGTACCGCTGGAATATCTTTGGCTACTATTTGTTCCATTTGCTGAAGTTTTTTAATTCTATCCGATGAGTTAAAGGTTGAATTACCTTGATTCACTAAGCTACTAAGCTGATCATTCGAGTATAATTTGTTGCTTGCTATTCCATTTTGAATAATGTCAAAACCATCAGCAGTTGCTGTAGTATATGCCAAGAAAAACATATCCCCTTGACCAGCATATATATTATTTACAAAAGTGTTAAAGTCACTTACTTCCATCGG
This sequence comes from uncultured Candidatus Saccharibacteria bacterium, assembly GCA_964578305.1. Lineage (GTDB taxonomy): Bacteria > Patescibacteriota > Saccharimonadia > Saccharimonadales > UBA4665 > DATJNI01. The sequence continues at coordinate 127,369 of CAZOCM010000001.1, forward strand.
TTTGATATTAAATCCAACCGCATTAAGTTCTTTGGCTATTTCGTTAGCTTGTGCATCATCACCGGATGGGAATTGTAGATTTATTTGAGCAGACTTATTTGGTACCGTTGAAAGAAGTTGCTCTGCTTTTTGTGAATCATTAGGTACTACTTTTATTGATGGATCATAACCGGATAGCTCTTTAGGTATCATTTGACTAGCTGGAATTCCATCAACCCCAGTAGCTTTAATTAATTGCTGGAGATTTAAGCCACTTTGTAAAGATTTTCTGGCATTAATATTACTAAGCGGTGACTTAAGATTTAAAGTATTTAACAGAAGATAGTGTACCCCTAGAATAGGATATTTAATTTCACTAATTTTCTTTTTTGTTTCTATTTTTGCAATTTCTGTATTTAAGAAATTGCCAGCAATGTCTAACTTACCGTTAGTGACATCTGAAATCATTTCATCATTTGTAGCGTAGCCGAAGAAATTTACTTCTTTAGTATAAACATGTCCGCCCCAGTAACCTTTAAAGGCAACTATTTTAAAATTGGTATTATTCGATTTAAACCCAGGTTTAACTATATATGGACCTGTCCCTCCATTAGGATCACCGAGCGTACTTTTAGAGTCATAAATAAACAATTGTGTTAATTGAGGTAGAAGAACTGCATTAGGTTGAGATGTGGTTATCTCTACTTCATATGGATTTTTTACCTTAATACTAGATATATTTGTAGCGACGTTTAGTAATGTGCCATTATCTTGATCTGTTTGATGTGCTGTAATGTAATCTAAACTAGACTTAACATCTTCTGCAGTAAGTGTCCGACCTGAGTGAAATTTTACATTATGTCTTATGATGAAATCCCAGGTTGTATTATTCGGATTTGACCAACTTATTGCTAGTGACGGTACTACTTTAGTCTGACCTTGAAATTTAACTAATCCTTCAAACATTTGATTAGTCACAAACAAGTCATCGTTTGAGCTAGGCGGATCAACTGGCCAAGTAGGGGTTAGATCAACTGTGCTATTAAGTCCATACGTTAGTAGCGGAATATCCTTTTTTATAAGTGAAGGTTTGTTAACGTTTGAGGTAGTTGTTTTATTTTTAACTAAATATAAATATGCCAGTACTAGGCCTGCTATTACTGCCATTAATAAAATAATTATTAACAACCAGTTTTTAGATTTTTTAGGTCCAGTTTGGATTGTAGGTTTAGGTGAATTAGTAGTCGTATGACCGTCGTCTGATAAGGTACTTTGTTGACTTGGTTCAACAACGTTGTTTTGAGGCAAAGTTGGAGAATTATTTTCGTTTGGTGTTTCTTGTTGATTATTTTCTGATGGATCCATAGATTAAATATGCTTAAGCTTTTATACCATTATGATGTAAGTATATTTAAAGTCAACGATCTAGTAGGAATTAATTATTTTTGATACATTTGCCAGAATTTTATACCATAATCTCCACCTGGAATATCTACTTTAAAAATGTATGGTTTATTTGAAGAGTAAACATAATTTTCATTAAACAAAGGAACTACAGGCACATCTTTAGCAATAATTTGTTCCATTTGTTGCATCAACTTAATTCTTTGTGAAGGATCAAAAGTTTTGTTTCCCTTACTTAATAAATCATTTAATTGAGCGCTTTGATAATTTGCCGTTGAACCTATAACGTTATTGATTATGTCAAATCCATCAAGGATACTTGAAGAGTAGCCCAAGAAAAATATATCTGCTTTAGCCCCATTAATATTTCCTACAAATTGACTGAAATCACTTACCAATGTTGGTTTGACATTAAAACCAACAGCATTTAATTCGGCTGCAATTTCGTTAGCTTGTAATTCGTCTCCGGCCGGATAGTCAAATATTAAAGGTGTAGTTAAATTCTTGACGCTTGCAAGTAGTTGTTTAGATTTCTGCAAATCATATAAATATTTAGTAACTGTAGAGTCACTTCCAGGTAGTTCAGGCGGAATTAATTGATTTACTGGAGTGCCATCAATTCCGCTTACTTTTAATATTTTAGGGACATCTAAAGCGTACTCTATTGCTTTTCTACCATTAATGTCACTTAGAGGTGAATTTTGTCTTGCAGTATTTAGCTGAATATAGTGACTTCCAGGTTCTTGAATTTTAAAATTATTAATATAGGAATTATTTTTTTTAGCTTTGGAATTTATTGTATCCAATTGAGCATTTTGAAAATTACCGCCCATATCTATTTTATTGTTAATTAGTGCACTAGCCATATCATCTTTGGATTCATTTTGAGTAATAACTAATTCCCGAGTATATACATGACCTCCCCAATAATCTTTAAACGGTGTTAAATCTAATACACGACCGTTTAAAGTGCTTGTACTTAACTTGTATGCTCCAGTGCCTGAATTTGGATCAGTCAAAGACGCTTTTGAATCGACAATAAATAAATTAGCTAATTGACCAAGAAGCGTTGCGTCTGGACCATTTGTTTCAATTTGTATTTTATATGGGTCGATGACTGTTACTTTCTTAATACCATAAGCAAGTAATGCAAAAGTACCGTTATCTTGGTCACTTTGGTGAGCTACTGCATAATCAAGGCTGAACTTAACATCGTTAGAAGTTAATGTTCTACCTGTATGGAATTTGACGTTGTGCCTTATATTAAAATCCCACGTTGTATCACTTGGATTGGACCAACTAACAGCAAGACCTGGAATAATTTTTGCTTGATTTTGAAAACCTACGAGACCATCGAACATTTGATAAGCTACTATAAATTCTTCGGTTGATCCAGTCATTGACAGAGGTGTATTTGGTGTTAAATCAGTATCGTCATTAATTGCTAACGTTACTTTTGAAATGTCCTTTTTTATAACTACAGAATGGCTTTTTGGGGTAACTGTAGTTTTATTTTTTATTAGATAAATATATGCTAGTACTAAAGCAGTGATTACAACTACGATAATTAATATAATTAATAGCCAGTTTTTGGATTTTTTAGGTCCTGTTTGAACTTTCGGTTGAGTAGGTTTTGATTCTAAATGACTATCTTCTGATAAGGGACTTTGTAGATTAGGTTCTACGACATTATTCGAAGGAATTGTTGGAGAATTATTTTCGTTTGGTGTTTCTTTTTGATTGTTTTCTGATGGATCCATATATAATTTTATGCTTAAGCTTTAAATCCATTATGATGAAAGTAGATTTTTTGTCAACGACATTGAATGAAAAAAATAAATATGCTTAAATATAGATGTAAAAAGCTTGTGTTTAAGATGGTGAATACATATAATTAAGCATTAGTTAAAACAAATAGGAAGATAAATAGCAAAGAGATGAGAATTCTAATGTTAGGATGGGAGTTACCGCCTTATAATAGCGGGGGCTTAGGTATTGCTTGCTATCAACTTTGTCGTGAACTTACCAAAAAAGATATAGATATAGAATTTATCCTGCCATATAGAGATGAACATGGCATTGATTTCATGAAAATTACAGCTGCTTCACCTAGTGACGCATACAGCTTCACAATGAAATCATCTGCTTATGACAGTAAGTATTATGGTAATAAATCAAGTTTTGAAAGTTATGATTTATATGATCAGCAAATAAATTATGAACGGGCTGTTGCGAGACTCGTTGATAATAAAGAATTTGATATTGTTCATGCTCATGACTGGTTAACTTTTAAAGCAGCTTTGAAACTAAAAGCCATGAAAAACTGGCCTATTATTCTTCACGTACACTCCGTAGAGTCCGATAGGGCAGGATCAAAAAAAGGTAATCCACTTGCAGAAGAAATAGAATATATAGCTTTGCATATGGCCGATCAAGTAATTGCTGTCAGTAATCACACGAAAAATAAAATAGTCGAAAATTATAGTATTCCATCGGACAAAATTGAAGTTATCCATAACAGTATAGACTTATCCTCTTTAGATCCACTGGATGAACAAAACGCTTATAGATTTTTAGACGTTATGAAAAACCATGGCTATAGAGTTGTTGTGAATATCGGGCGATTAACTATTCAAAAAGGACTACCTAATTTACTTCACGCAGCTAAAAAAGTTTTGCAATATGCCCCAAAGACATACTTCCTCATTGTCGGCAGTGGCGATCAGTATCATGAATTAATCAACTTAGCAGCAGATTTAGGAATAGGTGGTAATATTTTGTTTGCTGACTTTCAAAGAGGGAAAAATTGGAGGGACGCTTTTGCAATCGGCGACTTATTTGTTATGCCTTCAGTAAGCGAACCTTTTGGATTAACCCCACTTGAGTCAATTAGTTACGGCACTCCAGCCTTAATATCCAAACAATCTGGTGTTAGTGAAGTATTAAGTAACTGTCTAAAAGTAGATTTTTGGGACATCGATGAAATGGCAAATAAAATTACCGCCGTTATGAAAAGCGATACTCTTCGAGATGAGTTAATAAATAATTCCTCTCAAGAGCTTTCAAAATTATCTTGGACAGATGCAGGTAATAAAATATTCGATATTTACAAAAAGTCTACTCAGGGGGCAAAAACTGCGGTATGAACAAGTCGATTGTTTTATATATGCATGTACACCAGCCCTTTCGAATTAAAAAGTACACTGTATTTAACACCGGCGTAGATCACGAATATTTTGAAACAGATTTCGATTCAGACCAATCAAATGAAAGAATACTTAAAAAAGTAGTTGAAAAGTCATATTTACCAGCCACCAATACCCTTAAAACACTTTTAGAAAAATATCCTGAGTTTAAATTTTGTCTTTCTTTAACCGGAACCGTCATTGAACAATTGGAAAAATGGTCTCCAGAAACCCTGCAAGTATTTAAAGATTTAGTTGGTAGTGGTCGAGTTGAAATTTTAGCTGAAACTTATCATCACACACTATCTTTCTTTTACTCAAGAAGCGAGTTTGAAATGCAGGTCCAAATGCATAAAGATAAAATTCAAAATTTATTTGGTCAAGAGCCAAGTGTATTTAGAAATACTGAACTTGCATATAATAACGATCTAGCGAAATGGGCTGAAGAAGCTGGCTATAAAGCGATTCTAGCTGAAGGTTGGGATCCTATTTTAGGTTGGAGAAGTCCAAATTATTTATATAGACCTGCAAAATCGGAGCATATTAAATTACTGCTTAAAAATTATAAATTAAGTGATGATATAGCATTTCGATTTGGAGACAGTCTATGGGCAGAATACCCACTCACGGCAGATAAATTCTCTCATTGGCTGAGTGAAGATCAAAACGCAGTTAATTTTAACTTATTTATGGACTTTGAAACATTCGGTGAGCACCAGTGGCATGAATCGGGGATTATTAAATTTTTGGAACATTTACCTAAAGAATGGTTAAAGAATGACGATCATACATTTTTAACTGTTTCAGAAGCGGCTGACAAATATGAGCCGGTTGATCAAATTGATATACCACAAACATTAACTTGGGCCGATACAGAGAGAGATTTATCCGCTTGGTTAGGAAATGGTATGCAAACTAATGCCATTAATGAAATTTACGCTCTCGAACCAAAAGTTCTTTCGAGTAATGATTTAGCTTTGATTGAAGACTGGCGTAAGCTTCAAACTTCTGATCATTTTTACTATATGTGCACGAAATGGTTTAATGACGGGGATATTCATGCTTATTTTAGTCCCTATGAAACACCATATGACGCTTACATAAATTATATGAATGCATATAGAGACATTTGCTATAGACTAACTGAAAAAGGTATTACGATATGAAAAATGGGGTGGGATTATGGGTCGACCGGTAGTACTTAGCAATGGTCAATTGTTTGTTGGTCTTGACGAACATGGGCTAGTCCATGATTTTTATTACCCTTACGTTGGTTTAGAAAACCTAACCAATGCTAGGAGCACAGCACATAAAGTCGGTGTTTGGGTTGAAAATAAGTTTAGCTGGACTGACGATGGTAGTTGGCAAATAAGTGTAGATTTTGAATCTGACGCTATGGTATCGCAAATAAAATGTCATCATAGCGATTTAGAAATTTCTCTACTTCTTCAGGACTATGTAGATATAGATACAAACTCATTAGTTAGGCACATTACAATTACAAATGATGTTGAAAGAGACAGAGACATTCGTCTTTTTATGCATCAAGTATTTCAAATTTCTCGGGCTGGCCGAGCTGATACAGCTATTTACGTGCCTGACGATCATTACATCTTAGACTATAAAGGTAAGTATTGTTTGCTCATTGGCGGTAAGTTTTCTGATGGCCAAATGTTTGATCAGTATGCCGTCGGTAATTACGCCATTGAGGGCAAAGCTGGGACTTATTTAGATGCCACAGATGGAGAGTTATCCGGCAACGCTGTTGAACATGGTGGTGTTGACAGCGTAATTCGCTTTAATAAAGTAATTAAAGCTCATGAATCTGAAGTTTTAGACTATTGGGTTATAGCAACTTCCAGCCAAAATGACGCTCAACTAATACATAGTCATTTTAATGAGTTAAATATGGAGAACTATATAAATCATGTTCGGGTACACTGGCATGGTTGGTTAGGTGGAGGAAGCATTGAAATACCTCAATTTAACAGGCAAAGTTTAGAAAAAAGCTTATTAATCATTAAAGCACATTGTGATGAAAGAGGTTCAGTACTTGCAAGCGGTGATTCGAGTATTTTCAACTATGGACGGGATTATTACTGCTATTGCTGGCCCAGAGATGCAGCTTATGCACTCTGGCCTATGATTAGACTTGGTCACTATAAAGAAGCGAAAAACTTCTTTGAGTTTGCTAGAGATACCATGCATAAAGACGGCTACTTAATGCATAAATATCAGCCCGATAGAGCTATCGGCAGTACTTGGCATCCGCTGGTTCATGGCCGTAATAAAGAGTTGGCAATTCAAGAAGATGAAACTGCCATGACTATTTTTATGATTGGAGAATATTACGAAGCATCAAAAGATAAAACTTTTGTCCAAAATATCTACAATACATTTGTTGCACCTTGCGCAAATTTTATGTGCCGTTTTATTGACGAAAAAACAGGTTTGCCTCATGCCAGTTATGATTTGTGGGAAGAAAAGTTTCTGACAACAACTTATACCGTTAGTACAGTTATTGCCGGGTTGAACGCGGCGGCTAGTCTAGCTAAAGTTGCTGATGAGCAAGCAGATTCAGTTAAATGGTTAAAATCCGCTGAATCCATAAAATCTAATTTAAATAAACTTTACTCCTCAGATAATTATTTTATTAAAGGTTTCTTGCTGCAATCTGACGGTACAATTACGTATGACAATACCTTAGATATATCCAGTTTATATGGACCATATATGTTCGCCGGTCTTGATATAAATGACGAAAGATTAACATCTACAGTAAAACAAATTGAAAAAAGAATCTTAAATGTTGCTCCAATTGGCGGTGTTGTTAGATATGAGCATGACAATTATTTTCTTACTAAACATCAATACCCAGGTAATCCTTGGATTGTAAGTACACTATGGCTTGCTCAATATTACGCATTGGCAAAAAGACATGATGAAGCCGGTAAACTGCTTGACTGGGCTTTAGCTAGACAACTTGAAAGTGGTGCATTAAGTGAACAATTTGATCCTGAAACAGGATATGCACTCGGAGTAACTCCTCTAGTTTGGAGTCATTCTGAACTTGTTAATACAATATTAGATCTTGCTAGATTTGCTAACGCTTAGGTGCTTCATTTCGGCCTAAGTTTTTCTTTGATTCAGTAAACATCACATGCTTTCTAAGTTTTGGGCTGTATTTTTTTAAGACTAATTTATCTGGGGTATTCAGTGTATTTTTAGTTGTATAGTAAATTCTTTCATTACTTTCTTCACTAAAAAGTCCAATGATTTTACGCTTATCGCCTTTCTTGGCCATATTTATCCTTAAATTATATTAAATATTTACACTAATTTAACATATTTTATGGGTTATTTATAGAGTTTAACTCATAGATATCTAAAAAAGCCCCTTATCTGGGGCTCTTTTCTGTGCTCGCTAATTATTTGCATGTCAGCACTATGCATAATATATTTTATTGTTAACCCGCTTACAGTAAAAATTCTAACAATCAGATTTTTGGAGCCGCGACCGGGATTTGAACCCGGGAACCTTTTGCTTACCACGCAAACGCTCTACCAGCTGAGCTATCGCGGCCTAATTTTTTCAAGGTTATAGTAGCAAATTATATCTGTTTTTGCTACACTCTATATCTGTATTAAATACATAAGTATCGCCACCTTAGCTCAGTGGCTAGAGCAACGCTCTTGTAAAGCGAAGGTCGTCGGTTCGAATCCGACAGGTGGCTCCATTAACAGCAGGGATAGTGAAGCGGTCAAACACGGTTGACTGTAAATCAACTGGCTTAGCCTTCGGGGGTTCGAATCCCTCTCCCTGCACCATTACTTATAATAATCTTGTCAAGAATTTGTTTGTATAAAATAATTACTTTTCGATGAAGCATCAGAATTTATAAATTTTAACATTCACTTTGACGTGATAATCTATTTATGTAACTTATGCTTAAGCAAGCTTATACAAAATGTAAATCATCAAAAAGATGCATAACTATTTGTCTAGTTATGTTAGTTGTTGGAGTAGTTGGTACTCTTCTCCTTTTTCGTGGTCATGCCGCTACCCCGTATATTTCAATCAACTCTTCATCAGGAAGTTTAACTAACGGAGTATCAGTCCAATCAGATAATAATGTGTCCGGTGGAAAATACGTTAAGTTTGGAAGTACGACTGTATCTAATTATGTTCAACGCTCGGGCACGACATTAACATTAAACGGCAGTCCGTATAAGTTTGTCGGCATCAATTTCTATAACGCCAATGCTATTTATGGTGCCAGGTTGAAAAATTGTGGCCCCACTATGAGCACAGTAAGCATCAATCCTGTGGGAGATTTACTTGATCAAAACCTAACCAAAATGAATTCTACTGGTACGGCTGCTCAGGTAATGCGTTCATGGTTCTTTGAGAGTCAGGCGACTAATTCAAGTGGCGTAATCGACTGGACACCATTTGACAACACATTGGCTATTGCTAAGAAACATGGATTACGTATTATCGCTACTTTGGATAATCAATGGGCTGGCCAGTGTGTAGTAAGCGGATATAAGGATGTCACTTGGTACCAAAGTGGATATAAGAGTACTGATGGAGATGGACCGTTAAGCTATCGTAATTATGTACAACAAGTAGTTACTCGCTATGCTAATGACCCTAATATCATGATGTGGCAGTTTATGAATGAAGCTCAATCCGGCGATGTCGGTGGCTCTACATGCTCAAATGAAGCAGCTTCCTCTGCAGCTTTACGAGCATGGGCTGATGATATCGGAGGTCTCATTAAGGGCATAGATCCGAATCATTTGACTAGTCTTGGTACTGGAGGTATGGGAGGAGGATGTGGTACTAAAGGTAGTGACTACAAAACTGTACACGCTAGTCCATTTGTCGATACCTGTGAATATCACGACTATAATTACGCTAAAATAGCTTTACCAAGTCCATTAGTAGCTGATCTTGACTATTGCGGCAAGCAAGGACTAAATAAGCCATTATTCGTAGGTGAAACAGGCATGGTGCCCAGCATTGACATTGGACCGACTGGAACATTCCAGAACCGGGCTGATTTAATTAGCAGCAAAATGCAAGCTCAATTCAATTATTCGGACGGCTTAGGTGGCAGTGGAGTTGTCGGCGAGGCTCCTTGGGGTTGGAGTGGCCACGCGTCATCTATAGGTACGGCAGAATTTAGTACCACAACATCAATTCCACCTTACAACAGTATAGATTTTAATGGACCACTCGACCCTATCGTTGGACTAATGGTTAATCAGATTAAACTAGGATACTAGGTTTTAATAAAATTAATTTACAATATATCTGCAAGTAGATCCCTAGATGCAATATCTAATTGAAGATAAACTATGATTGTATATTTTATAAAGTTTAAACAATGCTAGTTGTACTAGGAAGTCTTAATAATCCAAAATTAATAAGCGTCAAGAAAGCTTTTTCAAAATCATTTCATGAAGATTTAATTAAATTTAAATCCATAAGTGTAAATAATGGAGTATCAGATCATCCAGTTAATGGATCAGAATCAATTCAAGGAGCTATTAATAGAGCTAAGTCAGCTCGCAAACAAGTACCAAAAGCAGACTATTATGTAGGAATTGAGGGTGGATTACTGAATATTGATAATAGATATTGGGAGTTTGGCTGGGTTGCAATAATTGATAAAATTGGAGAAATTAATACAGGATTAAGTGCAGGGATTGAACTTAAAGGAAAACTATTGCAAGATGTGTTAAACGGTATTGAATTAAGTCAAGCAATAAATAAACATTTTGGATTAAAGGAGCTTGGTAAAGCTAAAGGTTTTTATGGACTTGCAACAGATGACTTAATAACAAGAGTAGATGCCTATGAGAATGCGATAATTTTTGCACTAGCTCCATTTTTAAATAAGAAATACTTCAGTTAAATTATATTTATGAAAAGTATTGAAGAATCAAATATTAGTGAATTACAGTCTTTAATAAAAAAGCTCGTTACAGAGCGTGGATTTGATAAGGAAACTATATCTGAAGTATTTACTCTACTTGTTGAAGAGATTGGTGAATTTGCAAAGTCTATTAGGAAATTTAACGGTCAGAAAGTAGACAAAAAATCTAAAGAGCATTTCATTGAAGAGGAAGCCGCTGATGTACTTTGGTTACTTTTAGATCTTTGTAACCGTTTAGAAATTGATCTGGCTAAAGCTTTTAACAGTAAAGAGCTTAAAAATCAAAAAAGAAGCTGGCAATAATTATTGATGTTAAAATCTAATTTAGATGATTGATAGACCAGAATTACAATATAGTCCAAGCTTTGACGATTTTATTAAAGATCGAGGTGGTTTAGTTTTATGTTCAAGAGAAGTAGAAGAAATAATTGAAGATTACGAAATAGATAAAGCCGTTATAAATAGTTTGGAAAATAGTTGGAATAGACGACCACCAAAAAAGTACGAGTCAAAGACGGTCCTTGCTATCATGGATATTTCAGCTGAAACATTTAAAAAAGCAGTTGAATATATAACTCCTGAAGTTGAAATGTTAGTGGAGATGAGAATTGAAAATATACAATAAACTGGTCAGAGATAATATACCTAAAAATATTAAAAGTAGTGGTTTAAGTTATAAAACAAGAATTTTAGATGAGGAAGAGTACTTAAAGCATTTAATTAATAAACTATTAGAAGAAGCAAAAGAAGTCAAAGACAAACCCACTAAAGAAGAACTAGCTGATGTGTTAGAAGTGTTAAAACACATTGCTAAAAGACTAAATATTTCTATGAAAGATATAGAGCAAGAACGAAAACGTAAAAAGAAAGCTAATGGTGGGTTTGTAAAAAAGATATTTCTAATCTCTACGGAATAGAAACTATACAATAACTCTTCTTGGTCTTAAAATTCTTCTTGCACGCTGGGTTTTAGATGTTTTTAATCGTTTTAATTTGTCTGACATAAGATCAGCTTTTTCAGGCATTTCGTGAGATAAATATGCTCTTTGTAAAAGAGTAAATGTTTCTTTATTTGGTTCTAACTCAGCTGCCTTTTCAAGCTCTTGAAACATCATTTTTTCATTACCAAGTTTTTCTTGAACTTTTGCGTATGCCACATGTCTAGCTGCTAGATTATCTTCGAGTTTCAGTGCTTGTTCAAAGGCAACAGCTGCTTTATCGTAATTTTCTGTCTCAAAATATATTAGACCTAAATTGTGTAAACTAGATGGTGTTGCTTCAATGCTTGATGCGATTTCAAAGCAATCGATTGCATCTCTATATTCTTTTTGTTTGGCGTATAAGATTCCAAGTCTGTTATAAGCAGCAGCGTTTTTTTCATCTATTTTAAGAATAGTCAGAAGTGCTTTTTCAGCTCTTAAAAACCTATTTTCCCTCATACCCTGATGAGCAATATCCCATAATTTACCTAGTCTGACGCCCATTTTACGGGAGATATTTGCTAGTTCATCGTCGTGTATTTGAGCGCTATTTATTGCTAAGTAACCAAAAATTACCACTATAAGTAGTTCAAACATGTATGAGAAATATTATACCATTTAAGATAATTCAAAGATTTATAAGAAAATTAAGGATTGTTAATTTTAATTGAGCATTAAGTTTCATAGCAGTCTTAGCATTTATGCATTGCTCGAGTATGTTTTGCCATTTTTCACTGTTATTATTTTTTGAACTTATTGAATATTTTGCCATTCGCTCAAGAATATAGATAATATCTAGAAATTTATTTTTATCTTTTGATAGATTATCTAAAATTAGTAACCTTTCAAAAATAGTACTCTTTAAAATATTTTTGGCAAGTTCCGATGCTTTATATAGTTCATGGTCTTTTTTTGACAATAGATCACTTAGCAACTTCGTGTTACTACCACTTATTGCGTAAGCTTTATTAAAATCATCATTATTTACTTCTTTGAAGTGATCTTTTAATTGATCTTTAGTCGGTGGGATATTATATATTTTTATAAGTCTAGAAAGTATTGTGGGTAGTAAATTTGTGTCAAATTGACAGTTTAAAATAATTAGACTACCTTTTGGCGGTTCTTCAAGAATTTTTAGCAGTGAGTTTTGAGCTTCTAGAGATAAATAATCGGCATCATTTATTAATACAATTCGATCAATATATTTATTTCCAGGCACTTTTAGAGATAAAAACTGCTGAATTTTTCTAATTTGGTCGATACTAATATTTTTTTTACTTAGGTCAAGAGAAATATTATGTATGTATTGGTATTTTTCTATATTTTTGATGTCTAATGCAAGCTTAGCAATATCAGTGGATAGAACTTTATTGTCTAAAGTATTAGGTCCAATAACTAAAAGAGCGTGTGGGAAATTGTGCTTTATTTTTTCTATAGAAGATATAACTTTTTTATGTAGTAGAGTTGTCATATTAAATTATTGTATTAAACTCTTTTGGTAAACCTAAATTAAAGCTAGTTAATTTTCTATTTGGAAGAATAAGTTCTAAGAATATTGCATGTAGATAGAGTCTGTCGGCCTTTGTTTTAGAATAAGTTAGGTCACCTAAAATTGGATGCCCGATATATGACATATGGACTCGAAGCTGATGAGTCCTGCCAGTTTTAGGTGTTAATTTAACTAAAGAATACTTTTCATTAGTCTTTATTACTTCGCACTCCGTTTCTGCTTTCTTACCAAACTTACCTACTCTAAAACTTGACGGTTTTTTAGGGTTTCGCTCTATTGGCAGCTTAATGATAAAATGCTTATCCAAATTTGATCCAACAACAATAGCCATGTAAGATTTCTTAACTTTTTTGTCAGCAAATTGCTTTTGTAACCAATTAAGAGCATCCTTATTCTTTGCACATATCATAAGTCCGCTGGTTGGTCTATCGAGCCTATGGACAATACCAGCTCTATTGCCTTTTAAGCCAACTACTTTGTCTGATAGCCAAGTCGCAACTGATCCTTCTTCGTTATATTCACCTTTTGAGTGACTAAGGACACCGGATGGTTTATTAATAACTACACAATCTTCGTCTTCATAAATTACGGGTATATTTAATTTTTTTGTTTTAATCAATTTAATTTTAGTGTTTATTTTTACTTTATCTGATTCTTTAATTAACATGCTTGGCTTATTAACCGGTAGATTATTTACTAATACTGAGTTATCTTTTATAAGTTTTGCAGCTACAGCCCGGCTCATATTTTTTTTAATTTTAGAAACATATACGTCAAGACGTATTGGGTATTGATCAATTTTCACTTATCTTAAACCAATTGCTTTTTGAACTTCTAGTAATTTTGAATTAGCTATAACGTTCATCTTTGATTCAGACTTAGTTAATTTTTGATCAATATCTATAGATGAAACTTTACTTATATTGGACTTGAGCTCTTCTAAGAACTCACAAATAACGTCAGCAACTTCATTTTTTAAAGGACCATACTGAGTTTGACCATTGTATTTATTTAATATCTCACTAGTTGATTTATCTGTAAAGAGAGCTAGCAGTTCAATTAGATTAGAAATACCCGGCTGTAGTTTTTGATCATAATTTATTTTATTTAGACTATCAGTTGTGGCGGATAATATTTTTTGACGGGCTAAACTAATGTCGTCATTTAAAAATATAACTCCTTTTGAACTTTCTGAAGATTTACTCATTTTTTTAGTTGGGTCAGATAAGTCTTTTATTCTTAGTCCTTGGTCTTTTCCAAAAAATTTATGCTGCTCGCTAACAGGTTTTGGAACAATAAATGACCCATTGAACTGTTTATTAAATCTATCAGCTATATCTCTTGTAAATTCTAAGTGTTGAGTTTGATCGTCACCAACTGGAATATATGTGGCGCCGTAAAGTAGAATATCTGATGCCATAAGCACCGGATAGTTAAATAAACCAACGCTGACTCTGTCCGATTTTAGTTGAGCGCTTTTATCTTTAAATTGGGTCATTCTTTGAAGCTCACCAAAACTTGTAAAGTTATCTAGTATCCAAGTCAGCTCACTATGTGCTGGGATAAAACTTTGCCGGTATAAATCGACTGTCTCGATATTTATTGGAAGTCCTGCTGCAACTAGCATTTTAATATTGTTTTGTATGGTTTTTTGAAAAGTTGAATAATCTATTGGAGTAGTAAAGCTGTGTAGATCTGGAATAAATAAGTTTATCTGATATTCTTTGCTTTTACTTTTGGCCATATCAATGATTGGCTTAATACCACCAACATAATTACCAATATGGAGGTCATTATTCGCCCTAATTCCAGTCAAGATAACTAGTTTCGACATATTTTAAGTATAAATTAACAGATAATTATTAACTAACGTTTTGTAAATTGTCGCTTTTTACGAGCACCTTTTAGACCGAATTTCTTACGCTCTTTTTCCCTAGCATCACGACTGAGAAGATCAGCCCTTTTTAAGGTTGGTTTAAATTCCGGATTAACTTCTACCAGTGCTTTAGCAATAGCCAGTCGCATTGCTTCAATTTGTCCTTCATGCCCACCGCCGGCTAATTTGGCCGATACATCAAATTTATTGACATTATCTAAAACTATAAACGGTTCTTGAATTTTCTTTAGTAAATATTTACTTTCTGTAAAATATTCTTCGGCTGGTTTATCATTTACAGATATGACTCCTTTACCACTTGTTAATCTAACCCTGGCTGTAGCACGTTTTCGTCTACCTAGCGCATAAAAATATGAATCTTTTGCCATTACTTAATGCCTTCCATCTCAACTTTAGTTGGTTTTTGAGCTTCATGATTGTGGTGATCGTCTTTATATACTTTAAGTCTATTAAGTCTGGCGGGTCTTAGTTTATTAACTGGTAACATTCCCCTAACTGCGTGTTTTATGACAAAAGTAGAATCTGAGTTCATTTTGTCCTCCAGTGTGGCTTCTTTTAAGTTTCCAGGATAACCACTATGACGGTAGTACATTTTTGTTTGAAGTTTATTGCCGGTAACTTTTAGCTTATCGGAGTTAATAACTACTACAAAATCACCGCAGTCAATATGTTTAGTAAAGATTGGTTTATTTTTCCCGGTTAACATTTTCGCAACAATAGTTGATAATCTACCAAGTGTTATCTTAGAAGCATCAACTATGTACCACTCCCTAGTTACATCTTTAGGTTTAGCGCTGTAAGTTGTCATTTTTTAGCCTCTTTAGCTGAAGATTTAGCCTGTTTTACTTTAGTAGCAGTTGACTTAGGTTTTAATTCATCAGTTTTTTCAACTTTGGGTTGAGTTTTGACAGATAAATCATCAACAAAACTAATTTTAGCTAATTGGGCATTATCGCCGCGCCTAGTGATGGTCTTTTTTATAGATAAATAACCGCTTTGTCTTTTATTTAATTTTGGAGCAATATCATCTATTAATTTATGAGCACTGCTAACTTGATTTAAGCTGGCTATAACTTTTCTTCGGCTATGAAGATCTTTCTTTTTAGCTTTAGTTATAAGTTTTTCAACGTAAGGAGTGACTTCTTTTGCTTTAGGTAGTGTAGTCTCAATAGTTTCATAGACAATTAATGAGTCTGCTAATCCTTTAATTAGGGCCCGCCTTTGATCGCGTTTTCGATGTAGTTTACGTCCTTTATAGCCGTGGCGATGCATCTTTAAAGCTCCAACTCCGATAGTTTATCCTTAACTTCGTCCAAAGCTTTAGAACCAAATCCTTTAAGGTCTTTAAGTTCTGCATCATTTAGTGAAAAAAGATCACGGATTGTATGTATTTCGTTATTAATTAAAGCGTTTGTAGTTCTAGCAGATAAATTAAGATCTTCAATTGAAGTATCTAGAGCATTACCTTCGTCACTAACCATATCGCCGCCGTATTGGCTACCTTCAGCTGGCTGGGGGACCTCTTCATGGACCGGTACTCTGGTTTTACCAGCTAAAGCGGTGTATTGATTAACAAGTATGGCTGCAGCTTCTTCAAAAGCCTCCTGAGGAGTGATAGAGCCGTCAGTTTCGACTGTTAGTTGTAACCTATCTAAATCTGTAGCTTGGCCAACTCGTGTATTGTCTACTTTATACCTTACTCTTTGAACAGGTGAAAATATGGCATCTAGAGCTATCATATCACTGGCTTTTTTATTTGAAACTTCTTCAATAGTTCTATAACCTCTACCTATTTCAACTACGATGTCTATTGTAAATTTCGCTTTAGCATCATCAATTGTGGCAATAACATGATCTGGGTTAACTACTTCAACATCGGCATTAGTTTGAATATCTTTTGCAGTAACTACGCCTTTAGTACTTTTAATAATACGTAGGTTTTGTGTTTCGTTACCATATACCCTAAATCTAACACCTTTTAGGTTTAACATGATATCTACGACATCTTCTTTGACGCCTTTAATGTCAGTAAACTCATGACTGACACCTTCAATTTTAAAAGCGGTAATTGCCGCTCCGGAAATACTTGAGAGTAAAACTCGTCGCAGGGAATTACCAAGTGTCATACCGTAACCACTGTGAAGTGGTTCTATTATAAATGACGCACTGTTTGTCTCGTGCTCATCAACCTTTACTAGGTTTGGTGTGTATATTGAAGTATTGGCCATTTTTGCTCCTTATTTAGCGTGAGTAATACTCAACAATTAATTGTTCGTTAATATCTGGTTCAACATCATCTCTTGAAGGTGTTCCTACAACATCAAAGCTTAGTTTCTTTCTATCAACTTTAAGCCATGATGGTATTGCAGAAGGTTTTGGACTTGTATCTTCAATATTTTTAAAATACTCAGTTTTAAGTGAATGAGCTCGTATAACAACTTTGTCTGATGGGAATAGCTTTATTGAAGGAATATCTACTCTTTTGTCATTAAGTGTAAAATGACCGTGGCTTACTAGCTGCCGGGCAGCTCGTCTGCTGACTGCAAATCCAGCTCTATAGACTGCATTATCCATTCTTTGTTCTAACATTTGAAGTAGAATTTGTCCTGATTCACCGGTTTTTTTGTTAGCTTCTTTCATTTGTTTAGAAAATTGCTTTTCCAATAACCCATACAATCTTTTTACTTTTTGCTTTTCTCTAAGCTGCAGAGAGTACTGACTAACTTTACCTCTTGGATTTTGTGAGGTTAATTGTCCGGGTTTTGAACTTCGTTTAACAAGTACTTTGTGGGCTTTAGGATGAAGGGCATAACCTTCTCGGCGGCTCATTTTAACTATTGATTGAGTATCTCTAGCCACTTTAGATCCTCCTAGCCTTTCTAGGTCTTACACCGCCATGGGCAGTCCCAGTTACATCTTTAATGCTCTCAACTGCTATATCTTGGCTAGCTAGTACTCTGACAGAAGAATCTCGGCCTAAACCAATTCCTTTTATAAAAACTTCGGCATTCTTAAGTCCAAATTGTTGTTTAGCTTTTTGGATAGCTTGTTCGGCTGCAACTTGAGCTGCATAAGCTGTCCCTTTTTTAGACCCTCTAAAACCACAGCCACCTGCACTGCTAGTAGTTAAGACGTTACCTTTAGTATCAGTAATCGTAATTATTGTGTTATTAAAAGTAGCTTTAACGTGGACTTGGCCACTAGAGACAGTTCTTTTAACTTTCTTTTTCTTGGTAACTTTAGCAACTACAGGTTCTTCAACTGTCTTTGGTTCTTCTTCAACTACTGGGGCATCTACCATAATATATTCACCTAATCTTACGTTTTAGTTGCTACCTTTTTAGCTGTACCGCCGACTGTAATTTTTCGACCTCTCTTGGTTCTAGCATTAGTCTTTGTCCTTTGGCCTCTAACCGGTAAACCAGCAGTATGTCTGATGCCTCGATAAGCTTTAATATCTTTAAGTCTTTTGATATTACCGCTGACAATTCTTTGAAGTTCGCCTTCAACTACGTAATCAGCATTAATATTGTCTTGAATTCTGGCAATTTCGCTATCAGTTAAATTTTTAACCCTTGTTTTTGGATCTATATCTGCTTTTTCAAGTATGGTTTTAGAAATTTTAGGACCGATTCCGTAAATATATGTTAAAGAAACCCACACTTCTTTATTATCTGGAATAGTTACACCAGAAATACGAGCCATTAACCTTGCCTCTGTTTATGCTTAGGTTTCATTTTGTTAATAATATAAACTCGTCCTTTTCGGCGGACTACAATATCATCAGAACTAATTTTTTTAACTGAAGCACGTACCTTCATGCCAATTAGGCTCCTTTGAAGCTTTTGCGAGTTAATCGCTAAATAATTTAATTGTTACGAAACGTGATCCTACCCTTAGTGAGATCATAAGGAGTTAACTCAACCGTTACGCTGTCACCTGGTACTATTCTAATGAAGTGCTTCCTCATTTTACCGGCAACATGAGCTATAATCTGATGACCATTTTCAAGTTCAACTCTAAATTGAACACCGGGTAAGGTTTCAATAATCTTACCTTGCAATTCGATAACTTCCTTGCTGGCGGCCATAGATATAACTAGGGGTCAATTATATCAAGCCCCACACGTCATGTAAAGAGTTTTTCTCTTACATTTAGAGAATGTGGATAATTCTATTTTATTTTAGTCCGAAATATGATGTGGTGTCAATATTGACAATCTTTAAGTAAATGCTACTAATTTACTCATTATTGAGCTAACGCCAAGATCAAGTAAATATGACTGCTCCACTTCTTGGTAACCCATTAAAGTTTGAGGTGGTTTATCTTCAATAATCGGATAGTATTTGTTTGGCAGTTGCCTGGCTCGCATGTCTTCACGAAAGGTTACCAGTTTTATTAAGCCAACACCTAAATCATTATCATAAGTGCCAGCATCTGGACCAACTCTAAACTCTTCTACTACGCTTACAATCGCTGTACCGTGGCTATAACTATATTCAATAACTGGATCAACTTCAGCAAATATAGAAGCACTTTCAACTTTAAGTTTTCCTTTAGGAGGATAATTTAAATTAACGCTGACTTCTCCAGTCAGTAACCCTGCTACAGCTTCTTCAATGTGACCGTCTCTAGGACTATATATTTGAACTATCGGCTGAGTTGCTAACTCGCCAATCCTTTGACTAAGTTTCTTATATTCGACTAATTTTTCTTCTGAGCACAAGAATCCTAAGACTGCTCGATCAAGATCTGGCAGTCGAACATCTTCTAAAATATTTTCTCTTAGCAATTTCTCTCTATTTAGTGTATTAACTTTAAGTAGTCTTATTTGGCTAATCCAATTATCCGTTTCTGTAGATATTTCTGACATATAAACTCCAACAAGATAATTTACTATATTAATTAATAATTAACAAGTTAATGCAATAATTATTTTATTTTTTGTTTCTTACTCTTTTTAGAAAGTTTAGTCGATTAGTTTTAATACCTGGGATAATTTCACTATCTGATTGATCATTAAAGAAGTCGGGTTGAGAATATTGATCGTATGTGACCATAAGTGCTCTAGATTCAACCGCTCTAAGAGTTTGCAATGCTACAGATACCAAAATTAAGATACTTGTGCCACCTATGGTAATACTGGTACTGATAAAGACCTGAGCTATTATTGGCAATACTGCTAGAAGTCCAAGTGCAAATGCACCAAAAAGCGTTAGCCTATTAATTATTGAAGATAAGTACTTCTCGGTTCGTTCACCACCCCTAATTCCTTCAATAAAACCACCTTGTTTATGTAAGTTTTCGGCAATTTCTTTTGAGTTAAAAGTAATTGAAGTGTAGAAAAAGGTAAATACAAAAACGAGTAAGAAGTATGTCAGCGGGTAAATATATGCTTTTAACCCTTCGGTTGCAAAAGTCTTAGCTGATGGGGTTTGAAACCAAGTTACTAAATTGGATCCGATATGAGCTAGTGAAGCTGAATGACTGCCACTTAAAAGCTGTCCTATAAAACCGGGAACACTTAAAAAAGCGACAGCGAAAATAATTGGCACTACACCTGCAGTTATTAATTTTACCGGTAGTAAGGTAGTTATTCCGCCATAGGCTCTATTACCCTGTACTCTTTTAGCATAATTAACTGTTAGATTACGCGCCGCTTCATTTAACATTACGACCACCCACGTCACAATTACGACCGATAACAGTATAAAGAAAGCTGCCAAAACTTCACTTTTATTTATTGGTAACTTGTGACCCAATAACTTAAAATTATGACCTTTTTTAATAACACTCTTCCAAATATCTCCTAGATTAGCTGGCAGACGACTAACAATTCCTACTGTAATTACAAGTGATATTCCATTACCAACACCTTGTTCGGTGATAAGTTCACCTAACCACATTAAAAGCATTGATCCGCCTGTTAAGGCACCGATCATTACTATCCACTGAAATAATGAAGAGTGGGCAGTAATATCTCCGACTCCACCAATAGATTGAGCAGCTTGTCTAATTAAATATATTGAGCCAACTGATTGAATAATAGCTAGTGGAAAAGTAAGGATTCTAGTATATTGATTAATCTTTTTTTGGCCGAATTCGCCTTCTTTATGCAAAGTTTCGAGTCGTGGAATAGCTTTTGTTAAAAGCTGCATAATAATCGAGGCATTAATATATGGACCCATGCCGGCGATCATTATTGAAAAATTAGCTAAGGCACCACCAGATAAGACATTTATAAAATTAAGCAGTTGAGGTGAATTGGAGGAATTAAATAAATTTTGTAAGACTTGATGAAGGGTTTGTGGGTTAGCTAACGGTACAGGTAGATGCGCCAGAATTCTAAAAACTATTAAGATACCAAGAACGGCAATAATACGCTTTCTCATATCCGGATGAGTCAAGGATTTGCCGATAGTTTTCCAGTTCATTTATATATATTTACCCTCTCTCGTAAGTTTAAACTATTTAGTCTTTGTCTTAATCTTTGTTTGCCTTTTCATTCTTTCAGTTTTTTCAAAACTTCCACCTACTGATTCTAAAGCCGCAATAGCGTTTTGACTGGCATTAGGTAATTTTACAGTCAATTTATTAGTCACCGTGCCTTTTGATAAAAGCTTTATTTTGCTGTATGGGTTTTTAATAAGTCCTGCTTCATATAAACTTTGAGAGTCCACAACTTGAACTTTTAGTTTATTTAAATCAGATAAATGGATGAGCTCATTTTTTGGTTTATGGCTTTTAAAACCGGGTAGCTTTGGTAGTTTTTGCATTAATGGATTGGATCCGCCGGCGAAACCTGGTTTTTTGCTATAACCAGCTCTAGCCCCCTGGCCTTTTGTTCCTCGACCAGAAGTTTTTCCTTGTCCAGCAGATATTCCTCTACCAACTCGGTTTTTAGCAGTTTGTTTCTTTATATCTAAATCGTTAAATTTCATTATTCTTTATCCTTAGTCGTAGGCTTTTCATCTAATTTTGCAATTTTCCTAGATGCAGATTTAGTCTGATTGTTTTTAGCTGTTGTCCAATTTTTAGCTTTTACTTGAGATTTAAGGGCTTCAATAGTAGCATATGCTGTATTTGTCTTATTAGATGAACCAAGTGACTTACTAAGTACATTTTTAATTCCAGCTGCAGCTAAAATACTTCTTACTACTCCACCGGCAATTAAGCCTGTACCTGGCCTGGCTGGGATCAATAAGATTTTTGAACCGGATACTCTAGCTTCAGCTTCGTGGGGAAGTGTATCCTGGTACATATTTACAGTAATTAAGTGTTTTTTTGCAACTTCAGTAGCTTTAGTCACTGCTAAAGTCACATCAGCACCCTTAGCGCTGCCGATTCCGACTTTACCTTTTTTGTCTCCGACAACTACTAGCGCTCGGAATCTAAATCTTCGTCCACCTTTTACAACGCGAGCAACTCGATCGATATTAAGGGTCGATTCTTCAAACTGTTTTTCTTCACTTAGACCAATATTAGTTTGTTTAGATTTTAATGAAGATCTTCGGGCAGACTGTACCATACTAAAACTCCAATCCTTCTTTACGGGCAGCTTCTGCTAAGGCAGCAACACGGCCATGGTATTTCTTGGCATTGCGGTCAAATACAACTCGTTTAATTTTTTTAGATTTAGCTTGAGAGCCTACTTCCTGACCAATAATTCTAGCTTTTTCAGTCATATTGCCATTAATAGTTTTCTTGCCGACAGTAGTTTTATACAGAAGTGTATGACCCTTTTCATCATCAATTAGCTGGGCACTGACATTTAAATTGCTTATGTGGACAGATAGTCTAGGTCTTTGACTTGTACCACTGATGGATGATCTGATCCTTTTTTTGCGACGGATTCTATTATCTAATTTATGCTTAAGTTGCTTACTCATGATTATTTTTCCTTACCGCTTTTGCCGCTTTTTCTAATAATGCGTTCATCGGCATACTTTATACCTTTACCTTTATATGGTTCAGGTTTTTTCAGAGCTCTTATTTCAGCAGCCGCTTGACCAACTTTTTGCTTATCTATTCCGCTAATAGTTATAACGTTTTGCTCTATTTGAGCTTTAATACCTTCAGGAATCTTATACAAAACATCGTGCGAAAAACCAACGTTTAGTTTTAAGTCTTCTCCTTGAAGTTGGGCCCTGTAACCAACACCATTTATTTCTAATTTCTTTTCATAACCTTGGCTAACACCAACGACCATATTATTTATTAATGATCGCATTAACCCATGTCTAGCTCTATTTATTGCTTCGTCATTAACTCTTTTAACAATTATCTGTTCCTCTTCTTTTGAAACTGAGATACCATCTAATTTTGGCAAAGTTAAAGTGCCCTTTGTTCCTGTTACAATAAAAACATCGTTGTTTACATCAAATGTAACACCGCTGGGTAATTTAATTGGTTGTTTTCCGATTCGACTCATAGCTGTTCCTTTAATAGACCTCGCATATTAGCTCACCACCAACTTTATTACTTTTAGCTTGATCTCCTGTCATAAGACCTTTTGAGGTGGACAATATAACAACACCTCGACCTCTTTTAACAGTAGGGATTTCTTTACTATTAACATAATGTCTTCGGCCAGGTTTACTTAATCGTTTAATTTCAGTAATCCGAGGGTTTGTTGAATCACTATATATTTTAATGATTAAAAGCTTCCCAACTTGGTCTTTTTTAACTGATACATCTTCGATAAAATTGCTGTCTTTAAGTAGTTTTGCAATTGATTCCTTAATACTTGAATGGGGTAAGATAACTTCATTTTTACTGACTAAAATAGCATTCCTAACTCTAGTTAACATGTCGGCGATTGGATCAGTTGTTGTTATGGTCATATCTATCTCCTTTACCAGCTAGACTTAGTTATTCCGGGTATTTCACCCTTAGATGCATGTTCTCTGAAGCTTATTCGACTTAATCCAAACTGTCTCATATATCCTCTAGGTCGCCCTGTTTCTAGGCATCTGTTTGTTCGGCGAGTTGGGCTTGAATTTCTTGGCAATTTAGCTAGACCTTCCAAATCGCCAAGCTTTTTTAACTCAGCCCGTTGAGCGGAGTATTTTGCTATCATCTTCATTCTCTTTGCATCTCGGGCAATTATAGATTTTTTAGCCATCTTATTTTTCCTCCTTCTCAAATGGTAGACCTAATTTTTCAAGCAATGCTTTAGATTGCTCTATATTGGCTGATGAAATTATTATTGAAATTTGTATACCGTGAGCTGGGTTAGTTTCTTCAAATGATAGTTCAGAAAAGACTGACTGGTCAGTTAGGCCAATATTATAGTTGCCCTGATGATCAAAAGATTTTTTGCTTACACCATGAAAATCTCTTAGTCTTGGCAGCACTAAATTTACAAGTCGGTCATAAAATTCATACATCATGTCGCCTCTAAGAGTAACTTTAAGGCCTATTTTATTACCTTCTCTTAATTTAAAGCTGGCGACTGATTTCTTAGCTGCTGTTTGAATTGGATGTTGACCAGTAACTTTACTTAGGGTATTTGTAGCAGTTTCCATGAGTCTTTTATCATCTTTAGCTCGGCCAAGACCGCTACTAACTACAATTTTGTCCATTTTTGGTACTTGATTTACATTTGCTAACTTAAATTCTGTTTTTAACTCTTTAGTAACAATGTCGTTATAGCGCTGCTTTAATCTTGGCACAGAGATTGATTTTTTCTTAGCTTGTACGGTTGCTGTAGCCATTATTTGATTTCCTTGCCAGATCTTTTATATATTCTGGTTTTAGTACCATCGCTGCTAACTTTATAACCTACCCGGCTAGCTTTTTTAGTGGTAGGTTCGACTATTGCCACTTTACTGACCCATATAGGTTTAGTTAACTCAATAATTGCACCTTGAGGGTGTTCACGGTTAGGTTTAACGTGTTTTTTAACAATGTTTATACCATTTACTGTCACTTTATTAGTTGTTG
Source organism: uncultured Candidatus Saccharibacteria bacterium (assembly GCA_964578305.1). Classification (GTDB taxonomy): domain Bacteria; phylum Patescibacteriota; class Saccharimonadia; order Saccharimonadales; family UBA4665; genus DATJNI01. The sequence continues at coordinate 152,214 of CAZOCM010000001.1, forward strand.
GGTGTGTAGTTGTAATCTTGCCAGTTTTACCTTTATGTTTACCAGATCTAACGACTACTAAATCACCTTTTTTTAGCTTAATCTTATATCTCATTACAAAACCTCCGGAGCAAGAGAAATTATTCTAGAAAAACCTTTTTCTCTGAGTTCTCTTGGTACTGGACCAAATATTCTTGTTGCACGGGGGAGTTTAGCGTCATCTATTAGAACAGCGGCATTATCGTCAAATTTGATAGTTGAACCATCCATCCGCTGGGTTATATTTTTAGTTCGAACAATTACTGCTTTGACAATAGATTTTTTCTTAACTGCGGCGTTTGGAGTGGCGACTTTAACACTTGCAACAATTGTATCGCCTATTCGAGCATAGCGCCGTCGGCTGCCACCTAGTACTCTAATACAAAGTATCTCTTTGGCACCACTGTTATCTGTAACTAGTAATCTAGTTTCTTGCTGTATCATTTCTTTTTATCCTCAGTCAACTCTACTTCATCTTCTTTAACTTTAGATTTGGTAGCTCTCTTATTCGTGTCATCCGTTTTAACAACTTCAAGCTTATCTTGTGTAATTGTTGGTCTCTCTATAATTTTATTTAGCTTGAATCTTTTTTTGGCGCTTAAAGGTCTGCATTCAATTATTGAAACCGTATCACCAATCTGGGCTTCATTTTTTTCATCATGTGCCATAAATTTAGCATTAGTACTATATTGTTTCCTATAAAGTGGATGTGTTTTTCTAGTCGTTACTTTGACGACAATAGACTTATTCGCCTTATCTGAGGAAACTATACCGGTAATTATTCTAGCCATTACTTTGCCTCCTTAATAAAGGCTTCACTTAAAACGGTCAAAACTCTAGCTAGATCTTTTCGTTTAGATCTGAGAAGCTTAACGTTTTGAATTTCACCTAAGTATAGTCGCCTTTTTAGATCAGTAATCTCTTCTCTTAGCTTAGTGCTCTCTATGGTCAGATCTGATGTACTCAATTTTCTAATCTCAATCACTTTCATAAAATTAACCTTCTTCCCTTGTCAGGAATCTAGTTTTAACTGGCAGTTTATTAGCAGCCAGCCTCATTGCTTCTCTTGCATTCTCTAGGCTCACACCTTGCATTTCGAATAATATAGTTCCGGGATTAACTTTTGCTACAAAATATTCAGGATTACCTTTACCGCTGCCCATTTTTACGTCTTGAGGTTTTTTTGTAACTGGAGTGTGAGGAAATACTCTGATCCATATTTTACCGCCTCTTTTTATATAGCGAGTCATAGCCTGCCTGGCTGCTTCAATTTGCCGAGAAGTAATTCTTTGATTACCTTGAGCTTGAAGGGCGAAATCTCCAAATGCAATATACTGACCTGAAGTTGCGACGCCTCTAACTCGTCCTTTTCGAACTTTCCTGTACTTTTGCCTCTTAGGAAGTAACATTATTCAACCTCCCCCTTATAAATCCAGACTTTTACTCCAATGATTCCAGCTGGAGTACGAGCCGGCACAAAAGCATAATCTATATCAGCCCTTAGTGTATGGAGCGGTACAGATCCGGCTACTTCTTTTTCTCTCCTAGACATTTCAGCTCCGTTCAATCTTCCGGAAACTTGAACACGGACACCTTTGGCTCCCGCTCTCATAGTTGTTGCAGCGGAAGACTTTATAGCCCGACGAAAACTAATTCGCCGTTCTAACTGATGTGCAATATTTTCGGCTACAAGTTTTGCATAAAGATCAGGTTTTTTTACTTCTTCAATGTTAACTCTTACAGATATCCCGTATATTTTCTCAATTTGCTCTTTGATTTCTGTGGCTCCAACACCCCCTCTTCCGATGACTACTCCTGCCTTAGCAGTATAGATAGTAACTGTCACTAGATTTGGCGTCCTAGTAATTTCAACTTTATTTATGGCTGCTCTAGAACCTAGTTTTGAAATGATTAATCGGCGAGTAGCTAAATCATCCTCTAAAAATTTTGCGTAATCTCGTTTATCTACAAACCACTTGCTTCGCCAATCTTTATTAACTTGAAGGCGATAACTTATTGGATTTACTTTTTGGCCCATTACTTTGTCTCCTTGGCTTCGATTGCAGTATTTTCAGACTTGGCTGTAGTTTTCTTCTTAACTTCTCGTTTTTCACCGTCAACAACTACTCTAATGTGAGAAGATTTAAGCTGGTATTTTCTCGCACTGCCTCTTGCAGCTGGTCTGTATCTTTTGAGCCTTGGCCCAGAATTAACACTTATTTCGCTAATAACTAAACTGTCTGGTTTATAGCTGTGGTTATATTCGGCGTTTGCTTTAGCGCTACTAATAACTTTTTTGACTGCTAAAGCACTTCTTCTTGGGGTGTGATCTAGAATTATTAATGCGTCAGCCACAGTTCTTCCACGTACAAGAGCAGCTACCACACTGACTTTGCGTGGGCTTATTTTGACTCCTTTGGCAATTGCATTTACTGGCATAATTTTCCTTATTCTCTTGTTGACTGACTCTTAGCTAATTTTCCGCCGTGACCTTTAAATTTACGAGTTGGTGAAAATTCACCTAACTTATGGCCAACCATATTCTCTGTAATAAAAACGGGTACATGTACTTTACCGTTATGAACGGCGATCGTTTTACCTACAAATTCAGGTGGAATAGTACTTGCTCTGGCCCATGTTTTCACAATCGTACGGTCATTATCTCCAAGTAGACTGACTTTTTTAGCCAGTTTAAAATCTACAAAAGGACCTTTTTTAAGCGACCGGCTCATTTATTGCTCCCTTGCTTTCAATTATTAAAGACTCGTTCTGTTCAACAATTTTTTCTACCCATGCTCTTTCAGGTAAATCTCTTTTTGCTGAAAGTTTTCCATAGTCATAAGCGGCAATTCTATCTTCGTCCAATATTTCACTCATTTCACATTCTCTTCTTATTACATAACCATAAAGATGATCGATCATAGATAATCTACCTAAAACTACTCCGACTACACATTTACCAGCGGTAAATTCTTTTGGATAACGCTCAGACATTTGAATTTCATGTGCTTCAAATTGGTCACTTGTTTCGCTACTTATTTGAGCAAATATTTGATTATGGACACTTGGCATGGCTTTTGTATTATCTCCTCTTAGACTCATGTCTTGATCTTAATATAAATCGACTGGTACTTTTTCGGCGACGTGTCTTATAACCTAAGGTTTTTTGTCCCCAAGGTGTTTTCGGAGATGATCCATGGTCTTTGCCGCCACCTATTCCGTGCCTACCGCCGTCACCACCACCGTGTGGATGGTCTACAGCATTCATAACTACCCCTCTTACTGAAGGTCTGATTCCCCTATGTCTATTGCGACCAGCTTTTCCAATTTTTATGTTTTGATGTTGGACATTGCCGACGATCCCAATTGAGGCCATGCATTTCTCATTTAACAGTCTGACTTCTCCACTAGGAAGTCTAACTTGTGCGTAACCATTATCTATACCCATCAACTGGGCACTAGCTCCAGCACTTCGCACTAATTGTGCACCACCGTTGACTTTAATTTCAATAGCATGAATTTGACTGCCATTTGGGATATTTTTTAGAGGCAATCTATTGCCATTAGTGATAGAAACTTCATCACCGCTTTTTATTGTTCGACCAACTTTCATGCCATTTGAGGCAATTACATAGTGATATTTATTATCTTGGTCTTTGATTCGAGCAATTCTAGCGCTCCTATTTGGATCATATTCAATTTGTTCAACTTTAGCTTCACTGCCAATAGGTAAATTAAAATTAACTAATCTATAAAATTTCTTAGCGCCGCCACCTTTATGTCTGGTTGTGATACGACCTTGATTATTTCTACCGCTGCCTCTTCTCTTAGGTACTAAGAGAGATTTAAGAGGCTTTTTAGTAGTTATACTACTGAAATCTTGGGTTGTCATACCTCGTTTACCTGGAGTAGTCGGATTGTAAAGTTTAATCGCCATCTTATTCTTCCTTTGTCTTTCTTCTCTTTAATCCAAGTTTAGTTTTTTCTTTCTTGGCAGACTGTTTGGCGATCGCTTTATCCACTTTGGCCTGTGTAGCTTGTTCTTGTTTCTCTTCTTCTTCAACGGCGGCAAAGAAAGGTAAGCTATGACCTTTGGCAAGCGTTACATAGGCTTTTTTAATATCACTTCTACTGCCCCTTTTATTTAAATATCTTTTACCTGTAATACTTAGGGTTCGTTTGCTTTTACCAGGAATATTAGTTGTATTGACTTTGTCTACTTTAACGTCAAATTGCTGCTCAATTGAGCGTGCAATAGTGTGCTTATTAAGTGAAGTACTAACGTCAAGAACATATACTCTAGATTCACTTAACGAGTACGTTTTTTCGCTTAATCTGGGTTTAAGAATTGTCGACTTACTCATAACTTACTTTTCGTCTTTCTTAAGCCAATCGGTTGACACTTTTAGGGAGTCTGACGTGAATATAATTTTGTCGCTGTTTAAAATCCTGAAAACACTTAAATATTTAGGACTAACTAAAATTAAATTTGGGATATTTTGAGCCGCTTGGAGTAATTTAGTCGATTTTTCGATAACTAAAAGAGTATTTCTATTGGCTCCCACTTTAGTTAGGAGTGAAGCCAAGTCTTTGGTTTTGGCTTGCTTTAGCTCTATTTGATCAATGACAATAAGTTTGTTATCTATATTTGCCAGGCTCAGTGCTTGTCTGATAGCCTTTCTTTTGGCTTTAGGATTAATCTTGATTGAGTAATTTTCCAGCCCAGTTGGTCCAAAAGTAATACCACCACCGCGCCAGAGGGGATTTCGACTTGATCCAGTTCGAGCCCTTCCTGTACCTTTTTGTTTCCAAGGTTTTCGGCCGCCGCCTCTAACTAAGCCTCTAGTTTTTGTAACAGCTAGGTTTTGTCGACTATTGGCAAGATAAGCGTGATAAGCACCTTTAAGTAATTCATGGTTCGATGCTTCGTCACTAAAAACGCTTTTATCCAACTTAGGAGTCGTTGTGGCTTTAGTACCAGTTTTTGTAAATGCGCTGACAGCCATTATTTAACTCCCTTTAGAATAACCAGGCTTTTTCTCGGGCCAGGTACCGCCCCTTTAACTCCAATTATGCCTTTTTCTTTATCTACAAGTGATATTTTTAGACCTCTTATGGTAGTTTTCTGATGTCCCATTTGGCCAGCCATCTTTTTACCTTTGAAAATCTTTTGAGGGTACATTGAACCAATTGAGCCAGGGCGTCTATATGACCTGCCGCCGTGGGTTTTACGTCCAAGGTGGAAGTTATGCCTTTTTATTGTGCCGGCAAAACCTTTACCCTTATTTATACCTGTTGCAGTCACTTTGTCGCCAACTTCAAAAACGTCGGCTGAATATTTATCGCCGACGTTTAAGTTTTCAGGTATTTGCTCTACTCGAAATTCTTTAATAATTTTTGGCATTACTTTTGACTTTTTGACATGTCCGGTAACACTTTTAGAGAGTTTCTTGTTAGTCTCGGTTCCGACTTGGAGTGCGCTGTAACCGTCTTTTTCGAGAGTTTTATGACTTATGACCGTGTGGTCCTCAACAGAAAGAAGGGTAATAGCAGCAGTTGCACCGTTTTGATCAATGGTGCTTGTCATTCCAACTTTTCTAGTAATTAGAGACTGCATTTAATTAACCTTTCATTTAGCTAAACATAAAAACGCTTGGTTGTGAGCGGTTTCTACCTCTGTTTTTTGGTAGACCTGCCTACACAAACCAAGAATTTATTTACTCGATATACCGGTCTAGATTACCACGCCGAATTGACCTCTGTCAATGTGTTGTGTATTCTACGTCGTAATATGCTTACATCTTTATTTCTACGTCACAGCCTGCTGGTAGAGATAAATTCATTAAGCTATCTATAGTTTTAGGGGTCGGTTCAAGAACGTCAATTAGGCGTTTATGGACTCTCATTTCAAATTGTTCACGACCTTTTTTGTATACATGAGGACTTTTTATAACGGTATATGTACTACGTCTTGTAGGCAATGGGATAGGGCCGGATAAAGTTGCGCCCGTTCGAAGAGCTGTGTCGAGAATTTGCTTAGTCGCCTGATCTATTACTTTATGATCGTATGCTTTAAGCCTTATTCTAATTCGCTGTTTAATATCTGGTGTCTTTGCTTCAGCCATAAATTATTCTTTAATTATTATTTGACAGTTTAGCAGATTCCGTAGCTCGCTGCGAATTTAATATCTCAGATGCCACTTTAGCTGCGTCGATAATAAATTCTGCTTCATTAATGCGTTGTTTAGCTACAAGTAGAGTTTCGTGAGGGAAAATTACTGTTCTATCTGTTTTTTCTAAAAATTCTACGTAGACTTCGCCTATATCGCTATGCTGGTATATACCATCTTTCCATAAGGCAATATTAACTAGACCTTGACCAAACTCACCGTGCCTAAATGAGCGTCTGGCAAAATCTGGATCTCTGGCTGCTCTAACTTCTATTTCTGACATTTTTTAATTTTTATATCTATTTATTTTACTATTTTTGTTACTACTCCTGCTCCAACAGTTTTGCCACCTTCACGGATGGCAAATCTTAAACCTTGCTCCATAGCAATCGGGGCAAGTAGCTTAACTTTAAATGTAACAGTGTCACCTGGCATAACCATTTCTTTATCTGCTGGAAGTTCAACTTCGCCTGTGACATCCGTAGTTCGGAAATAAAATTGTGGTTTATATCCTTTAAAAAATGGGGTATGTCGACCACCTTCTTCTTTATTTAAGATATAAATTTCCGCATCAAATTCTGTATGAGGTGTGATGCTGCCTGGTTTAGCTAAAACTTGACCTCGTTCAATATCGTCTCGTTCTATCCCTCGAAGTAAAATACCGGCATTATCTCCGGCTTGACCCTGGTCTAAACTCTTTTTGAAAGCTTCAATGCCTGTAACCACAGATTTTGTTGTTGGTTTTATACCTACAATTTCAACTTCATCATTAGTTTTGACAATTCCAGTTTCAATCCTACCAGTAGCAACTGTGCCACGACCTTTGATTGAGAAAACATCTTCAATAGGCATTAGGAAAGGCTTCTCTAGGTCTCTTTTAGGTTCAGGAATTGAATCATCCATAGCTTTAACAAGTTCCATTATGGCGTCTTCGTTTGGCCCATCACCAGCTAGAGCTTTAGTGGCGGAGCCTCGAATAATTGGGGCATTTTTGTCATAACCATTTTTTTCTAATAACTCTCTAATTTCTTCTTCTACTAAGTCAACAAGTTCTGCGTCAGCTAGGTCCATTTTGTTTAAGAAAACTAAAATATAAGGTACGCCAACTTGTCGAGCCAGTAGTACGTGCTCACGAGTTTGAGGCAGTGGTCCGTCATTGGCACCGACAACTAAGATGGCTCCATCTATTTGTGCAGCTCCGGTAATCATATTCTTGACATAGTCAGCGTGTCCAGGCATGTCGACGTGGGCATAGTGCCTTTTTTCGCTTTCATACTCTTGGTGAGAAGTAGCTATTGTAATACCCCTTGCTTTTTCTTCTGGTGCGTTATCTATTTGGTCATAAGATACAGCTTTGTTAACGTTTGATGGCATCTTTTTAGCTAGTACTGCCGTAATAGCAGCAGTTAGTGTCGTTTTACCATGGTCAACGTGTCCTAAAGTACCAACATTAATGTGGGGTTTACTTCGGTCGAATTGTTCTGCCATAAGCAATCTGCTCCTTGAATATTATTTAAGATGATTGATACTACTATAACTGTAGATTAAACTTTTGCATGAGAATATAATGACCCACGCTAAATTACCGATGATAGTATAGGGAAAAACGATTTTTTTGTAAAGTGTTTTATTATTTAGTATTTTTGGCGATGATTCGCTCAGCAATATTTGGAGGTACATCGGCGTAGTGATCAAGTTCCATAGATGAGCTAGCCCTACCTTGAGTAGAGCTTCTTAGGTTTGTAGTATAACCAAACATTTCACCCAAAGGCACAAAAGATGTTATTTCTTTTATCCCTGGAGTTAAGTCTTCCATCTTATCTATACGACCTCTTTTACTATTTAAATCACCGATGACGTCACCCATAAAATCTTCTGGAGTTACGACAACTACTTTCATAATGGGCTCAAGCAGTACTGGGTTGGATCTCTTAACTCCTTCTTGCAAGGCCATCGAAGCGGCAATTTTAAAGGCAAGTTCAGACGAGTCTACGTCGTGGTAAGAGCCATCATATAGCTCGGCTATGATGTCAACTACAGGGTATCCGGCTATAACCCCATTTGACATAGCTTCAGTAATTCCTTGTTCGACTGGTTTTATATATTCACTTGGGACAACTCCACCTTTAATTGAGTTTTTAAACTCTAGACCTTTACCAGCTTCGTTGGGGCTAAGTCGCAACCATACATCACCATATTGTCCACGACCACCGCTTTGTCGAATAAATTTACCTTGGACTTCGACATTTGGTTTTCGGATAGTCTCTCGGTATGCGACCTGCGGTTGGCCAACATTTGCTTCTACGCTAAATTCTCTTTTCATGCGATCAACAATGATTTCTAGGTGTAATTCTCCCATTCCTGAAATAATAGTCTGACCGGTTTCATCATTAACATTTATTCGAAATGTTGGATCTTCTTCAGCCAGCCTTTGAAGAGCTAAACTCATTTTTTCTTGGTCGGCTTTAGTTTTAGGTTCAATAGCAATTGATACAGGAGGCTCTGGGAATTTAATACTTTCAAGAAGAATTGGTTTTTGTTGATCAGATATTGTATTACCAGTAGTCGTTCCTTTTAAACCGACAATGGCTGCAATATCTCCGGCTTCTACTTCACTGACGTCTTCTCTTTTATCGGCTTGCATGCGGACTATTCGGCCAACTCTTTCTTTATCGCCTGTTGAACTATTTAAAATATAGCTACCGGATATTAATTTTCCAGAATAAACTCTAATATAAGCTAATTTACCGACAAAGGGGTCGGCTGCAATTTTAAAGGCAAGTGCAGCTAGTGGTTCAGTAACGTCGGGTTTACGCTCAATTTCATCTCCAGTTTTGGGCTGAACACCCCAGGTAGAATGTCGCTCAAGTGGACTTGGTAAAAAGTCGTTAACTGAATCTAGTACTTTTTCTACTATTACGCCTCGGCCATCACCGCCGGTAACAGCAAAGAATTTACCGGTTAATACGGCTATTCGAATAGCTTGTTTAACTTCATCGTTAGATAGACCTTCTTCACCAACTTCAAAATATTTCTCCAGTAGTTTTTCGTCTTCGGCAACTGCATTTTCAACAAGGAGTGAGCGGTATCTTTTAACTTTTTCTGCCATATCTGCTGGGATTTCAGCCTCAACTAATTCATGATCAGCGAATTCTTTATATGTATAGGCTTTCATATTCACTAAATCAACGACACCGTTTATCCCTTGTTCAAAGCCAATAGGTAAGTGGATAGGAAAAGCTCTTTTACTCAACCGATTATGGATAGACTCGAGTGATTTATAGAAATCGCCGCCTGTTTGATTTATTTTGTTTATAAAACAGATCCTCGGTACGCCGTATTTATCTGCTTGACGCCAAACAGTTTCTGACTGGGATTCAACACCCATTTTGCCGTCAAATACAACAACTGCACCATCTAACACTCGAAGTGACCTTTCAACTTCTACTGTGAAGTCGATGTGACCAGGTGTATCAATAATATTTATTTGATGATTTTTCCAATAACAAGTTACAGCAGCCGAGACAATAGTAATACCTCGTTCACGTTCTTGTGCCATCCAATCTGTTGTGGTTTCGCCTTCATGAACTGCGCCAATTTTATGTTTTAAGCCAGTTCGATAAAGTATTCCCTCCGTAGTTGTAGTTTTACCAGCGTCAATATGAGCAATAATACCTATATTTCTAATTTTATCTATTGGTGTTTTCTTGGCCATAATTATCTATTCAATTCAAAACTCTCGACTAATCCTCCGACCAAAGCTTGAGCAATGTGGCGTCTATCATTTAATTGATCTTCTCTTTTATAAGACAAGATTATTTTATTAGGTTCAATTCTTCTGGGTAATGAAGAAGATGCAGGACTAGGTAAAAGTGTTGCAACATATTCAACTGGAATTTCACTTATACTTAATAAACTCCGTTTTATTAACCCACCAATGTTAATGCGTGCAGCAAGCCTTAATCTGCTTTCTTCATCCTGAGCTTGTTCCTCGTAAATATATGATTCTACAAGTCCAAAAATACTTGGGTTAAGGCCATATCTTGGCGTAAGATCGAATTCTTCAAAAGTTCGACCGCCTAATACTACTTCTGTTGGTTCTTCTAAATTTACTCTCATAATTTTTTATTTAATTTCTTGCAAAGTGTGCGAATGCACGGTTTGCTTCGGCCATTTTATGAGTATCTTCTCTTTTTTTAACAGCTGAACCACTGTTATTGTAAGCATCAATTAGCTCTGCAGATAATCTGTCTTTCATACTCATTCCCTGTCTGGCTCTAGCTGCCTGTACAAACCACATGGTTGTTAAGTGATTTTGTCTTTGTCCTTTAACCTCAAATGGAATCTGGTAATTAGCTCCACCTACTCTGCGGCTTCTAGTTTCCATAAATGGTTGGACATTTCTAAAAGCTTTCTCAAATACTTCTAAAGGATTATCTACTTTAAGTTTTTGGGCAGCTTGCTGCATGCCTTCATATACAAGATTTTCAGCCAACTGTTTTTTGCCGTTTTGCATTACCCGGTTTATTAAGCGTTGAACTTGGACGCTGTTATATAGCCGATCACCAGGGATATCTCTGACTAAAGACTTAGTCTTTTTTCTGGGCATTATTTGGAACCTTTCTTTGTTCCATATAAACTTCGACTTTGTTTTCGATCTGTTACACCTTGAAGATCAAGGTTTCCTCGAACAATATGATAGCGTACACCCGGAAGATCTTTTACACGACCTCCACGAACTAGTACAACGGCGTGTTCTTGAAGATTGTGACCTTCGCCGCCAATATATGCCCAAACTTCGTAGCCGTTACTTAGTCTTACTCGGGCTACTTTTCTTAGTGCTGAGTTAGGTTTCTTAGGTGTTTTAGTTGTGACTTTAACGCAAACACCTCTTTTAAAGGGGGATGGTTTATCGTAACTAACAGTTTTAAGACTATTTGTAACTCGAAATAGAGCTGGAGACTTTGTTTTCTTCTTAACTTCAGTCCTTGGTTTTCTAACTAATTGATTAATTGTAGGCATTATTCTCCTTGTATTTAGTTTAATTAACTAAATATGCTCTATCGTTGATCTTCTAATTACTTAAAATTAGCGTTTAATATTTTCTTAAGAGGTATATTAACAGATCGGGTCATATATCTCAAGCGTTAGTCGTCTCGATGACTAAGCCCAACAAGTTGATCGGCTTCAGCAGTAATATCATCTTCGTCATCGTCATCTTCAATGGCGCCGGTCCCTACGGGAATTTTTCGTCCCAAGATTACATTTTCTTTTAAGCCATATAGTTTATCTACTTTACCACTTGTTGCAGCAGCAATTAGTACTCTAGTGGTATCTTGGAATGAAGCCGCGCTTAAGAATGAATCGGTGCTCAATGAAGCTTTAGTTATGCCAAGCAACAGCTGATTATATTTCGCAGCTTTTTTACGTTCACTTAACAGTTGATCATTTGTTTCTACAACTGCCAATTTGCTGACTACATCACCGGTCACAAACTCGCTGTCACCGGATTCTTCAATTTGAACACGACTGAACATTTGTCTAACTATTAGTTCTAAGTGCTTATCTGCTACAGTTTGACCTTGGCCGGCAAATATCTTTAGGATTTCGTTCATGATGTATCTTTGTGTTGCTTCCACGCCTTGATATAGCATTAATTCATGAAGGTTTATTGAACCAGTGGTTAATCTTTGCCCGCTTATTACTTTTTCGCCAGTTGTAACTACAAGTTTTTTAAATCCAGGAATCTCATACCTAACTACACTTTGATTAGTTGGCGTAATTAATATTTGATCTTTTTTAATCTGAATTTTACCGGCTATTGGGGCGACTAATGGTTCAGATCCATCTTCTAGGGATGCAACAACGTCACCAGCCGCCACATCAGATCCACCCTTAATGTTTGCTTTTCTCTCACCCAACTTAAGTTCGACTTTTTTATCTGTATCTGCTGTCACCTGAACTACATAATGATCACCATCTTCTTTTGTTTCGACAGTACCACTAATAGAAGTTAAGTAAGCTTGACCTTTAGGTGTTCTAACTTCAAATAATTCTTCTACACGAGAAAGTCCCTGAGCTGCAGCATCAGCTACAACAGCGCCTGAACGGTGTTTTGAATCCAGACTAAGCTGTGTGCCAAGTTCACCAATACTTTGAGCTGCAATAACTCCTATAGGTTGGTGGTCTACGACCATCTTTCCAGTAGCTGGATCTTGACCATAAGATTTTTTAGATACCCCTCTAACATTTGTACAGCTTAGAGCGCTCATAATCTTTACACCGTCCAAAGATTCATCGTTGTTGATCTTTTCTGCAATCTCACTTGTTATTAGCTCACCTTTTTTAATGATGCCTTTTATGGCAGCTGCTGAGTATCTAGTGATTAGTCTTGAACCATACGAGACTCCTATAAACTCTGCATCTGAGCGCATAATTTCAATTCCTGGATCATCGGCTTCACCTTCAAGCGTAAAAACGTCTTGGGCAACATCGACAAGGCGTCTTGTTAGATAACCAGCGTCAGCGGTCTTTAGTGCTATGTCAATTAGTGCCTTACGTGTACCTCTTGTACCAGTAAAGTATTCTAGTGGAGTTAAACCAACTATATAACCAGATTTTATAGGCAGTTCAATTACATTACCGGCCGCGTCTTGAAGTACACCGAGCATGCCAACAGCACTTTTAAGCTGTGACACGTTGCCTCTAGCTCCTGAATTAATGGCTATTGCCATAGATGAGTCCTGACCAACCATTTGTTCGGCCAGCATTTCCTGAACTCTTGAATCAATTTTAGACCAATTATCTACAGTTAATCTATGTCGTTCTTCATCAGTTATAAAGCCTTCTTCGAATTGTTTATATATAGCAATTGCTCTGTCTTCACCTTCATCTAGTGCCTTATCCATGCCTTTAACAGGTTCGAAGTCGCCCATACCCATACTTAAGCCTGATATAGTGGCATAGTAAAAACCCATGTCCTTTAGATCGTCTGCTACTTCTGAAGTCTTTTCCTGACCATATTTTGCATAAACTTTAGCCATAACTGACTGAAGTCGTTTTTTAGTCATTGTTTCATTTTGAAGAGGGAAATCTTCCGGGAATACTTCATTAAAAAGCAGCCTGCCTATAGTTGTCCGTCTAATTTCACCTCTGAAAGGTAGCTTAACGTAGCTTTGTAATGTTAATTTTTTAGCGTCTAGTGCCATCAGTGCTTCTTCAATATTAGCGAATGATTTAACTTTATCTTTATCGACATTGATTTTTTCGTAAGTAAGATAGTAACAGCCTAAAACTATGTCTTGCTCAATGTGAAGTATTGGTGATCCATCAGCTGGTTTTAGAAGATTTTTATTAGCAGCCATTATATCTCTAGCTTCAGCTTGTGCTTTGCGACTGAGTGGTAAATGTACAGCCATCTGGTCTCCGTCAAAATCGGCGTTAAATCCTTTACAAACTAATGGGTGCAATTGGATAGCACGGCCTTCAATTAAAACAGGTTGAAAAGCTTGGATACTTAATCTATGAAGTGAAGGAGCCCGGTTTAAAAGGACATACTTTTCTTTAATCATTTCATCCAATGCGTCCCAAACTACAGTTTCACCCATTTCAATTAATCTAGTAGCACTACGAATATTATGAGCTTGTTCTCTAGCTATTAGCTCGCCAATGACAAAAGGTTTAAATAGCTCAAGAGCCATCATTTTCGGTAAGCCACATTGGTAAATTTTAAGCTCAGGACCTGACACTATTACAGATCGTCCTGAATAATCTACTCTTTTACCAAGTAGGTTCTGCCTGAATCGTCCTTGCTTACCTTTTAGCATGTCGCTTAAGCTTTTTAGTCTTCGTCTTTGACCAGTTGCGGCCACTGCCCGACCTGATCTGGCACTGTTGTTATCTATTAGTGCATCAACTGCTTCTTGAAGCATTCTCTGCTCGTTTCGTCTAATTACTTCAGGAGCATTTAGGTCCATTAGTTTCTTTAGTCTGTTGTTTCTGTTTATAACTCGTCTATATAGGTCATTTAAGTCACTGGTTGCAAATCTACCACCTGTTAGTTGAACCATTGGGCGTAAATCTGGAGGAATAACCGGGAGTACGCTAAGACACATGCTATCGGGTTTAATACCCGCTCTATCCATGCTTTCTAGAAGTCTTAGACGCTTCATAATTTTCTTACGCCTTTGACCTTTGGCACTCTCTGCTTCGGTAGTTAAAGTTTCAATTAATTTTTTCAGGTCAATTTCGCTAAGTAGCTCTTTTAAGGCTGAACCGCCCATACCAACTTTTATAATATTTCTAAGTTCATCAGGCAGGTTTCTGTAATCCGTTTCGTTTATTAAGCTGGTTTTTTGAAGAAGAGATATCTGATCTTTATATAAATCAAAATCTTTAGATAACTGTTCAATCTCAGCTGTTTTTAAAGTTGCTAGTTCTTTGACATTGGCATCTTCATTTTTAGCTTCTTTTTCGTAACGTATATTGATAGCTTGGCTTGCTGCTTCATATTCTGATTCACGATCTTTAAGAAATGTCTCAAGTTTTTCTTTATCGACACTTTTTATGATGTAGCTGGCAAAATAGGCCACTCTTTCTAAGCTTTTGACAGTCAGCCCTAGGAGAAGTCCCATTGCGCTCGGTGTACCTCGAAGGAACCAGATATGGCTAACAGGTACAGCTAAGTTAATATGACCCATTCGCTCACGTCTAACGATACTTCTCGTGACAAGCTCACCATTTTTATCTACAGCCGCTTCCCGGCTTCTCACACCTTTATATTTGGCATCATGCGGATTAATATCTTTAACCGGACCAAAAATTCTTTCACAAAATAATCCATCTCTTTCAGGTTTTTGAGTTCGGTAATTTATGGTTTCTGGCTTAGTAACTTCACCGTAACTCCAATCTAATATATCTTCAGGGCTAGCTACAGCAAGTCGAACAGCATCAAAATCTGCAATATTAGTACTATTATTTGAATATCTCTGTGGAACCATAAT
Source organism: uncultured Candidatus Saccharibacteria bacterium (assembly GCA_964578305.1). GTDB lineage: Bacteria > Patescibacteriota > Saccharimonadia > Saccharimonadales > UBA4665 > DATJNI01. The sequence continues at coordinate 167,404 of CAZOCM010000001.1, forward strand.
TTACTCCTTGCTCTCTTTGTCTGAATTAGATTCATCTGACTTATCTTCGGCCGAACTCACCATGGCCGGCATTTCAGCTTCTTCGAGGTCGCTGAAATCTTCCGGAGATATTGATTCCTCAGTCACGTCTATTTCTGATACAGCTTCTTCGGGCATATCTACTTCTGACGGATGAGTCGCTTCTTCGTGAATATTAGTGGCCAGTACTTCTTCAGCATCTACTAGTTTGTCTGAACTAACCAAATCGACTTTAAGCCCTAGTCCTTGAAGTTCTTTTACAAGCACATTAAAGCTTTCTGGCACTTTTGGACCAACTATGGCAGTCTTCTTTATGATTGACTCATAAGCTTTACTCCTACCGTAAACATCATCAGATTTTATAGTTAACATCTCTTGTAGAGTATTAGCAGCGCCATAAGCTTCAAGCGCCCAAACTTCCATCTCGCCAAATCTTTGGCCACCATTTTGGGCTTTACCACCAAGTGGTTGCTGAGTAACCATGGTGTATGGCCCGGTGCTTCGGGCATGTATTTTGTCCGCCACCATATGGTTAAGCTTAATCATATACATACTACCGACAGTTGTTTTCTCACTGAACGCATCACCAGTTCGACCGTCAAATAATTGCTGCTTACCGTCTTTTGGTAAACCAGCTTCACTTAACAATGATTCAATTTTACTAACAGGTACTCCATTAAATGATGGGCTAGTAACTCTCATATTTAATGCTCTGGCAGCCATACCTAAGTGTGTTTCAAATAACTGGCCGACATTCATTCTGGAAGGTACTCCGAGTGGGTTTAAAATAATGTCAACTGGTGTTCCGTCTTCCATAAATGGCATATCTTCAATTGGAAGAATTGAGGCAATAACTCCTTTATTTCCATGACGTCCACCTAATTTGTCACCAACAGCAATTTTTCTCATTTGTGCCACAAATACTTGTATCTGCTTTATAACACCAGCTTTTAGTTCATGACCATTTTCTCGGCTAAATATTTTTACACCGACTACTTTGCCGTGTTTACCATTACTCATTCTCTGAGAAGTATCTCTGACTTCTTTAGCCTTTTCGCCAAAGATTGCTCTAAGTAATCTTTCTTCTGAGCTTAGTTCTTGTTCACCTTTAGGAGTAATCTTACCGACTAAAATATCTCCGGGATGTACTTCGGCACCTATCCTGACTATTCCATCTTCATCTAAGTGTCTTAGTGTTTCTTCGGATACGTTAGGAATGTCTGATGTAACTAATTCTGGTCCTAGTTTGGTTTCTCGAACTTCAATCATAAAGTCAACAATATGGACAGAAGTTAATGTGTCATCTTCGACTAATTTTCTGCTAATTATTATGGCGTCTTCAAAGTTATAACCAGACCAGGGCATAAAAGCAGTTATTAAGTCTTTGCCAAGTGCTAATTCACCATTTTCAATTGACATTCCTTCTGTTAGAACATCACCTGATTTAACTTTATCGCCACTGCTAACTACAACTTTGTGATTAATTGAAGTTCCTTCATTGCTTCTTGAGAATCTGAGTGGGTTATATGAAACACTCTTACCGTTCTTATATCTAACGACTATTTCTTGGGCGGTTGCTTTAGTAACTTCTCCACTATCTTCAGCAAGCGTTAATTGACCAGTATTTCTAGCAGCAGAAGCTTCCAGTCCAGTTCCAACAATTGGAGCTAACGGCTGTATTAGAGGTACAGCTTGTCTTTGCTGGTTACTTCCCATAAGACTACGGTAAACGTAATTCTTTTCAATAAATGGTATTAAGCCAGCACTAGAGCCAATAATTTGGTTCCTCGATGCATCTAAATGAGTCACGTCATCCGAGTCAACTTCACCTGGTTTTAGATAGGAACGGGCACTAATACGCTCATGAACAAAGTAACCATTTTCATCAATTTCACTACCTCCACCTGCAATAATTGAATCTTCTTCTTCGGCTGCATCAAGATATATTACTTCGGGGGAAACTTTTGGTTTAACTGGCCAAGTAACTTTAGATTTTACTTTTGCAAGTCTGGCTGCTTGAGCAGAAGTAATTTTTTCACCTTTTTTAACTATAACTTTTTCTTTATCGTCTAGCAGCGATTCTCTTGCAATATGTCCGATGCTGTTTTTAGCAGTTACAGCGTTAATTACTTTAATATATGGTGTTTCAATAAAGCCGTAGTCATTAACTCTGGCATAATTAGCAAGATTTAAAACTAAGCCAATATTTGCACCTTCTGGTGTTTCAACAGCACAAATTCTTCCGTAGTGGGTAGCGTGAGCATCTCTAACTTCAAAGCCAGCTCTTTCCCGGCTTAATCCACCCGGTCCCATAGAACTTAATCGTCTTTTATGAGCTAGCTCGCTAAGTGGGTTGATTTGATCCATAAATTGACTAAGTTGAGAACTTGCAAAGAATTCCCTGACAGCTGCTACAACTGGTCTAGCATTAATCAATTGACCAGGTCCGACAGTTTCAATATCGCTCATGCTCATACGGTCTTTAGTATTTCTTTCCATCCTAAGTAGACCGATCCTAAATTGACGTTGAACTAGTTCACCGACAAGTTTAACTCTTCGGTTGGCTAATGAATCTATGTCATCAGCTGGTTCTTGAGTGTTATTAAGTCTAATAATTTCAGCCACAATAGCTTCAATATCTTCTAATCTCATGACTCTATTAGCAGTGGTATTTGTAATATCTAAATTTAGACGTTTATTAATCTTATACCGGCCAACTCGGCTAAAGTCGAAACGTTTAAAGTTATAGAACATGTTTTCAATTAATGATTTAGCGTTATCGACTGTTGCCAGGTCACCGGGTCTAAGTCTTCTATACACTTCAATTAAGGCATCGTTTTGACCTTTGGCTGAGTCTTTTTCTAAAGTTGCATCAAGATAATTGAGCTCTCCAGTATCAACGTGTGCCATTGATTCTTTCATTCTGCTTTCACTTATACCTAAAGCTTTTAGAAGTGTTGTGACAGGGATTTTTCTTTTTCGGTCTATTTTTACAAACAACGCACCGGCGGCTGAAGTTTCAAATTCTAGCCAAGCACCTCGTCCTGGAATTACTTTTGCTCCATATAAATTGGATGAGCCGTGGATTTCAGAAGTAAAGAAAACTCCTGCCGATCTTATCAGCTGGCTGACGACTACTCTTTCAGCACCATTAATAACAAAAGTACCTCTTGTTGTCATCCAAGGGTAATCACCAAGATATATTTCGGTTTCTTTAACTTCACCTGTTACCTTATTTGTTAATTCAACATTAGCCATTAGAGGCGATTCGAAGCTAACATTATTTTCTCGGGCTTGTTGCTCTGTTAGTTTTGGATCTCCAAAGTGATAATCTTTAAATCTAAGAGATAATTTGCCACCTGTGTAGTCTTCAATTGGGCTAACTTCACTTAAAAGTTCACCCAGTCCCTCTTCTACAAACCATTTAAATGAACGGTTTTGGTGGTCAACTAGATTTGGTAAAGCCAAAGCTTCATCTTGTTGAGTAAATGAGACACGTTGGTTTTTAAAAGTAGATTTTGGCATAACTAAATAAATACCCCCTAATAAAATCTTTAACTAATATAGTGATAACTATTAATACTAACCCGCCAGATATCGTTAATATTTATCTGTTTCGTTTTTATTTTATAAGTTCAGCTGAAATATACTAAGATCAGTCGTTAATACGGGCGCACTGAACTTACACTACTTCTTAAGTACATAGTTTGAAGCAAAGTGTAGTCAATGTCAAATATTAAATAAGAACTTTATCTACAATGCCGTATTTTTTAGCTTCTTCAGCACTTAACCATTTATCTCGTTCCATATCTTCATGGATTTTTTCAGGTTTTTGACCGGTATTTTTAGCCATAATTTCCTCTAGTAATTTTTTAACTCTTAAAGCTTCTTTCAAATCAATTTCTTGATCTGTGACTTTACCTTTTGTACCAGAAGATGGTTGATGAATCATGACTGAAGCGTTAGGCAGTAAAAATCTTTTTCCTTTTGTGCCAGAAGAAAGTAAAAATGCTGCGGCCGAAGCTTGGACTCCTATACCGACTGTCTGGATATCGTTCTTAACATATTTCATCGTGTCGTATATTGCTAATGCGTCATAGACACTACCACCTGGACTATTGATATAGAAATAAATGTCTTTCTTGGCATCTTCAGCTTGGAGAAATAAAAACTGGGCTACGACAATATTAGCTGTAGCGACATTAACATCGCTACCTAAGAAAATTATTCTATCTTTAAGTAGTCGGCTATAGATATCATAGGCTCGTTCGTAGCGACCTTCATTTTCAATTACGGTTGGAATTAGAACCTGATTTTTCACTAAAAAAAGTATAGCTTTTTAATTGGCACTCGTCAAGGTTGAGTGCTAATTATTGGTTTAGACTTCGGATTTTATCGATGGTTTTTTCAATCATTAATCTGTTTCTTAATTCTCTAATATTTTCTGGTTTTTTTAATTCTTCTTGCATCACTTCATCTTTATAATTTGCTTTTAACTCGGTTATTCTTTTATTTAGTTCGCCTGTTGTGACTTCGATTTTTTCGTCGTTAGCTATTACTCCTAAAATAACCCCAATTTTTACCCTATTTTCGGCGATTGGTTTTTGTTTTTCTTTATGCTTCTCTTCAGATAAATTTTCTTCTTTTAAATGTTCTTGCCAAGTCTGGCCCCTATAAACAATATTTCGTTTTTCATCTTCTTCAAGCCGGTCTATTTCAAGGTCAATTAATACACTTGGAATTAGTATTTCACTTGAGTTAGAAATTTTTTCAAGCAGTAAATTGTCAAACTGCTCCATCGCTCTTTTTTGATTTTCAAATGTAAGCTGAGCTTTTATATCTTTTTTAAGCTCTTCAATGCTGTTAAAAGGACCAACGGTTTTAGCAAATTTATCATCAAGTTTTGGTTTAGTTAATTCGTTGACTTCATTAATTTTAACTTTAAATTCAACTAATTTATTTTTTAGAGTTTCATCTGCGAAATCTTTAGCAAGTGTTAGTTGAAAAGTTTTTGAATGGCTAGTTTTTAGTCCTTTAAGCTTCACATCTAATCCTTTAATGTAGCTGTCTTGACCGATAATTAGTTTAATATTCTTATTCGACAGAGTTGAATATTCAATTTTAGATTTTGGTTTATGAGCCGTTAACTCCAAACTAACTTCATCTCCGATTTTTATCGGACGAGTGACCTTGTTTTTTGTAGAAGCACGCAGTAATAGATTGTCTAGTACTTGATTCAATTCTTTATCTGTGACGTGTGTAGTTTGAACTTTTAGGCCAAGGTTTTTATAACCTCCAACTTTTACTATTTCTATTGCATCTGTTTGGGCAATAAACTCAAGTGTTGTAAAAGGTACAAATTTAGTTACTGAAATTTCTGGCTGTCCAACGGCCCTTATTTGTTTATCTAGTAATGTTTGATCATACAAATTGGAAATAGCTAAATTTAAAAATTCATTTTGAAGTTCATTTTCTGAAATATATTTTTCAGTTAGATAAGCTGGTGCTTTTCCAACCCTAAAACCAGGTACTTTAACATTTTTACCAAGCTTATTAACAGAAGTGTCCTTGAATTTTACTAGATCACCACTATTTGCTTTGATAGTTAGTTTGAATTTAGTTGGGGCAATTTTCTCAGTTGTTACAGACATTAAATGACTATGCTAACACCTTAACTAAGTTTTGACTAGTCCAATTAATGGCAGAATAATAATAATTGCCGAAATGAGCCATGTAAGTTCAACTATTGATCCAATTGGTTTTTCAAACCACTGGATAGCTTGACTAAACCGACTGTAAATATTTGGCTGCCACTTCAAGTTATTATTAATTCTTCTAAATCTATTTATTGAAAGTAAATCTGGAGAAGCTGCTAAAAAGGCACAAAAAATAGCAACTAACCAATGTTGGGGTTTAAGAATAAACAAACTTAGTACAATTAAAAAACAAATGGCTGCTTCAGCTATTAAAAGTTTTTTAAATTTAGATGAAGTAACAAAGTCTTTTCCACTAATTCCAAAGTGAGGGATGGCATCACAGACATAGTGCGAAATAAAAGCAATCGGGATTGCAAGAAGTGGTTCGCTCACAAGTAAACCGATAGCAGTACCAGTTAATGCGTGATTAGTTGCAGTCATTAATTATTTTTTTAAAATTTTAATTAAGTCTTCTAGGGACAAACTTTCTTCCTTTGAAGAATTTAAATCTTTTAGCTTAAAAAGTCCTGAACTTAACTCTTCGTCACCAATTATTATTACTCGGCTTATGCCCTTTTTAGCAGCTACCTTAATTTGATCACCTATTTTTTTTCTACTATAGTCGACTGCCAGATTTATGCCACTTTGTCTTAACTTTTGTATAACTTTCGACGCTTTGCCCTCAACTTCTCCAATTAAAACAACGTAAGCATCAGTTTCAATTGATAAATCTTCAAGCAAATGGTGGCCTTTGAGAAAGTTAATTAACGTTACATCTCCCCAGCCAAAGCCAACTGTTGGTAGTGGTTCGACACCAAATAACCCAACTAGGCTGTCGTATCGGCCGCCTCCAAGCATGGCTCTGTTATTTTCCGGGTTATTATCATAGACTTCAAAAACACAGCCAGTGTAATAATCTAAACCTCTCATTAAACTTGGGTCATATTTAACATTGACTACTTCTTGGTCTTTGAGCTTTTCTATTAATTCATTTAGCTCTTTATATGAGTTAGATTTAGTAACCGAAACAGGTAAGTCAGATAGTTTTTTAGAAGCTAAATAAGTCATAATTTGTTCGGTAACGTTTTTTGCTTTTTCCTCAGTAGATAGAATATCGTCAACCCCACCTATGAAATCATTGATGTCCATTTTAGTTTTTTTGTCTATTAACGTTGTTAATTTTTTAGCGGAAGCATCTTTTAATCCTAAGTAATTTTTAAGAATTTCGTCTGTTAAACCTCTATGATTCACTTTTATTTCATAAGTTTTAGGTTCTGCGTTAAATGACTTAAACACATCGTTAATAATATTTATTAATTCAATTTCAGCTTGAATGCTTTTTAGACCAAATATATCCACATTCAACTGCCAGTGTTCTCTAAGTCGACCTTTCTGTGGTCGTTCATAACGCCATAAGTTGGGGATACTATACCACCTTAAAGGATAGGCAAGTTCTTGTCTTTTAGCAGCTACCATCCTGCTAACGCTAGGTGTCATTTCCGGTCTAATTACAACGTGTCTTTTGCCGCGATCATGAAATTCATAAGTTTGCTCATTGACAATTTCTTCACCTGTTTTTGCCTTATATATTTCTATTGGCTCAATAATTGGCGAATCATACTCTTCATAACCGTAAGACTGCACTACTTGCCGACATTTATTAAATATATATTTTTGGAGTCGTTTCTCTTCTGGGTAAAAGTCTCTTGACCCCTTATATGGTTTTGTATTCAAATGCATAATTACTCTAATTATATAGAATACTTAACTAACAAATGTGTTTTGGAATACAGGGATCTATTACTTCAAGTTGATTTACCGGAATAGCAAAGGTGGACTTCAAGCCGTAATTGGCGCTTGTTGGAAAATGAGAACAATCTGAGCTGAAATAATATGTGCCACCACTACTTGCCGCAAGTTGTTGGTCGACATTTTGAAATATATCTGGCACACCTAAACTAGCCCAAGATTCACATGATTGGCGGAATATAGATAGAAGTTCCGTGCTTTGCGTGTCTGATACATAAGCTCCGTAGTGAGCTATTGTCTTCATTATTGTTTGTTCCCAACCTGGAGAGTTTGTTGCGGCTATCTGTTGATCAGTCATATTTAACGCAAGCAGTGATCCGTATGGTGGACCATCGCCTATAGAGCTATCGTGACAAGCATCAGATGGAATAGTTGAGCCATTAGAATATAGAGCTGGATAGACAGATGAAGGTATACCAGGGGTAGTCTTCCCGTCTGCTACACAAGGAACATCCAATACTAAAGCATGGTGAATATATGTCTTATTATTAGTAGCATCTAAAAGTTCATTTGGTCTTAACAGTCCCCCAAGCAGGGCAATATGAGCAGCATCTGCACTCTTAGGGGTCTGGACACCTAGACCAGTAGTTATATTTTCTTCATATCCAGTTTCGGTGGTCATTGTATTTGTAGAGTAGTCTACTGCTGCGTGGTAAAAACCATATTCAATCCCAGTGTCAGTTTCAATAACGTCCAGATGATGATCGGGGCTGGTACCAGCAATAGCATGTAGAGGAATATGTATTGCAGTGCCGGCAAATGAACTCCCATTTCGTGATATGCAACCGCTGCTACAACTTGAAATTAGAATACTTGGATCACCAGGGTGGCCAAAGTATGTTGGACGTGAATCCGTCGAAGCGGGAAGTTCAAAAGTGTTAGCACCTGCATTCTGAAATTGCCAATTGAAAGTAATAAGGTGATTAATTACTTGTGTACTATACGTTGCTAATTTTGGGTTAGCTGGTATTTGAGTATTTAAAGGAGAAGTGGTGGCAAAAGGTACAAGACATGACGGTTGATTTGTAGCACTAAATTGAGATAAGACACAACTACTTGTTGAATTATTAAGCACCACATATTTACCATCACTAACGGATGGTGACGATTGGACAGTAGCTCCGTTTGCCAAAGACCCACTGTCAGAATTCACACTTGCAAATGGGCCGGCTGCATGGCCGCTTAATAAAAGTCGTACTCCTAAAATTACGAAAAGAAGTGCGAATAAAGAAGCACTTGCATATTTATAATTCATTTTATGAATATTAATTTTTTTTATTCTATTTAAATAATTTTGATTAGACATGTTTTTCTTTTGCAAACATAACCAGTATGTATAATTTATACCACATTATCGTTATGTAAAGAAAGTGTAAGTATTTATTTTTTATTGTTCTGTAAGTCCAATAATTCTTAATACATCAGATAATATTCGTTCGTCTACAATTGTTATCCTATGACCTATTTCGCGCTTGGCGTCAAGATCTGGGCTGCCATGATATGTGACAACATTGAAATTATTAGCAATGATTACTCCACTACTTTCTGGTATTTCATTATCTACGAAAGATATAGCTACTATCGGCTGTCTTCCTCCGCCTAACATTACGCGCCCAATATAGCTTTTACGATAGAGACTTACAGGTTCGTATTCAATTATTCCAATTGAGGCAAAATATCTCTCAGTTTCATCCAAAGCCATAATACCTTTTGTCCGAATTTTCTGACCTTTATAAGTCTCTGGTCTGTCGATAAATTCTAAATTGGAAGTCCATTCGGTGGCAAGTCGATGTAATTTTAGGGCTGCATTTTTACCTGATCTATCTTCTTCATAAAAAAACATCAGTGGAATTTAATCACTTTTAAAATAAAGTGCAAGCTGAAGCAATTTAAGTGGTGCGGATGAGAGGACTTGAACCTCCACGCCTGTAAGGGCACTAGCTCCTAAGGCTAGCGTGTCTACCAATTCCACCACATCCGCCTATTGTCGTGGCTTTTATAAAGAAGTATTTTAGCTAATTTTATGGTAAAAAACTAGCTGTGAATCACCATAATTTTTATATTTAACTACTTTTAAATCGATTAAATTAATAGGTTCTAGTTTTCCTGGCCAGGATAAAACTAAAGTGCCAGACTTCTTTAAATGAGATCCTAGTTTATTGAGTTGCAGTATTTGGGTGTCGTTATATGGTGGGTCGGCGATAATTAAATCAAAAATTTTATCTTGATTATTTATTGACCAGGTTGCGATTGTAGATTTATAAACTTCTAACTTTTCTCCAATGTCTAATTTCTTGCAGTTAAGTTTGATGTTTTCTACAGCTAATTTACTTACATCGATTGCAACACATTGTTTAGCCCCACGACTAATTGCTTCATAAGATAATGAGCCAGAACCAGAAAAAGTATCTAAAAGTGTTAATCCTTCAATATCTCCGAGAGTATTAAATAAACTACCACGTATTTTTTCGCTCATGGGATGAATTTTGTAATTTTTTGGACTATCAAAATTTAGTCCTTTTAAATAGCCAGAGATAACTCTCATTATTTTATAATCCTGCTTTTTGAAAAGCACTATACCAAGATAAAGTAACTATCCTTATCATCCTAGGTAAAACTTCATCTTTAAAGTCTCTCTTTAAATCCTTAGTCCATCCTGTTGAACTGTATCTATCATAAATATCTAATTTAGCGACATCTTTTAAATAATTCTTAAACATTTTAGAAATACCTTTTTTTTTGACAATTTTTAATTCTTTCTCAGTTGGTAGGTCAACTTTAAATTTATTTGGTGCGGTCATAAAATACGCCCCTGCCTCGAATAAAGCATGGGTAGTTATTAAACCTTTAGGACCGATTAACTTTAAACTTTGTGCAATAGATTTAGATAATTTGCCAGTTTTCACATATGCTCGGTCTAAAATGTCAAAATTCCTCTCTTCTTTTAGACCATGAATGTTTTGGAGCTCTTTTTTATAGGGATAATGATGAGCTGGCGTTAAGCCATCAACTAAAGCATGTGCTAGCCAAGCAGCCTCAAACGCTGAGCGAATTTCATCTTTCTTTTTAAGACTTAAAGTGAGTTGATCAAAATGATAACCAATTTCTTTGATTAGATCTTTATCCCTTCTTTTATGTGGATCAACAAAATGCCAAGGCTGATTTAAGCCGCCGCCCTTTTTTAATTTTGTACTATCGGGGCCTTTTTTACCTTCAAATCCTATAATGTCTTCAATGTCTGGGAAAAAACTATCAGACTTAATTATTTTTTTTAATTGATCGTAAGCTAAACGATCTAATTTTTGATGAGCATGGAAAACAACAGCGTACATAATATTTCTTATTTAGTTTAAATTAGAAACTGTTCTAAGTTGATTAACTTTGACAGCTAGCTCTTTATATTGTAACAAATTTTCTTTCTTCTTAATAAACTTTCTGGCACCTGTCACCGCACTTGTAATTAATTCCCGATCAGACAAATTAGCAATTCGCAGGTCTAAAGCACCATGTTGTAGCGTACCGTATATAGCACCTGGTCCCCTAAGTTCGAGATCAAGTTCAGCAAGCTCAAACCCACTGCTGCTGCTTTCAAGAGCCCTTAAACGCTTTAAAGCTGGGCTGTCATTTTGAGTAAGCATATAAAAATAACCTTGATGCTGACCTCTACCAACACGACCTCTTAGTTGATGGAGTTGAGCCAGGCCAAAACGTTCGGAACTATGAACTATCATGACCGATGCGTTTGGGATATCAACACCAACTTCTATTACTGTTGTACTGACTAAAATGTCTATCTCTTGATTAATAAAATTCTTCATAACCATATTTTTATCTATGTTTTTGAGCTTACCATGAAGTAGTCCTATCTTATATTTTCCAAGTTTAGACAGCTTGGTTTCTTCATAAACTTCTTCAGTTGATTTAACATTACTTTCTTCATTGATAGATATATTTGGGCATACAATAAAAACTTGCCGACCGGCGTCTATTTCTTTAATGACAGAGTCATACAGCCTACCTATTGACTCTTGGGCAATAATCTTTGTTTTAATAGGCTTTCGTCCACTCGGTAATTGTTTTAATTGTGAGATTTCTAGTTCACCATAAAGCGTTAGAGCCAGAGATCTCGGAATTGGTGTGGCGCTAAGACTCAGTACATGGGGCATATGACCCGCTTTTTGCATTAGTGTTTTTCTTTGATCGACTCCAAATCGATGTTGCTCATCAATAATTATTAAGGCCAATGAGTGCATATCGACACTTGATTGTAGAAGTGCTTGAGTGCCAATTATTATTTTGACTTGGCCGTTTTTAATCTTTCTATAAACTTCACTTTTTTGAGTTTGAGTTAAAGAACCAGTTAGAAGTACAATTTTGTCTTCTAATTTTAGAGGAGTAAGTAGGTTATTTATTGTACTTGCATGTTGCCTGGCAAGCAGTTCTGTCGGTGCCATAAAAGCAGTCTGTTTATCTGCATGTATAACCATTAAGGCAGCCATAAGCGCTACTACAGTTTTTCCAGAGCCAACATCACCTTCAATTAATCTGTTCATCGGTTCAGCGTTTTGTATGTCTTTGTATATTTGCCAGCTAATATACCTCTGTTCATCGGTTAATGTGAATGGTAATGAGCCGACAAATTTTTTAGCTAGATTTTGATGAAACTCAATTTTTAGCGCATCTTCAGTTTTATTATCTTCTTTATTTAGTAGACTTGCCAAACTGAGGCAAAATACTTCCTCATAGCCTAGTCTTTTCTGGGCAGCTTTTAGTTCTTCAGAATTTTTTGGTAAGTGAATTGCTCTTAGGGCTTCTGGTAGAGATATAAGTTGAAAATCTTCAATGAGCCACATAGGTAATGTTTCATTAATTTTTAATTTTGTTTCAAACACTTGATTGAGAGCTTTTCTTAAATGATAGGAGTCTACACCTTTAATACCCCTGTAAATTGGTAGGATTCTAGCCGAATTAATCGGAAAGTCAGTAACTAGTTCAATTGAGGGATTTATTATTGAAAGCCGACCAGCTGACAGTCCAAAAATACCTGATATATAATATTCTTTTTCTTTATTAATTGTGTCTTGGCGATAAGGTTGATTAAACCAGATTAATCTGACACTGCCAGACTTGTCGCTAGCTATGGCTTCTGTAATATGAAGCCTGCGCCTAGTGTAAAATCCTTTGACCTGAATAATTTTTACTTTAAGGCTTACTTTACCCGGTTTTAACTTATTTATTTCCGTAATAACTGAATAATCTTCATATTTTCTAGGGTAAAAATGTATTAAGTCTTCAACCGAGTTTATTTTGAGTTGTTTTAGTTTAGTTAGTCTCGATTTTCCAATACCATTGATGTCAGCTAATTCTAGCTTAGAAATCATGTTTCTTTCTAACTAAGAAAAATATACTTGGTCCAAAATATAACTTAGAGAGAGGTCTTTGCATCAGTTTTTCTGAACCCAGCATTATATTCATTGGAAGGACTTTTTTTAATCTGGGGTTTCTTAAATTAGAGACGGATAAAACTTTTACCACGTATAGACCGGCATGTTGGAGCTGCCTAGTGACAGTTTCTGGATTATGGTTAACAAAAGGTATTTCATCTTTGCTTTTATTAATTTCTGATCTTATGTCTACAGGTTTTACGGGTATTTTTTTTAGCTTAATTAAATGTCTAATTCTATTTAGCATATGTACGTAATTTGCGACTTCTATAATTGCATAGCCTTCATTTTTTAATACTCTAGCTATTTCATTGAATTCATTACTTGGATCAGGTAAATGGTGCATTACCCTAATTAGAGTTACGAGGTCAACACTTTCATCTTTAAAATTTAGGTCATCAGCTTGCATCAATTCTTTATTAATATTTGGATGCCCTTTTAGGAATTTCTTAGCAATATCCAGCTGCTGTTGACTAGGTTCAGCTAAAACAACATGGTCCGAGTAATTTTCTAAAAGTACACTTAATCTTCCGTACCCACCACCAATATCTACAGCCGTATTGAAATGCTTAAATCTAAGTAATTTATTAATGGCGATCTCTTCTGCAAGATGCTCATATTGCCGACCATCCCAATAATGTAGATAGTTGTGTTTAGGATCGTTATATTGATCAGATTTTCTTTTGGATTTAGGTTTAGCTTTAGGTAAATTAACCATATTTACTCCAATTCAATTAAAGCACTGTCTTTAAAGGCTTTACCTCGCCTTAATATTAATAGACCGTTTTTAAAGTCAGTACTATCAAATTTATCTTTACTGATCTTTTGACCGTTTATTGAAATTGCTTTAGAGGTAATTAATTTTCTAGCTTCGCTATTTGAAGGAGCTAGTTGCGTCTTAACTAATACCTGCGCTATTTCACTTCCTGCTGAAATTTTAGTATTTGGCAACTCTCTTTTAATAATATCTAGAGTGGCTTGATCTAAAGCATTTGTTAAATCTTGTTTGCCAATTATTATATCTGTGACTTTCTGAGCCTGATTAGTTGATTCTACACCGTGAACTAATTTGGTTACATTTACAGCTAAATAATTTTGGGCTGAGCGCTGAGCCGGATTATCTTTTTGTTGGTTCATGAGATTTGTTAACTCTTCTTGAGTAATACTAGTAAAAAGTTTTATATAGCTTTCAACTTTATCATCTGGAATATTGATCCAAAATTGAAAAAATTGAGTGGGAGTAGTTTTAGCTGAATCGAGCCAAATTGCCCCTTCTTCACTTTTGCCAAATTTTCTTCCAGTTGCATCGTCAACAATAAGTGGAACACTGTAGACATGGGCTTCACTTCCGTTTATTCTTCGAACTAGTTCAACACCGGCAATAGAGTTACCCCATTGGTCTGAACCGCAAACTTGAAGCGTGACATCCTTGTTTTTATTAAGGTGTAAAAAGTCATAAGCTTGAATTAAGACGTAGCTAAATTCAGCGTAGCTGATTCCGTGACCTTCATCACTTAATCTTCGATTTACAAAGTCTCTATTTAACATTTGTCTCATAGGCACATGTTTTCCTATATCTCGAAGAAAATTTAAATAAGTATAATCTTTAAGCCAGGTGATATTGTCTACAAGTTCAAAGTTATCTTGTCCAAGTATTGTTTGGCACTGCTTAATGAGAGCGTTTTTATTTTTTTCTAAGTCTTCTTGGCTTAAAAGCTTTCTTTCTTCTATTTTCCCATCCGGATCACCTATGAGGCCAGTTGCACCGCCAACTAAAACTATTGCCTTATGGCCGTGTTTAATAAAAGTTTTCACCATGACAGCGGCCACTAAATTACCGATTGTCATTGAATCAGCACTAGGATCAATGCCCCAATAAAAAGTGACTTTCTGGCTGTCTAATTCGTTTATATCTTTATATGTGGTTTGCTTAAATAAGCCGCGCCATTTTAGTTCTTCGGATAAATTCATAACTTTATAAATTAAAGTATAACGGGTCGCTATCCAATGCTGAAAATTAACTGATAATTTTAACCAGTAATTTTGTTTATTTTGCTATACTACATTCATAAGAGTTATATAGTTAAGGAGCGTCTAAAAGCTTACATCTATGAGTAGCAATACTGGCCGGCGTCGTCCTGGTAAAAACACAATTACCACCAAAAGCGGTAATACAATAAAACTAAACCGATCTCTTGGTGACCGGATTAAGTCAAGACGGGCTGCTAGAAATGCCCTCAGAGCTGATTACTTAGCCACCTTACCTAAAGAGAGATGGAAGAGGTGGCTGCATAAACTTAAACCTAGTCATTTAGTTGAATATTGGTTTAGCCGTGAAGGCGGCTTGATGGCTTTAAAAATTATTGGGGCCTCGATTGTCGTTGGCTTTTTTATAACCATTGGTCTTTTTGCTTACTTTAGAAAAGATCTTCCTCAAATTAAAGATTTATCCGGAGATGCACTTGGTGGTACAGTCACTTATTACGATCGAACTGGCCAAGTAGTATTATTTAATGATTATAATTCAGTCAAACGAATACCTGTTAAAGGGACAGATATTTCTAAATACGTCAAAGATGCCACAGTTGCCGTTGAAGACAAGAATTTTTATAAAGAAGGGGCATTTGACGTTAGAGGTGTGATTAGGGCTGGCTATCACGACGTTTTAGGTGGAGGTGGATCTCTACAGGGTGGTTCTACTATCACTCAACAATTAGTTAAATTAGATGAAGGATGGACAGATAATAGAACTGTTACTAGAAAAGTTAAAGAATTAATTTTGGCAGTTGAGCTGGAGCGTCAGTATACCAAGGCAGATATACTGACTGGTTATTTAAACATTGCTCCATATGGTGGTTTAGATTATGGAGTTGAAAGTGCCGCCCAAGATTATTTCCAAATTAGTGCCAAAAATCTTAATCTAGCACAATCTGCCATGTTGGCTGCTATTCCACAAGCGCCAGGCTATTATTCTCCATATGCAGGACATGCCTATAACACTTCAGTTACAGTTGATACATTTAATCCTGGAGCCTTGGTAGGTCGTCAGCAATACATTTTAAGTCAAATGGTTAAACAAGGATATATTACACAGACTCAAGCTGATCAAGCCAAAGCGGAAAATGTGTTAGCTGAAATACATCAACAAACTCCGAAGTATCAGGGAATTAAAGCGCCATATTTTGTTGAAGCAGCTAAGCAGCAGTTAATTCAAACTTATGGTGAAGGTACTGTTACAAGGGGTGGATGGAAAGTAATTACAACTCTAGACATGAACTTACAAGGAAAAGCTGAACAAATTATTGCCAATAATATTAATAATCTAAAAAGAAGAACTGCTGGCTTGGCTGATGAAGAAGCTACTGTAGCTGAGAATATTCAAACCGGGCAAATTATGGCATTAGTCGGTGGGGAAAACTTTAATGATCCTGATCACGGAGAGATTAATTATGCTTCTAGTGTACTCGTGCCACCTGGCTCAAGTTTTAAACCATATGATTACACGACACTTATAGATAACAATAACAATGTTGGTGCTGGTTCAGTTCTATACGATAGTGAAGGTCCACTGCCAGGTTATCCTTGCACAAATCATAATCCACCCAAGCAAGGCGGAAACTGCCTGAAAGATTACGACTTTCTACAACCTGGACCATTAACTCTACGGTATGCTCTGGGTGGTTCAAGAAATATACCAGCCGTTAAGGCCATGCTTGAAGCTGTACCTAATGACAATAGTAATGGTCACACTTCATCAGTCAATAAAGTTATCTCAACCGCATCGGCCATGATGGATAATAAATACTTACTAAGTCATCATCAACAAGCATATAACTGCTATCAACAGGGGGTAGACATCAATAACGCGACGCCAAAAGATACGACGCAGTGTTATGGTGCTTCTGCCATTGGAGATGGAGCATTCCTTCATTTAGACGATCATGTCAATGGATTATCTACACTGGCCCGAATGGGTAATGCCATACCAAGAACATATATCATGAAAATAACAGATGCCGCTAACAAGACTGTCTATTCATGGAAACAGCCTGTCGGCAAACAAGTAATAAAACAAGATACTGCATATATAGTCAACAACATGGCTTCAGATCCACGGGCTAGCTACTTACCCGGTAGTTGTAGTGCTACTACTTGTACTTCTCTTGGTGGTGGTGGCTATAAGTTCCAAAGAGATAATGGTTGGACCTTCGCTGTTAAAACGGGGACAACAAATAATGGATTTGACGGTTTAATGACTAGCTGGTCTCCTCAATTTGCAGTTGTTTCTTGGGTTGGTAATCATAGTAGGAATATTGATATTAGCTCAAGAACTGGAACAGCTATGGAGTATTTAACTGAACCGTTAACTAGGGGTATGATGGAGGCGGCTCATACTGATTTGAAACCAATTAATTGGACACCGCCTAAAGATATTAAAAGTAGTCCTGCCTTCATAGTTAGAAATCATGTTCATTATGGCGATGAAGAACCAAGTCCTTCACCAGATTTATTCCCAAGCTGGTACGTGGGTGGTGGATTAAACGGCAAAACGACTTCTGCAATTATTGATAAAGTATCCGGAGCCACAGCTACAAGCTGTACTCCACCAGCCGCAAAGGAAAATGTTGCTAATGGAAATGCCGCATCATGGAATATAGATATATTTAAAGGTGGAAAACAAAGCATAAATGTAACAAATAGTAGAAGTAATTCAACTAGTGCAGCCGTAGATACGGTTCACAATTGTAACGATAGCCCACCAACTTTATCCTTAACTGCTCCTGCAACGTGTGATACAAGCTGTACTATAACTGCAACCGTTACCCAAGGTACTCATCCGTTAAGTGATGCAGCACATCCTCAATTCCCAGGTACAGTAACATTTACTTTAAACGGAAATACCATAAATACATCTAATGTAAGTGATTCTCCAAGTACTGTTTCTTTCACTTATAACCCGACGTCGAGCGGTAGTGGGACACTTACTGCGACTGTGACAGATAGCGTGCTTTATTCTGGGAGTCAGTCGCAACCATTAAATTTTTCAGCGCCCCAATCGGGGGGCAGCAACCTAAACGGGTTCACGGCAAACATGGCGGGAACTAAAGTGTTAGTGAATTGGAGCGGGGGGACAGAACCTTATACAGTTTCAAATACAAATACTTCAACTGTATATTGTTCCAATGTTCAAAACCCAACACAATGTAATATTAGTAGCGCAAGCGCCCCACCTGGAACTCCATTAACGCTATCTGATAGTGGTGGTAAGTCAGCCACTACAACGGTCCAACCTTAGCTTATTTTGTTTGAAACGAATTTTCGCCGTTCAATTCCTTATATAGCTGGTTTTCAGTTAAAGCTACTTCATTTCTTTGGGCTACTAATGTATTGTAGCTACTGATTAACGATCTTAGTTGAAAAATTTCGTTATTATACGAGCTAACCATTTGGTTATATTTAGGAACATTTGCATTATATTCAGCTATCTGGTCGTTTTGTTTTTCAGATTGGAGCTGGCTTTGAAGTGAATTTATAGAAGATAATTTTGTATTTAGATCACTTTGGATTTGCTCAATCTGAGCTTTTAGTGATTTAAGTTGAATATCATCTTGGGCGACTAATGTTTGTCTTGATGTAAACTCGGATTCATAATCTGAAGCAAACTTGGCAATTTGCGCTCTATTTGTAAAATATTGTTTATAGTAACTCTCTAGTTGTGGCGTTAAATCTATTATTTCAGTACCAAAAATTGAATGCATTTCATTAACTAAACTGCCTGGCTCACTTTTCTGGTAAGCTTCAATCGTTTTTTTAATTCGGCTATCCGTCAGATCATTATGATAATAATCAATTAACATTGTATTAATTTTGTTTTTATCACTCGAACTTAACCTATCATAAGCACTATGTAACATTTCGTGTGCAGCTGTGACCTGTTCGACTCCGTTCAAGCGTGGATCGGTTTCACTTAGTAGATAAATACCATTTTGATTAGAATGATAACAGCCTAGTACTATTGTCTGTTCACCGCCATTATTTGGACAATGGGTTTGGAAAGATGACTTATTTTCAATAACAGGATGATTTACCTTGAATATTTTATGAGCGTATGAAGTAAGACCATCTTGGCTTGAAATCTGAGCAACCTCAGCTGGTTCAACGTAGCTTAAGAGTTTCCACCAATCAATAATATTTTGGTGATTGAATATTAACCAAGCTACAAGAATAAGCCAAATACACAGTATTAGAAAGCTAAATATATTTCTTTTGGATGAAGACTTTTTATTACTCGCTTGTAATGGCATATTCAAGCTGACCTTTGCTGGTAGCTACTTGAATAATATCACCTTTGGTATATTTATCATCTAGGATATCGAGTGAAAGTTGGTCTTCTATAGTATCTTGAATCAATCTTCTTAGTGGTCTGACGCCATTTTTAGCATCATACCCATGGTCTAATAGATATTGCTTAGCCGCTGAATTTAATTGAACGCTAATACCTTTTCGCTGAAGTCTGGTTTTAAGTTCAGCAACTTGTAGGTCAATAATCTTGTAAATATCTTTCTTGGTCAAAGCTCTAAAGACAATGACTTTATCAATTCTGTTTAAAAGTTCAGGCTTAATCATTTTCTTTAATTCATCCTGGACACTACTCTTGTTAACTTCATGAAGTTCATCCAAGTTTTTTAAGTCACTGCCGGTTTGGGCATGAAAACCTAACTGAGATTCTTTTTGAAGTTTAGTTGCACCTAAATTAGATGTCATGATGACAATTGTATTAGTGAAATCTATTCTTCGGCCTTTTGCATCCGTAATATAGCCGTCTTCTAAAATCTGCAGTAGCATATTAAATACATCTGGGTGTGCTTTTTCAATTTCATCAAATAAAACTAAACTATATGGTTGTCGTCTAATTTTATCTGTTAATTGGCCTCCGTCATCGTATCCGACATATCCAGCTGGCGCTCCGACTAATCTTGATACATTATGATGTTCGCCAAATTCGCTCATATCAATCTTAACTAATGCATTATCACTGCCAAAAAATTCTCTGGCTAAAACTCTAGCAAGCTCAGTTTTACCAACTCCTGTTGGTCCTAAGAATATAAATGAACCAATTGGTCTTTTATCGCTTCCGATGCCGCTTCTATTTCTCCTAATAGCTTTTGAAACTGCAGATACTGCCTCGTGTTGGCCTATAACGTACTTGCCAATTGTTTTCTCAAGAGCAAGCAGGTACTTAGCTTCACTGCGGATTACTTTCTTAACTGGTACTCCTGTTATCCGAGAAACCACGTCGGCAACATCTTCACTTGTAACAGTAAGCTTCCTAGCTTTTGTAATATTGGCATGAAGTTTATTCAATTGTGATGTGATTTGAGAAGCTCTAGTTTTAGCTCTAGCTGCTCTTTCGTAATCTTCCATATCGACGGCTTCTTCACGCCTGGCATTGACTAGTTTTAGTTCCTTCTGTAATTTTCTAACCTCTGGAGATGTTTTGCCTTTATCTACTTTTAAGTGTGCTGACGTCTCATCTATTAAATCAATGGCTTTATCGGGCATAAATCTATCGTTTATATATCGATGTGCAAAATGAGTTACATCATCAAGGACTTCATCGCTTATTTTGACTCCATGAAAATTCTCATAATGTGATCTTAAACCTTTAAGTATTGCAAAAGTCTCTGGCAGTGTAGCCTCAGGTACTTGGATTGGTTGGAATCGTCTTTCAAGAGCTGCATCTTTTTCAATATGTTTGGTATATTCATTGGTTGTCGTGGCACCAATTAATTGAAGTTTACCTCTAGCAAGCGCAGGTTTTAAGATATTACCTGCGTCCATCGCTCCCTCGGCAGCACCAGCACCGACTATAAGGTGTAGTTCATCAATAAATACAATACTGTTTTTATCTGTTTCAAGTTCATTCATAACTTTTTTGAGACGTTCTTCAAATTCACCCCTGTATTTTGTACCTGCAATCATACCGGCAAGGTCTAAGACTACTATTCTTTTTTCAAGTAAAGTGTCAGGTACGTCTTCTGATACTATTCTCTGAGCTAACCCTTCTACTATTGCTGTTTTACCTACTCCTGGTTCACCAATTAACACTGGGTTGTTTTTAGTTCTTCTATTTAAAATAGTAATCACTCTTTTAATTTGATTTTCTCGACCAACAACTGGGTCAAGTTTGCCTTGTCTGGCTAGAAGTGTTAAGTCATTGCCAAAAAAGTCGAGCGCTGTCTTTTTACCAGATTTTTTAACGCGTCTTCTAGTATCGCCAAGTATAGTGCTATCTTCATATTGTTGATTATTTAGAAATTGCTGAAGCTCGCTATTAAGATTATCTGTATTTACGTTCATATCTCTAAGAAGAATAGTTGCTCTGGCATTCTTCTGAGCCAAAATACTAAATAAAATATGTTCTGTCCCACAGTAATCCTGAGCATAATCTTGAGCAATATCATATGCCATTCTAAGAGTAAGTTTTGCGGTTTCACTCAAACCTTTAGCACCAACATTAACTACTAGTGTTTTGGGAGTTAAATTAAGCGCTAGTCTTGCTCGATCTAATGTCACGCCAGCATCGGCTAGTATTTTTGAACCCATCGATCCGTCTTGAGCTAGTACTCCTAGAAGTAAATGTTCAGTACCAATATATGCACTGCCAAATGACCTAGCTATGGCATCAGCGTGTTTTAAACTTTGTAAGGCATTGTTTGTTAAGTGATTTAAAAATTCTTGAAAGTCCGGTGTTTCAGGTATCATAATTTTTTTAATTTCTCCCTCAATTATATTTTATTGGCTGGCAGAAAGAAAAGAAACGTAAGCCTATTTATATAATAGCACTTAGCACTCGCAGGTCAAGAGTGCTAATAAAATATTTCGGCTTTGTTAGCTAAGAAGTTTAGTTTCAACGTGTATTTGAAACAATTCAAATTGTTCTTGGCCGCTCTCAAAATCTGGAGAGGAACTAAATGGCTTAGGAAGTTCACCAGGTAGAGTATTAAACGCACACCAAAAGTAAAAATCTATCATGCTTTGAGGTTTAATATAGAAATCATCACTAAAATGCTTTGGATTATGTCTAGGATGATATTCAACTTCCAATGGGCCAAAATCTTCTATTTCTTCTTTGTACATCGAGCTATTTCGACTTTCTACAAGAATACTTTTATAAAATGCGTGGCCAACTAGACTTCTAAAAGTTCTATTTGCTAATTCTTCGTCATAGCATGCTTCTAGAGCAGTTTCACGAATATCTTCGATGAACTGAGGTTTAAGATCTGGATGATCTTCTCTTGATCTACCTCTTTCATGTAATTCATTCATAAATAATATTATATACTAAATTCAGTTAATTAGCAATTGCTTTTTAATTGACAGTACTTAGTCGCCGTGCTTTTCGATTGCTTCTAACAGTGAGCTTTCAAGTTCATTCTTTTTCTTTAATCTCTGAGGTTGTTTTGGCTGTTCTTTTACTTCTTCTGTTTTTGTTTCCTTTTCTGGTATTGGTGCCTCTGACGTCTTATTACTTTTTTCAGCTTCTATATCAAGTTCATAACCAGTTAGCTTTGATGCAAGTCTGACGTTTTGTCCTGATTTACCTATAGCGATGCTTAATTGATCATCAGGTACTATGACTTTAGCTTTCTTTTTACTTTCGTCTATTTCAACTTTAGTAACTTTAGTTGGGCTAAGAGATTGAGTTATATATTCAACAGGATTTTCTGCCCAAATGATTATGTCAATTTTTTCTTGTTCGCCAACTTCAGACACAACTGCGTTAACTCTAGTACCATGACCTCCAACAAAGGTACCGACTGGATCTACGCCAGGTACATTGCTGGCTACAGCAATTTTGCTTCTAACTCCAGCTTCTCGGGAAATCTCTTTAATTTCTACTGCACCGTTTTCCATTTCTGGTACTTCGGCTCTAAATAACCACTCAATAAATTCTTTATTACCTCTAGATACAACTAGTTGTGGTCCTCTAAAGCTTCTTTCTACATCTTTTAAAAAGACTTTTAGTCTTTGTCCAGGGTAGTATCTTTCGCCTTGAATTTGTTCGCTTTTTGGCATAATGCCTTGGGCTTTGCCAAGATCAATCCGTACAATGTTACCCTCAACTCGAGCAACAGTTGCATTTATAACAGTGCCTATTTTATCTTCATATTCAGACATTATTATTTCGCGTTCAGCTTCACGTAGTCTCTGTAGAATTACTTGTTTAGCAGTTTGGGCAGCTACTCGACCAAATTCTTCAGCTTTCTCGTGTACTTCAAGCTTATCGCCAACTTTTGAATCCTTTTTTCTTGTTTGAGCTTCGCTTAAGCTAATTTCAAAAGCCGGATGTTCAACTTTCTCAACTATTTCTTTAGTAATAAATACATCTACTTCACCATTATTTAAATTCATGGTTACTCTAATTTCTTGTTCACGGTCTCCGTAATCTCTTCTGTAAGCAGCAGCTAAAGCTTGTTCAACAACTTCCTTAACTGAATCAGGTGACAGGTTTTTCTCTTCTGCAATAGTTCGAATTGCTAAAGCCAATTGCTTCATATCTAAGTCCATAGGACCTCCTTTTTAATTTTTAAAATTTTATCTAAACTCAACTCTTATAAAAAAATCCGACCTTCTGGCCGGATAGAACTTTAGTATTATAGCAAGATAAGTGTATGAGGTCAAAAGATATAAATATTTTTCTGCTAAACTGGTTGCTATATGGGAGCCAAAATACATCATTTAGTCAGACAATTTAAACCTGAAATATATAATTTAACCCTTGATATAGACAAAGTAAAAATGACTTTTAGGGGAGAGGTCGAAATTGAGGGGATAAAAATTGGTAGGCCTTCAAAAAAAATAGTTTTTCATCAAAAAGAATTGAAAATATTATCTGCAGTTATTATTCAAAATGGTAGAGAAAAGAAACATATTGAAGTTAACCGAATTAATATTCACAAGAGTTATGACGAAGTAAGACTTCATGCTGATGAACTTATGAGGCCAGGTAAATACACCATTAAATTGGAATTTAAGGGGCAAATAAGTAAAAGTATGCATGGTATTTACCCCTGTTTTTATAAACATAATAGTCTAGAAAAAACACTCATCGCAACCCAATTTGAAAGCCACCATGCTAGGGAAGCTTTTCCTTGTATAGATGAACCAGAAGCAAAGTCAGTCTTTAACTTAAGTATTATTGGACCAAAAAATGAGATTGTAATTAGTAATACTCCAATTAATAAAAGTGTGGTTAAAGCGGATAGAAAAACGACTATATTCGAGCCTTCACCAATAATGTCTTCTTATTTACTTGCATTTGTAATTGGTGAATTGCACTGCATTAGTGGAAAATCTAAAAATGGAGTTGAGGTAAATTCTTGGGCAAACATATCTCAACCAATAAATCAGCTTGGGTACGCAAACAAAGAGGCTATTAATGTACTCGATTTTTTCATTGATTACTTTAAAACACCTTACCCACTGAAAAAATTAGATCAAGTGGCATTACCAGATTTTGATAGTCTTGCTATGGAGAACTGGGGCTTAATTACATATAGAGAAGTTGGATTATTAACTGATCCAAAAAATAGATCAATATCTTCCGAGCAGTTAATAACTTTGGTTATCTCTCATGAAATATCACATCAGTGGTTTGGCAATCTAGTAACAATGAAGTGGTGGGATGATTTGTGGCTCAATGAAAGTTTTGCCTCGCTAATGGAAAATATTGCACCTGATCGACTGCACCCTGATTGGAACCAATGGGAGGATTTTACAACTGGACGAGTGCTTAGTTGTTCACACAGAGATATTTATAAAGATGTCCAATCGGTTGGTGTGAAAGTTAAACATCCCGATGAAATAATGTCACTATTCGATCCAGCAATAGTTTACGCAAAAGGTTCAAGAATATTGAGTATGCTTTTTGAATATATTGGTGAAGGTGATTTTAGAGAAGGTTTAAAAGTATATTTCAAGGATCACGCTTTTAAAAATACAACTAGAGATGATTTGTGGCGTTCATTATCTAGTATTAGTAAAAAGGATATTGGGAAACTAATGACACCATGGATCGAACAATCTGGACAACCAGAGCTAAGTGTTGAGTTTAATAGTAGTAAAGCCCATCTTGAACAAGAAAGATTTTTAGTAGACGGACAGGATAAAGTATCTATCTGGCCAATTCCACTTCTTAGCCAACCACCAACCAAAGTTGATATTCTAGAAAAAAAACAAGCAGATATAGAAATTAACGGTGAAAAACCAATTTTCAATATTAATGGCAGCGGCCATTATTTAGTCAAGTATAAAGATGAGGCCATGTTGTCTGACATAAAGTCGAAAATAATTGGCCGAAATGTTAGTTCGATAAGCCGTATAACGCTACTAAATGACATGCTGCTCTTAGCTAGAGCTGGGGAATATAACCTTACTTCACTACTAGATATAGTTGTTAGCTCAAGACAAGAACCTAGAGACGCTGTCTGGTCAATGATGGTTCGAATACTGGGTCAAGCTCAAGTATTAACAGATGGATTAATTAAAACTGAATCAGATATTAATAAATTTAAAAGGCAATTAGCAAGTTATTGGTTTAGGAAATTAGGTTGGTTAGATAATCCAAAAGATGACCCGAATACTCTGCATTTAAGAACTACTACACTTGCTCTTAGTATTGCTGGTGAAAACAAAGAAGCTATAGATAATGCCTTAAAATTATTTAAAAAACATGGAAAAGTTACTAACCTACCCGCTGAACATAGAGCTTTAATTGCCGGCACATTAGTAAGACATGGACCAAAGTCAGAAATTGATAAGCTTTTAAAAGAATATGTAAGCTCAATTGATCCCGATGTTAAACAATCCATAACTGCGGCTTTATGTTCGACTAAAGATGTTAACTTAGCTAAAAAATTGATTGATTGGGGATTAAAACCCGGTGGTACTATTAAACAGCAAGATATAGATTATTGGTTTGCATACTTAATGCGAAATCATTACACAAGAGAAGTTATTTGGCAATGGTTTGTAGATTCATGGGATTATCTGGCTGGCCTATATTCAGGTGGTAAACACATGGATTACTTTGTATGGTATAGTGCTGGTCCAATTTCTACTGTTAGTTGGCAGAAGAAATTTATTGAATTTTTCGAACCAAAGCAATCTATTACTTCATTAAAGAGAAATATTTTAATTTCTAAAAGTGAGATTGAGACTAGAATTAAATGGCGAAATAGAGAAGAAAAAAATCTAGTTGATTATTTTAGTCAATTAAAATTTCATTAAATCCAAGGATAGACATTCCCTCATCTAAAGTTACGACTAAGCATTTATAGCTGCCTTGCCATTTATTTATTTTCAACCATCTTTCAATTGGGTGTTTAATATTTGAATTAATAATATCTAAATTTAAATAATAATCTTCTTTATCATTATATGTTTTTAAGACTTTAATGAAATTAATTTGATCGTTCTTTGAGGCAATAATATCTATTGAGTTTTTTCCTAGACTCCAATTTAATTCTTGTATATTGTATCCTCGCATCTCAAGATATAGACTGGCTTCTTTTAAAGATCTTTTAACTTCTTCTTTATGTGTCATTATTTAAGATTATATTTTTAATAGGCTTAAAGGAAAGTCTATGAATTTCGCAAATACCATACTTCTTTAATGCATTTAAGTGATATTTTGTGCCGTAGCCGACATGATTTTCAAAACCGTAATTTAAATATTTTTTGGCCTGTTTAGTCATATATTTATCTCTCTCGACTTTTGCTAAGATACTAGCTGCGCTGACAGATGGAATAAGTTTATCGGCTCCAATTAAGCAGCGGACATTTGGTAAGTCATTAATATAATTATATTTTCCGTCTAAAATAATCTCATTATAGGGTTGCTCAATTTTACTAATTGCTTTTTTAATTCCTAATTTAGTGGCTTCTGTTAATCCAAGTTGATCAATTTGACTTGGCCAAACCCAGCTAAGAGAAAAGTCTAAGCACTTTGCTTTTATTAATCCAATCAGATCCTGTCTTTGCTTTTTAGTTAACATTTTAGAATCAGTTAAACCTTTTATGGGAGAATTTAAAATTACAGCACCAATAACAAGTGGGCCAGCCCAACTGCCCCTTCCAACTTCATCAATACCAAGAGTTAACACCCTTAAATTGTAGCAACTTTAGGCTTTTGTTTGTTCGTGTCTGGCTTCTACTTCTGCGGCTTTAGATGCTAATTCTTCTTCCTCTTTGGCTTTTGCTTTAATTTTTTCTTCAGCTTCTTTTGCTTTTTGTTGCTTTAGTTTTTCTTCTTCCTCTTCAATTGATTCATCAACCACCGCATTTACGGATTGGCTATCAAAATTTATACCAGTCATTCTAGCTGATTTGCCAGTTCTTTGTCTCATGTAACTTAAATAATTTCGTCTGACTTTTGATCTTTTTACTACTTCTATTTTGACAATTAACGGATTATGGAGTAAAAAACTCTTTTCAACACCGACGCCACTGGCGATTCGTCTGACTGTAATTCGAGCAGTATGGCTGTTCATTCGATCAGTACGAATAACTAAGCCTTGGAAAACTTGGATTCGTTCTTTATTACCTTCACGTACTTTTTGGTGAACTTTAACTTGGTCACCACTTTGAACGTTAACTATAGCTTTTTTCCTGTAACTAGCGTTGATTTGTTCAACTAAATTTGACATAACTTGGTAAACTTTACACTAATTTACTTCTTAATTCAAACTTTTTTAAAGATATATTTTATTATGATTTACTCAACAACTCTGAATAATTCATCAAGTGAAGTTTCGCCGCTTAATACTTTTAGTAGTCCGTATTGTTTTATTGTAAGCATTCCTGATTTAATGGCTTCGGATTCAATTAACTCAGAAGTTAATTTATTGGTACTTTCAAGCAAGGTTCTAATTGAGTCCGAAATAGTTAATTGTTCTCTGATTGCTAACTGGCCTTTATAGCCATAAGGGTTGTCTGGAGTAGGCGTTGGTTTAAATAACTTTATATTTTCTAAGCTGGGTTTTGGAAAGTTTGGAGTCAAAGAATTTACTATTTCATGAATTAACTGCATCTCCTTACTTGAAGGGTCATATGATTGTTTAGTATTTTCATCAAGTTTTCTAACGAGTCTTTGGGCCATTATTAACCTAATGGCAGATATAAATAGAGGGTTTTGGCCAATAATATCTGCAATCCTGGTCATAGAAGCGGCAGCTGAACTTGCATGAAAAGTTGCAAGTACTAAATGACCGGTAAGGGCAGCTTGAAGAGCTGTTTTGGCAGTGTCCATATCTCGAATTTCACCAATCATTACAATATCTGGATCTAGTCTTAATACTGCTCGAAGTTTATCGGCAAAACTGGCATCGTTACCACCTTCTGAAGTTTTCACAGAAATTTGGGTAATTCCAGGGAATTGAAATTCTACCGGATCTTCAATGGTAATAATTTTTCTTTCTTCACTATTAAGTGAATTTAACATTGAATAGAGTGTAGTCGTTTTACCTGATCCGGTTGGTCCAACAACCATAACTAGACCACTTGGTCTGGCAATAATTTCATCAACTACTTTTTTGTCTGATTCGGAAAGTCCCAACCTATCAAGGGTATACATGTCGCTGTTCATATTAAATAAACGCATGACAACGTCCATACCATTAATTGTCGGTACAGTTTCAAGTCTAACGTTGACGTCTACTTCGGTGTTATCGGCCATCTTAAGGTGTTGGGAGATATGTCCTTGTTGGGCTTCTTCGTTGGAAGTAGATATATTTCCAGCAGAAGCAATGGCCGACATTAAGATTCTAGCTTTATCTTGATTAATACTTGCTATTGGATGAAGAACTCCGTCAATTCTAAGTCTAATTCGGATATTACTAACTTGAGTTTCTATATGAATGTCTGATGCGTTTAACTTATGAGCTTGTTCAACCAGATAAGCTAGCATATCATCGGCGTTAACTTGATCTAAAATGCTGGATATCTGATCTATCTGAGTTTGATTAGTTTGATTTATTGAAATGTCTTGATATATGACTTGTTTTGGTGGGTCATATAGTTTCATATAATCTCTGTAACCAGTATCGGAGATAATAGCAAAACTAATTTTGTAGTCAGCAAATCTCTGCTCGAGCATTTTCATTGTTTGTTGAGAAGTTGTAGTTGTTACGCCAAACATAATATTGTGCTCAATAACTGTTATTGGAATAACTTTTAAGTCGTAGAGTTCTTGTTTGGTAAGCAGTTCTGCATAAAGAGTTTTAGGCTCAATTTTTGATGTGTCTATGTAATTTAGTCCAAGCACAGATGCTCTGTGCTGAGTTGCTTGCTCTTCATCTAATCTTGCGTCTTGGCTCATATATTTAATAAAAAGTATAAAGCATTAGCCTAATATTTAAGATACACTTGGAGATAATGACTGAAATCTATCTTATAGCACATAATTTAAGAAGTGCTCAAAACGTCGGTTCACTACTTAGAACTGCTGAGGGACTGGGCGTAAAAAAAGTTTATCTAAGCGGTTATACTCCCTATCCAAAGCAATTAAATGATACTCGTTTGCCTCACCAAATAGATAAAATAGACCATAAAATAAAAAAAACTTCTCTAGGTGCTGAAAAATATTTAAGTAGCTCTGTTGAATCAGATATATTCAAAATATTTGATAAATTAAAACAAGAATCTACTGATATTGTTTGCTTAGAGCAGACCAAAAGTGCCTTGAATATATTGAAGTTTGTTCCCCCAAAAAAAATTGCTTTGGTAGTTGGGAATGAAGTTGATGGAATAGAACAAAAAGTATTAGATTACATTAATAACTCTATCTTTATTCCGATGTATGGCCGGAAAGAATCATTTAATGTAGTCCAGGCGGCTGCAATGGCATTATTTTATATTAGGACTTATTCTTTAGAAGCATAAGAAGTGTTATAATATACTTTGGTTTTATAAAAAACAAAAATGGCAATTGTAACATCTAAAAAGCCGAAGGCTTATCACCGTAAAATTCAAGGTTATCATCATCGCCGCTCTAAAAGATATCTAAAAACTTATTGGCCTTATATCCCTATTTTCATAATTATAAGCTCGGCTTTTATGGTAAATAGTTTACTTAAAAATGATAGCCATGTACTTGGTTCTAGCCAAGATTTTTCGAGATCAACCTTACTTCAAGATACTAACGAAGATAGAATATCAAATGGGCAGACAAAACTTAGATTTAACGGTTTACTTAACAGTGCTGCCCAAGCTAAAGCAGAAGACTTAGCAAGTAATAATTATTGGGCTCATATTTCTACTACTGGTAAAACACCATGGAATTTTATTACAAACAGCGGATATTATTACCAAAAAGCCGGTGAGAACCTAGCTTATGGTTTCGGCAGTGCTAACGATGTTGTACAGGCATGGCTTAATAGCCCAGAGCATAAAGATAATATGCTTAATAAAGATTTTGAAGATGTTGGTTTTGGAATTGCAGAATCAAATAATTACTTAGGTCATGGACCAAAAGTTATTGTTGTAGCCGAGTATGCAGAACCTGTAGTCGGTGTGCCTGTCACTACATCAAATCCGAGTCAATTAGATAATGTTAAATCAGTCTCTGTTACAAGAATAGAACTTTGGACAAATCCGATAGCATTTTGGTCTGTCTTAACTCTTACTGTTATAGGTGGGGTGTCGGTTGTCTTATTTGCATTTCACCATGCACTATCTATTAAAAAGTTAGTCCGTGAAGGGGAAGTTTTTGTACTCCATCATCCGTTTCTTGACGTAATAGTTGTCTTTTTATTATCCTATGGATTGGTTCTTACTAGATCAACTGGAGTTATAAACTAAATTATTTAAGAATTAAGTTACCTTTACCGACTATTGATTCTAAATTGTTTATATTAACTGAGTCTTTATCGATGCCGTTTGGCAAACTGACAGACTGGCTATTATTGTCCTTCCCAAGTACTAAAACCACCTCTGTTTGACCTTTATAGTTATCAAGAGTATCACGAAGCGTCAGCAGTTTATCTTCATCTTCCGAGTTTTCAAGCTTAATATATAGCTTTTGTTTTTCGTTTATATTATTTGTATTTGCTGTACTTGAGTATTCTTTGCCGCTGGGAACATATTTTTTTAAATGTTCTTGAGAAATAACTTCAGATGATTCGACTAATATTTTCGGTACATCAGTTATTTTACCTGTTTTATCTTTCATTGATACACGGCCGTTTATAATAACTACCTTGTCCCTATCCCACTGTCCCTCGCTGTTATCGTAAACATTTGGGAAAAGTACTATCTCTATGTCATCATTGGTATCTTCAAGTTTCACAAAAGCCATTCGTTGACCATTTTTAGTAATAATTTCTCTTTTATCTGCAATTATTCCACCTATTGAAATCATTTGACCATCCAGCTTGGGTTTAATGTCTTTTATAGGCAAAGTGTGCTCTTTTAAATAGACTTCATAATCCTTCAAAGGATGCTGGCTTAAGTAGATGCCAAGGAGTTCTCTTTCCCAACTTAATTGAGTGTGAAGATCAATTTCTGATTTAGGTTTAATTAGATCCAGTTGAGGCACGGATATGCTTTTAGTGTTACCGAATAAATCAGTCTGGCCGCTAATGTTTTGTTTTTGGATCCTTGTTGCATACGCTAAGATATTTTCTAAGTTAAAAAGTAGGGTAGAGCGATCGTTAAATCTATCAAAAGCACCAGCTTTAATTAGACTTTCCATGGTTTTTTTATTAACGACTTTTGTTGAGGCTCTATTTAAAAAGTCTTCCATTGAGGTAAACTTATTATTTTCTCTTGCTTCTAAGATCTCCTCCACAACTCCAGTCCCAACGTTTTTAATAGCCGCCATTCCAAATCTAATCTTATTTGTACCTGGGACAATACTAAATTCAATAAATGATTCATTTATATCAGGGGGCATGACAGTTAGACCCATATGAGTACATTCATTGATTTCTATAGCTAATCTGTCTGTGTCACCAAAATCACTTGTCATTAATGCTGCCATGAAAGCTGCTGGAAAATGAGCTTTTAGGTAAGCTGTCTGATAAGCAATTGTGGCGTAGCAAGCCGAGTGTGATTTATTGAAGCAATAATCTGCAAATGCTTCTAGTCTGGCCCAGAAATCTTCGGCAAATTTACGTGTTACTTTAGACTCATTGACCATGCCTTCAATGAAATCTGACTTCATTTTTGCCATAGTGTCGCGCTGTTTTTTACCAATAGCTTTTCTAAGCGTATCTGCCTGACCGCCGCTAAAACCACACATATCTTTACTAATCTGCATAAACTGTTCTTGATAAACCAATATGCCGTAAGTATTCTCTAAAGCCGTCTTAAGTCCAGGATGTTCATAGACAATTTGCTTTCGTCCTAATTTTCTATCTATAAAATCATCAATAAACTGCATTGGACCAGGTCTATATAAAGCATTCATAGCTATAAGATCATCGAATTGTGTTGGTTTTAATTCTTTTAGGTATCTTTTCATACCATTTGATTCGAATTGGAAAACTCCAGTAGTATCACCTTTTTGAAAAAGCTCATAAGTTTTTGGGTCCTTCAGGGACACTTTATGAATATCTATGGTTTTTTTATGGACTGCTTTAATTATTCTTAAAGTGTTATTTATTATTGTTAAGTTAGCTAGACCAAGAAAATCCATTTTAAGTAGACCTAGGTCTTCAATCGGCCACATTGAGTATTGAGTTGCTATAACTCCTTTTTGAGCAAGTTCTAGCGGAGTGTAATAAACAATATCTTCGGGAGCTATGACTACTCCCGCCGCGTGGACTCCGTGTGAGCGGATAGTTCCTTCCAGCTGAATTGCCAAGTCGAATACGGATTTTGCATCGTCATTATTTTTATACTCTTTACTTAATTCAAAATCATCGACTAATGATTTACTAAGTGGTATATGTCGACCTTGAAGCGGAGGCGGTATCATTTTAGCTAAACGGTCAGCTTCCGAATATGGAACTTGAAGTACTCTGGCCACGTCTCTGACGGCGTTTCTCGCTGCCATACGACCGAATGTCACAATATTAGCTACTCTGTCCTTACCATACTTATCTATACAATATTCAATGACTTCTGCTCGTCGGCTATCTTGTATATCTATATCTATATCTGGCATTGATATGCGGTCTGGATTTAAAAACCTCTCAAATAGTAGTTCATATTCAAGTGGATCGAGTTCCGTTATTCTAAGCGCATAAGCAATAATTGAGCCGGCTGCACTACCTCTACCCGGTCCAAAGACAATGCCTTTATCTTTACCCCAATTTATAAAGTCTGAAATTATTAAAAAGTAGCCGTTAAATTTCATATCATTAATAACTGAAAGTTCGTACTGCGCTCTACTAAGCACTTCCTTAGGTAATAATTTTTTGGACTGTTCAAGCGTTTTTTTATCTGACGAGTTGTAATCATTTTTGGTATATCGTTTGATAAGTCCTCTATAAACTAGTTTTTCTAAATATGATTTTTCTGTTTCATTAGCTGGTACCGGGAATTTTGGTATCAAAATCTTACCGAGTTCGATTGTCAAACTACAGCGATCGGCAATTTTTTTAGTATTAGTTATAAGATCAGGGTGAGTTTCACCCCATCTATTTATAACGTCTTTAGGATCAGTTACATAAAGTTCAAAGTCAGCCAGACTCATTCTGTTTTCGTCTTTTAGAAAAGAGCCAGTTTGAACACAAAGTAATATCTCGTGGGCATCTTGATCAGTTTTTTTAAGGTAGTGAGCGTCACAAGTTACAACTGCAGGAATATCTAAGTCATTACTAATTTTAAGTAAATGCTTATTAATTTTTTCTTGTTCACGCCAAAGCGAAGTATGTTTTGGGTGACCGTGGTCTTGAAGTTCCAAATAATATCTGTCACCGAAGACTTTTTTATACCATTTTGCAGTTTTAATGGCTTCATCAACTTGGTCTTGCTTTAAGAATTCACCTATTTCACTACTGGCACAGCCACTTAAGCAAATAATACCTTCGTTATGATCAGACAATATGTCATGATCTATTCTTGGTCTATAATAAAACCCTTCTAAGTTGGCAATAGTTGAAAGCGCCATTAGATTTTGATAACCGACATTATTCATGGCCAGAAGTGTTAAATGGAAATTAGGCTTATCTTTATTTGCTTCCTTATCCGTTAATTTTCTGGCAGCGACATAAGTTTCAATACCAATTATTGGTTTAATTTTATTTTTTTGGCATTCTTTATAAAACTCAATAGTCCCGCTCATTGTGCCGTGGTCTGTTATGGCGACCGCACTCATGCCTTGGTCCTTAATTTGAGGTATTAACTCAGGTACTTTGGTTAGACCATCAAGCAAACTGTACTGGGTATGATTATGTAAATGAACAAAATCATTGGGACTAAGAGCACTTGTTTTCTTCGCCAAATTACACCTCTAAAATTAGCTTAACGGGTTAAAATCTTTAACTAAATTATATCAAAAATTACAATTTAATATTTTTAGATATGTTATTTTTTTAAAAAGTCTTTTAAGTGCTCAACGGCGTTTTGAGCGTTAGTCACAGCACTTTTTAAGTCGTGATCTTCTGCGTCGCCTTCATGTATTGCACTTATTATTTCTTTAGCTTTTTCTTTAGCATCGAGTGCTTTATCTAATTTAACTTTTGCCTCTTTTTTAGTTTTATCACTGGCTTTAGAACTTTTACTTTTTACTTGGGTGATAAGTTTATTAAGCTCACTATGAAGAGTTTTTAGTTCCTTTTCAGCATCAGCAATACTTTTATCGCCGGCTTTTTTAAGATCTTTTCTAGTTTGCTTACCGCTTTTTGGAGCAGATAGTATCCCTGCAATATATCCAGCTACACCTCCAAATATACTTCCCAGTGCTAAACCTTTAATCTTGTCAGCTTTTGATCGTCTTTTGAACATTACTTCTTCCCTTTTACCAATTTATACAAGTTTTTAATTAATTTGAAAACTGCTAATCTGCCTTTGGTATCTTTTAGAGCATCGGCAACTGATTCGGCAGAATCAACTATATCTTCGGCTTTTTCAACTATTCGCTTCAGTGTTGAAGTAATCTTAATTAGGAAAACCATTAAAATTATACCAAGCAAAGTAAATAGACTAAGTAAGCTTGTCAGAATAATTAATAAGACTGTATCCGTTGTTGTCATAAATATATTGTATAACTGTTAAGTAGTTTTGTCATATTACAAATTTTTATTTAAAATCTAGTTTTTCTTTAATAAGTTGGCCTGCAAGAGAAGGATTAGCTTTACCTTGACTTAATTTCATAACTTGACCAACTAAATAGCCGATTGCTTTAGCTTCACCGGCTTTGACGTCAGCTGCGGCTTTAGAGTTATCTTTAATGACGGCAGTTACTATTTTATCTAATACTAACTTGTCTGATACTTGAATAAAGTTTTCTGCTTCGGCATATTTTTCAATATTTTTAGGTATTACATCTAAGTTTAATAAGTTAGAAAGCAACGCTTTTATATTAGTTGATGAAAGTTTACCGTTCTTTTGTAATTTATATACAGCTATATAAGCTTCCTCACGTTGAACGTCCTTTAAATTATTCTTGATTTTTTCATCTTTTCTTAGAGGTATCTCGAGGTTAACAAACCAATTACTTAGAAATTTTACAATATCTTTACTGCTGCTTTGATTTTCAAGTATTGGCAGATAACTGATTTCCTGGATTTCGACTTCAGCATCCAACATTGATTCTATTTGGTCAGAATTTAGTCCTATTTTAGTTAGTTTATCTCGCCAAGATTTAGGCATTAACGGCATAGATGATTTAATTTCTTTTAAGTAATCGGGTTCAAGTATGACTGGGGGTAAGTCAGGATCAGGCATATAGCGATAATCCTCGGCATTTTCTTTAGTTCTTTGGAGGAAAGTCTTCTGCTTAACATCATCCCAACCTCGTGTTTCTTGAGCGATAGATTGTCCTTTTTCGAGTAAATCAACTTGTCTTTTAATTTCGTATTCGATTGTTTTTTCAATGGCTCTAAAACTGTTGATATTTTTTGTTTCAGATCTAGTGCCGAGGGTTTTGGTTTTGCTTACACTTACATTGACATCAAAACGCATATTGCCGTAAAACAGATTTGCATCTGATACATCAGCGTATCTCATAATTAGATATAATTCTCGGCCAAATGCTTTTGCTTCCTGAGCATTTGTCATATCTGGCTGGCTGACGATTTCTAGAAGAGGGGTGCCGGCTCTGTTTAAATCTACTAAACTGTAATCACTGCCATCAGGGTGAACACTTTTACCGGCATCGGCTTCTAAATGAGCTCTGGTTATTCCAATTTTTTTATATTTTCCATCAACATTTATTTCGACGAAGCCTCCCTGAATAATTGGCTGATCGTACTGTGTAATCTGATATCCCATAGGCAGGTCAGGATAAAAGTAATGTTTTCGGTCAAACTTAGAAAAATGCTGAGGTGGTACATTTAAGGCATAGGCAGCTCGTACTGCCAGATCAATTGCTTTTTGATTTATTACAGGCAAAGCTCCAGGCAAACCAAAATCTATGTGATTGATTAGAGTATTTGGCTGAGCTGACCTAGAGTCATTTCCAGCACCTGAAAATAATTTAGTTTCAGTCTTAAATTGGACATGGCATTCTATACCAATGGTGGCCGTGTATTTAGATCTTGGATCACTGCTCATCTGTCTTTTCCTTAAAAGCTCCTAGATCTTTGAGCGCCCTTTTAAAACCAGCAAGTACTAACATGACATCATTTTTCTTAAGCTTTCTTATATCTACTTGGGCTTCATTAAGTTTTGTAACGTATTTGTGAGAAAACCAAACAGCGTCGTTAAGAGATAGGTCGTGTTGAGCTGAAACTAATCTTTCACCAGTCGATTTACCTTTGTAGCCTTTTTTCTTTAGGGCTTTTGATGTTAATTGATCGGCTTTGTTCATTATCTCGGGCCAGAGTTTACGATCAGCACATTGGCTGACCAAGTCTTGCCATTCGTTTTCATAATATGACTTTTTAAGGCGATGCCAAACCTTTAATCTTCTCATAGTAACTTCTCTACTTGATTGGAGAAATTTAAAAGTTCCTGATCTGCTTTAAAATCTGCCATTATTTGAAGACCTACGGGTAATCCTTTACTTTCTCCTGCTGGAATACTTATAGCTGGGTTGCCAACAATATTGGCCGCAACTGTCATAACATCGCATAAATACATTTCAAGCGGATTTTTAATATGCTCTCCAATCTTAAATGCAGGTGTTGGGGCCACTGGTCCAATTAAAAATGGATATTTATTAAAGGCATCTTTAAAGTCATTAATTAGTTTAGTTCGGACAGTTTGAGCTTTCTTATAATAGGCTTCGTAGTAGCCGCTACTAAGGACATAAGTGCCGATCATTATCCTGCGTTTAGCCTCTAGACCAAATCCGTGTCCACGTGACAATGAATAACTCTCTTCGAGGTCTTCAATATTTTTTTCGGAGTAGCCATATCTTTGGCCGTCATATCTTGCAAGATTAGAGCTAACTTCTGCTGGACAAATAATATAGTAAACAGCAAGTGCATGCTCAACGGCAGGAATACTTATTTCTTCAATTTTTACTCCTGCTTTATTTAATTTGTTTACTGCTTCTTGTATTACATTTTTAACACCTGAATCAATTCCTTGGGACATGTATTCTTTTATCAATCCGACTTTTTTAGGAAGTGAAGAGTTGTTTATACTTGTATAGTCTTTAGCTCGACTTATTGTAGTAGAGTCTAGTTCGTCAGGTCCGGCCATTACATCAAGAACCAAAGCACTATCTTCAATAGTCTTGGTAATCGGACCTATTACATCTGTACTACTAGCCATTGCTACCACACCACTCCTACTAACGAGACCATATGATGGTTTATACCCGACACAACCACAAAAACTTGCGGGTTGTCTAATTGATCCCCCTGTATCCGTGCCAAGTGCAAAAGGAGCCATATCCAATGCTACGCTGGCAACTGAACCACCAGAGCTACCACCTGGGACTCTAGTTTTATCGACTGGGTTATGAGTTGTATAGAAATCGCTATTTTCAGTTGATGTCCCATGAGCAAAGGCATCTAAATTAGATTTTGCCACACAAATTGCTCCTTCGGCTTCTAACTTATTAATGGCCGTGGACTGATACGGCGGGTCGAACCCTTTTAAAATATTAGAGGCAGCAGTTGTTTCTGCACCATAAACTAAAAAATTATCTTTGGCAATAAATGGGACACCAGCAAGTCGTCCAGCATTTTGACCATTACTTACTTTGTTATCGATTTCTCTAGCCCGTCTTTTAGCTCTCTCATCAGTTGTTGCAATAATAGCTTTAAATGAATCGTTGGTTTTGATTGTTTTAAGTGATTTATCTATTAAATCTACGGCTTTGAACTTACCGTTATTTACTCCTTGTGCAATATCGTTTAGAGGCAGCCACTGACTCATTAGTAAATCATCCTTTTGGCTTTAATTTGGTTATTTTTTACTTGTGGCACATTATTAAGCAGATCTTGTGGTTTGTAGCCATATGATTTAACTTTATCTTCTCTAGTTACATTGGATAATCCACTTACCTGATTGGTTGGTTTTAAATTACCACTATCAATCTTACTTAATTTTTCAACATAAGTTAAAATTTCAGATAACTCTTTAGAAAATAGATCAATTTCTTCATTTGTAAGTTTTAGTCTAGCTAATTGAGCCAATTTTAAGACATCGTTTTTAGTTAACTTCGCCATGATTAAGGTTCATTGTAACAGAGGTTGATTGAAAAATTAACTAAACTAAACTTTATTTAACTTTTTCTTTTTTAAGATCAGAGATTATATCTCTTAGCTCAGCAGCGGTTTCAAATTGTAGATTGGCAGCGGCAAGTTCCATTTGTGAAGTTAAATCTTTAATTAATGAAGGGTACTCATCTTTGGGTATCTTTTTGAGATCTAATTTAGCTCGTTTGGCTTCTTCACCTAGATTTGAGCGCATACCTGCTTCTATGGACCTAATTATAGATTTGGGTTTAATACCGTGAAGTCTGTTATATTCTTCTTGAATTTTTCGACGTCTGTTAGTTTCAGCAATTGTTTTGTTCATGCTGTTAGTTTGATGGTCGGCATACATAATTACGCGTCCATCTTCGTGTCTAGCAGCCCGTCCAACAGTCTGAGTCAAAGCTTGTTCGCTTCTTAAAAAACCTTCTTTGTCCGCGTCGAGTATTGCCACTAATGAAACTTCAGGTAGATCAAGCCCTTCTCTAAGTAAGTTTATACCCACTAATACGTCGTATACACCGACTCTTAAGTCTCTTAGGATATCTGATCGATCGAGTGTATCTACATCGCTATGCAGGTATGCAACCTTAATATTTAACTCTTGCAAATATTCTGCTAGGTCTTCACTCATTCTTTTGGTCAAAGTTGTAACGAGCACTCGCTCGTGTTTGGCAGTGGTATCTTTTATTTGACTTAATAAATGATCTATTTGTCCTTCGATCGGCTGTATTTCAATGAGAGGATCCAGTATCCCTGTTGGACGAATTACTTGCTCAATTGGTTTTGGGCTTCTAGATAATTCATAAATAGCAGGTGTAGCACTGACATAAATTACATTGTTAACGTGATGTTCGAATTCAGAAAATGTTAGTGGCCGGTTATCTAGAGCACTTGGTAAGCGAAATCCATGTTCAACTAATACCTCTTTTCTAGATCTATCGCCGTTATACATGCCTCTAATTTGAGGTATGGTCATATGAGATTCATCCACAATTAACAGATAATCATCAGGGAAATAATCTAAAAGTGTTGCTGGTTGTTCGCCTGGAGATCGGTTGGTCAAATAGCGCGAATAATTTTCGATACCCTTAACAAATCCGGTCTCGTTTAACATTTCTAAATCGAAACGAGTTCTTTGCTCTAATCGTTGGGCTTCTAGTAGTTTGTTTTCATTTTTAAATAGTTTAAGTCTGGAATCTAATTCATTCTCTATCTCAACTAATGCTAATTTTAATTTGTCCTGGGGGGTTACGTAATGTGATCCGGGAAAGATCTGATATTCATCTAATTCTTTTAATATTTCACCGGTTAGTGGGTCTATTCTAATTATTCGATCAACTTGGTCGCCGAAAAATTCTATCCTATAGGCAAGTTCTTCACCAGCTGGAAATACATCTACAACATCACCTCTAACTCGAAATGTGCTTCGATGAAAATCTATATCATTTCTTTGATACTGAATATCTGATAATTGACGAAGGAATTTATCCCTAACTTTTCGGGTTTTTTTACTAATTTTTATAGACAAATTCGAATAGTCATCAACTGAACCAATACCATAAATACAACTAACACTTGCCACAATAATGACATCGGACCGACTTAGCAGGGCATCAGTTGCAGCATGTCTTAATCGATCAATTTCTTCATTTATTTGTGAATCTTTTTCAATATACGTATCTGAACGAGGGATATATGCTTCAGGCTGATAATAGTCAAAATAGCTGACAAAGTAATGGACACCGTTATTT
Organism: uncultured Candidatus Saccharibacteria bacterium; assembly: GCA_964578305.1. Taxonomy (GTDB): domain Bacteria; phylum Patescibacteriota; class Saccharimonadia; order Saccharimonadales; family UBA4665; genus DATJNI01. The sequence goes on from CAZOCM010000001.1 coordinate 207,945, forward strand.
GGAAAAAAGTTTTTAAACTCGTTATAAAGCTGAGCCGCTAAAGTTTTATTATGACTTAGCACTAATGTCGGCTTTTGAATTTTTTCGATAACATTAGCCACACTAAATGTCTTACCTGAACCGGTAACGCCAAGTAATGTTTGCTGCTTTTCGCTTTTATTTAAGCCCTCTAATAATTTTTCGATAGCTTGAGGTTGATCGCCGGTTGGTTTAAAGTCACTAGTAATTTTAAATTTGCTCACACCAAGTATTGTAGCAATTAAAGATAACTAGGGGTGAAAAGTTAAAGTCCTCTGGACTAGAAGATCAAAATTTTTTAATTCATTTTTTGTAAATATTTTTCCGGTTGGTGATAGTATATATTGTGCAAAAAAAGTATTAGTCCCATCAAATATTAAATATCTTTCGTAAAACGATTGCGGTGGAAGTGGTGGTTGTTTGAGAGCATTTCTAGTGAATGCTGTTTCTTTAATGGCACTTTGGTTATTTATTTTGAGATGAGATTGAGAAATATTTGAAAAAGTGTCTGCGCTAAATATATATTTCTTTGTTTGATCGCCAACTAAAGATATTACTTGAATTTGAGATAGGAGTTGATTCGGACACTTTAATAATGAATTCGTGTTGTCGGCAAGATAAACGCTTCTATCAAATGTACCGCTTGGGCAAATTTTGGAATTTGAGGCAACCACCCAATTTGTTGGATACTTTAAGCTAAAAGACCCTTCTTGATTTGAGTAGTCTTTCCAATTATTGGTTTTATACAAGGGTAGGACCGTACTACTTATTGGTTTTATCTCACTAGCTTCATGATTAGTTTTGCCTAATATTAGATTAGTGTCTGATTTAATTTTATTAAGTATTAAAAAAGTCCCAATTAAAATAAGAATGACAAATAATATTAATAAAAGTTTAAAGATAAACGACAAATGTTTTCGGCCAGACATTTGACCCTTAACCACCGTGTGGATGATCTTCTTTTTCGGCTAAAAACCAGTTTTCGTCATGGTCATTTAGTTGATCTTCAATATCTTTATATTTTTCTTTTAGATGATTTATTATTTTAGCTACCAGCTGTTCGGGATCTTTATCATAGATAACTAAACTTTTATGAGGAGCTTCTAATTGTTCCATCAGTTTAGGTATTTCATCAGCCGTACCGCCGCTTTTTTCTAATATACCGCAAGGTTTATGAGCTTCTAGGGCAGAAGTAAATTCGTGAAGACTACCGAACCTGCCGCCAATTGTAATAATAGCATCGCTTGATTGGACTAAATATAAATCACGACCAACGTAATGTAGACCTGTAAAATTAATAAAGTCGTAACAATTGCTAGGTAATCTATATTTCCGAAGGTGTTCTCTTAGACTGACAGCTGGAGAAAAACCAATGCTCATTCCGCCTGCCTGCTTAGCACCATAAGCCGCATAATACGGCAATCCAACGGTTGCACCAGTCGTTAGTATATGTCCACTCTTGGCTATCGCACTTCCTAATCTTATGGCTAATTTAGCATCAGCCGATACTGTATCTCCAGAAGCAGCACCTGATACACAGATGGAATATTTCATTTGTTTTTTATTCTTTGGATTTTCGGACGGCATCATAAGGGCAGTAATTCCTTTGTTTTGGTTGAAGATAAGCCAACTTCTGAAATATTGTCGATATTATCTGCTTCTTGATTTGCATATTCAAGAAGTATTTTGTCTCTTAACCCTTGATTAACAAATTTTGTTGATCTGTCTTCAAAATCTAGATTATTGAATATGTTATGTGCATTGTCTAGTAAATGAAATGAAACTGGTTTAGTTTGGTTACTAACTTCTGCTAAATGATCAGAATTTTCCCAAAATTTTAATTTTGGTTCCATTATAATTAAGCTTTGGCTAATTGATTGCCAGAGTGTGTCTTCAATTCGAAGAAAAGGATCAATAATATCTTTATTAATAACTTTTTGAAATTGACTGTAGTATTTGTGATAAATTTGCCAAGGTTGAGCCTTAGTAAATGAACTTATTTTAAATAAAGGTTCTATAGCTAAAATATTGTAAAGTTTTTGGCCAAAATTCTTTTTAAAATGATTAAGTTTTAAATAAGTAGATATTGCTCTAATTTCATTCAGATCGGCAAGTGAGCTATAAGTCAAATTAAGTGTAAAACCTTCTCTTAATTTTCCTGATACCGGTAAAATAACCAAGGTTCCAATTTCGCTCAAACATATTATTTCACCTTCGTTGGACTGATTAATTAGGTGTTTCCACTTATTCAAATTTGGTTTAATTATTTGAATTTTTCTTTCTTCAAAATCTGATGGAATAACTTTTTTATAAAGTGCTAAATACTTTTTATGCCACAAAGAAGATTCACTTAAACAAGCTGCAGCCAGAATAATTACCGGACTTTCCCTTTTAAGCATTGAGTCTAAAGATCTATAACCAAGCATCCTCATTGTTTTTTTAGGTGGGTTTTTCTTTAACAGCGCCCTGATGCAATTAAGTTTTAAAGCGAAGCAAGTTTTTGGATCGTTTAAATTTTCAAGGGATTTGACTAAACCATCTATCGGATCTCCTTCAGCAGATACTTTTTGAGCCGCTAATGATCTTAATGTTTTAAGAAGAATTCTGTCGCTATCTTTGGCTTTTTCTCTTAAGGCAAAGTAAAGTTCTCTATCTGTGGTATCCACCGGATCGAGTCCAAGTTCAGTAATTTTATCATGAATTTGCTTCTTTATATTCAGCGTCATCTGTATATCTAGGCCCTTTCGGCCAGATTTCGTTTCAAGATGATTTAGCTCTTGGCTAAAAGTATTACTACTATTAGACAATAAATCAGATAAGAATTTAGTCATGTTTGTTAATTTTGATTAGTTATTTTTAGTCTCACAAAATAAATAGTCACTTTAATTTTATCATAAGCATAAATATTATTTTTAATTTAGAAATTTGATACTTTATACCAATCTGGAGATTGTTTTAGAAAGTGAGAAAGTTCCTTTTCATCTAATAGTCCAGCTTGTGCACCTACTTTTTGAACTACACTCATTGAGTTAATTGGTGCCCACTGCAGTGCCCCAGCTAAGTTGTTACCCTTTATAAGGGCTGCAACAAAGGTAGAAGCAAAAGCATCACCAGCACCAGTTCTATCTATAGGTGGTTTAGGGTCTGGATATAGTGGCATAGAAAGTCTTGTTTGGCCGTCTGATGCATATGCTCCCTTTGGACCATCTGTTACTACAACTATTTTTGGACCAATGTCATGGAGTTTATTTAATAAGTCATGGACGTCTTCATGTTTTCCTCCACTTACAGTTGCGGCTTCTTCTCTGTTTAATATTAGAACTTCTGTCCGCTCATATAGTTTCTTAAGTCGTTCAACTCCAGCTTCCATTTGAAAAGTTCCAGGCTGGAACGCAAGTTTAACATCTGAGTTTTTTTCGAGCCAGTCTGCGATTTGATCATGGTATTCAATAGCATGCTCACTGACTGAGCTAAAATACAGCCAATTTGGTATTTCGTTTGGTGTAAAATGTGGCCAGTGGTAATCATAATTTTCATGATGAATTAATATAGTTCTTTCTTCCTTATACCAAAGTACGTAGTGATAATTACTTTTTTTATCTGGGTGAATCCTGACGAATCTATTGTCAACATGATTTTTGTGAAGTGTGTTTATCATATCGCGGCCATGACTATCTCCACCGACATTTGAAACAAGGGCGCTATTTAACCCTAATCTGGCAAAACAAACAGACGCATTGGCAGCATTCCCTACAGCTTCAATGATTTCAACATGGTCGTATGGTATTTTAGTGCCAAATTGCATTGCCAGCCACTTACCTTGATCATTTTCATATGTTTGCGCTTCATCATCTAGAAGCCTAATAAAAGCATCGGTGACTATATCGCCTACGCTTATTACTTCTGGTTGCTTTATCACTTTTTTCCCACCAATTCTTTATATCTCAATCATCTAAGATATTTATTATTTTAAGTTTACCAAGCTAGAGATATGCAAACAAGCTAATGTTTATTTTGTGAATACAAATTTAAACTAAATTTATTTTGGTCGCATTAAATAATATGATCTTTCTTCGCCGACTAAATTAAGTACTTCTTCAGCAGAAGATACTTCTTGACCTGTCCATACTTGATACTGTTTATGTAAACCTGACTTTGATTCTGTATGTGTTTGTTGTTCTACTAAATAAATTGTATTTTTTTTCGTATGGATTGATAAATATACGTTATTTTGCTCTGATTCGTCATTTCCAGTTTTCCAAATTTCTAATTTCCGTTTTCTTTCTACAAAATCCCAATTTATACCAGGAAACCAATTAAGTATTTCAGATTGAATAAGTCTTGTATTAGCTGCCTCAAAAATTACAGCTTGTCTTTTTTTATTAAACTTATCCCTTTGATTGTAGCGTTCCCTATGTTCTAGGATTGGCCTAAGTGCAGCTCTCAAAGTTAGATTTGCAAGAGGAGTATGAATACCTTTTCTTCGGCCTGGAAATTTTTCTCTAGATACTCTCGGCATATTAAATAGTTTATGCCATAAATTTAAACTTTAATGTAAAAAATTATGTTACAGCTTTATTTGATGAATTTAAATCTTCAATTTTCGATTCGATAACGTCTTGGACTTTGGAAATTACATCTTTGGTGATTAATTTTGCAACCGAGTATTCATTTGGATTATCTTTTAAGGTTTGTTCAAGAGCTGTTCTATAGGCATACCTCATATCACTATTTATATTAACTTTCGAAACTCCAATATTGACTGCATCTCTAAAATAATGACCTGGGGTGTCGCTGCCTCCATGAAGGCTAATATTACAATTTATAACTTCTCTAATTTGTCTTAAAAGTTCTAAGTCTAATTCTTTAGGTACGGGGTATTTTCCATGCAAATTGCCAATTGCAGCGGCAAAAGTATCTATTCCGGTCTGATCGACAAAATACTTTGCTCCATCTGGGGTAGTAAATGTTTTTTTAATTTCATCATAATCAATATTCTCTGTATGTACATTTGAGCTGCCGCCAAAATAATGGGGTTCACTCTCTACGCTAGCACCAGTAAATTTAGCATATTCTACGACTTGTTTGGTGGCATTAATTATATCTTCGTCACTGGCTTCATGATTAGCTTGACTTATGTCTATATGAATAAATTCGAAGCCAGCATCAATACCAGCTTTAGCATTTTCAACACTTGGACTATGATCTAAGTTGATATAGATCTCAACACCGTATTCTTTTATAAAGTTGTTAACCATATCTCTGACATTGTCTAGTCCTATGTCATCAACCTCACCTTGACTGACTTCAACTAGTACGGGTGCATTTTTATTCTTGGCAGCTTGGACTACAGCTTTTAATGTTGGTTCATCATCGAGGTTAAAAGCACCAAAAGCCCACTTTTGTTCTCTGGCTTGGTGCATTCTCTCTTTAGCTTTTAAACAGTTGTCTCGAATTTGACTTATGCTTAATGGCATAAGGATAGTATATACCGTAAATCTTTAGAAAGTGTAACTCTTAAAAGTCTTCTGGAAGAATTAAATCATTTTCAAGAGCACTGATAAATTTAGGTGCATACTCTTCCATATGTTGCCTTTTTACTTTTATAAAAGTATCTACTAAGTCTTCGACGTCACCCTGTAATTCTTCTTGTTGATAATAAATTATTTCAGCCGGAAACTCACCTTCAAATTTACATTCACAGTTAGGACATTGAAATGTTGCTTGGTACAAACTAAAGTCCTCACTTAACGGAGTGCATTCAACGAGTCGCATAAATTGGTCCCCGCACTCCTCTTCTAAGCAGTGCCAAACCCAATATAACTCTTCTTGATCGTAAAGATATTTTTCCATAAATAAAATAATTAAATACTTATTATATACGTATTAGTATGTTTAGTCAAGAACTAAAGCTTTTGTAACAGTTTTATCGAACTTTGATAAGAAACGTCTTTGAATAAGCTTTATTACCTAAATTATCAAAAACTAACGCTTGAAGGGTATGTCTCGTAGCAGTTGTGATAGATGTATCCCATGAATAAGTGTAAGTTGGGCCGTTTGTCAGTAGACTGCTAAGTGGAAGTTTGTCTAGAAAGTATTGAACGTTTTTAACAGATGTTGATGGGTCAGTGGTTGCAGTTGATTGAATTATGACTTTACCGGACACTATTGCTTTATCATAAGGGGTCACTATATTAATTGTTGGCTTCGCAATACTATTTGTGACAGTAACAGTTATTGGTAATGATTGAACTGTATTACCTAATCCGTCCTGAACAACGGCAATTAATGTGTATTGACCACCTAATAGCGTAGAAGTGTCCCAGGTATATGAAAACGCTGGACAGTTTATATTGCATGACGATGGTGGAAAAATTAAATGACTAAGTTGTTTACCATTTAAGAAAAACTGAGTACTGACAACTGATGTTGATAGATCGCTTGTGGCATTGGCTTGAACATTTATTTTACCTGATACTGAAGTGCCGTTTATTGGGTTAGTTATATTCACGGTTGGTTTTTTAATGGTAGGAGGGCTAAAGTTTGGATTTAGGGAAATGTAAAGTAATCTTGGAGAATCTGTTACAGGTACTTCAATAACTAAGTTATTACTACTTCGGCTTAATATATTTACGCCGGGTTTAGCTTGAGTAAGAGGATCGTAAAGTGAAACAGAATTGACAGCGTTACCGTTTAATCCACCGATAGTAAGCCGATAAGTTTCTGACGGCATATCGAATTTCGTAACATTTGTGTCACCACTGTTATATATCTTTTCAATATCTAGTGTTTGTACATAAACAGGTATTAAGAAGCTAGTATTTGTTAGTTGGTAGGGGAAAAAGCCAAACATGTCTCTGTTATATAAATTCGGGTATTGAAGTGAGCCGTTACCTTTAAATTGAATATTTCCAGTGTAATCATCAAGTTGGTTTAAAGATAAATTAATTGGTGCGGTTATAGGTTTAGCTGCTGAAAAAGCATTAGTAAATCTCTGTAGAGTTTGCATTATTGTGCCACCAGCCGAATCACCAGGATATACAGATGGGTTTGAATCAATTTGGTTTAAGAAATTACTGTCTACCATGCGAAGTTCACCTCTTGCAGTTGCACTAAAAAAGTCTACGACAGATAAACCTTTATTAACATATGAAGATAAATAACGTATATCTGATTTGGCCTGAATATATTTAAGTGATGGTTGGTCCCAAGTATATTTATGTTTTGGCCCTCCCCCTGTTGTGGTTGGTTGAAGTCCTTGTGGATCAGGTAACACTTCGGTACCCCATTCTGTTTCCCAAACTTGGCTTTTTTGTCCATTAGCGTTTGTAGCGTTTGTACCATGAGCAGCTCCAGATATGTAAGTGGTTATTGGAGACATATCTCTCGTTTGTGCTTCAGTAAATAAGGCCGATTGCCATTCTTCTGGATAATGGGCAACGTATGAGGGAACAAAGGAATCAATCCAAGGTGGACTCGAATTTTTTGTATTTCTTTGGAGAAGAGCGTCCAGTGGAGCTAAAGTAGTATATTCTAAGTCTCCTGGGTAAATTCTTTGATGTGGTGTGTAATCATGTTTGCTTAAAGCTGTTATACCATCTGGATTCCCTTGAGCGCTCGGATATGGTGACTGATTAGCAAATCCGTTAGTTATTCTTACGTTAGTAAATCCATTGGCAGGGTTTTTAATAAAGGCACCTGTTTCTTTTAATATTTCTTGTCTGGTATTACCAGTTGCAGTGACATCTGGAGATGTTTGGTAATAATTATCTGCGTCTAGGAATGTGTAGCTATATATAAGCTCATTCCATATCTCAAGGTCAAACTGATCGCTACCATAAATACTTTTAGCAATTGAGCAGGCGTTTTTAATATAAGATAGCCAGCCATCCATAGTAGCTCTAAACGCTGGATTAGGTGTAACTCCATCAGCTAGAAACGGTTTTTGGAAAGGACCAAATCTCATTAATCTAATTTTGCCGGTTATATCGGTTCGGCTGTCGATTGGCCGAGAAAGTGTAACTACACCATTTTTAACAGATGTAAATATAATACCCATCATTTGATTCTTTCTATCAAAACCACTTAGATTTGGGATTATTTGAGAAGCTGTGGACGGATCTACCTTAACTGTAATGTCACCTACTTTTGGTTGGATTAAAAACTTACCATTAAAACCTGAGAATGGAACTGGATTTTGCTGATAGGCTTCTAAAGTAAGCATTGGTCTTATACCGTATTGCTTAACCAAAGTTAATTTACTAGTTAGGTTTTGTAATGCAATGTTATTTAGCTGATTTGGGTTTGCGTAACTAAAAGAGCTCCAGTTAAAAGCGAATCTAACACGTTTAATACCACTATCATGCAGAAGTTTATATACGTTATTCGCTTGGGGTGCTTCTTTAAACCCTGGATCATAATTAATGCCAACTGAATCAAGTAACTTGGTAGCTGGGACAGTGTTCATGTAAGCCCGTGAAGGTTGATCCCAAAATGATCTACTACCGAATTGAAATTGAGTGAGGTATGAGGGATTTGTAAAGTTAGTAATGCTGCCGACAATTTGGGGTGAAGCACCACTGCCGGATAGTAATTTAACACCTATGCCTGCAAATATTAGGAAAAATAATATTCCACCAAAATAACTGATTTTTTGTTTATGAATTTGTATTTTATTCTGCAAATTAGAAACCTCTAATTTATCCTTCTTTCGCTTATGTTTTTTAACCATTTATTTTTGTTTTTGATTATTAAAATCTAAGTAATAATATGCATTAGCTTTACGCGCTTGTCAATAAGCATTAACGTTTAGATTAATTGTCTTTAGTTCTTTTTAGCAATTACTGAATGAGCGGCTAATTTAATATGGTTAGCGTCAAGTCCAAAGAACTCAATTAATTCATCAGGTGCTCCAGACTCACCGAAACGGTCCTTCATGCCAATTCTAATAATCGGTTGCGGTGTATTTTCTGTCACAAGTTCTGCAATTGCACTGCCAAGACCACCAGTCATTTGGCCCTCTTCGGCTGTAACTATGGATCTAGTCTTATTTACACTATTAATTATTGTTTGGCCATCCAATGGTTTTATAGTCGGTACATGTATCACTTCAGCTTTAATATTGTCTTCGTTTAGTAGTTTAGCTGCTAATAGTGCTTGGGCAGTCATTGTTCCAGTCGCTATAATTGTGACGTCGCTACCTTCTTGATAAACGTATGCTTGACCAATTTCAAAAGGTGTTTCAGAACTTGTAATTATTGGTGTCGCTTCTCTTGCTAGTCTCATATAATTTGGTCTAGGGTCACTAGCCATTGCTAGGGTTACTTTCTCTGCCTCAATGCTGTCACAAGGTGCGAATACGCACATATTAGGTAAGACTCGCATAAGTGCTACATCTTCAAGCATTTGATGGGTTGCACCATCAGGACCTACACTAACACCAGCGTGACTGCCAATTATTTTAACTGGTCGATCGTTTAAACAAATGGTTGTCCTAATTTGCTCCCAATTTCGACCTGGACTAAATGCAGCATATGAGCTGACAAATGGTATTTTACCGAGTGCAGAAAGTCCAGAACCGACAGTCACTAAGTTTTGTTCTGCTACGCCAACTTCTACAAATCGCTCAGGAAATTCTTCACTAAAAAGTATCATCTGAGTAGATTCGGTTAAATCAGCGCATAAAGCCACAACATTAGGGTTTTGTTTGCCAGCTTCTTTTAAACCTCGGCCAAAACCTTTTCTAATTGCTTCTTTCTCGGATGTACTTGGATCAACTAAATGCATATCATTCATGTTCGCCCCTTATCTTGCCGCCAAGAGTTCGCAGCTCATTGAGAGCTTTTAAGGCTTCTTCATGATTTGGTGGTTTGCCATGCCAGTGAAAATCGTATTCCATAAAGTCAACACCCTTGCCTGGTATAGTCATGGCTATAATCATGACCGGTTTTTCTGTGATAGCTTTGGCCATATTTAGAGCGTCAATAACAGCTTCAATATTATTACCGTCAACTTCTAGTACATGCCAACCAAATGCTTCCCATTTACTTTTTAAGTCTTCTAGAGGCATGACTGATTCTGTCGGGCCGTCTATTTGAATATTGTTTCTATCAGTTATAGCTATAACATTATTGAGTTTATACTTGGCTGCGAACAATGCTCCCTCCCAAGTGTTACCTTCATCCTGTTCACCGTCACTCATGACAACATATACTCGGCGATCGACATTTTTATCCATCTTAAGTGCTAATGCCATACCGCAAGATTGACTCAGTCCCGAGCCTAGGGGCCCGCTAGTTGTTTCCATACCGGGTAGTCTCTTCCTTTCGGGGTGACCTTGAAGTCGAGTCCCTAGCTTCCTAAGGGTAGACAGTTCAGCTTTGTCAAAATAACCTGCATGTGCCATTGTGACGTATCTAACAGGTACACAGTGACCATTACTTAGGATTAAAATATCTCGTTTATCCCAGTCAGGATTTTTAGGATCGTGATTTAATATTTCAAAATATAGAGCAGTAAAAATATCTGCCAGTCCCAATGGGCCGGCGCTGTGACCGCTGCCTGCAGTTTCGAGCATTGAAATAATATCCTGTCGAATTTCATTAGCTATAGTTTCAAGTCGTTCAAGAGGTAATTTTGTCATAGTTATTTTATCTTAAGGCTGATTTTAGTTTAGCATAAGAGGTGAACGGATTAGTTGAATCCTGAATATAGCCACCAACATTTAATACTTTTACGCCCCCGTCAACTAATTTTGAAATATTTTTATCATTTATTCCTCCGTCCCAGCCGATTTCTATATTAGGATTGCGTTTTAAAATTTGTGTCACTTTAGATAATAATTTCAAATCAGCCTGACCCCCGTGATAACCTAGATGTCCGCTAAAAATAAGTACATGGTCAAATTGATTTAATAAGAAATTAACTTTATCAACTGGAGTTTCTTTTAATAGAGCCAGGCCAGCTTTAATACCGTTTTCATGCATAACATTTGCAAACTCAGCGTGATCGGCTTTTGATTCTATATGGATAATAGCAAGGTTCGGTTTGGCAGATTTAATCTGATCTAATATAGATAACGGTTCTTGATACATGATGTGGACATCCGCTTTTAGTCCATCAAACCACCAACTATCTTTTAGTTCAGGAGATTTAGTTGGTACAAATTGGCCATCCATTAAATCTATATGAACTCGGCTAGCAAAAGATTTTATTTGATTCATCTGTTTAGAATATTCTGTTTTACTATAAGCGGTAATCGTTGGGCAAATTGAAATATCTCGCATACTTTAAAACTTACGTTTGATTATCTAGTTTATTTACTCTTCGGATATGACGTTCATCATTTCCAAGAGGTGTGTTTAACCATATTTCTATTGCTTTTTTCATCTCATCAAGACTTAAAAATCTATCAGCTAAGGATAAAACGTTTGCTAAGTTATGTTGTTTAGATAATTCGAGTATTTCATATTCGTTATGGCTGATCTTGCCTTCAATATCTACCTTGCCAATTGGTTTTATTGAGCCGTAAAAAACTATGCACCTGACACCTTTAATACGGTTTGCCGCCATTGCTTCGCCTTGGCCGCTACCGCCAAATATTATTCCAGCGTGACATTGGCCGCTGGCGACAGCTTTGGCAGCAGGAACTATATAATCTGGATAATCATCTGCCGGGTTATAACTGGTTGGTCCAAAGTTAATAACCTCATGAGATAATTTTTGTATAAATATTGTTATTTCGTTAGCTAGCTGAAAGCCTGTATGGTCATAAGCTAGAGCTATTTTCATAACATATTATTGATTTGTACTTGGTGTTTCAGATAATTTCTTTCCTACATCAGCCACAACTTCAATTAAGCGGTTAGAATAACCCCATTCATTGTCATACCAGGCAACTACTTTGACCATATTACCGCCAACAACATTAGTTAGCTTTAAATCGACTATTGCCGAGTAGCTGTTTCCTATATAGTCACTGCTAACAAGTTCCTCTTCTGTTACATCTAAAATTCCTTGGTAATATGGTTCCTTAGCAGCTTTTTTAAATGCTTCATTGACTTCTTCTTTTGATACACTTCGCTTGGTAATAAAAACTAAATCGCTAATTGATACTACTGGAGTTGGAACTCTTATGCTCATTCCGCCAAATATATTTGCGAGAGCTGGCAGTGCTTGAGCGGCTGCGATTGAAGCTCCGGTTGTTGTCGGTACAATATTTTCAGCTGCGTTTCGACCTTCTCTTAAATCTTTAGCAGGTGCATCCTGGACTTTTTGTGAAGCTGTGTAGCTGTGGACCGTCGTCATCATGGCTTTTTCGATGCCGAATTCATGCTCAACAACATTGGCTACTGGTGTAATACAGTTTGTGGTGCACGAGGCATTAGAAATTATGTCAGTAGCGGTATTTAGTGCGTCTTCGTTAACTCCAAGAACTACAGTCGTTGCTCCTTCACCTTTTGCCGGAGCGCTTAAGACTACTTTTTTAGCTCCAGCATCAATATGGGCTTTGGCTTTAGCCGGATCGACGAAGAAGCCGGTTGATTCAATTACTATGTCAATATTTTCATCTCGCCAAGGAAGCTTTGCAGGGTCTGTTTCAGATAAGACTTTTATCTTTTGCCCTTCAACTATTAAGTTAGATTCGTCTGATTCGACTTTTTTATCATAGGCTCCGTAATTAGAATCATGTCTTAGAAGGTGAGCTAGAGTTTTTGTGTCAGTAATATCGTTTATGGCGACGATCTCTATATCGTCCCGGTTAAAGGCGACCTTAAAGGCATTTCTACCTATACGGCCAAATCCGTTAATAGCTACTCGTGTTTTCATTTATTTATATTTTATATGCTTATGCCTTTGTTTGTACAGGCTAGCAGCATATATTTTTATCTATCAATTTCTTGACCGCTGTAAAGCGGTAATTTGATTAGTTCTTCAATTTGATTAATTTGATCAAAAATAAATCCTACTTCACCTAAATACCCTTCCCTGGTCTCAATCATTTTTTTTAAATCTGTTAGTCCAACTAAATTAACTGATGTTTTTTCACCAGGGTCATTAAGTGGTTTAGATATTTCAAGCATGTCCCATGCTACAAAATAGTTAATAAACCATTCCAACTTTAAATACGGTTGTGTTACTTGGATAAGTCGCCAATTTTTAAAGCTATAGCCTGTTTCTTCAAGAAGTTCTCTTTTGGCTGCATCCTCCGCAGTTTTATCTGTAGTGTCTATTTGGCCGCCAGGAAAACATTTCTTTGTACCACTAACGGGTTGGGTATTATCTAGTAGCAATATTTTATCTTCAACTATGCCAATTACGTTAACTGTGTCAGGCCGCTTAAGCATTTCATAAGTAACATTAGAGCCATCAAATAGTTCCTGTTCCCAGTTGTAGACTTCAAATATTATTCCCTTATGGACGCAAACTGCCTTAGTCGGAATTAAGACACAGTTCGAAGGGATAACTTTTTTCATTTGCCCGCGTTATATCGATCAATAGACTCTTTAATTATTTGTTTAGCTTCATTAATGTCACCAAACCCAACAACATTTGTAGAGCCGGGCTTTTTTAAATCTTTATAGTGGCTAAAGTGTTCTTTTATCATTTGCTGCCATCTATCACCAAGATCACTTAGGTTATTAAGATTATCACCATTATTTCGATCGTCACTAGGTACAACAATTATTTTATGGTCATTTTCACCATCATCAACGAAGTTCATAACACCAAGTATTTTTGCTTCTACCCAAATACCAGTTGGTAAGGGTTCATCGCAAACTATTAAAGTATCGAGTTCGTCACCGTCGTCATCCAAAGTTTTTGGGATAAAACCATAATTACAAGGTTTTTTATAAATGCTTGGCTCTACTCTATCTAATTTGAAACAAGCTTTTTCTCTGTCCCATTCAATTTTTAGAAAACTTCCTTCAGAAATTTCACTGACGGTATTTACGAGTCCCGCTTCATAATTTCCTGGGTCAAGAATTTGATTGAAGTCGGTCATATTATTCTCCAAAAAACTTAAGTTTCACATGTATTGTACACTATTAGCATGAAAATTATTGGTCATCGAGGTGCCATGGGATTAGCACCTGAGAACACATTAATATCAATAAAAAAAGCCCTTGAATCAAACGTCGATGCTATTGAAATAGACATTCGAGTAAGTAAAGATAAAGTTGTTCTTTTGCATCACGATAGTAAACTTATTAATCCCATAGCTGGACACTTAAAAATTAAAGACACAAATTTTAATGAGTTAAAGAAATACTATTCGCTCCTAGCAACCCTGAAAGAAGCAATAAATCTTGTAAATTTTAAGATTCCCTTAATTCTTGAAGTAAAACCAAAAGAAGATACTGCTGCTATTGCTGACGAAATTAAAAAAATAATTAAGCCAAAAAATTTTAATAATATTTTAATTGGATCTAAAAGCCAATCAACTCTTATGAACATGCATAAATACTTACCGGATATTGAAAAAATAGTAATTGAAAGTTGGTCAGGGGTAAGTGCGCACTATAGGGCAAGGTCTCTAAATACTAAGAAACTATTTATGAATAAATCGTGGCTTTGGTCTGGATTCATTAGATCAGTCAACAGAAACGGGTATGAGCTTTATCCGTATACTCTGAATAATCAAAATAAAGCAAAGCGATGGCAAAAGTACGGTATCGCTGGGATAATAACCGATTACCCGGATAGATTTAAAGATTTTAAGTAGTTTTGTTAAAATTTAAAAACGTTATGAGGCTACATTTTGATCACTTTAGCGAAGAAACATCGCAAATAAAAACATTTTATTTTAAACCTGAGGAAGAAGTTAATTATACTGCTGGGCAGTATATGGAATTAACAATTAAACATCCAAGACCAGATAATAGAGGTCAAAAAAGGTGGTTTACTATTTCATCGCCGCCAGATGGTGAGTTCTTAACAATTACCACAAGGATAAATCAAGAAAAAAGCAGTTCTTTTAAAAAAGCACTGGTTAAACTTAAACCTGGTGAGGAGTTGTTTATGAATGGCCCGTTTGGTGATTTCGTCTTGCCAAAACTTATTCAAACACCTCTAATCTTCGTAGCAGGGGGAATTGGAATCACGCCGTTTCACAGTATTCTTGAGTGGTTAGATAAATCTAATGAAGAGCGACCAATTAAAATGATTTACGGTGTTAATAATGAAGATGACATAGTCTTTATGGAAGCTTTAGATAAAGTTAGTCAAGGGACTACTATAATTGTAGGTAACCCTTCGGATTCTTGGGGAGGTGAAAGGGGTAAGTTGTCAGCAGAATTAATTATTGGCCTTTCTAAGCCAACAGAAGATAGCTTAATTTATGTATCAGGTCCAGAGCCAATGGTAGAAACTCTTGGCAAAGACTTAATAAAGAATGGGATTAAAAAAGACCAGCTAATCCAAGATTCCTTCCCCAATTATCCAGACTATTAATTTTGAATCGGATGCAATCGACCTTCTATAAATTCTCTTATTTTAAGGGCAGCTGTGGCACCCTCACCTGCAGCTGAAGCTATTTGCATAGTTGCACCGCACCTAGCATCTCCAGCTGCAAAAACACCTGGCATAGCCGTTTGAAGATTGTCATCGGTAATAATAAAACCAATTGCATCTAATCTGATAGGGGTATTTTTGAGAAATTGAGTATTTGGCATTAGTCCGACAAAGACAAAGACTCCATCAATAATAAATTCTTGTTTTTGGCCATTTTGTGTGCCGATGACTTTAGTTACGCTATTATTTTCACCTACAATTTCATCAGTTGTTATACCCAAATGGACGGTTACTTTACCGCTATCAATATATTCTTGAAGTTCGTGCTGGAGTACATCTGAAGCTTTTATTGTAGAGCGTACTAATAGATCAATATGTGAAGCGTATTTTGTTAAAAATAGCGTTTCTTGAACGGCTGAGTTACCACCCCCAACAACTGCTAGTTTTCTATCTCTATAAAACGCACCATCACAGGTTGCACAGTAATGAACTCCCCTTGCATAAAAATCTGCTTCACCGGGTACATTAATTTTCTTATAATCTGACCCTGTCGTTATTAAGACCGCCTTTGTGCTTATGTCACCCGAGGTTGTGTTAAGCAGTTTATGATCACCTTTGTCTTCAATTTTTGTGACTTCACCTAGCTCAATTTTAGATCCGAACCGTTCGGCTTGTTTTCTTAAGTCATCTGCCAGTTTTAAGCCGTCAACTCCGTCCGGAAAACCGGGGTAATTATCTATCTTATCTGTAACAGCTGCTAAACCGCCAATTGCACCTCTCTCGAAAATTAATGTATCAATATCTTCTCTGGTTGTATAAATTGCAGCCGACAGACCTGCAGGACCGCTGCCAATAATAACCAGCTCGTGATTTAGACCGCTTTTGTTTTGGTCATTCATACCTTTGATATAAATTTATTTAAGCAACTGCTGGTGCAAGTTTTGCTAAATTGTAACCGATAATAACTTCTTTAGTTTCGTCTTGTTTAGTTACGATGGTAACCGGTACGGTCATCGTACCAGATAATTCAATTGCTTCTGCTTGACGATGGGGGTGTTCGTCTAAATTAACTTCTTCATAATTAAAACCTTTAATGCCTAAGTATTTTTTTACCATTTGGCAGTAAGCGCAGGTGTTAGTAGTAAAAATGGTGATATTTTTGACCATTATTTGAGGTCCCCCTTGAACCTTGGCGCGAAAAGTATACTAAGCCGTACGTAATGACGGTACTCCTTAAGTCATACTAGTTTTTCGCAATTTATGTTTTTTTATGTACTTATTCAGATATATCTGACAGTAAATTAAATTATATATAGCGTTTATTCTAAATGCAATACGCTATATATTGTGCTTTTTACCCCAATTATTTATTTACTGATAGAGTGAAGTGTTACGTCAAAAACAAGGTCTGCATTGGCTGGAATGCCTGAATTAGTGGGCGGATTTGATCCATAGGCAAGAGAAGATGGAATTAATAATCTTCTTGTACCACCTACCTTCATCCCAGGCATACCCTCTGTCCAACCAGCGATGACTCCTTTTAAGGAAAACGAAACCGGCTGACCGCTGTCAAGTGAAGATTGAAAAATTGTACCTGTTGAAGCAACTGCGCCGGTATAGTCAACTGTAACTTTAGCTCCAGCTTTAATAGCTTCACCATTACCTGGTTTTAAGTCTATAACCTCTAATTTAGGTATAGAAGCTACTGGGGTGAAGTTTGATAAATTAGTTCCTTGTAATTTAGGAGTATTTTTATTGTTACTTGATGGTGATTGCATATTATTAGATTTAGTATTATTTGAAGTATTTTTAGATTGGACCATTGACAAAACGACTGCAATTGTTAAGGCACTTGATGTTAATAAAAAAAGTATTGCACCAAATGCAGCAAAAGTTCTGTCTCTTTTTCTGGCCATTAATTCTCCCTAAAAACAAATAAAGTATATCAAAAAATCAGAGAATTTGTAGTATTACTGATGGTTATTGAAGAGGTTGTTGAGTAGGAGGTTGAGGTGATGGGCTGACAGGCGGTTCAGTAGGTGTAACTGGACCTGGAGGACTAGAGACTGGTGGTGGAATATCACTCGGTGCCGGCATGTCTGGAGTTACAGGTTCTGAAGGTTGGGCTGGCGGATCAACTGGTGTATCAGGGACATTTGTCTGTGGCATCGGGTTTCTTGTTGGTTCAAGTGAATCATTACTTGATGATATAGAGTCACTAGTTGATATATCAGCAGAAGGTGATGCTGGAATCATAGTTGTTTCAGTTGGAGGTGAAGCTGGTGGGTTTGGCTGAATAGGTGTAGGGTTATTTGATTGCATAGCATCATTATTTGAATTATTAAACATTGACATAATATTTTTCATTATTAATTAATTCCTTTTAGACTAGTTATCTTCTATTTATTATCTTATACGCTTATGCTAAGTATTGCAAATGTACTAAACTTATTTATTAAATGCGTCGACTTTTAAGATCATTGCTAATTTTTTCTGATGCACTATTGAGCAGATTGTTAACCTCATCATCAGTAAGAGTCCGATCGTAATTTGCAATCTTTAACCTAAATGAGACATTTTTTTGATCTGGTATTTTAGGATCAATGTAAATACTTAGGGGGGTTAAATAAGTGGTGCTGTTTTTTGGCTTAATTTCATTAATAGCGGTACTTAATTGATCATATACTTCTTGGTAAATTATTGACGATGGTAATTGGAGTGTGATGTCTTGATAAACATAAGGAAAACGTGACAGCGGCATGTATTTTTGACTAGATAAATATTTACTTAACATTTTTAAATCGATTTCGAAACCGCTCGTGTGAAATGGCAGTTTTAATGAATTTTTAACTTTATCTTTAAATTCTCCAATTATTCCTAGAAATTCTCCAGATTCTTTTATCTCAACTTTAGCTGTGCGTGTTTTTTCAAAAGGTGAAGATATAGAAAACTTGGCAATTTCTTCATCTAGTTGCTTATACGTTAGTTGGGTATTAACTAATGTTTCTAAATAATTCTTTGACTGATAATAGCTGGAGGAATTATTTTTAAGTTTATCGTTGATGGCATGAACAAACGCTAAGTATTCGAATTCTTTAGGTAAACCCAGATCATCCCACTCATTTAGATCATGGGTTTTACCAAGTTCAAAAAGTGCGAATTGATCAAAGCCAGCTTTAATATTTAAGTGAACTTTATCTAATAAACTTGGGATTAAACTCAACCTGTAGTACTGAAGTTCCGGACTAACTGCATTTGAAACTTTAAATGCACGGTGGGAATCTTGATCAACTTTCTCAATTAACTTGGCGTCAACAAAACTGTAAGTTAAAACTTCATTTGCCCCCAAACGACTTAATTTTTGTCGAATAATATTTTTCGATTCAAGTAGTCTATTACTAAAAACAGGGTTTATGCTTTTTGAAGGTAATTCTAGTGGCAACTTGTCAAAACCATAAAGTCGGCCGACTTCTTCTACTACATCTTCTCGAAGCTCAACATCTGTTCGCCAAAATGGTGAGTTTATAGTCAGTTGATCATCGCTGGTCTGGACACTAAACTCGACATTAGATAATATATTTGCCATGTCGCTTGCCGGAAGATTTAGTCCTAATCGTTCATTTATAAAGCCAGACGATAAAGACACTGGCGGATGCAGACTATTTCGATCTGTAAGTTCTTTGGGTAGATTGTTAAAATCTATTATTTTCGAAGCTTCCTGACCTCCTGCTATTGAATTTATTTCAGATTTTAATTTATTAAGTATGGCTGTATTTTGGAGCGGACTTTGGCCTTTTGTAAATCTAGTTACAGCGTCTGTGAACAGACCGTGCTCCATTGCCGTGCGGCGAATGGCGTACATATCGAAATTACCGCACTCTAAAATAATATTCTTTGTATTTTCAGTTACTTCTGTCTCTTGACCGCCCATCACACCGCCTAAACCAATAAGTTTTTGACCGGTTGCAATCATTATGTCTTCAGGTCTTGGTTTAATATTTTTGCCGTTTAGCAGTGTAATATTCTCATTCGGTTTTGGGTTTCTGACAACTAAAGCAGCCTCCAAGCCGCCATTTAATTGTTTAACTTTGTCATAATCATAGGTGTGTACGGGCTGAGCGGTTAAATACATGATGTAGTTGCTTATATCTACGACATTGTTAATTGGTCTTAAATCGACTTTACCCAGTTCAATTTGCAGCCAGGCTGGGCTGGATTTTACTGATACATCTTTTAATGCTTGGATTAAAAATCTAGGGACTAAACTAGGTAATTCATTAGTTAAGCTTATTTTTAGAGAATCGTCGTTTGATTCATTTACTGAATTAGATGTATACCAACTTGGAGAAGTAAATTTTAAATTTTGTAAACCTGCGACTTCTCGAGCTATTCCGAGTAATCCAAAACAATCTGGCCTATGGGTAAACATTTTGTTTTCTAAGTTTAAGATTATGTCATCTTTTAGATTGTATGCGATGTCAAATGCTTGACCTGCATCTTTATCACTGTCGACTTCAAAGATGCCTAAGTGTTGATCAAACAAATCTAGTTCTTTGGCAGAAGCTAACATGCCGTAACTGGTTTGCTCTCTAATCTCTTTAGCTTCTAAAACTAGTGGTGTTTTGGAAACGGTATCCGGAATTGTAGTTCCGACGGGTAGCCAGACAGCCATCATGTTTTCTTTAACATTATCTGCGCCGCAAACTATTTGAATTAGACCATCTTGATTTCTAGGTATATCGCTTATTTTGTGATTATCATCAATTAAGCAGACGGTTAATTTATCAGCGTTAGGATGCGGTTTGACGCTGACAACTTTAACAATTAAAGCTCCGTTATATTTGTCTTTTAGATCATTAACCTCTTCTACAGCTCCAAGTTGTGATTCAATTTTTGAGACTAATTCTTCAACACTTAAATCAATATCTTGAGTTGTTTCATACTTTGCATTAAATGCTTTAAGGCTGTTTATACTTACTTTCATGAAAATTGCCTCAAAAAGTCTAGTCTGGCAGATTGGAAATATCTAATATCTTCGATGCTGTACTTCATCATGACAAGTCTTTCGATACCGCCACCCCATGCAAAACCAGTGTATTTATTAACGTCAATGCCAGCTTGCCTTAATACATTAGGATGTATCATGCCGCAGCCTAATAATTCTATCCAGCCGACAAATGAACAAACTTGACATCCCTTTTGATCGCAAAAAGGACAACTTAAACTAAATTCAAATGATGGCTCAGTAAAAGGAAAATAGAACGGTTGTGTTTTAACGGCTAACTCTTTTTTATAATAACTTTGAAGTAAAGTTTTTAATGTGGCGATTAGGTGACCTGTGTGAATATTTTTATCTACATACACTCCTTCCAACTGGTAAAAAGTATGCTCATGCCGAGCATCGAGGTCTTCGTTTCTAAATACTCGACCTGGAATAACAACTGCGATTGGTTCGTCATTATCTAAATTACTTTTAAGTGAAGAAAGCACTCGGTTTTGCATAGTTGATGTATGAGCTGGAGCAATCAATGGTTTATCGTCTTTATCCCTTTGTTCAGTTATAAAAGTATCGTAGTCGTCTCGTGCAGGGTGATCTTCTGGAAAATTTAAACTGGTAAACATATGGTAATCGTCGTCAATTTCTCTGGACTCAATAACTTGAAAACCCATTCTATATAAAATATCCAGTATTATGTTTAGTTCTTTAGTAATTGGATGAATAGATCCAAATTCTGATGCTAAGAATTTTGGTTGATCAGTTGGCTTTAAATTGGCGTCAAACGGAGCAGTTATATCAATTGGCGGCTTACTAGATTCTTTTATTTTATCCTTGTTGGTAAGTTCGATAAGTTCATCTCTTAGTGCATTAACTTGAGCACCCCAGCTAGCTTTTTTATCTGCGGGGAGATTTTTTAATTCTTCAAATAACTCTTTAAGAACTGGGCTTTTAAGTATATCTGATGAGTCAGGATTATCTGCTATTTGCTGCTTTAATTTAGCTGCAGCTTCGGATATTTTTGGATCTGTGTAGTTCATCTTATTGCTAGCCAGTATAAACCACTTTAATCTGTTGATCTACTCTAAAAGCATAATGGGTTTTGTAAAATTAAATAAATAAACATTTAACAATTAAGGCTATACTTTATATAAATGTCCGAACTTAATAAAGACAAAATTAAGACTGAAGCCGAGAAAGTCTTAAAATTAAATGACAGAGGACAATATACTCAACCGGCCGAAGATCTTTATCCCCACCAGTGGTTATGGGATAGCTGCTTTATATCAATTGGTCTTAGACACTTAGATGTTGAGCGTGCAAAAATGGAGCTCTTAAGTTTAGTACGGGGACAGTGGCATAATGGTATGCTACCAGCCATTATTTTTAGAGACGATCCTAAATACAGACCAGCTAGAGATCAATGGCGGAGCTGGTTAAGTCCGGATGCCCCTGACGATGTCACAACAACAGGTATTACACAACCCCCGATGTTAGCTGAAGCCGTTGTTCAGATCGGAAATTTAATGTCTTGGCCAGAGAGAAGGCAGTGGTATAAGCTTATGTACCCAGCTATTTTAAAATTTCATGAGTGGTTATTTACTGAGAGAGACCCGCATAAAGAAGGTTTGGTACTTCAAATACATCCTTGGGAGACTGGTCTAGATAATTCTCCACCCTGGATGGCTGAACTTCATGATCATTTAATGCCGCTTTGGATAAGATTAGTTGAAAAATTTAAATTAGATAAAGTTGTCCAGATGCTAAGAACAGATACCAAAAAAGTTCCCCTGGATCAGCGGACATCAATCAGTGAATCTCTGGCTATGTATGACACTCAGCTAAGACTAAGACGTAAAGCATATGATATTAACCGCATACTTGATCATTCCTTGTTTACTATTGAAGATTTAAGTTTTAATTGTATTTTTATACGAGCTAATGAACATTTGCTTCAAATTGCTAAAGCAATAAAGGCTGAAGTTCCCGAAGAACTAAGGCATAGTATTAAAAAATCTAAAGCAGCACTGGAGGAACTTTGGGATCCTTTTTCTGCAGAGTATTTTTGCCGAGATTTTGTAACACATAGTTTGCTAAAAACACCTTCGGTTGCAACTTTGTTGCCCTTATATAGTGGAGCAATAACAAAAGATAGAGCTGCACAACTAGTTAAACTTCTTGAGAATGAGCATATATTTGGTACTCCTTACCCTGTACCGACTGTACCACCTGAGTCTTTTTGGTTTAACCGACATAGATATTGGCAAGGTCCTTCATGGATAAATATTAATTGGTTAATAATAGATGGATTAAAAAGATACGGCTTTAATAAACATGCCGATACGCTTATTGAAACTACTCTTGAAATGGTCAATAAATCCGGATATTTCGAATATTTTGACCCAATTGATGGTCAAGGGCTGGGTATAAATAATTTTTCTTGGTCAGCAGCGCTAACTATTGATTTACTGTCTTAAGGATACGTATCTAAAAGTACAAGTCTGGGCAAAATCATATTTAGGGTTGAATTTCCGCTGTCATCTGGTTTTGTTTCGACGCTAAATTCATCTCCACCAAAAGCAAACCTTACCGCTTCACTACCTATCATTTTTGACCAATTTTCAATTTTAATTGGACTTTTTTCAATGTAATTACTCATTTTTTTCTCCATAATTTAAAAAACAGACTTTGTCGGTTAAAGCCTGTTCGTTTAAATTCTTGTTGTACTAGTACCGCTTAAAGCGGTCGGCTTCAACCTTTTTGAAGCACAACCTGCTAAGGCCGAGGAGTAGATTTAGTGCTTGTATAAAGTTTTTAGCCATAATCTTATAATCTAACATATATAATATTTCTTAACAATAATTAATCATTGTTTGGTTTATCTATAAGAAGAGGTTCAACTTTTGGACTGGTATCAGAAATTTTTGTAATATCTTTATCTATTTTTTTTAGTTCTTTATGCGCGGTGTTGTAATGGTTTACAGTTGTTCCCAGTGAATTGCCAAGCTTTTGCATATATGAGTCATATGCTTGGATATGACGTCCCAGTTCACCAACTCTTTCTTGAATCTGAACGGCTGTTTCTTCAATTTTAAGACTTCGAAGTCCCTGAAGGACGGTTTGTAGATAAGCCATAAAAGTCGTCGGACTAACAATTATTACGTTTTTATCTCGAAAAGCATATTCAACTAAATCTCTTGAACTTGTGCCACTAACTCCGATTTTATTTATCAGCAGGTCATAATAAATTGCCTCGCTTGGTATAAACATAAATGCGTAGTCCATAGTTTTCTCAGCTGGACGAATATATTTGGCGGTTTCATCGATCCTATTTTTTAGATCAGCTTTAAATTGTTTTGTAAGTAATTCCCTTCTGGCTTTATCCTTTTCTTCAACTAAACGATTATAGTTTTCTAGACTAAATTTTGAATCTACCGGCAACAGTCGGCCTTTATCTAATATGATGACAGCATCAACTATATCGCCGTCTTTAAATTTATACTGTAGTTTAAATCTATCTGGTGATAAGACATTTTCTAGAACTTGATTTAGGTAAAATTCACCCAGTACACCACGTTGTTTTGGGTTTTGCAGCACATTTTGCAAAGTTTTAAGCTCATCAGTAATATTAATTACTTGTTTATTTGACTCTTTAAGCTCAGTCAGGTTTTTAGTGACATCAGAAATAATTTTACTGCTGGCTGCAAATTGACTAGCAATATGTTTATTATTAGATAAAAGCTGCTGAGTAAATTGTTTCTGCAAACTATCCTTAAGATCGCTCATACCTTTATTTAGCTCGCTCATATCTGCTTTAAGTAGCAGTGCTGATTGATTGTTTTGAACGCTAAAACGTCTGCTTAAAATAACTGTGATTACAGCTAAAATCCCGATTAATATAACACCCAATATAATTGCAATAATTCCCATTAGTAATATATTAACAGTTTAATCTGTTATGGTGACACTTGTGCCTATATTTGCCCAGCCATAAAACCATTTAGCAGATGTTAGGGGTAATTCGACACAACCATGTGAGGCGTTGTTGGCATTTGGGCTTACATTTCCAAATTCGTTATTACCTCGCCATGTGGCATCATGAAATCCATATGACCCAAACTGATTATTTAAAAATGGCATCCAGTAGTTGACGGGGTCACTCCAACTTCCAGTTGAGTCAGAACCGGATAAAGTTAAATTTGTAGACTTGCTTAAAATTGTGTAACTGCCGCTTGGTGTATTGGTGTCTGGATGAGTTGAAATACCAGTTACAACTGGAGAACTATAGAGTAGTTTTTGAAACTGACATGCCCATGTTTTTCTTTCGGATATATTAACAATAATATTTTGGCTTAGTGTATTGGCTCTACATTTATTATTACTACTTGTGCTGCCGGTTACTGCAAAATTGTTTTGATTTTGGCTACGATTTGATTTATTAGAATAATGACTTACAAAAATACCACCTAATACTAATAAAGTTAAGGATATTGAAGCGAGTAATACTATTGTATGCCTAGGTTTAAATTGTTTTGGCTGATTTTCAACTTGATTTGGGGCATGCCGATCTGAATGATAATAATTAAAATTACGAAGATTGCCTGGTCTAATAGTTTTATTCTCAAGTGAAAAATTCATAAAAATTACTAGTTTATATAATGTATATAAAGTTTATCGGGTTAAATGTTTTATTATCTGTATTTATTTTTATAACCTAACTTAATATTAGCATATCCTAAGAGATATGTTCACTTCTTTCGCGTGATGAAAGTGCAGAGTGTAAAGTATCAAAAAAATCGTTAGCAACTAAGTAATATGTACCTAGTAATTTTTCATCTTCTGGGGGTATTCGACCATCTAAGCCCAGTCTAATTTTTTGGATTTTCCCCACAAAATCATCATCGGCGCTATTAATAGATCCGATCCTAAGTTCTCTCTTGGAAATTGGATGAGTTTGTTTTTCATATTCGTCAAAAATATCTAGTTCATCCGCTAAAGCAGCATCATCGCCGTCGATTTCTGATAAATTAATTGCTAAATATCCAACATCTTTAGATTCTACTATTGAATATGATTTAGATTTCCAGTTTAGTTTATATTTATAGTCTTCGCTATCAACAAGACCAATCGACATAGACCAGATGACATTAAAAAGTTTGGTATATTGCCTTTTTAAATCTTCTGGGTCAAATTGTTCAGGCATTAAGTTTTTATAAGACTCTTTTGAGCGCCAATCAAAATATGTGTATTCAGGTATTGACATTACTATATTATACAATCTTTTTATAGTTTTGTAATTTTTAAATGAACTAAAAGACCCGGATGAAATAATCCGGGTCATTGGAAGCCTCACACTTCCACTTACGAGCTTAATCCACTATTGCTAAAAAATGCAATGTGATATCTATCACTTCTATAATTTAAGACCATAAACACATTTATCTTATTGCTATTAACTTATCATCAAGGTTAGAATAATTAAGTTAATGCTATTTTTCTCTTCAGCGGAACTAAGTAATAGATGATAATTATTGTAGTTCTTGAAGTATTGGCTTTAATTTTACTTTCGGCAATATGTTCTGGTTTAAACATAGCTGTCATGTCGCTCGATCTAGGTGACTTAAAGCGAAAAGCAGATCTTGGTAATAAACAAGCTAAAAAAGTTTTACCACTTAGGCAAAGACCCCATTTAACGCTCGCCAGCATACTTTTAACTAATGTTGCAGCAATATCTGCAACTTCACTTGTTCTAAGCCAAAGATTGAATGGTTGGATATCTGGACTGCTGGCAACTATATTAATAGTTATTTTTGGTGAAGTTATACCGCAAGCTTTATTTTTAAAAAATGCTTTAGTTTTATCTAGTATATTTGCTCCTTTTTTAAATTTTATCTCAGGCTTAACTTATCTATTAAGTCGACCGCTTGAGCTTCTTCTTAATAATCTATTCCCCATTACAAAAAATAAGCTCCAAACAAGGCAAGAACTTGGATTAATTATTAGAGAACATTTATCCGATGAAACATCTGAACTTGATCAAAATGAAATTGAAATAATGCGAGGAGCACTATTTTTAAGCGAAAAAAGAGTTAGGGATATTATGACAAATATACAGCATACTTTCTGGCTTGAACCAACCACCAAACTAGATGATGAAATGATTGACCAGATGAAAAGCAAAGGTTTTAGTCGAATTCCAGTATTCAATAATTCTTTTAATGAGTGTTACGGGATATTACTTATGAAAGATTTAGTAGACATAGATTTTGATGATAATAACTACTTAGTTAAAGACATGAAAATACATAAAGTAAATACAATTGGCTCTATGACTGCCCTCGATACTTTATTTAAAAAATTTATTGTTAGCAGTATTCATTTAATGCCTGTTGAAAAAGATGGCCAAATTACAGGTATAGTTACGATTGAAGACTTAACTGAAGAGATATTTGGTCAAGAAATTGAAGATGAAACAGATAAAATTAAAAAATTAATTAAGACTAATTAGCTATTTTTACTTTGGAATTTCGTAATTTAGCTAAACTTTCTTCTATTAATTTCTCGGCAGTTGTTAAATATGTTGGCGGAGCGTGATATGACCCAGTAAATCTATCGAACTTTTGACCATTTGATCTTGCGTCTTTTATTCTTCCCCTTACTCTAGGATAAATATTGGGACTTTGACCTCGCTGAGTAAAATATAGAAACTCTTGTGTGGTATATCGGCCAAGTTTATGTTGAACTGGAACTAACTTAGGTTGACTTTCAGGATATATGACCATGGCAACCCAGTCCTTAAAATATTTGTATAATGCTTCTGACTCTCTTGTACTTTGTCTACCGCTGTGGTCGTTGTATCTAACTTCGTATTCATTTATCTGAGTGGAATCATTGTCCATATCATTAGGAATAAATCTATCGTGAATTAGTTTTATTCCTTGGACAATATCAGATACCCGCTCTTCGTCATATCCAGCATTTTTAGATAAGTCGAAAAAGTCTGGGTGAAAGACTCCTTCTCCAAATGCTCTACCTCTATATTGGGCATATACGTCTACTGTCATAGGTGTATTACACACCTTATCTGTTAACTAGTCAAAGATTTTTTTATATTTTAACGATATTTTCCCAGGGAAGTTTTGGTTTACCAAAATGACCATAAACGGAAGTTTGTGAAAAAATAGGTCTTTTTAAGTTTAATGTTTCGATGATACCTTTGACAGAAGTGTCGATAAATTTATCCTTGATTGAATAAATTGTTTTTAAGCTAGTAGTTTCAGTTCCAAAAGTATCTATAGTCTGCATGAGTGGCTTTGGATGTCCAATTACGTAAGCTAGTCCAACTTCACATTTTGTCGCTAGACCATTAGCTACTATATTTTTAGCTATATATCTCGCAGCATACGCACCACTTCTATCTACCTTTGAAGGATCTTTACCACTAAATGCACCACCGCCAACACGTGCATATCCACCATATGTATCTACTACTATTTTTCTTCCAGTTAGCCCAGAGTCACTTGATGGTCCAGGAATATGCCAAACACCAGTGCCATTTACTACAATGTCATTACTTCTTTTTGGAAGTGCAAGTTTGTATTTCTTTAGTACAGGCTTAATTATATATTTTATTGCCTCTTTTTTAACCTCTTCATGTTCTATTTTTTCACTATGTGCAACTGCCAGTACAACCTTCTCAACTTCGGTCGGTGTTTTATTTTCATATTTTATTGTCACTTGAGCTTTTCCATCTGGTCGTAGCCAAGGTAATTTATTAGATTTTCGGGTATCATCTATTTGTTTTGTCAGCGCATGTGCAATTGAGATTGGTAGTGGCATTAACTCTGGTGTTTCATTTACCGCAAAGCCGAACATCATACCTTGATCACCTGCCCCGTCATGGTCGACACCAACCGCAATGTCTGGTGATTGTTGATGAAGGTCACTACTAAATTCTGAATCATAGCTAAAACCCCAATTTGGATCATTGTAGCCAAGCTCTTTTAGCTTTTTTGTAACAATTTTTTGATAATTTATTTCAGCTGTACTTTTTATTTCTCCAAATAAAGCTATTTTGTTTGCACCAACTACCGTTTCAACTGCGGTATGACTATTTTGATCTTGTGACAAAGCATCATCTAAAATTGCATCACTTATTTGATCACAAATTTTATCCGGGTGACCGGCACATACTGATTCACTAGTAAAATATGTAATATTATTTTGTTTTGACATAAAAAATCCTCCCCTGATTACTTAATACGGGAAGGTTATGTCTACTTAAACATTTCTCCCGTACTGCGGGCTAGATGAAGCACCAATGCATTAATAAATATGCTGGTTGCTGACGGATCATAGAGCTAGATCTCTACCCGTACTCTGTATATTTAATATTTACGATTAATTGTTAAAGTATTTATACTATAGCACAGTCAAAATTAGCTATTGGGGATTAGCCAAGTGGTAAGGCAACGGGTTCTGGTCCCGTGATCGGGGGTTCGAATCCCTCATCCCCAGCCAATGCTACATACAGCATATGTGTTCATAAATCTAGGTAATGCCCTCGGCCTTTGCTCGCTCGTAGTCAATATTCCAGACGTAGTCATTCTTTACCTTAAGATGGTTTGCATCAAAAATACCCTCGCCAGGATTATAAGTCTGTAGCTCAGGCTTATGATTCGCCATCTCGTAACCAGCCTTGAAGTCTAAGTTTAGAATAAACAATTGGCTTATTATAATGTCCAGTAATTTCTTCTTTTCCTCGGAATCAATATGTATATCTTTGGCAAGCTCCAAAGCAAACAGTAGATGTTTTTGATGGCTCTTATCTTCGTAACTTATCAGACGGAAGTTAGCCACCTTTTGCTTATAGTCCTCATTAGCATTAATGATTTGACGGATTTCTTCTGGCCCCACGACGCCACCATAGTAGTCGACAGACAGGTCGCTGCGCCCATAGTAGAACAGCACGCCAAAGTCTAACTCAACGAGCTTAAGCAAATCTTGTCGACCGAGTGCCTTCAGCCTCTTCTTGAATGTATAGAAATCTTCGGGATGACCCAGGTCATGTATGTTATAGCGAATGCGAGGACTTAAGTTCTGGAGTCTGCAAATGGTGACTAGCAGCTCACCCTTTTCATTATTCTCAAACAAATAATCATACGGGTTGTACTGAAAGATCATCGGTATAATGCCTCGGTTTTGTTTGAGAAGAGCATTTCGAAGCGACTCATCTTTAATCAAAGTTTGGCGTAACGCAATTGTGAAGTCAGTTTCATGAGCAATATTAATCTCCAAGTCTGACGCTCCATACGAACCTACTACACTTTTAAAAACATTGAGTAGTGATTGCCGCATGGGCTCACTGATTCCCTCGCCGCCGTAAATGGCCGAGACATTGTACTTACTCCAATCCACCCTTGGATCATCGGCAAGCTGCTTGAGGAAAGGCGGATATCCCGTAATAACATAGTCAAATTTTGAACCAAGTTCCAGTAGAGTATCAACAGCCTTCGTTAGGTCAGGGCCCGTTGACTTCACTCGACTAACTTCAAGCAAGCTCAGCGAGGTATTAAAACCGGTCGACCACGCACCCATAGCAAAGGTATTTATAACTATGACATCCTTACTGTTCCCAATAAGATGCTGAAAGGCTACCTGTATCAATCGTCGCGTAAATCGTCGCTCTTTCTTGCCGCGTGCCCAGCTTGTTGGTTTACCGCTACTGCCCGAAGATTCATCTAGCATTACACCACTCTTTGGCAGGATGCCGTCATTCAGCTTCTCAGTTAAAAAATACTTCTTAATATACGAAGTTTTATCGATCTCCGGAACATCATTGAGCGTAGCATTACCGATACTTATGCGAGGGCCTTGGTATTTGTGCTTTGACATGTAGTCGCGGTAGGCCGGCACTCGCTTAATGGACTGGCGGTATAAACGTACCGCACGTATGCGACCCAAAAAAACGCGGAAATTACCAACCTGAGGAGCCAAAAAGAATTTGTGTACCGAAGGACCGGCATCAATAGTCCAAATAATCCTGTCGATCGTAGCGACAACTGCAATATATATAAAATCAAACATCGTTGCTCCTAAATAAATGTTCGCTAACGGGTATGCGCAAACTGGCATTCGGCTTATCGGATCTGCCAGCCCGATAAATGAACACCAGGAAGTTCTCATGAACGTCTTCGTGCTCTATGTGGGCAAGCTGCAGGAAATCGTCATGAGCAGCAACATTACTCATGATTGTGCCAAAAGGATGGAGATAATAACCCTTGGCAGCAATTGCTTCCCATATCTGCATAACTACTACACCGACATCAAATGCTTCTTGCTCGGTGCTAAACGGCGTAAGCAAATAAAACGCATCACTGTTATCGCTCATAGTGCGCAAATAGTATTTTTTAAGTAAACTACTCACACCTGGCATACGAAGTATTTTATAGTGCTGAACGATAAATTTCATAGCTCTGCCATTCAGCTCCATGCAGTCATATGCCAAGCCATCTTTCTTGGTTTCTTTTTCTTTTTTGCTGTATCGCAACCAATGGTTGAGCTCGTGGCGTACTGGATCGTCAAACATGTCGTCGAACACTGCTCGCTGGTTCAGCCAGATAGCCTGATGAGCATCGGTCCGGTTCATTTTAACCAGCTTCATATGATTTTTGGTGGCAATATCTATGGTTCTTTGAGATAACTCCTCGTCGAGACCTTCGGAGTATTTCTTACGTGAAGTTTGCCTGAACAGCAAGGTAGTGTGTAGCTCTTTATCTGGTTCGCCAGCTCCAAATGTAATTTTGCAAGAGGCAAATTTTGCAAAGCCCTTACCCTTTAATGCATCCACTGGAGGTAAATCAAAACTATAGCTAACTTTATGTCCTAGAGCTTGGGCACACAATGATAAATGACAGGTAAAAACACCCATGGTAACGAAGCTAAATAATAACGATACCTCAGCCGCTTGCAGGCCTCTCTCTTTTTGAAAATAAATGTCAAAATTATCAGGATCTATCTCCCGCAATTCAATGGGCTGCCCATTATGCGGCGAAGGATAGTGATTGGCTAGATCTAGCAATTGTTTAAGCTTTGTATTTTCACTCATAATCAGGTTTGTGGTGATTGTTTGGATTATAACATCATCCAGAACTGTAGAACAAAGACCGAAATGGTTCCTGACCCACATGCTCAGCCAGATGCATCATTATAGGTATCCAAACAATCTCAGAATAAGCTGTAAAAATGGCTTACTTAATCTAAAACACCTTGACAACGCGCTTCCCAGCGTATCGTTGTATTTGATTGTGGTACAATCTGGCAATTAATTGTTACACCGCTATCGCTAGCTGTGCCCCATACTGCACCAATATTCGATGGTGGAGCCCAAATGACTAGATTAGGTGGCAGGAAACTTGGAGAGCCAGAGTTAAAATTTGGAGGAGATCCATTTAGTGAGGAATACGTGGTAGTAACTGTTGAAGTACCAGCTGAAATAACTGATTTTCCACGTATGTACGTCGATTGAATGCCGTAGGTTGAGCCGATCTCGACTAATCCATTGGTACCAGGATTCGGATCAATGAACATATATGCGGCACAGTCATTACGGTTAATATAGGTATGGCTAGTGGAGATGCCGATCTGGGTACCAATCACGAAAATGGAGTTTGTAACGCTAGTATCCTTACACTTGTTGTCTATGACCGTGGCATTACCGCAATTCTGGATAAGTATGTCATATAGTGACATACCCTGAATCTGGTTGCCCTCCACCACTGTACCATTCTGACCAAATTGTAAGTTGATACCGACGGAGTTGGCGTTCAAAGTGGTATAGCCAGTCACATAGTTGTCCGTCACCTTCTTTTGCTGATCCTGCGGACTACCCACAGCTTGCGCATAAATACCATAAAGACCATTTGATCCAGTAAGTGCGATGTAATTGCCTTCGACAACGATTCCACCGCTATCGACAGTAAACCGAATGCCCTGGGCATGACAGAAATCCAGATCGTTATCGTTAATTCGTGTCACATAGCTAAAGACTTGATCTACCCCGAAATCATAGTTCACAACCTTGTTCCGAGCAATCTGGATATCTTGAGGATATGCAAAAGTAGAACCTCCTGGATCGTAATCGGAAGCTCCTTCTATTAAGATTCCGGTTGATCCTGTACCTACCGGTTGCCCATTAAGCGGATCCATAGTATTGTCCAGGACGCGACACATTACGCTTTGTCCATGGAACCAAACACCATAGAAACATGCTGCAAAGAGGTTGTGCTGTATTAAGGTGTCCCATAAGTCATGAGCGTAGATTCCAGCTTTCCAGTTGTAGACAAACACATTACTGATAAGTGCGCCTGACAGACTACGGCGGCCGGTACTGTTATTACCTTTCATAGTCATCGCATAATGTGTACCACTTACCCCATCGCCAATTAGCGTGAGTTGCGCGACCTGCACTGGAGCAGCTTGAGTAGACAACCCCCAAACCAGACCATGACTAGCAGAAAAAGTTAATCGTGAATCTGTGCCTGACCCAAGAATACTAACACCATCGGGAACCGTAAGTGCTGAAGAGCATATGTAATTACCATTCGGCACGAACACGGTGTTGCCTGTAAACCCCGATACTACTGCCGCGTTTAAGGCTGCTTGTATAGCCGTTGTATCATCAGTCGAGCCATCACCTTTAGCACCATAGTCTTTGACATTTATGTATAGTGATTCGCTTAGTACAAATGCAGTAGTTGCTAATGTGGTTGTATTGTCACCTATTGCTGGTGTTGGTGCTGTTGGAGTGCCTGTGAATGCTGGGGAAGCTAAGGGGGCTTTAGAAGCTAATGATGGAACAGTGGGACTAGTTGCTGTACCGCTAAGATCACCAGCTAATTGTATAATTCCTAGTGAAGATGTTGTAGTACTGGGTAGATTTGTTATTGGGACTTTAGTAGAACTATCCAGTCCTGCATACCCACTAGCCACACCCTTATTGCTAGTCATCTCAGCCCCAGCACTAGCTAGCGCACTAGTAATTAAAGTACC
>CAZOCM010000002.1:0-90450 GCA_964578305.1 uncultured Candidatus Saccharibacteria bacterium
ACGTCGTGAGACAGTTCGGTTTATATCCGCTGTGGACGATAGGAAATTTGAGAAGAGTCGTGGATAGTACGAGAGGACCTTCACGAACGCACCGCTGGTGTATCAGTTGTTCCACCAGGAGCATGGCTGAGTAGCTATAGTGCGGAATAGATAAGCGCTGAAAGCATATTAAGCGCGAAGCTAACTTCAAGATTAGATTTCCCTATGACCTCCCTGAAAGACGATCAGGTTGATAGGCGCAAGGTGTAAGTACGGTGACGTATTCAGCCGAAGCGTACTAATAGAGGCATTGACTTTTTACGGACCAAGAGATGTATCATTTTTTGATATAGCTCTTGGTAGCGATTGACTAGTTATTGGTGTTAATCAATAATAGACGTTTGTTTAAATTGAAAATCTTTTGGACATCAAAACAGCTTTTAATATTTATAATGAAAATCTGCTTTGGTGCCCATAGCCCTAGGGAAACACCTGTTCCCATGCCGAACACAGAAGTTAAGCCTAGGCGCGGTTACAATACTTGGGGTCCACCCCTGGGAAAATAGCACGGCGCCAAATTATATAATAGCCATCCAAACTAGGGTGGCTATTATCTTATATAAGCATAAGAGACATTTCTTACAGAAAACATTCAGCTTTCTGTATTATCATAAGAACTATAAAAGTATATTAATTAATGAAAGGATAATGTAATGTCAGGAACGACTAAAGGAGGCAAGTTAG
This sequence comes from uncultured Candidatus Saccharibacteria bacterium, assembly GCA_964578305.1. Taxonomy (GTDB): domain Bacteria; phylum Patescibacteriota; class Saccharimonadia; order Saccharimonadales; family UBA4665; genus DATJNI01. The sequence continues at coordinate 724 of CAZOCM010000002.1, forward strand.
CTGCCCTAAAAAACAAAGAAAAACACGGACTAGATTTTTATAAGAATATAGGCGCAAAAGGTGGTAAATTAGGTCGCACGGGTGGATTCTTTGCCAACCGTGAATTAGCTCGAGCAGCAGGAGCAAAAGGTGGCCGGATTAGTCGCAGATCTAAATAGTAGACAAAGGAAGTAAAAGAAAAGGTCAGTAAGATGACCTTTTTTATTATTTATATTATTTTACGCTTTCGTCCTTTTGGACTCATCAGCATGAATACACATTCATGAAGCGGTTTAGAGAAAAGTAGATTGGAGCAAGAATGCTCAACATATCTAAGTTTCTCTAATGCGTCGTCCTAGCCGGAGGACGGGAATGAGTGCGATTAATTATCGCTCTTTCATTCCTCGTCCCCAGCATAGGCGACCTCTGACTATCTATTCTCCTTATTTTGAGATGATTATTTGCCTAATCCCTTAGACTTGCACGGAAATACTTCAGCTGCGAAACCTTCACCCTTAGGGCCAAGTTTGACTGTCCCGGTAAGACCGAGCGAGTAACCTAGACCTTCGAAAGTCCCGCTGCCTTCGAGGCGTGGTGCAAGTTCCTTGATACCGATTGTGCGTTCTATCTTGTTCACGAAATTCAGTTGGTTGTCTACGTCGTCGCCAAACCCTTCACATTGTTCATCTGCATCACCCTGTTGCGGGATCAATGTACCTTTGAGGGTAATACCTTCGCCAAGTGCGCCTTCAGCTCCTTCGCAAGTGAACGTCATTCCAACGTGTTCCATTTCCACGTTGATAGGGTGCTCTTCGCCAAATACTTTTGCGGGCCAGCCCGGAAGGTTATTGGCCGAAACTATCGGGCGAGGACACACTTCCGCATCAGTTGATGGTATTGGTGCCGGTTGGCATGTCGTAAATGCGAGGGACTGAGTTTCCCCAAATCCTTGAGTTGGTTCGTTCCAGACTGTCTCTACAATTTCAACAGAGCACTTGGCCTTGATTAGTGATGGACTGACGTGTTTTCGTTTCAAGGAAACGAACAGTGAGCCTGTTCCTTCAGCTAATTCATGAATGCCTTCGGCGATCGGCGTCCCGTGAAGACCGACTTCTTCGTGCGTGTACCATCGAGTTTCGCTGGCTGTTGCTGTTCCAGTCATAACCCACGTCGAGATAACAAAAAGCAGAGCCAATAGGCACTTACGGTGCATCTTTTCATCTCCTTTTTAAGGTACGATAGACAGTTACATGCTAGACGTATCGGCATTCGTCTTTGGTGGGTTGAACCACGCCGCAAGAGTGCTATTTTTAGTCCTCTCGTTAATTAACTTCAATGTGGTTGCAGTTAAATAACCATAGGAAGGTAAGTTATTATAAAAGAAGTATAAGCATTCTACAATTTCTACACCGTTTGCCATTGACTAAGAAGCAATAGCGTGTTATTATAGTAATGTTTTCGACTGAGAAAAGAGGGTTTCATTATACATGGAACTCTTTTTATTTCGCTCGAGAGATGTCTTTAATGAATAAGGAGTAATTAGATGGCAGGAACTAAAGCTGGCGGTCAAGCAGCCGCTGCAACCAATAAAAAGAAATACGGTAGTGATTTTTATGCAAAAATCGGTGCTAAAGGTGGTAAGTTAGGTCACACTGGTGGTTTTTACGCCAATCGTGATCTTGCTAGAACTGCTGGTGCTAAAGGTGGAAGAATTAGCCGTAGATCTAAATAAGCTTAATTTAATTAAAGCTTTTTAAATAGCCTTAAATTTCTTAAGGCTATTTTTAATGCAAAGTATCAGAGTAAATAATATTCTTTGTAACTCTGTAAGTTCTACAAAATCTATTAGTTGATACACGCCAAACAGTTTTACAGTTAAAACACCTATATTGATGATAGTTTTCTTGTTGAATACTCTTAGCGGTGCAATTTGGACAAATACTTCTGTTATATACCCAGTCTCTATACGTATCTAAACAATCTTCAATGTGGTCCTTATCTATTTCAAGGTTAAATTGCTTAGCTAGATCCTGTGCTTTATGCCAGGCGGCGACTTCAATATTAATTAATTCATAATCTGACTTATAAGTGGCATGGTTTAAGAGTGCGTGCCCAGTTTCATGAAGTAAAGACCATGTATCATGGATATTATTTGATCCTTCTTTATATATAACCTGATTAGTTTTAGGAGACCAATAAAATTGATGACCTGATTTAAATTTTACTTCAGGGTACTTCTTTTTTAACTTAACTATTAATTCTTGCATGCGGATACACTTGTTTAGCTAAATCATAACAGCCAAATATAACAGCTTCATCAGGTCTTTGGGCTTTAATAATATCAGGCATTTTTATTAAAGGAATATGATATTTTTTAACATCGGATTCTAAATATTTACCAAACTTTTCAAAATAGTTGCCGACCCCGCCACCAATTACGATAACTTCCGGCTCAAGCATAGCTATTAATTCAATAACTCCTTTGGCAATATTTCGACTAATATCTTGCCAATCATTTTTATCCGAGATGTCTTTAGCTTTTTTGCCATATCTATTAACAATAGCTCTGCCGCTGGCAAAATCTTCCCAAGGCATTATCTTATTTTTAAATTCAAGAAGTAGTGTCCGGCCGCCACCATCACCAAAATTTTGATCAATAATAGAATTATTAACAAATCCAAAACCAATACCTGTACTTATAGTTATATAAAGAACAGTTTTATATTTATCCTTAAGCAGCATGGCTTCGGATAAGGCAGCCAGTTTTGCATCATTTTCAACTACTATTGGACAATGCGTTAATTGTTCTATATCTCTTTGTATAGCAACATTTTTCCAATGTAAATTTCCAAATTTTAGGGCTATACCATCTTTTCTATTAAGAACTGTTGCCGGGACACCGATTCCACCCGCTTCATACTCTTGTTCGTCAAATTCAGCCAATATACTTTTAATATCTCCTAAGAATTTATCATAATCATTATCTGTTGGAATGAGCTTCTTATCTTTAATAACACCTTCGTTATTTAAACTGGCAACAATTGTTTTAGTCCCTCCTACATCAATACCCACATACATACTTATATATTAACACCTACCAATCTTTACTTAAATTAAGCTATCAGATAAAATATATGTAATCTTAAAGTCAGCAAATTAACTGGTTATAAGTGGAGTTTTATACACAGTATCTGTAGCGGTGCTTTGTTTAATTAACTAGTATAAATTAATGGAGGAAGTAGTTCATGGCGACAGCTGTAACTATGGATGAGTTATTAGCAAAATCTAAACTGGATGCCTTAAAAGTGGGTGAAGTAATTGAAGGTGAGATTACTGCTATCAAAAAAAATGAAATTTGGGTAGATCTAGGTGCTTTTGGTATAGGAGTAGTACTTAGAAGGGAAATAGGACATGGCCAAGTTCTAGAAGTCGGTCAAAAAATTACTGTAAGTATAATCGACCCAGAACTTGACGAAGGCTATGCGTTGCTTAGCATGAAAAGAGCAGTTAAAGACCGAGGCTGGGATGAACTGGAGCGTATAATTGAAGAAAGTGAAGTAATAGATATTATGCCCTATGATGCAAATAGAGGAGGTTTGTTGGTTGAGCTAGAAGGAATTAGAGGCTTCTTACCTGTATCACAACTTGCTGCAGGACATTATCCAAGAGTATCAGGAGCAGATAAAGATGAAATACTTCAAAAGCTTCATTCACTTGTAAACAAAAACTTAAGAGTTCGAATTCTTGATGTAAGTCGAAAAGATAACAAATTAATATTTTCAGAAAAAGAAGCAGTTAAAGGTGATACTCAGGCAAAATTTAGTGAACTAAAAGTTGGAGATATTGTCGAAGGAGTAGTAACGGGTGTGATCGATTTCGGTGCATTTGTTAACGTTGAGGGCATTGAAGGTTTAATTCATATATCTGAAATATCTTGGGATAGAGTAGATAATCCGAAGAATTACGTCAAAGTAGGCGATAAAATTAAAGCCAAAATTATTGCTATAGATAAAGATAGACTTTCACTAAGTCTAAAACAAATGAATGAAGACCCTTGGCTTGAACAAGTTAAAACATTCAAAAAAGGTGATGTTGTTGAAGGAAAAGTTACAAGAATTACGCCATTTGGTGCTTTTGTACAGATTAGTTCTAGTGTAGAAGCTTTAGTCCATGTGTCTGAAATGAGTGATGACGACGCGGTAGATCCAGAAAAACTCTTTCAACTAAATGAAGTTAAAAAGTTTAAAGTTTTAGATATAGACAGTGATAACCGCAAAATTGCACTAAGTTTAAAAGAAGCTAAAAAGAAGCCAGTCAAACCTGCTAAACCAGCCAAAAAAGTTGCTAAAAAAGAATCATGATTAATATGTAAGAAGACTCTAATATTTTAGGGTCGGAAAGGAGCCAATAATGTCTGAAGACACCACCCAAATCACGACCATCGATATTGAAGAATCAATAACAGTTGGCGCCTTAGCAGAGAAGTTATCAATTCCTGTTACTAAGCTTATTACTGAGCTTATGAAAAACGGAGTAATGGCAACAGTAAATGAAAAAATAGATTTTGATACAGCCCAAATCATAGTCGAAGAACTTGATCTTGGCCTTAAATTAAACAGAGCTAAGCAAGAAGAAGACCCAATAACAATAAGAGAAAAACCAAAAAGTTCTAAAAAAACTGGCCAAGCTAGACCACCAGTAGTAGCCTTAATGGGACATGTCGATCATGGTAAAACAAGTTTACTAGACGCTATAAGAGTAGCAAATGTCGTTAAGGATGAGGCAGGAGGCATTACTCAACATATTTCTGCCTATCAAATAGAGCATAATAAGCGCACTATTACTTTTCTTGACACCCCTGGGCACGAAGCATTTGCTGCTATTAGACAACATGGTGCTCATCTGACAGATATCGTTATTATAGTTGTGGCTGCAGATGATGGCGTTAAACCTCAAACAATTGAAGCAATTAGGTATGCCAAAAAAGCCGGCGTTAAAATTTTGGTAGCTATTAATAAAATAGACAAGCCCGATGCGGATATAAATAAAGTAAAACAACAGTTATCTGACAACGGATTAATAATTGAAGAGTGGGGTGGAGATATAGTTACCCAAGAAGTATCTGCTAAAAACAAAAAAGGTATCAATGAATTACTTGATATGATCTTACTTTTAACAGATATTGAAGAACTTAAAGCAGATTACGATGTGCCAGCCACAGGTTTGGTTATTGAATCACATTTAGAACAAGGTAGAGGTTCTGTTGCCCAAGTATTGGTTGAAGAAGGGACTTTAAAATTATCACAATACGTCGTGGCTGGAGTGTCTTATGCCAAAATCCGAAACTTAGAATCAACAGATAATAAACCACTAAAAATAGCAACACCTGCGATGCCAGTATTAATTACTGGTTTTAAATCTTTACCTGAGTTTGGAGATGAATTTACAGTAGTTAATAGTGAAAAAGAAGCTAAAATTATGGCCAATAAACTTACAGAAGACAGAAAAACGTCTGGCAATAAATTAAATATGGGAAGTAATGAATTAATTCGACTTATTAATCGAGACAGGGAACTTAGCGAGCTAAACATTATTATTAAAGCTGACGTTCAAGGCTCGCTAACATCTGTCATAAGTAGCTTAAAAGCTTTAGATACAGCCGAAGTAGCTGTCAGAATTGTAGGTACTGGCATCGGCCCAATCTCTGAAAATGATTTATATTTAGCTATCACATCCAATGCTTTAATATATGGATTCAATGTACCTCTTTCTTCAAGTGCCAAACAACAAGCTAATAGAGATAAAATTAAAGTTAGGTTATATAACGTAATCTACGAATTAATTGATGATGTTAAAGAAGAGTTATCTAATTTATTAACACCTCAAATTGTTGAAAATGAACTTGGAACACTTGAGATAAAAGGAGTATTTAAGACAACTAAAACTGAAATCATATGTGGCGGTGAAGTCACCAAGGGTAAATTGACCCAACCTTCGCTTGTTAAAATACTCAAAGATAAAAAGGAAATAGCACAAGCAGAACTGACAAACCTTCAAAAAGGACCTAATGAAGTTAAAGAAGTGGTAGCAGGTGAAATGTGCGGTCTTAGACTTAAAACTACTAAAAAAATTACACTTGAAGAAGGTGATAAATTAGTAGTATTTACCAGAGAAACCGTACAAAGAAAACTTTAATGCTACAATATAATTAAATTAGAAAGTTCATATGCTAAGAATAGATAATAACTTACTTATTGAATTAGGCTTAGGAAGTTTACCAGATAGTGAAAAAAATAGTTTACTAAAACACGTCTACGACACTTTAGAAATGCGAGTTGGAATGCGACTTGCAGATCAAATGAGTAACGATCAACTAGATGAATTTGAAAGATATTATGAAAGTAAAGATGATGCTGGAGCATTTAAATGGCTTGAAACTAACTTCCCTAATTACAAAGACATTGTCCAAGAAGAATTCGATAAATTAAAAGGGGAAGTAGCACAATCTGCACCACAAATTTTAACTTCTTCAACTCAAGTTCCATCAACTTCTCAAACACAACCAAACATGGCTCCAACCCAGGGTGACCAATCGTCAAATCAAATGCCTACTAACCCTCAGCCTCAAGTTCAAGACGATAAATATCAATCTTCTTCGGAAAATCAGTCAAATTTTCCAAGCGATCAGCCCCCTCCAGGACCTTCCCAAAATTAGATATTAAGAAGTTTTATAACCTGCTAAAAATGCTTCTACGGACATTTCATTTTTACCTTGAGGAATTAATTTATCAAAAATGAGAATATTTTTTGTGGTGTAAATTCCCAACTCTTTATTTAACTGAAAGATATTTCCAGCTTTACCCTGACCACTTTTTAGATGAGCTTTAGTGACAATGATATTTGTATTATTTATTTTTATTTTACTTCGAGGCCATTCAATATAGGCTCGTATTTCTCGCTCTAATTTGTCTGCCGGTTTAAGAAAGTCTATTTGTCCGTCTTCTTTAGTTAATTTTCTCGAATAACTTGGTCTCCCTTTTTGATTATAGGGAGATATTTTGCCATTTATATAGTTTGGAATAGTGGATATTAGTAAGCTCTGGCTTAGTTTAATTAATTTTGTTGTTAATTGAATTGAATCTATATTTTTATCCAGATTAATAGACTTCTGAGTTAACAGTTGACCTTCATCCATTGCCTCGTTTATTAATATTATACTAACCCCGGTTAATTTATCACCATTTAAAATAGCAAAACTTATCGGGTCAGCACCTCTCCACTTTGGAAGAAGTGAAAAATGACTATTGATAATTCCTAATTGAAAATAATCTATTACATCTTTACTTATAATAATGCCGTAATCTATTACGACTCCAAGTCGACTTTTAAACTTTCTTTTTTTTATTAGTTCTGACAATTCTAATTTGTTGGACGCATATTCTATTTTAAGATTGTTTTTTACACTAACTGCAATGACTTCAAACTTATTTTTATGATGTAGGGGCTGTGGTTTAGTTATTACAACTTCAATATTAAAGTCAGCTGACAATAGCTCTAATGCTTTAGCTGCAACAGGGCCACTACCAAAGAATACGACTGTTTCGGATATCTTTTTCATAATCCAATTGCTCTAATTTACCTTCATCGGTTAAATAAAAGAATGCCTCTTTTTTATTTTTAATATGATCTATAAAAAGTATGCCTTGGCAATGATCTATTTCATGTTGGAAAATCCTAGCCATAAACCCATCAGCTGTAACACGGAATTCTTGGCCGTTTTCATCTTGGGCTTTAATCTTAACTTTTGGAAATCTTGAGACTTTACCATAAATATTAGGCACACTTAAACATCCTTCAAAATCTTCTATTTCAGCACCTTCTTTTTTAACAATTTCCGGGTTTATAAAAGCCGTAAATTTATGGTCCTCTTTATCTTCATAATTGTTTTTTACGACTATTATTTTATAAAGTTTATCAATTTGAACAGCGGCCAGAGCAACACCAACTTCATGATCTCGATTCTCATCCCAATTGGTAGTCGCCAATTTCATATCTTTAACTATTTTTTTAATTAGATTTGTAATTAAGCCTACTTTTTTAGACTTTTGCCTTAAATGTGGGTTAGGTAAGGATATAATATCGTCTTTAGTCATAAGATATATGAGAGTATAGATCAAATATTAGAGCAAATCCATTGGGTCTAAGTCATAAAGTACATTTTTAGGTATATCTTGTAAAAGTTTTAAGAGTTCGTTTCTTTGTGATGCCTTTACAACCAAATGCCACTGAAATTTGTTATTTATTTTCTCTTGAAAAGCAGGTGATGGTCCTTCAACAATAACTTTATAATTTCTTTGGAGCCGATCTTTAAGGTCAAATGCAATTGAATAAGCTAACTTTGAACTAGCTCGTTTAACTAAAATATTTAAAAGAAAACAATATGGGGGAAAATAATAAGCTTTTCTTTGTTCTAATTCAGCTTTATAAAATGAAGAATAATTATTTTTTATAGCGAAATTTATGGCTGGATTACCTGGGTTATATGTTTGAATAACTGCAGTGCCGTCAATGTGACCTCTGCCAATTCGGCCAATAACTTGATTAATTAATTGAAAAGTTCTCTCTTGAGACGTGTAATCGGGTAAATTTAAATTAGTATCTGCTAATACTACTCCAACTAATCCAAGTTTAGGTAAATCTAAACCCTTAGCTATAATTTGAGTTCCAACTAAAATATCAATATTGCCACTTTTAATATCGTTATATTTACTTAAAAAACTTTCACTTTTTATATTGTCAGTGTCAAACCTCTGTACATTTGCTTTTGGGAAAAGTTTAGATACATCATCTGCTAATGCTTTTGTGCCAGCACTCTTATATATAACATCGCTATGATTGCAAACTGGACAAAGCGAGGGCGCATTAGTAGAAAAAGTACAACTATGACAAAGCAATTTATGACTGTCTCCATGATAGATTAGCGGTGTATCACAATGCGGACATAATGATTGCCAGCCGCAGTTCTGACACAGTATTATTCGGGCCGTTCCACGACGATTTAAATAAAGAAGTACTTGCTCACCTTTATTTAATGAATTAGATATCATATCTATTAATTTTTGGCTTAGAATATATGACTTTGAAAACAGTGACTTGTCTCTCAAGTCTATAATTTCAATCTTTGTTTTAGCGACATTATTAACCTTAGCCAAAGTCTTTAGTTTAATAATTGGTCTGTCTTTTTGAAGAGCATAGAAATAATCTAGTATTAAAGGTGTTGCTGTACCAAGTACAAGTTTTGATTTTGTTAAATTAGCTAAATAAGAGGCAACTAAGCTAGTAATATACTGTGGCGACTGACTTTGCTTATACGCAGTTTCATGACTTTCATCAATAACAATTAACCCTATTTTATTTAATGGAGCAAATAAACTTGATCTGGGGCCTATAACCACTAGAGGTTTAATTGATTTTAAACACTTAAGCCATGCCGTTTTTCTTTCAAAAGGAGTCTGTTGAGAATGCATGACAACTACTCTGTTGCCAAAAACTGTTCTAAAGTTATCTGCTAATTGACTTGTCAGACTTATCTCTGGAGTTAAGATAATAGCAGATAAACCTTTATTTACGCTTTCAATTGCTAATTCTTCATATACTCTAGTTTTACCGCTACCCGTTATGCCATGTAATAAATAATGGTTAACCGTATCCATTTCTTTAACTGCCAATTTTTGCTCTTTGTTTAACTCTACTAACCCTTTTTTTTGTAATTTATCAATGGATTTATTAGTTAAATCTTCTTTTTTAACATTAAAATCAGCCGGTAAAAACTGCTGTGAGATTAGACCCAAAGATGTCGGGTAATAACTAAGGAGCCATTTCGCAAGTTCAATACTGTGTTTTGGTAAACAAGGTAAATCATATACAGAACTTATATCTTTAATTTTAAATTTGGGCTTTGTAACAAGACCTTCAATAAAACCATTAACTTCAATATTTTGAAGCGGTACTTTAACAATACTGCCAACACTAAGCTTTGATTCATAAGAATAAGTCAGTGGTTCACGCCCATGATATCTATTGCTTCTAACCCAAACCTTATAGAAGTACATTTTTATAGTATAAGTTAATTTAAATGTTAATTTATCTTGCTAAAATTTAGAGGCCTGTTTATACTATTACTAACGTTGTCCGTATAACAATAAGGGGTCATAAAATTACAATGCTTGATGTCTTCATCACTTCTAGAGTTAGGCGAAAAATTATCGTCATCTATGCTAAATATCCGGATTTTAAAACTCATGTTAGAGGCTTAGCTAAGCTTATCAAAGAAGATGCAGGCAATATTCAGCGAGAATTGAAACGACTAGAAAAAGTTGGCTTTTTAAATAGTGAGCGACAAGGAAATACAAAAGTATATTCAACAAATAAGCAATTTCCAATCTTCCGCGAGCTCCAAAGTATAGTGCTAAAATCACAACGGACTGTTCAACAAAAAAGAGTGACTGGATAGATACTTGCATATTTCACCTCTGTAAAGTAAAATAATCTGGACATGATACAAGTTACAAAGAAAGATTCTAAGGAATCTACGGAATATTTACTCCGTAGATTTAATAGAAAAGTCCAACAATCTGGTCTTGTTGCTAATGTAAAGCAGAACCAGTATTATCAGAAACCTATGAGTAAACGAGACAGACGAAACAAAGCTATTATTCGACAAGAGCGTAAAGTAATAAAACTTAAAAAAATTAAGTTAGGCCAGAGATAATATATATGCTTGAGGACAAACTCGAGCAAGACATAAAGTCGGCTTTACTTGCTAAAGACACTTTAAAACTAACAACACTGAGGGGTTTAAAAGCTGTTATTTTAAATGAAAAAGTTGCCAAAAATAAGAGAGAAAGCGGCCTGTCTGATGATGAAGTTATAGTGCTACTATCAAAAGAAGCTAAAAAAAGGCAAGAAAGTGCCGACCTATATCTTCAAGGTAATAATAAAGAAAAAGCAGACCTTGAGCTCAAAGAAAAAACATTTATTGAGGATTATTTACCGGAACAAATGAGCCGAGAAGAAATATCAAATTTAGTAGACAAAATTATTAATGAAAATAATTACAGCGGACTTAATAATCTAGGTCCAGTAATTGCAAAAGTAAAATCCAGCGCTGGACCTGGAGCGGATGGAAGTTTAATAGCTCAAATAGCGAAAGTGAAACTTTCATGATACTTCTTATGGGCATCGCTGGTTCAGGAAAAGGCACCCAGGGTAAAATGCTGGCGGATAAATTCGGTCTCCATTTAGTTTCTATGGGAGATATATTTAGGATTTATCTAACAGGAGAACAAAGAGAGCGTATATTATCCGGAAAATTGCTTGCAGATAAGGAAACCATAGATATTCTCGATAAAGTCTTGTCTTCTATCCCTGATGAAGAAGAATTACTGCTCGATGGCTTCCCCAGGACAATTGATCAAGCCGAATGGTTATTAAAAGAATCGAATGCTGGTCGATTTGATCTTAGATGCGCTATTCATTTAGCCGCTAGTCGAAAAGTTGTAAAAGACAGATTGATTAAAAGAGCTAGAATTGACGACAATGAGCAATCTATTGAGGCAAGATTTGATGAATTTGAAGTTGCCACTACCCCAATAATTAATTGGCTAGAAGATCATGATGTAAAAGTCTTTGATATTAATGCTGAAAGACCAATTAAAACAGTCAATCAAGACTTATCTAATATAATTCAAAAACTATTTATATAAATCGGTATGGTTACAGCGATAAAAAATAATCGTCAAATTAACGCTATGTCCGAAGGCGGTAAGATGCTCGCAACCATATTAGAACTACTTAAAAAGGAAGTTCAAGTTGGTATATCAACAAAGGATATCGCTAAGATTGCCGAAACTGAATTAAATAAATTAGGTGGCGAATCAGCGTTTTTAAATTATCAAGGTTACCCTGAAGTTATATGCGTATCTATTAATCAGGAAATTGTACATGGTATTCCAAAATCAGATAAGTTTATAAAAGACGGCGATATAGTAAGTTTAGATTTTGGTGTTAAGTATAAGGGCATGATTACAGATGCAGCCATTTCGGTGATTGCTGGAAAGGCAAAGCAAAAAAAGCATTTAAAGCTAATTGAAGACACCGAAAAATCACTATATAAAGGAATTAAAGTTGTAAAAGATAGAATCCGAACGGGTGATATAGGCAATGCTATTGAATCTTATTTAGAAAAAGGTCATTACGGGATAATAAAAGACTTAGTCGGGCATGGAGTTGGTACATTTGTGCATGAAGATCCAAATATACCTAATTTTGGTCGAAAAAACACTGGACCATGGCTGCAAAAGAATATGACGATAGCAATAGAGCCAATGGTGACACTTGGTACCGACCAAATTAAAATTGCTGATGATGGCTGGACAGTTGAGACAGTAGATGGATCGCTGGCAGCACATTTTGAGCACACGGTCCTTATAACAGATGAAGGCGCTAAGATACTGACTAGATTGTAAGTATCAAACAATAGCGCTATACTCTTATCAAATGAATCCTCAGCAATTTGTTGGTTTAGATATTGGCACAAGTGCTGTTCGATGCGTTGTTGGGACTTACGATCCAAATTCCTCGTCAATGCCATCAATTATTGGTCATGGACATGCCGAAAATCAGGGTATGAGAAGAGGATCTGTGGTTCATGTTGATGATGTTGCTGATGCTATTATCCATGCCACAACTGAAGCCGAAAGAATTTCAGGAATGCAAATAAAAAATGCAACTGTAAATGTCAATGGATCCCATGTCAGTGGAATAAATTCAGAAGGTGTGATTGCTATCAGTGCCGCTAATAGAGAAATTAGTGTCGAAGATAGAGCAAGAGTTGAAGAAGCCGCAACAATCTTGAAACTACCTACAAACAGGGAAATAGTGCAGTTTTTTGCTAAAAACTATAGTCTTGACGGTCAAAAAAACATAAAAGACCCGGTTGGTATGCACGGAGTTAGGTTAGAAGTTGATGCTCATATTGTTACTGCTGCAACACCAAACTTGAGAAACTTAGATAATGCACTTCAAAAGGCTGAAATAACTCCAAATCATCACACAGTATCAAGTTTGGCTTCAGCCGAAGCAGTATTTACAAGACAACAAAAAGAAGCCGGCACTGCTTTAATAGATATAGGATCTGGTACAACTAATCTAATTGTCTTTGAAGACGGTGAAGTTCAATATGTGGCTGTACTGCCAATTGGAGGTCAACATATTACTAATGATTTAGCGATAGGGCTTAAAACTGACTTAGATATAGCCGAAAATGTAAAAATACAATCTGCTAGCTTAAAGCATGCATCAAATAAAGCAAATGTTTCGATTAAAATGAGCGATAAGACATATATATTTGATTACGACGAAGTTTACATGATCGTTGAGGCAAGAGTAGAAGAATTATTAGAATATGTAGATAAAGAATTAGCCAAAATTAAAAAGTCACAAAAATTGCCCGGAGGAATTGTTATAACGGGAGGAACTTCAAAACTTCCAGGAATAGAAGAATTTGCTCGAGAAAAAATGCAATTACCAGCGCGATTAGGAAGACTACAAAACATCGGTGGACTTGTCGATACCGTTGAAGATGCTAGTTATATAACAGTAGTCGGACTAATGCTACTAGATATGCTTTTATTGCCATCCCTGCCAAATGTTATGGGAAAATCTACAATACGCTCAAACACTCTGTTAAAATCAGTATTTAAATTACTAAAACCATAGCCGAATAAATATTTAGGTAGATTAGAATAACCTATTTTGACATTTGTTTTATTGAGATTAAATGGTCTTATTTAATGTTCAAATTTATTGAACTTTAGTCAGTGCTAAGTTATACTATCACCTTATTGAATATATTGAATATTTGGAACGGGAGTATTAAATGCCACAAGTTGTAGAACCAGCTATTGAAACGTTTGCTCAAATTAAAGTAATTGGAATAGGTGGTGCAGGTGGAGCAGCTATAAATAGAATGGTTGAAGCAGGCATAGAAAATGTCGAGTTTGTTGCCATTAATACAGATGCACAAGCTCTTCATCACTCATTAGCACAAAAGAAAATACACATCGGGAAAGATATAACTAGGGGATTAGGTGCCGGTGCTGATCCAGCCATAGGTGAACAAGCGGCTAAAGAATCAATTGATGAGATAAAGCAAGCTATTGAAGGTGCGGACATGGTCTTTATAACTATTGGTGCAGGTGGTGGTACTGGTAGCGGTGCAGGTTACATTATTGCTGAAATAGCCAAAAATCTTGGCGGATTAGTTATTGGGTTTGCAACTAAGCCTTTTGCATTTGAAGGTGAAAAAAGACGACGAAATGCAGATGTCGCTATCGAGAAACTAAGAAATTCGGTCGATACATTAATCGTCATTCCAAATGATCGCCTTCTTCAAACAATAGACCGAGGAACGCCACTTATGGAAGCATTTAAAGTGGCTGATGATGTTTTAAGACAGGGTGTTCAAGGGATCTCTGATTTAATTACCGTTCATGGAATGATTAACTTAGACTTTGCAGACGTTAAAACTGTTATGAGCAAGGCCGGATCGGCATTAATGGGTATCGGCCGTGCTAGCGGTGAAGACAGAGCTGTTGAAGCAGCCAAACAAGCTATTGAATCACCACTACTTGAAGTCTCTATAGATGGCGCACGTGGAATACTATTTAATGTAATTGGCGGACACGATCTAACAATGCACGAAATTAATACTGCAGCTGAAACTATTACTAGTGCAGCTGATCCAGAAGCTAATATCATATTCGGTGCTACTATTAATCCAGAACTAGAAGGAGAGATTATAATTACTGTCGTAGCTACAGGATTTGATGCTTCATATTATGCAAAGCGTGCAATTGAAACTGGGGAAAAAAGCAAAAGTAAAGCATCATTATCTGATAGTGAACCACTAACCACTAAAACAGATGAAAAAACACTTAAAGATATAGATATGGATTTAGGTGACAATGAATTACCTGAAGAACACGACTTTTCTAAAGATGATACTCACATTCCAAATATCTGGTCAGCCAACGAAGAAGAGGATTCAGCTAAAGATGAGAAAATAGAAAAAGAAGAAAAAAACGAAGACGAAAGCGATATTATTACAAGCGAACTTGAAGATAAAATTGAAGCACCATCATTCATGAGAAGGTTTCGAAAACGGAATAAAAACAACGAATAATTAGCAAATTTTTTAAACAAAAGTATTTTTTATCTTGTTTTTGGCAAAGTACGTCATAAATAATACAATGAAAAAAAACTTGCAAAAACACTATGGATGGGGTTATATTGGACTAACACAGCACTATATATGGAAAAAACTGAAATATAGTTCTTATGGCGCTGAGTACATTTAATCCAAATTAGGAGGCAATATGAAATGCACCCAATGCCAAAGCGAGGATATAAAAGTTATAGAATCTCGAGATGTGGCAGAAGGTCAAGCTATTCGCCGACGACGTATGTGTAATGATTGCGGGCATCGCTTTACAACTTATGAGAGACTTGAGAGACCTCAACTAATCGTTATTAAGAATGATGGCACCAGACAATTATTTAACAGGGATAAACTTTTAGCCGGTTTGTACAGAGCATGTGAGAAAACACCAGTTACTTCTATTCAACTAGAAAAATTGGTCGATACAATTGAGCAAGATCTGTATGCTTGCGGTGATCATGAAGTGTATTCTAAGCGGATCGGTGATATGGTCATGGATCTATTAGCAAGACTAAACGAGGTAGCTTACGTAAGATTTGCAAGTGTTTATCGGCGATTTAAAGATATAGCCGGGTTCGAGCACGAATTATCTATTGTAAGGCAAGGTAAACACATCGTTACATAAAAAAATAAATAATATAAAAAATAAAATTAAAAAGGTGTTTAAAAATACAGGAAAGAAAAGAGGGTAAATATGAGTGATACAACTAGTATAGGAGTGGCAAGGTTGTTTACTGCTCCAAACAGTAAAGCTTATGAGCAATTGAAATGGGTTAAAAGAGATGCATTAATAAAAAATCCAACACTAGATAAACCTGTTTTTGAGCAAAAAAACATAGATTTTCCTGAAGATTGGTCTATTAATGCAATCAATATTGTTGCCCAAAAGTATTTTACTGGTACCCCTGGCACTAAAGATAGGGAACAATCCCTAAAACAACTAATTGACCGAGTTGTAGACACGATTACCCGCCAAGGTTTACAAGAAGGTTATTTTGTAAATGATGACGAAGCAGAAGACTTTAAGGAAGAACTAAAATATATACTTTCAACGCAGAGAGCTTCATTCAATAGCCCTGTATGGTTTAATATTGGTGCAAAATCCAGGCCTCAACAAGCGAGCGCTTGCTTTATTTTAGGTATTGAAGATACAATGCCGGCTATTTTAAATTGGTATTCCGAGGAAGGAATAATATTTAAAGGTGGAAGCGGTAGCGGTATCAACTTAAGCTCAATTAGATCGAGTGTTGAACCACTTGGCAAGAGTGCTGGAACTGCCAGCGGACCTCTTAGCTTTATGCGCGGAGCTGACTCTAGCGCCGGTGCCATAAAAAGCGGCGGGAAGACAAGACGGGCTGCAAAAATGGTCATATTAAATGTTGATCACCCTGATGTAGAAGATTTTATTTGGTGTAAAGCTATTGAAGAAAGAAAAGCTAGAGATTTACAGTCTTTAGGCTGGGATATGAATCTGGATGGAAAGGATTCTTTCAGTGTGCAATATCAAAACGCCAATAATTCAGTTCGTGTAACAGATGAATTTATGGATGCTGTTATAAATGATGACAACTGGAATCTAGTAGGAGTAAAAACTGGAGAAGTGATTAAAACTCTTAAAGCTAGAGATCTAATGAAGCAATTTTCTGAAGCAACTTGGGAATGTGCTGATCCAGGGATGCAATATGACTCAACCATAAATAAATGGCATACAACTCCTAAAGCCGGCCGGATAAGCGGTTCAAACCCTTGCAGTGAGTATATGCATTTAGATAATTCCGCTTGTAATCTAGCTAGTCTTAATTTATTGAAATTCTTAAAACCAGACAATACATTTGATATCCAAGCATTTACGCACACAACCGAATTAATCTTCACAGCTCAAGAAATTTTAGTAGGCTACAGTGAATATCCAACAGAAAAAATTTCAAAGACTGCTAAAGCTTTCAGAGAACTAGGTATAGGATATGCAAATCTTGGCGCCTTACTAATGGCTATTGGATTGCCTTATGATTCAGATGAAGGTCGAGCAATATCTGCTGCAATTACAGCCTTACTTACTGGTCAGTCCTATGCAACAAGTGCAAAAATTGCTAAACGGATAGGACCGTTTGCTGGTTACGCCAAAGACAAAGAAGCGATGCTTAAAGTATTAAAAATGCATCGAGCAGAAGTGTCAAATATAGATGCGAGTTTAGTACCAGAAGAGCTTTTAAGTGCAGCCACAGCTTCATGGGATGAAGCAGTTGAACTTAGTGAAATTTATGGTGTTAGGAACTCACAAGCAAGTTTGCTTGCTCCGACAGGAACAATAGGCCTCATGATGGATTGTGACACTCTAGGTATTGAACCTGATCTTGGTTTAGTCAAAGTCAAGAAGCTTGTAGGTGGTGGAACAATGAGTATAGTTAACCAAACTGTACCTAAAGCATTAAAATCTTTAGGTTACAGTAACCCGCAAGTAGAAGAAATAGTTAAATACATAGATGAAGAAAAGACAATATTAGGTGCTCCACACTTAAAATCAGAGCACGAACCGGTTTTCGCTTGCTCTATGGGTGATAATGCAATTCATTATCTTGGGCACGTTAAAATGATGTCTGCAGTCCAGCCCTTCTTGAGTGGTGCAATATCTAAAACTGTTAATATGCCAGAAGATGTATCAGTTGAAGACATAGAACAACTGCACATTGATGCTTGGAAAATGGGACTTAAAGCGATTGCTATTTATAGAGACAACTGTAAAGTTGCTCAACCACTGCGAATGGCCAAAAAAGATAGCGACTCAAAGTCAGAACCGGCAGAGCAAGCATTAGTATTAGATAAGTACGTAGTCAAAGGTGCAATAAGGCGACCTCTACCTAAAGTTAGAACTGCTAAAACTTTTTCATTTACGGTGTCCGATTGTCATGGTTATGTAACAGTTGGAGAATATGAAGATGGTACACCAGGCGAACTATTCATTAATATTGCCAAAATGGGATCAACCCTTGCTGGTTTAATGGATTCTTTTGCAAGATCTGTAAGTTATGGTCTTCAATATGGCGTCCCGCTTAAGACTTACGTAAAGGGTCTTAGTCATATGAGCTTTGCCCCTTCAGGTATTACAGACGATAAAGACATTAGGACTGCTTCTAGTCTGGTAGATTACATTTTTAGAAGATTAGCCATGAGTTATTTAGCATTTGATGATAGAGTTGAGCTTGGTTTAGCTTCAATAGATGACATGCCTGAAAGCCAGACAACATTTATCGAAGAATCTATTAGTGATTTACAACCAAAAACTGTCATTGCTGAAGCGAAAGTTACTAATAGTAATCCTACAATAAATAAACCTATTGGTTCGTACAAACCTAGTGTACTTTCTAGCTCTGTAAAATCGGAATCATCAACTCCGACTAAGAGTATTGTCAAAGATAATTTAGCGCCACTTTGCTATAACTGTGGCAATATCACGCAAAAATCCGGCAGCTGTTATGTATGTACTAGCTGCGGCAGTACAACCGGCTGTAGTTAATACGCCAACGGTTATGTTAAAATTGCTTGAGTATGCGACTTGTAATTTTATACCGTCCAAATTCAGAACATAGAAACCTAATTGAAGACTTCATCAGGGATTATAGAAATCGCAATGCATCTAGTACTATTGAAATAATCGACATTGATTCTAGGGAAGGAATAGCAATGGGCACTCTATATGATGTGGTATCCTACCCGGCAATTCTAGTAACTACAAATGATGGTACTGTCCAAAAAATTTGGCAAGGTGTCGAACTACCCCTTATGGATGAAGTGGCTAGCTATGTTAATGCCTAAAGTTTATGTTAAACTTAAATAAATCCGTTTGAGCGGCTATCTACCGTAAGGAGTGAGAAGAACAGCTATTAAGCTTAATAGAACTCACCGGCTAATGTCCGTAAAATCATTAATTAAGAGCTTTTGAGTAAATACACCTCAATGGAAACCGGATGGTACCACCTTATATAAGGGTTCCGGTAAATCCTCAGGGGTGTTTTTTGTAGGAGAAATAATGAAGTTTAAGAAAAATACTAAACGACAACCGCTTGTTTACGAAAAGGAGCTTGTTAAGTATTGGAAAGAAAATCAAATATTTGAAAAATCTGTAGAGTTTCGCTCAGAAAATAACAGATATGTTTTTTATGATGGCCCACCTTTTATAACCGGAGTACCACATTATGGAAATTTACTCTCTTGCATAGTTAAAGATACTATTCCGCGTTATTGGACTATGAAAGGCAAAAGAGTTGAAAGAGTTTGGGGCTGGGATTGCCACGGTTTACCAGCAGAAGTATTTACAGAACAAAAATTAGGGATCAAAGACAAGAGAGATATAGGTACAAAAGTATCATTAGAAGAGTACATTAACACTTGCAGAACCAATATGGTCCAAACTGGTAACGAGTGGGAAGAAATTATAGATAGAATAGGCCGCTGGGTTGATTTCAGGGGCGCATATAAAACTATGGATAAAGATTACATGGAATCAGTCTGGTGGGCATTTAAAGAGTTACATAGCGCCGGTAAGATTTATGAGGGCGAAAAAGTACTTCTTTATTGCACTAGGGACGCAACACCTATTAGTAAAGCTGAAGTAGCCATGGATAATTCATATAAAGAAGTAACTGACCCCTCGGTATATGTAAAATTCCCAGTAGAAGGCGAAAACTACTCATTGTTAGCCTGGACAACAACACCTTGGACTTTACTTGCTAATACTGCGATTGCAGTTAATAAAACACTCGATTATTGTTTAATTAAAGTCGATCAAGACAATTTAGTAATTGCCGAAGAATTATTAAGTAAAGTCTTATTAGATAATGAAAATAAACCTCTTAAGTATAAGGTATTAAAAAAGATTAAGGGTAGTGAACTATTAGGAAAAAAATATAAACCACTTTTTAATAACAGAGGACAGAATGCACACAAAATATGGCATGCGGATTATATTTCAACTGATGAAGGGACTGGTATAGTGCATATTGCACCAGCGTATGGTGAGGATGATTTTCAGTTAGCGAAAGAAAACGACATACCAATAATTTCTGTTTTAGACGATAACGGTCTTTTTACTGAAGGTAAGTGGCAAGGAATAAACGTTTGGGAAAGCAATAAAAATATTGCTAAAGAACTTATTAATCAAAATATTATTTGGAAAGTTCACTATTATCAGCACAGTTACCCACATTGTCATAGATGTGGTACAAGACTAATGTATCGTGCTCATCCAAGTTGGTTTTTGAATGTATCAGATGAAAAACAACTTATGCTAGAGCAAAACTCAAACATTTATTGGTTTCCCGAACATATAAAAAATGGGCGATTTGCCAATACTGTCGCCAGTGCACCAGATTGGAATATTAGTCGAGATCGATTTTGGGCAACTGCAATGCCTGTTTGGAAAGGATTCGATGAACAAGGTAATGCTTATACAAAAGTAGTTGGATCTTACTCTGAGTTAGAGAAGTTATCGGGAAAAGTATTAGAAGACTATCATCGACCATGGATAGATGATATTACGTTTAATATCGACGGTATTGAGTATAAAAGAATAGATAAAGTACTTGATTGTTGGTTTGAAAGTGGTTCGATGCCGTTTGCTCAATTTCATTATCCATTTGAAAATGTTGATAAATTCGAACAAAATTTTCCTGGAGACTTTATATCTGAATATGTTGGTCAAGTAAGAGCCTGGTTTTATTATCTACATGCCGTTTCAGTAACACTTTTCCGTAAGAATTCATTTAAAAACGTAATTGTAACTGGAACATTAGCTGGAAATGATGGTCGCAAAATGAGTAAAAGTTTCGGTAACTTTACCGATCCAAATGAACTCTTAGATAAATACAGCGCAGATTCTTTAAGATTATTGCTTCTAGGCAGCCCTGTTCTTAACGGAGAGGACTTTTCTCTTCAAGATAAAGAAGTAGCTGATACATTTAGGAAATTAAATATGATATGGAATATCTATGACTTCTTTAGTCTATACGCTGAAGTTGACAAGTGGGAATCAGGATTAAAAATAGGTGATATTCCAGAAGATCCGACTTCTATTTTAACCAATCAGCTTGATATTTGGATAGTTTCCAGAATCCATCAACTTACAGATGAAGTATCTGCCAATATGGATAAATATGATATAGCTAACGCCGTTAAACCACTCATACCTTTTATAGATGATGCATCAAACTGGTATGTTAGGCGAAGTAGAAAAAGATTTTGGAAAAGCACAAACGATAAAGATAAAAAAGATGCCTATAAAACTCTCCACTATGTTTTATTAAGACTAAGTATATTAATGGGGCCCTTTACTCCTTTTCTATCTGAAGAGCTATACATGTTACTTACTAATGGTCAGTCAGTCCACTTACTTAATTGGCCAAGTACCGGAATGATCAATGAAATGGTCATAAATAAAATGAGTTTTATCAGGGACGTCATAACAATTGGCTTAGCACAACGTGCTGCTCAAGGTATTAAAGTTAGACAACCTTTACCTAGCGTAACTATTAAAGGAGCACCCCTATATATTGATGATATTGAAGAGGATTACATAAACATAATTAAAGAAGAATTAAATGTTAAAGAGGTTCAATATAATACGACTGGTAATAAACAAACTATTACTTTAGATACTCTTATTACGCCAGTACTAGAGAGTGAAGGACTGATGAGAGAAGTTATTAGATTTATTCAACAAGATCGAAAATTAAATAAATTTGAAGTTGATGATCGTATAAACATTGAAATAAAAACTAATGACAAGAAGGTAATTTTAATGACTGATAATGAAGAATTTACAGAAGTAATTAAAAGAGAAACACTAGCCAATTCTCTAAAAGTACACGAAAACCAAATGCTAAAAGAAGGTTATAAGATAAATAATCAACTAATACAATTCAAGTTATCAAAACAAAAGAAGTAATTCATAGATCAACAGATTGCTTTACAGGTATAGTTTATTTTGTTATGCTCTATCGGTAACTTTATTTTTGGAATTAATTAATTACGGTTTATATGAAAAAAGCAGTTATTCAAACTGGTGGTAAGCAGTATCTTGTCTCTGAAGGAGATGAAATTAATGTTGAATTAATTAAATCTGAGAAAAAATCTATATTATTTGATGCACTTCTAATTATTGAAGATAAAGTGACTGAAATAGGTAAACCAACTCTAGAAAAAAAGGTAACAGCAGATATTATTAATAGTGAAGTTCAAGGAGAAAAAGTAACTTCAGTAAGATATAAAGCTAAGAAAAGAGTCAGAAAAGTTAAAGGTCACCGTCAAAAGAGGACTTTACTAAAAGTAAAAAAGATAGCATAGAAAAATTAAAATTGAATGTGGAAAAGTACTTACGCTTTTTTCAACCGTTAAGTTTATAACAACAATTTATAATCATTTTATATAAAGTAAAGAGTAAAATTTAAAGCTGTATAAGATAAAAAATAATATATGTAGTAAAAACCTCTACGAATAACTGTAAAAATATTACAAAGTATACATTTTATATTGCATTATTAATTTATTCAAAAAGTACTTGAATAGCGTTAATGTCTAAGGGATACTAACTATACGGGGTTGGAGTCTGGAAGCAGATCTATTCCCCAACCAACAAACAGGGGTTAAAATCAAACAAAAATAGATTAATATGCCTCTCTTATAAATTAAAGTAAGGGAGGCATATTTTTATTTAAGAAGTAAATACATCTATACTGTATCTGTTATACTAACTATAAACATGACAAGTAATATTATTGCGATTGTTAATCAAAAGGGTGGGGTTGGTAAAACAACTTCAGCTATCAATATTGCAGCAAATATAGCAAATCGTAATAAGAAAGTATTATTAGTTGATTTAGATCCACAAGGCAATTCTACGAGCGGGTTAGGTATTGCAAAAGAAAAAGGACCAACGACTTATGATTTATTATGCGAGGGCATGGATTTAGTGGATATAGTTCAAGAAACCCATGTCGCACAATTATATATAATTCCAGCAAATGCTCATTTGGCTGGAGCAGAAATAGAATTTGTGAATCGTAATGATAGAGAGTTTATTTTAAAGCACGCTCTTAACAAATCTGAATTTGAATACATTTTTATTGACTGTCCACCATCATTGGGTCTTTTGACAATAAACGCTTTGACAGCATGCACAAAAGTTTTAATTCCAGTCCAAACCGAGTTCTATGCTTTAGAAGGCCTTAGCCAACTACTAAATACTGTTCAAGCAATTAAATCATCCACCAATCCAAACTTAGAAATGTTAGGGGTTGTTTTAACCATGTACGATAAGAGAAATTCACTGAGCGAACAAGTATATAAAGAAGTACAGAATTATTTTGGAGACAAGTTATTTAAAACTGTCATTCCAAGAAATGTTAGATTAGCTGAAGCTCCGAGTTTTGGACAAACTATATTCGAACATGATAAATGGAGTAAAGGCGCCAGAGCATACAAGTCATTAACTAAAGAGATCGCAAATATTATTAACTAGATTTCTTAATCAATTTTACAATTCTGTCTAAATCATCATCTGAATCAAATGAAATTTCTAATTTCCCTCCATATGCCATTCTTTTAATACTTACCTGAGTCTCTAAAATTTTAGCCAGCATCTTAGTTGCAGGTGATTCAGTTTTAGTTCTGGAGTGTGCAACTTTATTTTCTTTTACACCTTCTTTTATGCTGATAACATATCTTTCTGCTTGTCGAACATTCCAATGATATTTAATTATTGTATTGAGCAAATATTGTTGTCTTTCGGGGTCATCTTTTAATGAAAGTATAGCCCTAGCATGTCCTTCTGAGATTTTTCCATCATGTAAAGCTTTTTTTGCTTCTTCCGGTAGTTGGAGTAATCTTGCAATATTTGAAACTGTTGAATGTGCTTTTCCTAATTTTTTAGCTATTTCATCAATTGACATTGAAAATTGATTTAGTAAGCTATCAATTCCAAGCGCTTGTTCTAGCGGATTTAAGTCTACTCTTTGGATATTTTCAATCATAGCTAACTCAATTTGTTCCAATTCTTTTGTACTTCGAATTATTACCGGAACTGTTTTTAGCTTAGCAATAGCAGCAGCTCGCCAACGTCTTTCACCAGCAATAATAGTGTATTTATTGTTCTTAATCGTGCTAACTAATAAAGGCTGAATAATCCCATGTTGTTTAATAGAATCGGCAAGTTCATTTAAATCAAATTCTTTAAATATTCTTCTTGGTTGTTGAGGGTTAACTTGAATTTTTTCAAGAGGGATTAGTTCAATACTCGAAGATTTATTCGTAATTAAAGATTTATCAAAATCTTCGGATATTAATGCACTAAAACCTTTACCTAACCCATATTTTTTATGCTGAGGTTGACTTTTTACCATATAAGTTCAATATACCATAACAAAAAAATTGAATTTAGTTGCTAATAAGCTTTTATTTGGTTTGCAGGGAATACTCTGAGAATTAATTTACCAATTATTTGATCAGCATTTATTGGCCCAAATGATCTCGAATCCAATGAATCTGGTCTATTATCTCCTTCAACGAAAACTTGATTAGTTCCTACAGTAATATTTAAATCACCCGAAGTAGGGGGTATATCTTTCCCATAAGGGAGCGTTTTATCCGGTTCAAATCCTTGAGGATGTGCCTTATTGTAAATTTTTACGACATTATTATTAACCACCACTTTATCATGGGGTAACCCGATCACTCTTTTTATCAACTGCTTAGTATCTTGTTGTCCGAACGCACTCAACCCACTTTCACTAAAAACTATTATGTCGCCTCTATTGGGAATATAAGGTGTCCCTGTAATCTTTGACCAGGTCCTTGGCATCTTCCAAATAATTAATTTATCACCATTATGTAGGGTGTTTTCCATGCTAGGACCATCAACTTGATATGACCTAAAGATAAAAGCAATTATTAATAGTGCAACTATCAAGGCTGTAACTAAAATTGCTATTGTTGAAACAAACTCTCGAACATTAGAATTTGAATTATTGTCAGATAGAATAGGTTTATTCTCAGTCTCTTGACCATTATCCATATAACACTTCACTATAGCATACAAAAAAGACTTTACTCATAAGCATAATCAGGTTATACTTTTATAGCACCAGAGATGGATAGGTCACTAAACAGGCGGCCTGAAATACAAAAACAGAGCCAAACACAAAAAAACACCTTTGATAATCAGTTTTCCGTGGCGAAGGTTTCTTTAAAGCACATTAAAAATACAATTCCAAATACAGCTCTTTTAGCAAGACGACAGCCAATTGATATGGAGTTACCAGGAGAAATAGAAACTCTCAGAATACATAAATTATTATCTCGAAATAAATGGCGAAGATTAAGAAGAAATACTACTAAAGCCTTCGCGATATCACTAATCTTAATGATTATATTTGGCGGATTTATATTTTCCCAAAATTATTTAAAGATTCACAAAGTTTTCAGAGGTGGGACTGCAAGTGTCGCTGCCCTTAAAGCAAATGTTAACCCTTCTTTATTAAGAGGGGAAGGTAGCGGTCGAGTCAATATATTACTTCTTGGTCGGGGTGGCGGTAATCATGAAGGACCAGATTTAACAGATTCATTAATGATTGTAAGTATTGATCCAGTAAATTCAAAAGCTACACTTCTTAGTTTACCTAGAGACCTTTGGGTTAATGTGCCTGGTGCAGGTGTTATGAAAATAAATTCTGCATGGGAAAACGGTGAATTTAAATATATTGGAAAAGTTTCTCCAGGCAGTACAGATCCAAATGCAATTTCAGCAGGTTTTAGCCAAGTAGATCAAACTGTAAACCAAGTACTAGGATTAAATATCAACTATAACCTAATTGTAGATTTTCAAGCATTTCAACAAGCAGTTGATACGCTCGGTGGTATAAGCGTCAATGTTCCAGCTTCTTTGAATGATCCTACGATGGCATGGGAAAACTCAAATAATCCAATATTAGTTCAAGCTGGTCTGCAAACCTTAACAGGTAAAAAAGCACTCCTATACGCTAGATCTAGAGAAACTACCAGCGATTTTGCGAGAGCTCAGCGACAAAGAGATTTGCTTTTAGCAATCGAATCAAAAGCTTTGACGCTTCAAACTTTGAGTGATCCATTGAAAGTCGGTAATTTAATTAATGAATTTGGTAACAATGTCGCAAGTGATATATCAATAAAAGATGCAGTAAAGATGTATAAAATATTTAGCAAAGTTGATATAGAAAATGTAAATTCAATTGATTTAAATAATGGTGCTAATAGAATCACAACTGGGAATATGAATGGTCAATCAATAGTTTTACCAGCTGCTGGTTTATTTGACTATTCTCAGATCCGTAAATTTATTTCCTCACAATTCATTGATCCATATATTTTAAAGGAGAATGCTAAGATATTTATTTTAAATGGAACTAATACTCCTGGTTTGGCAACAAATTTTACAAATACTTTAAAGTCTATAGGTTATAACATAACTGGAGAAGCGAACACACCTGATAATAGTTGGACACAAACCTCTATAATTCAGCTTAATTCAAAAGATAAATACACTAATCACTTTTTAGACAGAAGGTTCAATGTCAAATCTCTTAATAAATTACCAAGTGGGATCACAACAAATGGAGCTGACTTTGTTATCATATTAGGTAGCAATGAGGTTAATGCTAGCCAAAATCAAACCAACTAGTGGTTTTTCATATTTTTTCCATTTACTTTTAGTATTAATTATTCCCATTGCTGTATATATTTTAGTAACGCTAAATTTCATTCAGCTCGCACTCAGTATAATTGTTTTAAGTAAGTGGCGTATGTTCGCTGTAAAACCTAGATTTTGGGCCGCAAATATTCGCGCTAATGCGGTAGATTTAATGGTCGGAATATCTATAGTTGCCTTCATGACTCAAACTGACAGCTCCTTAATAAGATTATTGTGGGTAACAATTTATGGATTCTGGCTTTTAGTAATCAAGCCGTCTAGTAATATTCCAATTGTTACTACCCAGGCATTTATTGCTCAATTGTTTGCCTTAATGGCTTTATATCTAGTATGGGCCAATGCGCCATTATACGCTTTAACAATATTGACAGGTTTATTTTGTTATTTAGCAGCAAGACACTTTTTAGATGCCTTTGAGGAACCATATTCAAGATTACTGGCTTTTAGCTGGGCATATTTTGGTGGTGCGCTAGCATGGTTGTTTAGCCACTGGTTACTCTACTATCACAGGATCTCTTTACCAGCAATTCTGTTAAGTAGTTTGGGTTATGGTTTAGCTTTATTATATTATCTGGATCATTTTGATAAATTAACGTTACTCTTAAAAAGGCAAATAATTTTTGTAATATTTGCGGTAGTTATAGTTTTATTATTATTCTCAGATTGGGGAGATAAGCTAGTCTAAATGAAAGGAGTGGGTAATGGCAATTGACAATAAAAGTAAAAACAGCGATCAACAACCCGATAGCTATTCTGTTACTAGTAACTCGTCATTAAATAGATTTCCAGTAGATAAATTAAATAATCTTAAGTCAACAAGTATTAAATCTATAAATCCAAAAAATTGGAAAGCAGTAACATTTATTATTATTGCTATTATTTTAGCTTTTGTCAGTGGGTTTGGAGGCGCATTGATTGAGAAACATTCCTCAAAAAACGATGTTACAGTTGGAAGTCTAAGCAAACAAAAGAAGATAGTAACTAGTGAGAGTGAATTAATAAGTCAAATTGCTAAAACTGTTGGTCCCAGCGTTGTAAGTGTAAATGTAGACATAAGTTCGAATTCTTCAAATAACGTTGATATTTTTGGAAATAATATCCCACAAAGTCAACAAGCTGAAGGAACAGGCATAATAATATCCTCTAGTGGGCTAATAGTCACAAATCGACACGTAGTACCCGAAGGAACGACTAATGTCAGCGTTACTTTAAGTGATGGTACAGAGTTAAAAGATGTATCATTAGTTGGCAGAACTAATAGTAACGATAGTTTAGATGTTGCATTTCTAAAAATAAAAAATGCCAATGGCCATAAACTTACTTCTGCTGTTGTCGGTGATTCTTCTTTAGTTCAAATCGGAGATTCCGTAGTTGCAATAGGAAATGCTTTAGGTCAATTTCAAAACACAGTAACTAGCGGGATTATATCCGGCCATGGTAGAAGTATACAAGCAGGTGATCCATCAGGAACAAGTAGTGAAAATCTCGATAATCTGTTCCAAACAGATGCCGCAATCAATGAAGGAAATTCAGGTGGACCACTAGTTAATCTTAACGGGCAAGTTATAGGTATAAATACAGCTACTGCTGGCGGTGCCCAAAATATAGGCTTTGCTATTCCCATAAACAGCATTAAAGGACTAATAGATCAAGTTTTAAAAACAGGTAAATTTGCTAGACCTTATATTGGAGTTAGGTATATACCTTTAACGCCAGATATAGCAAGCCAGTTTAATCTCGGAGTTAATAATGGAGCGTATCTAGCACCAAGTAATGATCCTTCAAGTCCGACGATTTTACCCGATAGTCCTGCAGATAAAGCTGGACTCAAGGAAAAAGATATTATAGTCGCTATAAGTGGTACAAATATAGATGAAACTCATGACCTTACTAGTCTAATAGATAAATATAAGCCAGGTGACAAAATTACTCTAACAATAAATAGATCTGGGTCCACAAAACAAATCGATGTTACTTTAGGATCAGAACCAAGCATCTAATAAAATAAATTATTTATTCAGAAATAAGGCTTAAATTATTAAAAAGTGATGTTATTTAAGATCATAATCGAGTGTAATTATATATTAATTTATTATTTTCGATACTAGAATAATTAGCAATTTAACTCTATTTCGTATATTTAAATAGTGATATAAAACTTTGGTTCTCGATTAAAAGATAATCATTTCGTAACGCTATATTCATCAACTTGTTTAATTGAGAAGGTAAACACTCTGTTATTATATACAACGGTTTTGAGTATCGATCTATTAATTGATTGAATAATTTTCTATAAATATTTAAACCATCTTTACCACCAAAAATAGCTAGCGGAGGTTCATGCAATGCTTCGTCGTTTATTTCGAAATCATCTGGAACATAGGGGAGATTACAAGTAAGGAGATTGTATATTTTGTCAGAATTATTCAGCAGATCAGAATGTATAACGTTTATGTTTAATGTAAAGTTATCAACGTTATATCTCGCTACTTTTAGTGCTTCAGAACTAATATCTATTAGATCAACATTAATATCAGGTTGCTCTAATTTAACTGTAATTCCGAGTGCTCCTGAACCGGTTCCTACATCACCAACTGAAAATAAGTGACCTTTTTTTGCATCCTTTTGATAATTTAAGTAGACAGTTTTTGTTAATTCAATTATTAATTCGGACTCAGGCCGGGGTATTAATACATGTTCGTTGACTAAAAAATTATACCCATAAAATTCTTTTGAATTAATAATGTAACTTATAGGTTTTTTAAGTAATCTTTGTTTGAGTAAATAATTTAATTTATTTAATTGTAATTTTTTTAAATTAATTTCCTGATTTGAAAGAATCCAGACCTTGTCTTTTTTTAATACAAATTCTAAAAGTATTAATATATCCAACCTTGCTGATTTTATGTTAGATTTTTCAAGTTTTATTTTAGATTCAATTAAATAATCGTATATTCTCATTTACGATTTGTTTAAAAGTTCGAATTCAGCAGCTTGGAGTTTTTCAATTAAATCATCTATTTGGCCATTTAAAGCACCGTCTATATTAGATCTAGAGTAATTTATCCTATGATCAGTAATTCTATCTTGAGGCATATTATATGTTCTTATTTTTTCAGATCTATCTCCAGAACCAATTAATTTACGCCTAGCTTCAGAAAGTTGTTTCTGATCTTCTGCAATTTTTAATTGTAATAGCCTAGATCTTAATATACTCATAGCTTTTGCTTTATTTTTAATTTGAGATTTCTCGTCTTGATTCGCGACGACTATTCCCGTAGGGGAGTGTGTTATTCGCACAGCTGAATCGGTTGTGTTTACACTCTGTCCACCATGCCCGCTGCTCCGATAAACATCAACTCTAATATCACCAGGATTTATTTCAACGTCTTCTTCATCAGCTTCGGGTAAAACTGCAACTGTAACTGTAGAAGTATGTATGCGACCTTGACTTTCGGTTGTTGGAATTCTTTGTACACGATGTACTCCTGCTTCAAATTTTAAATTTTTATAAGTGTCTTGGCCGCGCACAAAGAAAGATATCTCCTTGAATCCACCTACTTCATTAGGTGATTCGCTATTAAGTTCAATTTTATATCCATGATTCTCCGCCCATTTTGAATACATACGAAATAGCTCAGCCGCAAACAAACTAGATTCATCACCACCAGCGGCGGCTCTTATTTCTATTATTACATCTCTTTCGTTATTAGGGTCAGAAGGTGTGATAAGCTCTAAAATTTGACTCTCTACATCTTTTAATCTTAAATTTAATTTTTCTTCCTCAGCGCTAGCTAATTGTTGCATTTCTTCATCTGGTGATGATTTTAATTTTTCAGCATCGTACTTGTCTTTTACAATTTGATATTTCTCATCAAAAAGTTTAACTATATCTTCAAGTTTATTTTTTTTACGAGCTAATTTTGGGTATTCGCTGTTGCTAAAAATATTTGGATCGGATAATTTTTCATTAATTAGTTTTAATTCTTGTCGAAATTCAGATTCTTTATTTTCCATTGCTGACTTAAAGTAATATCTTGTAAGTTAAGACTTAGTCAATTTAGCAGTTGTCTTTTTAGATTCTGACTTATCAATTTTAGTTTTAGCTCTAGTCTCAATTTTTTTAGCTTTGGCAGCTCTTTTTTCTTTTGCAGCTTGACCGGCAGCAGCACGTGCTTTAAATTTATCAACTCTACCTTCAATATCTAAAATTCTTTCCTCGCCAGTATAAAAAGGGTGAGATGCACTTGTTATATGGACCTTAATAATAGGGTACTCTTGACCGTCCTCCCACTTAATAGTTTCTTCGCCAACTGCTGTTGATCGAGTTAAAAAACGAGAACCATTATTCAAGTCTTCATAGACAACAAATCTATACTCTTTTGGATGTAAGTCTTTTCTCATAATATGGCTTTTAATTATACACCTCTGTTAAATATAGGTCAATCTTCTTGAATAATATAAATATTGCCAAATTATTAAAGTGTTGCTAAAGTGTTAAGAAGTCAATATTAATCAAGTTAGGAATTAAATCCTCCTAATTGACACCTCGAGAGGAACAATTAGGTATCTTAACTGAAGTGAAAGGACGAATATGGCTACCAAAGAGGTAGATATTAAACAATTGCTCGAAGCTGGAGCTCATTTTGGTCACAAAACAGAACGTTGGCATCCTAAAATGGCGCCATATATTCATAGTAAAAGAAATGGTGTACACATAATTGATTTAACCAAAACTGTAAATAAACTTGAAGATTCATTAGATTTTTTAACAAAAGTTGCATCACAGGGTAAACAGATATTATTCGTAGGAACAAAAAGACAAGCCAAAGAAGCGGTTAAGAAAGCTGCCGAAGAATGTAAAATGCCTTATGTTACAGAGCGCTGGCTTGGAGGAATGTTAACTAACTGGAACACAATAGGTGGGCGAGTAAAACATCTGCAAGATCTTGAAAATAGGATGGCTAGTGGTGAATTAGCAAACAAATACAGTAAGCTTGAAGTGCAAAGGTATCAAGAAGAAATTGATCAACTCAATTTACTTTATAGTGGTATAAAAGAATTACATAAGAAACCTGGTGCGGTCATAGTTATGGATATAGTAAATGACTCAAATGCAGTTAAAGAAGCAATTAAACTAGATGTACCTGTTGTTGGAATTGTAGACTCAAATGGCAACCCTTCAAATATAAATTATCCTATTCCAGCAAACGATGACGCAATTAAAACTATAGATTTATTTTTAAGTTATTTTTGCTCAGCAATACTTGCTGGTAAAAAAACTGTGAAAAAAGAATTACCTAAGGAAACAGCTACGGAAAGTAAAAAATAATGAGCGTAGATATCGAATCAATCAAGAAATTAAAGGATTTAACTGGCGTTGGTTTAACTGATGCCAAAAAAGCTTTAGAAGAATCGAAGGGAGATTTTGATAAAGCATTAGCTGCAATGCGACAAAAAGGTCTGACAAAAGCCGAAAAGCGTGGCCTAAAAGAAACAAGAGCAGGTGTAATTGGTACATATAATCACGACAATAGGATAGGAGTTTTAATTGAAGTTAATTGTGAAACTGACTTTGTCGCTCGTAATGATATCTTTAAAGAATTAGTAAAGGATATAGCGATGCATATAGCTGCCTCTAACCCAATTTATGTTAGTTATGAAGATATACCGAAAATAGAAATTAAAAAGGCAGAAGAAGAATTTAGAAAATCAGAAGAAATAAAATCTAAACCAAAAGAAATACAAGATAAAATTATCAAAGGCCAAGTTGATAAGTACTTCCAAGAAAGATGCTTGAAAAATCAACCTTTCGTTAAAGATTTAAATAAAAATGTTGAGCAGTACATAAAAGAAACTTCAGCAAAATTGGGTGAAAATATTGTCGTTCGAAGATTTACAAGATATGGTATCGGTGAACTTTAATATACCAATTTAGCAGTTACAAAATTTAGCATTATACTATTTAGAATGACAATTCAGACTTTAATACAAGATATAACAAATAGTTTAACTCAAGTAAAAGAACGTTTTGAAAATAATTTAAAAAGTATTCGATCTGGCAGAGCAAATGCTAGCATCTTAGATAATGTCATGGTTGAAGCTTACGACACTAAAATGCCATTAAAACAAGTTGGTAACGTAGTCGTAATGGAAGCACAATTAATTCAAATCACACCTTTCGACCCAAATAATTTGAATGCCATAAGTACTGCCATTAGAAATAGTAGTGAATTAGGTCTTAACCCAGCTGATGATGGTAAAGTTGTTAGAGTGCCAATCCCACCACTAACTGAAGAAAGAAGGCAAGAGCTATCAAAGCAAATCGGTCAGAAGCAAGAAGAAACTATGATAAGCATTAGAAATATAAGGCACGATGCGATTGATCTTATAAATACTAATAAAAAAGATAAAAATATCGGGGAAGATGAAGCGAAAAGACTTATTAGTCAAGTTGAAGAAAAAGTTAACAAAATTAAATCAGAAATCGAAAATCTATCAAAGACAAAAGAAAATGAAATAATGACACTTTAGTTTGGTGTTGTTATAACAGTAGTTCCAATCGGAGCCCAGTTATATACCCATGCTGCCTCGCTATCGGGTAAACCAACACATCCATGAGAACTATTGTGTACACCAAACCAACTGAGTGGATGCCAGTATACACCGTGAATAGCATCTGCTCCACTAAAGTAATCAATCCATTCAACATTTGGTTGAACATATTTAGTCCCATTTGGATTATAACCAGACATTGTTTGCAGCGGTAACTTTTCATAAATATGAAATTCGCCTATTGGAGTAGGTGTTGCAAATGCACCTGCACTGACAGGGTAACTTTTTATTAGCTGCCCATTCTGATATATGAACATATTTTTACTATTTACATCTACAACTATTAACTTACTAAAAGACGTAGGTGTAATTGATTGAAAGGGCATGCTTACTAAAGGGGCGTTAATTTGAAAACCGTTATTGCTGAATATATTTTTAGAATACTGTTGAATTTGAGCAACGATATTTTGGGAATTCTCAAAATTAGTACCATTTTTTCCCCAAACTACTGTTTCGTTTGTTCCATTTGATCTAGTAATTTCAACTTGATTGACTGGTGAAGAAGTAAATTGGTTAGCAAATTGCATAATAGTAGATGACATTAATTTTGAGTTAAGCTGAACACCAACATGGGCGGAATTTTTATTGTTAGTTACAACAATCCATTTTTTTAGTAGATCTGGACTTAAAGGTACAACATTTGATCCCAAATTTAATTTAACTTGTTGATTTTCATACTGATTTAACCACGTTGACCACATATTTTTTTGAATTGAAATGCTAAGCCCAGATATATGAGCGTGTTTAGATAAAGGAGTTGATCTAATGAGAAGTTGACTTGAAAGCTGATTTAAAATTAAAGTTCTGGCAGCTATAGCAATAAATATTATAGATAGAAGTGCAATTACTAAATAATTAGAATATAAAAAATCATTTAATTTATTTGTTTGTGTAATTTCAGAAAAAGATCTTCTGACTTCAATAAAACTTTCATCAGTGGTAAAAGTTACAGGTATAGCTACCGAAGGTGAATATGACTCAATAGCTAAGTTACCTAAATTTAAGTTTATTTCTTTTGTTGACATCTCTAACTCATGGCTTTTTGAGCTGTTTTTCTCTCATCTCAATATTTTTGTTTGACTACATCTTAAAGCTTAAGCTAATTATGTTTTCATTGCAATCAAAAAAGAATAATACGATAACGATTACAGCCAACTTTAACGTTGGCTTTGTTACAATTATTCAATATGTCAGCTTTTTTGTTTGTTTTAGCAATCATTTTATTTATAAGTTTAGT
This sequence comes from uncultured Candidatus Saccharibacteria bacterium, assembly GCA_964578305.1. GTDB lineage: Bacteria > Patescibacteriota > Saccharimonadia > Saccharimonadales > UBA4665 > DATJNI01. Next base: position 35,569 of record CAZOCM010000002.1, read on the forward strand.
AGTCGTTCATGAGTTCGGTCATTTTATAGTTGCCAGAAGAAACGGTGTGGAAGTCGAAGAGTTTGGCATATTCTTCCCACCCCGACTTTATAAAAGAAAAATGAAAGGTGGCTGGATTTTCTCTATTAATGCGATCCCACTTGGAGGTTTTGTCAAATTAAAAGGTGAGCATGATAGTGATACTGACAAAGGCTCATTTGGTGCGGCCAGTTTATGGGTTAAAAGTAAAATTATGGCAGCCGGTGTTTTTATGAATTTAATAACTGCCTTAGTTATGCTGACAATCATTGGGTTCATTGGTATTCCGAATTTAATTCCAAATCAATATAAAATAGCTGGTGACACAAAAACGTCTTCCAAAAAAGTCTTAATTACAGATGTTGAACCTGGTTCACCAGCCGCTAAAGCCGGACTTAAAGCCCAGGATCAAATTATTTCAATTAAACCCAGCGATGGTCAATCAATACCAATTACGAGTGCAGATAAACTCCCTCAAATAACAAAAAGTTTAGCCGGTAAAAATGTTGTCATAGATTATGTTAGAAATAATTTTCATTTTTCTGGCAATACAACACTATTATCAAACAATGTGGTGCAATCATCTCAACAAAAATATAACCAAGCTATAAATTCAACCAAATTAGATTGCACAAGTGTTGCTTTACCTAAGGGATATTTAGGTATTTCAAAAATTCAATATGAACTTCAGAAATCGTCATGGTCATCACCAATCATGGCTTTAGGACTTTCAACCCAAGTTTCAATACTGACTTTTCAGGGGCTTGGACATGCCATCGGTGGACTTGGTAGTCTCATTGCAGGAGCATTAACAGGTAATTCAACAGCAAGATCAAATGGGCAATGCAATGCATCAAGCCAAGTAGCTGGTCCATTGGGCATTTTCTTTATTCTTAAGGACGGAAGTCATCTAGGTATAAATTTCACACTTTTTATAATCGCAATTATTTCCTTAACCTTGGCTCTTATGAATATATTACCCATTCCAGCTCTTGATGGTGGCAGACTTTGGATTACTTTAATTGCACATGCTTTAAAAAAACCACTTGATGCCAGAAAAGAAGAATTAATTAATGCTACAGGATTTTTTGTTTTAATAAGTCTAGTGATTCTTATAACAATAGTTGATGTCAAAAGATTCTTCTAGCAATAAAGACGAAAAGTGGACACCTTGGGTAGGGTTAATTTTGGGTACTTTTATACTTTATGTCGCACAAATAATTGTCGGGATTGTTTTTTCCTTTTACCCATTAATTAAACACTGGAATAATGCTCAAGCATCGGACTGGTTAAGTAATTCTGTTTTTGTCCAATTTAGTTTTATCTTTGTAGCCGAAGCTCTAGCTTTATACATCGTATTACTTTTTTTAAAAAATTTTAAGATACCGTTTAAAGATATAGGATTAAGAAAATTTAAAATAACTGATCCGCTATTTGGAGTATTAGGATTACCAGTTTATCTTTTTATTTACTTTATTGTATTGTCTACGGCAATTCATTTAGATAAATCTCTAAATATTAATCAAAAACAACAAATCGGATTTAACAATGTACATGGTGGAGTAGAGATACTACTGGCTTTTATTAGTCTTGTAATCTTTCCTCCAATAGCCGAGGAAATTATTTTTCGAGGCCTTATTTATAGAAGCCTAAAAAAAATCGCACCACTTTGGATCGCGGTTATACTAACAAGTTTGTTATTTGCTTTCCCGCACTTACTCGAGAGTACTTCGAGTAAACTTTTATTTATTGCCGGTCTAGACACTTTTTCATTAAGTCTCGTCCTAATATATTTAAGAGAAAAAACAAATGGACTTTACGCCAGCATGACACTTCATGCTTTAAAAAATACCATAGCTTTTACCGCTTTATTTGCTCTACATCTTAGCTAGGGTATAATTCGGTTTATATGAAAAGGACTGAACTATTTACAAAGACCAATAAGTCTTTACCTGCGGATGAAACTTCTAACAATGCCAAGCTTTTAATAAAAGCTGGTTTTATTCATAAAGAATTGGCAGGAGTATATGCCTATTTGCCGCTTGGTTTAATCGTAATTGAAAAAATAAAAAAAGTCGTTCGCGAAGAAATGATTAAAATTGGTGGTCAAGAACTTTTAATGACTAATATACAGAGAAAAGATCTATGGCAAATAACTGATAGATGGGATGAAAAACAAGTAGACATATGGTTTAAAAGCAGACTACAGAATAAGTCAGAAATTGGACTTGCATGGTCACACGAAGAACCTATTACAGATATGATGAAAAACTTTATTTCTAGCTATAGAGATTTACCTGTAAGTGTATTCCAATTTCAAACTAAACTTCGTAATGAATTAAGAGCCAAGAGTGGAATATTAAGAGGTAGAGAATTCATTATGAAAGACATGTATACATTTGCTAGCAGCGATGAAGAACATGAAAAAGTATATAAAAAAATCTCTGATTCCTACTTAAAAATATTTAGTCGCCTAGGATTGGGTCCAACAACTTTTTTAACTTATGCCTCAGGTGGAGCATTCACTAAATTTAGTCATGAATTTCAAACTCTGACTGATGCTGGTGAAGATGATATATACCTAGATTCAAATAAAAAATTAGCAATCAATAAAGAGATTTACAATGATAAAATTGCAAAAAATCTTGGGTTAAATACTAAACAATTGGAACTTGTAAAAGCATCGGAAGTTGGTAATATTTTTAGTTTTGGACAACAAAAAACTAGACAACTTGGGTTAAATTTTACAGATAATAAGGGACAAGCTAGAGATGTCATATTAGGTAGCTATGGAATTGGAATTACTCGATTAATGGGCGTTATAGCGGAATTATTCTCCGATGCAAATGGTCTTATTTGGCCTTCCGTAGTTGCACCAGCTCAAGTATATCTAATAGCTATATTAACGGATAATAACGTGAAAAAAATCACAGATACACTTTACAGGGACTTGACATCAGCTGGAGTTGAAGTAATATATGATGACCGTAATATTAGACCTGGTGAAATGTTTGCTGATGCAGATCTGATAGGAATTCCTAATAGAGTAGTAGTAAGCGACAAGACATTAGCTAAAGGAAAATTCGAATGGAAAGCTAGACAAGGCCAACAATCGAAGTTACTTAATAAATCACAATTGCTAAAAATCTTAGACGAAAACAATTAAGTTTTTGATATAATGTTGGCCAATAAAATATTCGGGAGTAAGTGACTTTTCTCATAGAGAATAAGGAGATAATTGATGAAAAAGCTATATCGCTTAACTAAAGAGGGCGTGCATGAATTACAGACCGAACTTGACTCCTTAGTTAACAAAAGAATTGCGATTGCAGATGCTATTAAATCTGCCCGTGAACAGGGTGATTTGACGGAAAATGCCGAATATCAGTCTGCGCGTGCAGAGCAAGATAGAAATGAAGCAAGAATTTCTGAGATTGAGAATATACTTCAAAATGTTGAGATAATTAAAAAACCAAGAAGTGAAAGTCAAGTACAACTAGGTTCTGTAGTTAAATTAAAAGAAGGTAAGAGAACTAAAGAGTTCCAAGTCGTCGGAACTGTTGAAGCAGACCCATTAAGCGGCAAAATATCTGATGAATCTCCAATAGGACAAGCACTAATGGGTAAAAAAGTTGGCGATATAGTTGAATTAATTACCCCAGCTGACACCGCTAAATATCAAGTTGTAGAAATAGCTTAAAAATATAAAACGTCTTAAAAATATTCTGCTAAGGTATAATTTTTAATATGGCCACACTTAAAGAGCTGAGAGATGAAAGACTTAGAAAACTTGAACAAATTAAAGCCCTTGGCATTAATCCATACCCATCTGAATCAAAAAAGAGCCATGAATTAATTGAAATCACCAAAGATTTTAGCAAATTAGAAAATCGTACAGTATCTGTAAATGGACGAATCACAAATATTAGAAAGTTTGGGAAAATAGCGTTTATTGTTATAAAAGATTTTAGCTCACAGTTACAATTATTCTTAAAACAAGATTCTCTTGCATCTCATGATAGTGTCAGCGGCAATGTTGGTTTTAGCGAGCTACCACTTTTGGACGTCGGAGATTTTATTGAAGCAACGGGTAAAGTAATTAAAACTCAATCAGATGAAATTTCTATTGAAACAGAATTTATAACCCTATTGTCAAAATCTCTAAGACCTATGCCAATACCACAGGAAGGTTTTACGTCAAAAGAAGAAAGATTAAGGCGCAGATACATTGATATGAATGTTAATAAAGAATTAAAAGAGCGTCTTTCAAGAAGAAGTAAGTTTTGGCAATCCACAAGGGAATACTTAAACAATAACGACTTTCTAGAAATATCTATACCAGTTTTAGAACAAACTACTGGTGGTGCTGATGCTAATCCATTTGTCACTCATATGAATTCACTAAATCAAGATTTTTATTTAAGAATTTCTCACGAGCTTCCTCTTAAAAGATTAATAGGTGGTGGTTTTGAAAAAGTCTATGATATTGGGCCTAGATTTAGAAACGAAAACTATTCAGAGGAACATTTACCCGAACACATGGCTATGGAGTGGTACTGGGCCTATTCCGATTGGCAAAAGGGAATGGATTTTATGTCTAAAATGTACAAAGAAATTGCCGAAAAAACATTTGGAAAAAGCAAATTTAATATTAATAAATTCGAAGTCGATTTAAATAAAGTTTGGGAAAAGCTAGATTACGGCGAGATAATTAAAGACAAATATAAACTTGATATATTTAATTGCTCGATTGAAGAAGTTAAAGAAATTTTAAAGAAGAATAAATTAATTGTCGAAAAATCAGATAATTTAGCTAGATCTATAGATAAATTATGGAAAAATGTACGTAAAAATATAGGTGGTCCGGCTTGGTTAGTAAACTCACCTTTATTTATTAGCCCTCTATCCAAAGTTAACGAAAATAATAAGAATACTGTCCAAAGGTTTCAGGCTATTTTTGGCGGCACTGAAATGGGTAATGGATTTAGTGAACTTAATGATCCAGTAGAGCAGTTAAACAGGTTTAAAGAGCAGCAAAAAATGCGAGATACTGGAGATAGTGAGGCCATGATGCTCGATATAGACTACGTTGAGATGCTTGAATATGGTATGCCTCCAGCATGTGGGTTTGGTTATTCAGAACGTGTTTACTGGGCTCTTGAGGGTGTTACCGCAAAAGAAGGAGTACCTTTCCCCCATTTAAAAAAAGAAATCGATTCAACTACGAAGTCACTTTACCCAGACGTAAAATTCTAATTAATGGATATAATTTCCGATGAAAATTTTCAAGAGCTTATAAATAAAGCCCTTGAAGAACTACCTGGCGAGCATGTCAAAAATATAAAAAATGTAGCAATTTTATATGAGGATTTTCCAACACCTGAACAACGTTACAAATTGCAACTAAGTCATAACAGAACCTTACTTGGCTTATATGAAGGGATACCGCTTTCAGATAGACAAGGTCAAACAAAAATCTTCCCAGACAAAATAACATTGTTTAAGATTCCTCTCTTAAGTAGATCAGTAGATGAAAAAAGTTTACAAAATAATATTAAACATACACTTTGGCATGAAATAGCACATTATTATGGGTTAAATCATAGTCAAATAAGCGATCTTGAGTAAAAATGGCGAAAGATAAAATTACGACCGTTATTTTTGATGCTGGTGGGGTTCTAATAAGCTGGCCAAGAGAAGAAGTCCTAGAAGATATTAGAAATGAACTTAAAATGACGAATGAACAAATAGAAAAATTTTGGAGAAAATATATTTTCGCAATAGGAAAAGGAGATTTCAGTGAATCAACTATGTGGCGGATGGCAAGAGCTGAATATAAATTTAGGAAAGTTTACGTAAGAGAGGATTTACTCGGACGGAAGTTTATGGAAATAGGACGTCCTTATAAAGAAGTCTTAAATAAAGTGGTTAAATTAAGTAAAGATGGATATAAAGTTGCAGTTTTATCCAACACGAATCAGTCTCATACTAAAGTCTTTAGATCCAAGGGCATACTTATACCATTTAAAAATATATATTTATCATATAAATTTGGTTACAGAAAACCAGATAAAAAATTATATAAATTAACACTTAAGAAATTAAAAGTTAAACCAGAAAATGTTATTTTTATTGATGATTTGGCTGAAAACATTAAATCCGCTAAGGATTTAGGTATGCATACTATTTTAGCTAATAACCAAGAGCAAATTGTTAGAGATATTAATAAAGCTCTGTATCGGGCACTCTAATAAATTAAGTTATAATATTTAATATATGAATTTAATAAAAATCTGGAATAAAATTTGGCGGGATAAACGTGGTAGGGTAGTAATTTGGCAAAGCCCGAATGTTCTACTTTTAGCTTGGCTAATTCTAACGATCGTATCTTTGCTTATGAGCGGGCAAAAGGCAAATACGATACAAGTTCTTGGGAATATTTCATTAATGCTATGGGCAATTCTAGAGATCGTTAAAGGTGTTAATTATTTCAGAAGAGGTCTAGGACTTTTAATATTAATACTTTCAATAATATCTATTTTTCATATTGGTTAGATAATTTAGAAGCAAATTTTTGTCTTAATTTTTGAATTTTAGGGTTAATTATTACTTGGCAATATCCAGAGCTAGGGTTTTTATTAAAGAAATCTTGATTATCTTCATCAGCAGGCCAAAATTTATCATATTTTATTAGTTGAGTAACAACCTGGTCATCCCACAGTTTTGAGGCGTCATTATTTATATAATCTTCCGCCACCTTTTTTTGAGCGTCGTCGTGATAAAAGATTATTGATCTATATTCATCACCGACATCATTTCCTTGTCTATTTAATGTCGTAGGATCATGCATTATAAAAAATATTTCTAGTATTTCTTTATAAGATATGATTTCAGGATCAAAAGAAATCTGAACGACTTCGGCATGACCAGTCCCTCCTTGATAAACTTGAGTCATCGTCGGGTTTGATGTCGTTCCGCCGCTATAACCAGAAACAACTTTTATTACACCATTAACTCTTTGATAGATTGCCTCAATACACCAAAAACATCCACCACCTATAGTTGCTAATTCCAGTCTAGCCATTAACTATAAGATAACGTACATTAGTAATATAAACCAGATAAATAAATAGAAAAATAATGGCTTCAATAATTTTTGATTTCGACGGTACAATAGCAGACAGCAGGGATTTAGTCATAGATTTTTTATCTAAAGAAGCTCTTAAATATCCGCTTACTCCCGCTGAAAGACACTCATTCTATGGTCTAACAATGTTTGAAATAGTTAAAAAGCTCCAACTACCTTGGTGGCGCTTTCCAAGCCTATTATTCAAAGGTAGAGAAAGTCTGTCAAAATCTATTCCAAGACTAAAACCATATGATGGTATTACGGATGTAATAAAAAAAATACATAACGAAGGACATCAAATATTCATAGTAAGTAGCAATTCTTTGAATAACATTAAAAGATTTTTAAGAAGATATAAGATACAAAAAGATATATTTGCCATTTACGGTGGTATTGAAATATTCGGCAAAGAACATACTTTTAAAGATTTAATAAAAGAATTTAACTTAGATACTAAGCAAATTATTTGTATTGGCGACGAAGTAAGAGATATAGAAGCGGCAAGTGCAGTAAAACTGAGAACAATTGCAGTAAGCTGGGGATTCTCAAATATTGAACATTTACACTCGGCTCGCCCTACATGGATAGTCGAGTCTCCAAATGAGCTATTAAAATTGGTCGAACAAGCATAGTAATATCCAGCTGATATAATTATTACTCAATGCCAACGTTTACTAGCCGATCAAAAGCGTATATTCCTAGTCAAAAGGAGAGTTATAAGCTATCTCGATCAAAAATTGAGCTGTATATGCAGTGCAAACGATGTTTTTGGCTAGATATTCGAAAGAAAATATCTAGACCCAGTACACCTCCGTTTAATATCAATAAAGCTATCGATAATCTTTTTAAAAAAGAGTTCAACTACTACAGGAACAAAAGCGAACCCCATCCAATAATGACGGACAATCAAATAAACGCTGTGCCTTTTAGCCATCAAGATTTAGATATTTGGCGTCAAAATTTTACAGGTATCGGTTATTTGGATAAGACGACTAACTTGTATATATACGGTGCAGTAGACGATATTTGGGTTGATGACAAAGGAAAATTAATCGTAGTAGACTATAAGGCAACTGCCAAAAACTCAGATGTCACAATCGATTCAGACTGGCAAATTAGCTATAAAAGGCAACTAGAAATATACCAATGGTTGCTTAGAAAAAACAGTTTTAAGGTAAATAACCGAGGGTACTTTGTTTATGCCAACGCCAAAATGGATTTGGACGGTTTCTACGATAAAATTGAATTTTTAACTAAAATTTTACCCTATGACGGTAATGACGAATGGATAAGTGAAACTATATTAGAGATAAAAAAATGTCTTGAAAGTGAACAATTGCCACCAGTAGGTCAAGCTATAATGGGTGGTTCATGCGAGTATTGCCAATACGCTAAAGTCAGAAGTCAATTAACTCTTGATGAGCTGACTAAAGATGACAATAAACTTAAACTACAGATCATTAAATCTTTAGCTAAGATATAATAAAACTATGCTGGACATTAAATACATTAGAGAGAATCCTCAATTAGTTCAGGAAAAAGCTAAGCAAAAAGGTTATGAAGTTGACGTGGAACAACTTCTTGGTTTTGATAAAGAAAGACGTGAATTACTATTAGAATTAGAAAAAAACAGAAAAGCTAGAAATGATTTAACCTCGACTATAAAAGGTCAACCACCATCAGATGATCAAATACAAAAGGGCAAACAAATAAAGGATGTGGTATCTAAATTAGAGCATCAGTTAAGTTCTATTGAGCTTGAATTTGAAACTTTGTTAAATAAAATACCTAATATTTCCTTAGATCAAGTACCGATAGGTCTAGGTGAAGAAAATAACAAAGTAATAAAAGAGTGGGGCAATAAACCCACATTTAATTTTGAAGTTAAAAACCATTGGCAAATTGGCGAGGCCAAAGATTGGATAGATAAAGAAAGAGCAGCAAAGGTCTCATCTTCAAGGTTCACCTATATAAAAGGCGATTTAGCGTTATTAGAATTTGCTCTATGGCAATTTGCACTTAGTCAATTAACAAATGAAGAAGTAATAAAAGAAATAGTTAATACTAATAATTTAGAAGTAACTTCTAAAGCTTTTACATTTATAATTCCTCCAGCAGTTGCAAAAAAAGAAGTTTATGAAGCCACTGGTCGATTAAATAAAGAAGAACAGACATATAAAATTGAAGGTGAAGATTTATGGCTAAACGCGTCTGCAGAACATACGATGGCTCCTCTATATTTAAATGAAATAATACCAGAGGAAAAGCTACCTATTAGATATGTGGGATACTCTACTGCATTTAGAAGAGAAGCAGGAACATATGGTAAAGATATGGAAGGCATACTTAGACTCCATCAATTTAATAAACTCGAAATGGAAAGCTTTACGACTTCTGATAATTCGCTACTAGAGCACTTATTATTAATAGCAATCCAAGAACATCTAATGCAAAAACTCGAATTACCATATCAATTAGTTGAAAAATGTACCGGTGAGATTGGTTTTCCCAACGCTAAAGGTGTCGATCTGGAAGTTTGGCTTCCCGGTCAAAATAAATATAGAGAAACTCATACAGCTGACTATTTAACAGATTTTCAAGCAAGAGGTTTAAAAACTAGAATTAAAAAAAGTGACGGTACTATTGAATATGCACATACTAATGATGCCACTGCATTTTCTGAGAGACCTTTGATTGCGATATTAGAAAACAACCAAACTGAAGATGGCGATGTAGTCGTACCGGAAGTATTAAAACAATATATTTTTGGTAAAGAAAAGATCTAAGTAAATTATTATCCAGCACACATCAAATAACAAAGTATAATATATGTATATTGACTGATATAACTGACTTACACCGTGGAGGATTAAATGATCCAAAGACTTGAAATAAATAGTATACACACTGAAGTAGATGAATCTCTAAAAAAATACGTTAATAAAAAGCTTGGCGGAATTGACAAATATATTCCAAGACAATCCAAAAAAAGTGCTCATCTAGAAGTTCACCTTAAAGAATTAAAGAGTTCGGATAAAAATAACAGCCGATGTGAAGTTACTCTTTTCTTACCAAAACAGACTTTATTTATAAAAGAAACAGCTATAAACATGTATGCTGCAGTGGATATTGTTGAAGCTAAATTAAAACTTCAACTTAAAAAATATAAAGAAACGCACTATGGCGGACAAATGAGACGACATTTAATGGCAAAATTCTTAAGAAAAAATACCCGCTTTTAAAGTCGCAATATATTAAATTGACGGTTATAATATATCCTTATAAAAATACGACAATTATAAATTTGTCTAATCGGGAGCTTTATTAGGAATTGGTTTAAAAACGTATCAAATGAATATAATTTTTAAGAAAATATTGGGTGACCCACAAGCAAGGACTATCAAAAGATTAAATAAAAAAGTTAAGTTAGTTAATAATCTTGCCGACAAATATGCTAAATTGTCTGACGCTCAGTTAAAAAAACAAACCCAAGTACTCAAGGACAGATTAAATAAGGAATCTGTAGACGATATTATGCCAGATGCATTTGCCCTTGTAAGAGAAGTTGCCACCAGAACATTAGGACAGCGTCATTTCGATGTTCAGCTTATAGGTGGCATGGTACTACATGAAGGTAATGTTTCAGAAATGAAAACTGGTGAAGGAAAAACTTTAGTTGCAACTCTACCAGTATATCTAAATGCACTTTCAGCTAAAGGTGTACACGTAATAACAGTTAACGATTATTTAGCCCAACGTGACGCTGGTTGGATGGGTCAAATTTATGACTACTTAGGATTAAAAGTAGGCGTAATCATTGCTGATTTGAGCTACATTTATGATCCAAAATACACAAATGAAGATCACGAAGATGAAAGATTTAGACATTTAAAACCAGCCTCAAGACAGGAAGCATATCAAGCAGATATTACTTATGGCACAAATAATGAGTACGGTTTCGACTATCTCCGTGACAACATGGTTAGGGAAGAAGATCAATTAAGACAAAGAGATTTACACTTTGCAATTGTTGATGAAGTTGACTCTATTTTAATCGATGAAGCAAGAACACCACTTATTATTAGTGCTCCAAGTGTTACCAGCGGGACTGCTTATTCTCAATTTTCTAAAATTGTTAGACAACTAGTCAAAGACAAGCATTTTGAGACGGATGAAAAACGAAAAACAGTCATTTTAACTGATGCTGGAGTTGAAAGAGTAGAAAAAATGCTTGGTATCACAAGTCTATATGGTAGTGAGAATATTAGAACTATCTACCACTTACAGCAAGCTTTAAGAGCATATTCACTTTTTCATAGGGATAAAGATTATGTCGTCACGAAAGATGGTGAAGTTGTTATCGTAGATGAATTCACAGGAAGATTATTAGCCGGTCGAAGATATAATGAAGGGCTACATCAAGCAATTGAAGCTAAAGAAGGTGTTGAGGTGCAACAAGAAAGCATGACTCTTGCAACTATATCCTTCCAAAACTATTTTCGGTTATACGATAAATTAGCTGGCATGACTGGAACCGCCCTTACCGAAGCAGAAGAATTCCATCAAATATATAAACTAGATGTCGTAGAAGTACCATCCAATCGTAAAATAGTCAGAACAGATAGAAGTGACCGTATCTACAGAACCGAAAAAGGTAAATTTAAAGCTATAGCTCAAGAAGTTAAAGTCCTCCACACTAAAGGCCAACCTGTGCTTTTAGGAACAGTTTCAATAGAAAAAAATGAAGCCTTGGGCGGGCTTTTAACAAAAGCCAGCATCCCTCATCAAGTCTTAAATGCTAAAAATAATGAAAGAGAAGCTAACATAATTTCTAAAGCTGGTGAAAAAGGCGCTGTCACACTAGCTACCAACATTGCTGGTCGTGGTACAGATATTGTACTGGGTGAAGGAGTTAAAGAATTAGGCGGCTTGTTTGTTTTAGGCTCAGAAAGGCACGAATCTAGAAGGATAGACAATCAGCTTAGAGGGCGATCTGGAAGACAGGGAGATCCTGGAATTACACAATTTTTTGTAAGTACGGAAGACGACTTAATGAGAATATTCGGTGGCGATCGAATCAGCAACGTGATGGCCAAACTTAGTGTTGATGATGAAACTCCTATTGAAAACAGGTTAATTTCTAAGAGTTTAGAAGGTGCCCAAAAAAAAGTTGAAGGATTCCATTTTGACCAACGAAAAAATGTTGTTCAATACGATGATGTAATGAACAGGCATAGAAAAGCAATCTATGCTATGCGTAAGGAAATTCTAAAGTCCCAAGATATTAGTAAAAGAATTAAGATATTTATTGAAGAAGTTTGTCTAAGACTTGCTAATTCACCAGAAGTAACTTCAGAAAATTTCGAAGACAGTATCCGAGAAATATTTACATTCGATGAAAAAACTTTAGACAATATTTTTGATGCCGATGCGGATAAATTTGAAAAAGTTTTAAATGTACAAGCAGACAGATTATATACCCAAAAAGTGGACACATTCGGCCAAGAAATTTTACATAAAATTGAACGGGATATTTATCTACAGGTACTAGACAATCTATGGATGCAGCATTTAGAAAACATGGATCATCTAAGGGAAGGCATACATTGGATGAGCGTCGGACAGCAGGATCCGCTGGTTGAATATAGACGTAGAGGTCAGCAATTATTTGATGAACTTCAATTGAGCTTGAAGCACGATGTACTTATGCATCTTTATCATGCTGAACCCATTCCTCAAGAAGATTTAGATAAAGCTATAGAAACTGAATTAACTAGAGCAGCCCGTGGTTCAGTCGATAACGCCTCACAAATTATTACTAGTGAAAATGAATTTCAAGAAAAAGATTTTGATAACAAACAAAAAGCTCAAATACCTAAAAAGAAACAAACAAAAAGTCTTAAAAAATCCAGAAAATCAGAAAGAAAGAGAAAAACTGCCGCTAAAAGAAGACGGCATTAGAATTTTATAAATGAAACATAATGTAAGCGAAATAAAATTAAAAAATGGTGGTAAAGGCCTCTTCCTTCATATACCAGACGCTTCTGTTATGACATTTGATTTTAACTTCAGAGCCGGTGAATATTTAGTCAAAGAAAAAAAGTGGGAAGTGCCGCATTTAATGGAACATGTAGTGCTTGGTGCAAATGAACTAATACCAAAAGCCAGGGATTTTCAAGCTGAACTTGAAAAAAATGGCGCATATTCAAATGCCACTACCGGAGTATATGACATTATTTATGAAGCCGAGTGTGCTGACTTTGAATGGGATAGAGTCCTCGGTTTAATGCTGATTGCTATTACAAAACCATTATTTCTAGAAGATGAATTTAAAGCAGAATTTGGCAATGTCCAAGAAGAAATGGTAGCTAGAAGTAATAATCATTTCAGACGACTTAGTTTAGAAATGAGAAAAGAACTAGGTTTAATAGCTAAAACTGATACCGAGAGACTTAAATTAATGTCCAATGTCACCATTGATGATATAAAGGATCATTATTCAAAAACTCATTTTAGTCACAACCTCCGTTTTATAATCGCCGGAAATTTAAATAAAACTAGGCAAAACACATTAATTAAAATTCTTGAAGCAATAGAATTACCTAAGGAAGGAAAAAGATTTAAACTACCTATTGAAGCACCAAAAAAACTTCTAAAACCAGTTTATTTAATGAATGACACGGTTGAGAACCTATATTTTTATATAGACACTTTCATGGATAGAAGATTAACCGACTCTGAAACTGATGCCCTAAGTCTTTTAAATACAATGTTAACCGAAACTCTTTATTCAAAAATATTAGGAACGGCTAGAGAAAAAGGTTTAGTTTATGGCATGAATTCAGGACTAAGCTATACATTAACAGCCTCAAATTGGTGGTTTGGCGCCCAAGTATCAGATAAGAATGCTAAAGCTCTGATTAAATTAATTGTATCCGAACTTTACAAGGTGCTAGAAGGTCAAATTCCTGAGAGTGAAATTAGTTCAACTAAACAATACGCATTAGGCAAATTTCAAAGAAGTGCCCAAACTGTTGGAGGAACTGTTTCAAGTTATGCTGGTAGATATTTCTTTGACGAAATAATTGAAGACTATTACCAAATACCAGACAGGATCAAATCTGTGACTAAGCAAAAAATGATAGACATAGCCAGATCAATGTTTTCCGAAGACATTTGGGGATTTGGGGCTTTAGGTAACAGTGGTGAAGAATTTTCAAATGAGCTTGCTAAAATATTATCTCCTCTTTGGACAAGACCTGCTATAGCACCAAGTTTGTAATAATAGGCAGTTGTTATACTTAGAATTAGTAATGGATAATCTAAAAAAAGATTTAGAAATAATAAATTCACAGCTTAATGAATCTTTAAAAAAGATTAAATTTGAGGATTCAAAAAAAGAGCTTGTTATATTGCAACAAAAATCTAATGACCCAAATTTATGGAAAAATAAAACCGATGCCCAATCTATAATGGTTGAAATATCTAAATTAGAAAATGCGATACAACCATGGCAAGCATTACAGAACGAATATAATGAACTAAGAGAACTAATTGAATTGAATGACGATAAAATAGAAGAAGAAATAAAAGAAAATTTAAAAATATTTAAACATAAATACACTAATTTAAAAAAAGACCTTATGTTCGATGGGCCATACGATCATCGTGACGCATATTTAAATATTTATGCTGGTGCTGGAGGGACAGATGCTCAAGATTGGGCACAGATGTTGCTTAGAATGTATACGAAATGGACTGAAAAAAAAGATTTTAAAACAAAAATAATACAGATCTCACAAGGCGAGGAAGCAGGTATAAAGAGTGTAACATTAGAAATTGACGGAAAATTAGTTTATGGCAAATTAAAGGGTGAACAAGGAGTACATAGACTAGTTAGATTGAGTCCATATAATGCAGATAATTTGAGGCAAACTAGTTTTGCTAAAGTTGAAATATTACCGAAAATATCCTTAGACCAAGAATTAGACATTGAAGATAAAGATATTAAAATAGATGTCTTTAGAAGCGGTGGTCGGGGAGGGCAAAGTGTAAACACAACTGATTCTGCGGTTCGATTGACACATCTCCCAACTGGAATCACTATTAATATTCAAAACGAGAGGTCTCAACTTCAAAATAGACAAACAGCCATGTCAATTCTTAAATCAAAATTAGCTGCATTAATACTTGAGCAGCACAAAGATCATCTAAACGATATAAAAGGACCAAATCAATCTGCGGAATGGGGAAATCAAATACGAAATTATGTACTTCATCCCTACAAACAAGTAAAAGATTTAAGAACAAAGGTTCAAACCACAGATGTTGAGGGTGTTTTAAATGGTGATATTGATGAGTTTATTAATTCCAACGAGTAATATTTTTTAGCTTGAAAACACCAATAAATCCTAATGGTATAATCTAGTTAATGATCTTACTGGACAGGGTAACAAAAAAGTATCCCAGAAGTGAAAAACAGCAAGCTTTAGATAGAGTGAGTCTGCATGTTGATCCTAATGAATTTGTAATTGTCATTGGGCAAAGCGGTGCTGGTAAAACTACATTACTACGGCTCTTAACAAGGGAAGAAAGACCAACAAGCGGCAAAATTATTGTCGGCGGAATAGATTACGATAAATTAAAAGATAGAGATATACCAATTTTAAGAAGGAAAATTGGCGTTGTTTTTCAGGACTTCAAACTTCTTCCAAATAAAACTGTTTTTGAAAACGTAGCTTTTGCCCTTGAGATAGTCGGAATGGGAAATAGAGAGATAAGACATACTGTACCCAAGGTCTTAGACATTGTTAATCTAAAAGGTAAAGAAAATTCATACCCTAGACAATTATCCGGTGGCGAAAGACAAAGAGTTGCAATAGCAAGAGCGGTTGTTAGGCAGCCAAGAATACTAGTTGCTGATGAACCAACAGGTAATTTAGACCCAAAGCATGCCTGGGATGTCATTAAAGTATTAGAAAAAATTAATCGTTATGGCACGACAGTACTTTTAACCACGCACAATCAAGACATCGTTAACAAATTAAAAAGGCGAGTCGTAACGCTTAAAGATGGAAAGATAGTAAGCGATAAAGCAAACGCTGGGTATAAAACATGAAGCGAAAGATAAATACTTTTTGGCGAATTATACATAACGGAATTGTTAATTTTATTAGAAATATAAGTTTAGCAATGGCGGCTATGGCTGTTATGGTAGTTACACTCACAGTCGTACTATTTTCGGTTGTAACCAATGCCACCTTTACCAATACAATTAAACAAATAACTTCAAAAATTGATGTGTCAGTCTATTTGTTAGATACAGCAACAGATCAACAAGCGACAGATTTTGTTGATCAAATAAAAAAATTGCCTGAAGTTCAGAAAGTTGTCTACTTAAATAAACAAGAAGCTCTACAAAAATATATAGAAGCCAACCAAGGGAACCAAAGTTTAATTACAGCTGCTAGTGAAACTGGTAATCCAATTCCTGCAACAATCCAAGTATTCCCCACAAATTTAAATTATGTGCCTAGGATAAAAACTTTTCTTACTAAACATCAATATGCTTCACTTCAAACTATAGGATCACCTTCGTATAACGGAGCTCAAAAAGTTGCAATTGACAATATCACCCATGCTACTAATGTACTTCGTAAAATAGGGGCATTTACAGTAATCATTTTTGCAATTATTAGTGCACTAATAATATTTAATACAATTCAAATGGCAATATTTAATCGAAGAGATGAAATAACAATCATGAGACTTCTAGGTGCCGGGACAGGCTATATTAGAGGTCCTTTTATTGTAGAAAGTCTTATTTATGGACTTATCTCGGCAATACTTTCAGTAGTTATTATCAACGCAGCTTTTGTAGCTTCTTCAAGTGCATTGAAAGCTAGTAGTTTAGGTCTATTAGATATAAGTTATGCGAACCAGTATTTTGATAAACATTTCTTAGAACTTTTGACTCTCCAAATAGCTATTGGTATAATTATTGGTACGGTATCTTCAGTAATTGCTACCCGCCGTTATCTGAAATTCAAAACGAAATAGACAATTTATAAAAAATTATTATTAGATTATTAACTTAAATAATATTTGTATATTATCGGTGGATATTGTTGCTTATGTATGTTAAAATTACAAATAGTTTAATCAAAACCAAAATGAAATCAGTTAAAAATATTGCCTCACCTAAAATTAAGCTTGGTTATTTAACTTTAGCAGTTGCTCTATTTGGTTTTGTGGGTACTGCCGTTTATGTTCATGCAGATCAATTCGATGCTCAAATAAATGCATTGCAGCAACAAAACAGTGGCGCACAATCTAACATTAATAATCTAGCGTCCCAGGCAGGCAGCTACCAAGCAGCGATTAATGTATTACAAAGTCAAATTAACGGAATTCAAGCCGCATTAACAGTTAACCTAAATAAACAAACTGCTCTTCAACAACAAATTGATGCAGATAAACAAAATATAATTACTCAAAAGCTATATTTAGGTGAAGACATAAAAACTATGTATATAGATGGACAGCTAAGCACGATTGAACAATTAGCAACTTCCAGGAACTTAAGCGATTTTGTTGATAAACAGGAGTACCGATCAATAGTTCAAGACAAGGTCGACGCACTAATAAAACAAATCGCAAAGCTACAATCTCAGCTCCAGCAACAAAAAGGTTTGCTCGACATTTTAATAACCACTGAAAATGAACAAAATGCGCAATTAGGTTCAGCTGAAGCTCAACAGCAGCAATTACTTAGCTACAATCAATCACAACAAAATACTTTCAATCAGCAAATTCAAGCTAACCAAAGTCAAATATCTTCACTTAGACAACAGCAAGCAATAGCAAACCACAGATTAGGTGGTAATGATGTTGCTGGTGACCCAAATCATGGAGGTTATCCAGCCAAATGGGATTATCCTGTACCGCAAGATAGCGAATTAGATTCTTGGGGAATGTTGAACCGTGAATGTGTAAGTTATACAGCCTGGAAAGTCTACCAGACATTTGGCTACATGCCTTATTGGGGAGGAGTAGGTAATGCTAAACAGTGGCCTGGCGACGCTCAATCTGCAGGTATTCCTACCGGATCTACACCTAAAGTTCATTCTGTAGCAATTTCCACAGGTGGTGCTTTTGGTCACGCTATGTGGGTTGAAAGCATTAATGGCAATGGCACAATAAATGTCAGTCAATATAACAAGTCTCTAACAGGGATGTATAGTGAAACTTACGGCATTAACCCATCGGGATTAATTTTCATATACTTTGGCGGTTAAACCTCTTTTGCTTTTGGTATAATAACCCTTAATGTACAAAAGAAATAAAGGGGAAAGCCCTTCTAAAATAAAGAGGGTCAAAAAGTCATTTTTAAAATTAGGCAAATCAAGTCATAAAATAATCATCATATTGTTAATTTTTTATTTAGGATTATGGGTGGGTGAAGGCCGAATAAATTTAAATTTTCATAAACATATCCATAGAGTCACAACGGGTTTGCCAAATCAATTGGATTACTCAAGTGTAAAAAAAGTTTATCAAGCACTTATTAATAATTACGACGGCCAGTTAACTTCAAGCCAATTAATTAACGGTCTAAAACATGGACTCGCTGAAGCAACCAAAGATCCATATACTGAGTACTTTACTCCTAGCGAAGCAAAATCTTTTAATAGTCAATTAAATAATTCATTTAGCGGTATTGGAGCACAACTCGGCAAAGATAGTGACGGTAACTTAGTTGTAATTGCACCAATTAAAGGATTACCGGCAGATAAAGCTGGGCTTAAGTCGCAGGATATAATTGCAACAATCAATGGGACATCGACATCTGGTTCATCACTGTCTGATGCAATTAACGAAATTCGTGGTACTGGAGGGAGTAAAGTGACCCTACAGATTATAAGAAATCATAGCCAAGCACTGACTTTTACAATCACTCGTCAAAATATAACTCTACCAAGCGTTAACACTAAAATTTTAAGTGGCAATATTGGCTACATGCAAATTTCAACTTTTGCTTATGATACTAATAAATTAGCAAAAAGCGCCGCAGATCAATTTAACAAAGCACACGTTAAAGGAATAATACTGGATTTAAGAGATAATCCAGGAGGATTATTGGACGCGTCAATACATTTATCCAGTTTTTGGCTGCCTAGCGGACAAAAAATATTGGATGAAAAAAGAGGTGGTCAAGTAGTTAATTCATATAATTCGCTAGGTGGAGATGAACTTCATGGTATACCAACAGTGGTGTTAATCAACGGTGGAAGTGCTTCTGCATCAGAAATCACAACTGGAGCACTTCATGATAATAAAGCAGCGTATGTAATTGGGCTTAAAAGTTATGGTAAAGGAGTGGTTCAAGACATAATTTGTATTTCAGGGCAAACTAATGCCGATGGATCTTGTCCTAGTGATGAGCTAAAAGTTACTGTATCAAGTTGGTACCGACCAGATGGTGAAAACATTAATCATAAGGGCATAAAACCAGATAAAAAAGTTGATTTAAGTGATTCAGATATTAAAAACGGTAATGATACTCAACTTAAAGCGGCTGAAGCGTATATAAATACCAAATAATATATTATCTTGCCAAAGAGTAATAACTAAGATAGCATTAGAGCCATAAGATAAGAGGGACAGTATTAGAAGTGGCAGAAAATGCGACTAAGTTTGTTTTTGTAACAGGGGGTGTATTATCTGGTCTTGGCAAGGGCATAACAGCCGCATCGATAGGCAATGTCCTTAAAGCCAGAGGTTTAAGTGTTAATCTTCAAAAATGTGACCCATATTTAAATGTTGACGCCGGCTTATTAAACCCAAGAGAACACGGTGAATGTTTTGTAACTAAAGATGGAGCAGAAACTGATCTAGATCTTGGACATTACGAAAGATTTGTTGATGAAGAAATGACATCTTCAAGTAGTTTAATGAGTGGTCGAGTCCTTTTAAAATTAGTGCAAGACGAAAGAGCCGGTAAATTTGATGGTGATGATGTTCAAATAATTCCTCATTTGACAGGCGCAATAAAAGATCGAATTTTAGAAGCGGGTAAAGGGTATGACGTTCATATTGTCGAAATTGGTGGGACTGTAGGCGACTATGAATCTTTATCTTTTATAGAAGCAATAAGGGAACTAGGGATTAAAGTCGGCTTAGAAAATTGTGCTTATGTTCATGTAGTATATTTACCATTTTTAACAGCTTCTCATGAGATAAAAACTAAACCAGCTCAAAATTCAGTAAGGGATTTGAGATCACTTGGAATATTACCTGACGTCCTTGTTTGTAGAAGTGAGAAACCAGCATCTAAAGCTGCTATATCTAAACTTTCACTTTTTAGCGGAGTTGCTTTTGACGCAATCGTACCTTTAGCAAGCGCAAAAAGTATTTACGAGGTACCACTTTCGATAGAAAACTCGGGAGCAGCAGAAGTAATAACAGAAAGACTAGGCATAAAAGCCAAAAAACCTGATCTGAAAGAGTGGCGAAGAGTTGTCTCAATGGCGACTACAAAATATGATAAAACGATCAAAATTGGTTTCGTTGCTAAATATATGGACAACACTGATACATATATGTCTGTATTTGAAGCTCTTAGATCTGCTGCCTGGAATAATAAAGTGAATATAGATATTACTTGGATCGATGCATCAATCTACGACAATAAGCGAAAAGAGATCAAAAATATACTTTCAAAATTTGATGGCATTGTCGTACCGGGAGGATTTGGAAACCGTGGTCTCGAAGGGAAGATTAAAGCCGCACAATATGCTTTAGAAAATAAAACGCCGTATTTGGGACTTTGTTTAGGTTTACAAATGGCTGTAATAGCAGCTGCTAGAATTGCAGGTATTAAAGATGCGACCACCTTTGAATTAAATCCTAATGCTAAGAATTTAGTTATTAATACTATGGCTGACCAAAAAGGTAAGCATATGACAGGCGGGACAATGAGATTAGGCAATTATAAGTGCGATATTAAAAAAGATAGTTTAGCTTATAGAGTCTATAAATCTAAGAATATCGTCGAACGACACAGGCATAGAGGTGAATGTAATAATAAATATGTTGATGAATACAAAAAATGGGGCTTAATTGCTAGTGGAATAAATAAAGAAAATAATTTAGTCGAAATAATCGAAGCAGTTAATCATCCTTTTTTCTTAGCTAGTCAGTTTCATCCTGAATTTAAAAGTAGACCTGACCGACCGCACCCAATGTTTGACGCTTTTATTAAAATCTTACTTAAATAATTGTGGTTGACTTTATATACTGATAAGATAACATTAGCAATATGGATCAAAACAATACCCAACAACCAGAATCAAACAATAAATTAAAAAGAATATTATTAGTTGAAGATGATGACAGTCTTGCCAACGTATATGTCACAAGGTTGCAAGCAGAAGGTTTTGAAGTTAGGCGGGTAAATAATGGGGAAGATGCTTTAGCTGCTGCTAAAAGTTACAAACCCGATCTAGTTCTTCTAGATGTAATGATGCCTATTGTTAGCGGGTTTGATGTTTTGGATATTTTAAGAAATACTCCAGAAACAGCTAATTTAAAAATTATTATGTTGACAGCTTTAAGCCAAGAAAGCGATCAAGAAAGAGCAAAATCTCTTAAAGTTGATGATTATCTCATTAAATCACAGGTCGTTATCGCTGATGTTATCGAAAGAATTCGACATCATTTGAGTCAAGAAAATTAAACTACTCTGACTTCAGTTCTTGAAACACTCCTACCGCTAAATAGTCTTACTTTTCTTTTAACGAACTCTACTTTACCGTCTTTAGCAGCATGAATAGTAAAATTACTGCTCATTTTTGTGCCAATTCCTGGTCTTTTATTCATACCCACTTGTCGAACTATTATTTGACCAGTTTTAACATCTTGTCCACCAAATAATTTAACGCCAAGTCTTTGACCGGGACTATCATGTACATTTTTGGCTGTACCACCAGCTTTTACGTGTGCCATTTTAAAACCTCTTTAATACAAGTAACTGTCTTCCAACAATTTGATTAGTGCGATAATATACCAAATTGCTACTATCTACTTCTTTAAAATTAATTAAATTATATCCTAGATGTGGCAGGTGGTCAATTAGAGGTAGTGTTTTTAAAATATTGCTTTTTAAATGCCAAGCTGGAACAGCTAAACATAGTCTAAAATCTTTCATTGTTTGAGATGCTAAATTTGTTAAAAATTTTTCTATTAACAAATTACACTCTTTTATGGAATTAGCTAATTCTATATCATTTGGGACAGTGCTGTATGGTTGACCTAAATAAGCTTCACTGGCGACAGTATCAAATGGCGGCCACTTAAATGTGCGAGCATCACAAACTTTTAAATCTATTTGATCTTCATTTAAATCTTGGTAATTTTTTAATAACCAGTCTAAATTTTCTTTGGATGATCCAATAAGTTTTTCATTAATATCGCTTCCTGATACTCTATAACCCGTAAGAAGTGCTTCTTGTAAAATGACTCCAGTTCCGCAAAAGGGATCTAATAAAGTTTTATCAATTTTTTGAATAGGTATAACTTTATCTGGCAGGATATCACAAACAGATAATCTTTCAGATTCTGGCAAAATACCAACACTTAAATTAATAATTATTTGTGCTAATTTAGGTGGTAACATACCTGTTTTAGGATCTCGACTTGGTCTGTTTCTATCTCGATTGCTATAAGCGTTAATATCTTGAACTTTAACAGTTTGAGCAATGATAGTTTTTTCACCATTATTTATTAAACAAAGCTCCCATCCATTTTCATTGGTTAGTTTATTATGTATTACTTGTGCACTTGAAAGCTCGTTATTTATATTAGGGACTAACCTAACATTTCGACCCGTTACTTTAATAGCTTTTTTTATTTTTAAACCAGATCTAATTATGTCTTTTGGGTTTAATTTAAAACCATAAGAACTTAAACCGATAATTAATTTTCCTGAAGGTACTTTCGTAGCGTGTATTGGTGCAGCATTAATTAAATATTTTTCAATTTCAAGCCATTTATTTGATGATAATTCGCTTAATATTAAACAAAATTTTATACTACCTCCCAATCTATCAAACGCTAGTAAACAGGGGTCAACGTCAACTTGGGCGGCTATGTTATTTATATTTTTAACTTTGTCGGCTCCATATAAACTTTCGAGCTCCGCTAAACCTAAATTTGGTTGTCTACCTAAAATTAATAAACTTGGCATTAGATAATTTTACCTTGTCTAATATATTTCAGATAGCTTAGATTAATATTTATTTAAGGTTATAAGTTATTTGGATTGATATAATAGCCAGATATGAGTGATCAGCATTGGTTAAGAAGAAGATGGAAGTTGATAGTTAACGTTATTACTATCCTAGCCCTTGTTGTCCTAGTTTTAGTTTTAAGAAAACAAATAGGCAATACATTAGAAAACTTAAAACACGTAAATGGTTGGGCATTACTGCTTTTAATACCTATTGAAGCTTTGAATTATCATTCTCAAGCGAGGTTATACCAAAGATTATTTGCGATCGTCGGCAATAAAGTATCTTATAAATTCCTCTATAGGACCGCGTTAGAATTAAATTTTGTGAACCATGTCTTCCCAAGTGGAGGAGTAACTGGTTTGTCATATTTCACACTCAGATTAAGAGACGGTAAAAGCATATCATCAGGTAAAGCAACGCTGATGCATGTGCTTAAAATTGGATTGTATTTTATTTCATTTGAGATTGCTTTAATTTTTGGGGTGATTGCTCTATCAGTTATGGGTAGAGTAAATAACTTAGTTGTTTTATTGGCCAGTTCAATCACGACCTTGTTAATAGTTGGTACTTTTATCTTTATATATATAGTTGGTAGCAGACAAAGAATTAGCAGTTTTTTTACTTATGTTACAAAAATAATTAATAGTTTAATAAAAATAGTTCTTCCGAAATCTCCAGAGACAATTAATATTTCTAAAGTTGAATCAATGTTTAATGATTTTCATGATAACTACCAGGAGATTAAAAAAAGTTACAAAAAATTAAAAGCTCCATTTTGGTATGCATTTTTAGCTGATGCAACCGAAATTGCTGCAGTTTATGTAGTTTATATAGCTTTTGGCAAACTTGTTAATATTGGGGCAGTTATTTTAGCTTACGGGGTAGCTAATTTTGCAGGTGTTATTTCTGTATTACCAGGCGGGATAGGTGTTTATGAAGCTTTAATGACAGGAGCTCTAATAAGTATGGGAGTCAAGGCGGCTATAAGTTTACCGGCAACAGTAATGTATCGAATTTTGAACATGTTGATTCAACTTCCCCCAGGATATTATTTTTACCAACAAGCAATTAGGAAGGGCAGAAAAATCGAATCTGTATAAATCATGGAAGAAATTATATTAAGCGTCAGTCAATTTATAGAAGTCTTCAATCAATCTATGAGCGTGGCGTTTCCAGAAATAAATATTGTTGGAGAACTCGCAAATTTTAAAGTCAGTAAAAATAAATGGGTCTATTTTGACTTAAAAGATGATGAGTCAACTTTAAGATTTTTCGGTACTGTATATCAATTACCCGGACCAATTGAAGACGGCATGATGTTAAAAGTGAAAGCTGAACCTAGACTTCACAATCAGTACGGATTAAGTATGAATGTAAAAAGTATTTTACCAACCGGTGAAGGGAGTATTAAAAAAGCTGCAGAGCTACTTAAGTTTAAACTCGAAAAAGAAGGTTTATTTGACGTAAATCGCAAACGATCAATACCTTATCCACCTAAAAATATATGCTTAATTACTTCTAAACAATCAGCCGCCTACACAGATTTTTTAAAAGTGTTAAATCATAGGTGGCAGGGGATACAAATACAAGTGCTAGATGTCCAAGTCCAAGGGGAGATTGCACCAGAACAAATCACACAATCAATTGAATTTGTTAATTCAATGAAATATCTACCAGAAGCCATCATTATTATGAGAGGTGGAGGGAGTGCAGAAGATCTGGCAGCTTTTAGCAGTGAAATGGTTACTAGAGCCGTCGCTGGTAGTCGAGTACCCACGGTGGTAGCGGTCGGTCATGAAAGGGATATTTCTTTAGCTGAACTGGCTGCTGATTTACGAGCCAGTACTCCAAGTAACGCCGCAGAACTTTTAGTACCTGAAAGAAATCAAGTGATTGAGTCACTACAAAGTTTAAGGAGAAATATATCCCAGGTATTAATTAATAACATAAATGAAATTAAACAGTCATTAAAGACTTCGACACTACATCTTGAAGACACAATATTAAAATACTTTATTGATATAAAACATGAATTAGATATCTCTAAGGCTGTTATTGGTGCATATAGCCAGAGTGAAGTACTTAAACTTGGCTATTCAATTGTTAGAAATAAAAATGGGAAAATCATTAAAGATGCTCATAGCGTAAAAATTAACCAAGATGTACTTATTAAACTTTATAAAGGTGAGCTAGATGCGAATGTTATTAATTCAAGGAATTAGGATAGTTTATGTCTCCAAAAAATAATTTATATAAAGAACTAAGGAATGAACTAGACAAAGTTATATCAAAACTTCAATCCGATACTATAGATATAGACGAAGTATTAATTTTGTATAAAAAAGGGCAAAAACTAATTAAAGAATTAGAAGACTATATTAAAAAAGCTGAAAATACTATAAAAGAAATAAAAAATAATATTAAAAAGGGGTAATTTGCTAATAATAATTGCGACAATAATTATTATTTGTTTTACAGCGGTAATATTAGTTGGTGCTCCTTATTTACCAACTTTAAAAACCCAAATTAATACTGCATTAATGCTTGCTGATTTAAAACCCGAACAGACAATAATTGAGCTTGGCTGTGGAGACGGAAGGGTGCTATTGGCAGCCAGAAAATATGGTTTAAACTCAATAGGATACGAGATTAACCCAATACTGGCTATTATTGCGTGGCTTCGCTGTCTTCCATATAAAAATATAAAAGTTAAATGGGGAAATTATTGGACTGCTGAGTGGCCAAAAGCAGATGCTGTCTTCGTCTTTTTGATTAATAGATATATGAAAAAGTTAGATAAGAAATGTCAGGATTATAAACATAAACCCATTATGCTTATGAGTTTTGCTTTTAAAATACCAGACAAGAAAGTAATAAAATATAAAAATGGAATTTATTTATATGAATATAAATAGAAAGTTCATTTATTGCTAGCTATCTGATAATAGAGTAAGATTGAATTTATGATTAAGCATAATCAAGATGGTGCAGCAAATAATGTCGTCATCTACATTATCTTTACCTTAGCGTTAATCGGTTCAATCATATTTGGAGTCATGACTTTTATGAGCAGACAAGACTATAAAAATAATGTCGATTCCAAAATTCAAAGCGCAGTGAGTGAAGCTGTAAAAAAAGAAGCTACTAGTAAAGACAACTTTTATTCTAAACAAGCACAACTTCCGCTGGCAACATTTAACGGACCATCACAGTATGGAAGCCTGGTAGTAATGTTCCCTAAAAATTGGAGTGCTTATGTTGACTACACGGGAAGTGGTAATGCACTAGTCGATGGTTTTTTTAACCCTAATTTTGTGCCATCAATTACAAATCAAAATTCACAATTCGCGCTTCGAGTTCAAGTTATTAATCAGACTTACTCGCAAGTACTTCAATCTCTCACTAGTCAAATTCAACAGAAATTTGCCACTGCATCTGCATTTGCTTTACCTAAATTACCAAATATTGTTGGTGTAAAATTAGTTGGCAAGCTAGATTCAAGTTCTTCAGTTAGTCAAACAAAGATAATTTTACCTCTCAGAACTTATACAGTTGAAATTTGGTCTCAAGGGAATACATATCTAAGTGATCTAAACAATAATATATTACCCAACTTTAGTTTTTCACCTTAAAAAAGTTAGTCTATACTTAATTAAATAAGTAGGGTAATTACTTTGTTATGACATCTGCATTTGCAGCAAGTCAAGGTCCAATATTATCTCAGCAACTTTTACTAAGTATTGCTGAAGAATTAAAAATGCCCTTAATTCGTATTGCCAGGGCAAGCGAGCAAGATAAACTTCTTAATTTAAGTACTACTGAAAATACCAAGATAGTTCAAGCCACAGCTGATAGTGCAATTAGGTTGTTAGATAACTATATTTTAGGCGTAAAATTGACGCTTGAACCAATGGTGTTTAATTATGAATCAGTTTCAGTCTCATCAATTTTATATGATTCAAAATTGCAATTAGAACCACTTGCAAAAATTAACGGTGTTAATTTGGAATTGAATACTTCTTCAAAAATTCAACCAGTGCTCGCTAACAGGACTGCCTTAGAGGCCGCATTAATAAGTTTAGGGATGACTTTGATAGAAACTATTGCTGCACATCCATCTCATCATCAAGTAAAGCTTCAATTTGCAGCACACCCAAGCCGATATGGGATAGTGGCGGGTGTTTATGCGCAAACAAAACAAATATCCGCTCAAGCTTTAAAAGCTGGAAGAAAACTTAGATTTACAAGTCGTCAACCATTTATAAATCTTACATATAATAATGGGGCAGGAATTTTTGTAGCCGATGCAATTCTCCATGCCATGAGTCTGCATCTGACAACTTCTCGTCACCATAGACTTTATGGAATTGGTACGGTTTTAAAGCCAATAAACCAAATGCAATTTGTCTAATGAAGCATATTCTTATTATTGAACCAGACGCGGTTCTTTCAAAGATATATAAAGATTATTTAAGCCATCATGGATTTAAAATTAGAATTGCGAAAAACGTTGAACAGGCAATTATTAATGCGGATAAGAATACTCCCGATTTAATAATATTAGAGCTTCAATTAATTGAGCATTCCGGGATAGAATTTTTATATGAATTTAGATCATATAACGAATGGCAATCAGTACCAATTATAATTAACAGTCAAATACCACCGAGAGAATTTAAATCAAGCTGGCAAATTTTAAATAAGGATTTAGGCGTCAATGCTTATTTATATAAACCTGCACTGAATCTAAGCAAACTGCTAAATG
The DNA here is from genome assembly GCA_964578305.1 of uncultured Candidatus Saccharibacteria bacterium. Lineage (GTDB taxonomy): Bacteria > Patescibacteriota > Saccharimonadia > Saccharimonadales > UBA4665 > DATJNI01. Next base: position 63,773 of record CAZOCM010000002.1, read on the forward strand.
AAGTCAATAAATATATACTGTTCGAAGCGTGAAAAGAATTAATACAACGGCGATTGTTCTAAACAGAATCAATTACGGCGAAGCAGATCGAATCATTACATTACTAACATCTTCTGAAGGAAAAATCACCTTAATAGCCAAGGGTGTAAGAAAAGAAAAATCTAAACTTGCTGGTGGTATTGAGCTTTTTTGTCTAAATGAGATTACATATATTAAAGGAAAGAGGGACCTAGGGACTTTAATATCAAGCCGAATGGACAAATCATTCTTTCATATATTAAAAGATATTAATAAAGTTCAATTTGGCTACAATAAAATTAAGCAAATAAATCGTGCAACTGAAGATTTGTATGATCAAGAATATTTTGAACTATTGAAAGATATTTTTAATTCTCTAAACGAAGATATATCTATTAATTTAATCGAACTTTGGTTCAGTGCTCAATTATTGAATCTAGCAGGGTATAAACCAAATTTAAATTATGATGAATTGAATAATAAACTGGATTCTAATTCTAAATATACTTTTAACTTATCTACGATGTCCTTTAAAAATGATACTCACGGTCAATTTAACAGAGACAAAATAAAAGCACTTAGACTACTTTTTAGCCAACTCAAACCTTCACAAATTATAAACGTTCAGGGTGCGCTTCCATTAATAGATAGTTTTAATCCACTTATTAATTTAATGGTTAAAAGTCATTTAGATATAATCTATTAAAAAAATCTTGGTCCTAATTAAGTTTAGATGTATACTCCAAATATATTTAAGGAGCTAGTGCTTATGATGGTGCATATCAATTTATGGGGGGTTCTTGTGGCCGGAATATCCAGTATGGTTATCGGGACAATATATTACGCAGATTATGCCTTTGGCAAAGAATGGAAAAAATTAACTAAAATAGACGACAAAAAATTTAAAACAGATTTTCCAAAAATTATGCCATTCTTTTTTCTGGCAGCCTTAATTACAGCATATGTAGTCGCATATGTTATGTATCTTTACCATTCATTTTTCCAAAATTCGTGGGTGAGTGCAGGGTTGGAAACATCTTTAATACTCTGGTTAGGATTAAGCCTGACAACACTATATGTGCATAGCACGATGGACCAGAAACCAAATCAGTTGACGATATTATCTGCTGGTAACAGGCTTCTATCAATTCTAGCTATGGGTCTTATAGTAGGATGGTTACATCCTTAACATAAAGTATTTTTCTCTTTATAATACTTAAATAGTATGGGAGAAAAGACAATTGGTTTATTAGAGCGCAGCGCTCAAGGTGTTAAAGAAATCAGCTTTTTCGTTGGAGCTATTGCATTAGCAGGTTCCTTAATTAGTTCCATCTTCTATGAAACAGTGGCTGGAGCAAGTCTAACATGGTTAGCTGCTGACCAAGTAGAAAATCATACAAGGCAAAGAAAATAGATGTTTATAAAGAAAAAATCTAAGGATAGACCGAATAATCATGTCGAAAATAAATTAGGCAACTATGCCTTTATTGACAGTCAAAATTTAAATCTCGGTACTCAGCGTATGGGATGGAAACTAGACTGGCGAAAATTTAGAAATTTTTTAAAAATCGAATATAACGTTACCAAAGCATTTACTTTTATTGGTTATATGAGTGAGAATGAACACCTATACGAATATATGCATGAACTTGGCTACATCGTAGTTTTAAAACCAACTTCATCCATAACCTCAGTAAAAAATATTAACAATAAAGACAATGATAATAAGGACAAACCAATTAAAGGTAATGTTGACGTCGAACTTGTTCTATACGCTATTAAAGAAATGAACAATTACAATCAAGCTATTATAGTATCAGGAGATGGAGATTTTTATAGTTTAATTGAATATCTGGATAATATTGAAAAAATAAAAACTATTATTACTCCTAATTGGCAATATTCATCCTTACTTAAAACTTATGATTCAAAAATTATCAGACTGGATAAATTAAAGAAACAGCTTCGATATATCGATAGAAAAAAATAATATTTTACGAATAAATAATTTTATAAGTAGTATACTGATTGAGTAAATTAATTTAAGTCGCGGAGGGTATAAATGTCTGAAGATGCTCAATATTCATTTAATGGCTTAAAAGCTACCATTTTTAATGGTACGCTAACCAAATCTCCAGACGAAAGTCATACTGACAAATTAATAAATATTAGTAAAAAAATATTTGAAAAACATTCTGTTAACGTAAAAGTTATCAGGTCTATAGATCATGATATAGCAACTGGTGTTTGGCCGGACATGAAAGAACATGGTTGGTCGGTTGATGAATGGCCAGAAATGATGAAAGAAGTAATGCAGTCAGATATTTTAATTTTAGCGGGACCTATATGGCTTGGTGATAATAGCAGCCAAACAAAGAAAATAATTGAAAGACTTTATGCTTGCAGTAGTATTTTAAATGATAAGGGACAATATGCATTTTATGGAAAAGTAGGAGGTTGTTTAATTACCGGTAATGAAGATGGTATTAAACACTGTGCTATGAATATCTTATATAGTCTTCAACACTTGGGTTATACAATACCACCTCAAGCTGATTCAGGGTGGATAGGAGAAGCTGGACCTGGACCAAGCTATGGTGATCAGACTAAAGATGGTAAAAAAATTGGTTTTGATAACGATTTCACTAATCGCAACACTACTTTTATGACTTGGAACCTAATGCATTTAGCTAAGATGTTAAAAGACAACGGTGGCATACCGGCTTTTGGTAATCAAAGATCTAAATGGGATAGTGGCAGCCGTTTTGACTTTGAAAATCCAGAGTATAGATAAAATAAAATAGATTATGAAAATTACTAAATTCGTTCACTCTTGTTTAGTAGTCGAAACAGAAAATAAAACTGTTATTTTTGATCCAGGATTAATGAGTAATGAAGCTTTAGATATTAATAATATTTCATCTTTAAATAATATTTTTATAACTCACATACACTCTGATCACTTGCATATACCATTAATTAAAAAATTAACAGATAAATTTCCCAATATAAGTATAGTCAGCACAGATGAAGTTGTTAAAAAATTAGCTTTAGAAAATATTAAAGCGAAGTCAACACCCACTGAGGACGTAGAATTTTTTGAAGCTCCTCACGAAAATGTATCTCCTTTAATAAACGTTCAACCCGAACAAAGAGGATTACACTATTTAAATATTTTAACTAATCCAGGTGATTCGCATACTTTTAGTGAATCGAAAAAGATACTAGCGCTACCAATTACAGCTCCCTGGGGGAGCGCAGTAAGCGCACTTAATCTGGCTATCAAATTAAAACCAAGACATATTATTCCAATTCATGATTGGCATTGGCGAGAAGAAGCCCGTATTCAAACTTACGATAAATTCGAGAAAATACTTTCGCAATATGACATTACTTTTCATAAACCAACAACAGGAGAAACAATAGAAATAACAGAAGATTGACACAAACAGAAATATTTGCTATAATATTTTTTATGTCAAATAAGACAAAAATACAAAATAAAAATACAACCACAGTCAAGAACATATATAAGAATCTTGGCTTACTACTTATGACTTCAGCAACTGCTTTAGGCTTAGTTGAACTTCATAACCATAGTAAAAATCAGGCTGTGGTAAACACTAGACCAGTATTTGCTTTTCAAGAAGAGTCAAATAATAATTTAAATTCCCTAAGAACTGAAAGAAATGAAACAGTTCCGCACTACATAAGTTATAGCGAAACACAAAGAACACCAAGTAGATCAAGTAAATACTAAATTGACAAAAAATATAAAATATGTTAGGATATAAAAATGTCAGAAATAACAAAACCAGCAGATATCGAAAGTGCAATAGAAAAATTTTCAGATTCTCAAGTAACACCTTATATAAAACCATATGATTTCGAAAGACAAGTTGCGAACGACTTTAAATCAAAAAGAGGTCGTAGGATTGGCAGAGTAGTTTTAGGCAGTGCAGCAGCAGCTTTAGTAGCAGTTGGTGCCGCAGAAGTTACTCCAAATGGTCCAAATCCAAATTCAGAATATTCACACAGCGCTCAAATAATTAAACAAAATGAAGGCCATGATATTCTTACAAGTAGTAATCCAAGTCCTTCAACGGAAACTAAAGTCTCAGAACATAATTAGTGTTTTAAAAACTAAAGAAGGCACTACATATTGTGCAATTGTGTATAACTTCTTTAAAACTGTGGATAAGTGGTGTACTAAACACCACTTTTTTATATTTTCATGCTTGCCGTGGGTGATTGTGGGTAGTACACTCATGGAAGTGGGTAGAAATGGAACGGCCAAATAGCGTGACACTTCTTCAAAAAATAAAAACCACTAGTAACTTAAAGGATACCAATGGCCGCGGTAGACTACTTTGAACGTAAACTAGACGACAAGAGGAGGCTGACAATCCCTCCTGAACTTCGCCATAAGTTTGCTAGCGGAGCAGTTATCACACGTGGCTTTGGCAAGTATCTACATCTTTACCCCAAAGATGTCTGGGAAAACCTTATTGAGCCTAGATTATCCGGTGATGTACTGGACGAAAGAGTGGCTGATCTAAACGTCAAGTTTAGGATGGGAAAGGTAGAGCAATCTCCAGACCCAAAACAAGGTCGAATAAATATCGACCAGCATTTATTAGATTATGCTGGTATTTCCAGGGATATCATTGCTGTTGGTGTCGGTAACTATTGGCGCTTGATGTCAACAGATCAAGTACCAAAGTAAAGTACTTTAACAATTTACAAATAGATAAACAATTCGAGTTTACCTATTTGGCAGTCAACACGTGGAAATTGATAGAAAACCACGCAAAAAAATCTCTTCGCACCTTTTAAAAACACCTCCCAAAACTCCACCTCACACATAAGTCTCTCAACTTTGACGTAGCGAATCGTAATTTTACAATTTGCTGTGTCACTCAAAAACAAAAACTATAAAAAAACAAAAAGTTGACTGCTGATTAGGTGACCTTGCAAAAATAAACAAGACAAGATGCACCAAAATAAACACCAAAATAAAAACAATCAGCACGAACCAGTATTGCCTAGAGAAGTGCTTAAATATCTTGACCCAAAGAAGGGTGATACATACCTTGATTTGACGGCAGGATATGGCGGTCACGCAATGGCGATTCTGGAAAAAACTGGAAGCCTCAGACAATCAGTTCTGGTTGATAGAGACCAACAAGCTATCAGCCACTTAAAGGAACTGTTTAGTAGAGAATGTAAAATTGTTAATAAAGATTATTATTCTGCGACAAAAGATTTAGCAGATAAAAATGTACAATTTGATTTAATTTTGGCAGATTTAGGCGTATCGTCACCGCACCTTAAAGATGGAGAACGCGGTTTTTCATATATCACTCCAGGTCCTCTAGATATGAGGATGGATGAGACACAAGAAGTTAAAGCTTCAACTATTTTAAATAGTTACAGCAAAAAAGAGATTGTTAAAATCTTAAGAGATTTCGGTGAAGAACCAAAAGCTAATATAATTGCTAACTATATTGTCGACAGTAGACCAATTTATACTACTGATGAGCTGGCACGAATTGCTAAAAAAGCATGGCCAAAATATAGTAAAAAGCATCCTGCCACCAGGGTATTTCAAGCACTCAGAATTGCCGTAAATGATGAGCTTAACCAATTAAAATTAAGTTTACCGATTTGGCTTGAATTACTTAAACCGGGCGGACGTATAGTAGTAATTAGTTACCATAGTCTTGAAGACAGAATTGTAAAACAGATTTTTCTACAATCAAGTAGGTATAAATATGAAAGCAATCTTCAATTACTAACAAAAAAACCAATTAGCCCATCTCCAGATGAATTAGAATTTAATCCGCGAGCACGTAGTGCTAAACTTCGAGCCGCAGTGAAAATAAAAACGAAAGGGAACTCACATGCCTATTAGGGTCAAAAGTAGCTCCCGAGCCTATAAGATTACTGTACGAGTAGTCTAAGGGTTTAGCTTCAGCTCTGGGAAACCGGGGCTGAAGCAAAAAATAAAAACAAAAACAAAAAAGAAAGGCAATAATGACATACTCAAGTTCGTTAGCGATGAACCGAACTAGATATACTGCCAGAAATCAAAACTCAGTCAAATTTAATACTAGAGTTGGGACACTTGGACCAGTATCTAATACGATTTCATTAATAATCCTGGCTTGTTTACTTGGGTTACTTTATTTAACTCAAGTCACTAAAACAAATGCATTTGGTTACCAAATAAATAATCTTGAGCAAACCCAGAGCTCTTTAAAAAGTCGTTACAATAATTTAGAAGTAGATTCAGCACGACTTCAATCATTTAGTAGAGTTGAAAATAGTCCAGTTGCAAAAACACTTACACCTGTCGCACCAAGCGATACAGTGACCCATTAATATTTAGACACTCTTAATTTTAAGATCTATAATATGTCTAATGGCTTTGCCAAACAAAAATCAAACAAGTATTCCAAACAAACGCATCCGTTTGCTTTATTCATTGCTTTCTATTGCTATTGGAATTTTTATAATTCAATTATTTTATGTTCAAATTATCAAATACGGCCACTATAAAGCCGCAGCATTAAGTGATCAATTAAAAGAATATACTATACAACCTTCGAGAGGGGAAATTGATGGACATGATAGTAACGCCATTGTACCTTTAGTATTAAACCAAACGTTGTATACTCTTTACGCTGATCCAATATATATAAAAAACCCGACATTAGCCGGTGATCAAATTGCCAATATTATTGGAGGAGAATCTAAAAAGTATTCCGATCTAATGAAAACCAAAAATACTCAGTACGTGATACTTGCTAAAAAATTAACACAGCCACAGTCTAATAAAATATTAGCATTGAAGAACCCTGGAGTAGGTACCCAGGCTCAAAACTACAGGGTTTATCCTGATGGTTCTTTAGCATCTCAAATACTTGGCTTTGTTAACGATAATGGACATGGCAATTATGGAATCGAACAAGCACTAAATACACAATTAACAGGTAAAACAGGGTTATTGAAAGCTATAACAGATGCAAATGGTATTCCACTAGCTGCTAGCAATAATAATATCCAAAAGTCTCCTAAAAATGGCGATAAAGTTGTTACTACACTTGATTTGTCTATGCAAGCGCAACTTGAACAAATACTTTCGAGCGAGTATCAAAAAACTAAATCAAAAGGTATAAGTGCCATAATTATGGATCCGAATTCCGGGTCTATTAAGGCTATGGCGAACTATCCAAGTTATGATCCAAGTAACTTTCAAAAAGTAACAGACCAAGCTTTATATCAAAATGCTGCAGTAACTAATGCAATTGAGCCCGGATCATCCATGAAAGTTCTGACTACAGCTGCTGCTTTAGATCTTGGAATTATTCATCCTGATACATCTTTTTATGATCCAGCACACTGGATTGTAGACGGATTTAATATTACCGATATAGAGCAAGATGGTGGACCTAGGAATCAAACTATCCAAAGTTTATTAAATCTTTCACTTAATACAGGTGCAACGTGGCTATTAATGCAAATGGGTGGTGGTCAAATTAATCAAAAAGCTAGGAATACTTGGTATGACTACATGACTAACCATTATCAACTAGGTAAAATCACTAATGTTGAACAAGGTTATGAATCTGCATCTCTTGTCCCAACCCCACAAGATAACGGGGCAGGTATTGATCTAACATATGCGAATACTTCCTTTGGACAGGCTATACAAATAACAGCATTACAAATGGCAGCAGCTGATTCTGCTGTACTAAATGGCGGGACATATTATCAGCCAACATTAATTGATCAGTTAATAAACTCAGACGGGAAAGTTAGCACAAACCATCCTAAAATAATTAAAAAACATGTTGTGTCTCCTCAAGTAAGCCAAGACATGACGAGTTTAATGGAATATGTTGTCCAACAACATCTCCAAGCTGGATTTTCATATCTTAACTTCAGTCCGAATTATATAGTCGGTGGGAAAACTGGTACGGCGCAAATAGCTCAACCAAAGGGGGGTTATTATCCTGATAAATTTAACGGAACTTATGTTGGTTTTGTCGGTGGTGATAAACCACAATACGTAGTAGTTGTTTATAACATACAGCCAACTGTTGCTGGATATGCCGGGTCTTTTGGTGGACAGCCAGTCTTTGGTGATATCGCACACATGTTAATAAACAATTCGTTTGTAGACCAAAAAACACAGTAGCTTTTATCTGATTAACTGATAAAATTAAAAGATAAAACTGATATAATAAAATAAAAACTAGAATATTACATGCATAGTTTGTACATTATAATTAGCAACCATAATTTATCTCGTATTTTAATTTTAGGTGTGGCTGGACTACTCCTAAGTACAATCATCACGCCAATTTACACTAATTACGCTTATAGAAAACAGTGGTGGAAAAAGCAAAGAACACATGCTTGGTCAGGTGGAGTTGCTAAAGTTTATCAAAAACTTCACGAAGAAAAACATAAAAGAAATATACCAACAATGGCCGGTTTAATATTTGTGGTGGCGATCGCGATTATCACATTACTATTTAATTTAAATAGAGGTCAAACTTGGCTACCTTTGGCTGGACTGATCGGGGCCGGATTTATTGGTTTTATTGATGACATTATGAATATATACAGCAATGGACAGGGTGTTGCAGGGATGAGTGCTAAATTAAAATTCTCACTTTACAGCATAATATTATTAGCCGGAGGCTGGTGGTTTTTTAGTAAGCTCGGGGTTACGACCGTATTTTTACCATGGGTTCATCAAATTCATATTGGAATTTTTGTTATTCTTCTATTTTGGTTAGTAGTAATTGCAACTGCTATTTCAGTTAATTTTACAGATGGACTTGATGGTCTTGCCGGTGGGTTACTTTCAACTTCGTTTATGACATATGCAATTATTGCAGCGATAGAGCATAGATTTGCATTATCTGGATTTTGCTTAACAGTAGTTGGCGCATTGCTAAGTTATACATGGTTTAATATTTATCCTGCCCGTTTTTTTATGGGTGATGTTGGGGCTTTCTCCTTAGGTACAGCTCTTGGGATAATTGCACTTCAGACAGACACTGTATATTTACTGCCAATAATAGGTGCAGTTTATGTAGTGGAAACAGGCTCTGTAATCATTAATAGAGTTTCTAGAAAATTAAGAGATGGGAAAAGAGTCTTTAGGTCATCTCCAATCCACCATCACTTTGAAGCTATCGGTTGGCAGGAGACTAAAATAACCATGAGATTTTGGATCTTGGGTCAAGTCTCAAGCGTAGTTGGATTAATTATATTTTTTCTAAGTAAGCAGGCTTAAAAATGTGGCAGAGTAATTCAAGAGCTAGAATATCTCCAGCAAAATCACTCCAACTTGAGTTAGGTCATAAACACAAACCGGATTATTGGCTATTAATCTGGTGCGCCGCCTTACTCGCAATAGGTTTAACTGTTGTATACGCAATAAGTCCAGCGTTGTCTCAAGCTAATAATGTTAATAGTTTCTATTACGTTTCAAAGCAATTGATGGCTATTGCTTTAAGCATAATTGCATTTTTTATTACATACAAAGTGCCATTAAATTGGTGGAAACAAGCATATAAACCTTTACTTTTTGTAGCAATTGGGGCTACTTTGTTAGCATTAGTTCTACCCGTTAATCCAGCTTATCCTGCACATAGATGGGTCAGATTAAGCAGTTTTTCTTTTCAGTCGGTAGAGCTTGTAAAATTTGTTGTATTGATATGGTTAGCTGGATTCCTAGCATCTAGAATTAGATCAGGAACCATTACGAGCGTTCAAGAAACGTTTAAACCCCTAATTTATATCCTAGTTGTAATAGGTGTAATAATTGCTGGTATACAAAGCGATTTAGGCTCTGCTGCTGTCATACTTGCTATGATGGGGACTATGGCATATATAGCCGGTCTTCCGATAGGGAAGGTTAGTTTAATATTATTAATTTTAGCGATAGTTGGGGTTCTAGCAATTTCCATATCCCCGTATAGACGAGCTAGACTAGAAACTTATCTGCACCCACAATCTAATTGCCAGGGTAGCGGTTATCAAGCATGCCAGGCTTTAATTGCAGTAGGATCTGGTGGTATGGCTGGATTGGGTCTTGGCAGCAGTGTTCAGGCGTATGGGTATTTACCTGAAGCTGCTAACGACTCAATCTTTGCTATTTATGCTGAAAAGTTCGGATTCATCGGCTGTGCAATATTACTAGGGATTTTTATGGCTTTTTTCAACAGCATAAAAAATATCGCAGAACGTTCAACAGATAATTTTACGAGGTTATTGGTAATCGGAATTTTAGCATGGTTAAGTATCCAAACTTTAATAAATGTTGGTGCAATGATCGGACTCTTCCCTCTAAAAGGCATAACCTTGCCATTTATTAGTTATGGTGGGACAAGTGTTGTCTTTGCAACCGCTGCAATTGGCTTAGTTTTCCAAGCCTCACAATATACAAGTTATCGTCAATCTAAAATAACTTATGACACGGATAGACCCAAGTTAGATTATAGAAAAAGTGTTCTAAGGAGGGCAGATTATTGACCATTTTACTTTCTGGCGGTGGTTCAGGTGGCCACATAACTCCAATATTGGCGATAGCTGAAGAAATTAAAAAGCAAAAGCCGAATACAAAGATAGTTTACATTGGTCAAACTGGAGATGATTTAGGTTTAGCAACTACCAGTAGCAAATCAATAGACCAAGTATTTACTGTCAGGGCAGGTAAATATAGGAGATACCATGGCAGTAATATATGGCAAAAATTGGATATAAAAACTTTTATACTAAATTGTCGAGACATTATCTATTTATTAATTGGAATTTGGCAAAGCAAAAAAATAATTAAAAAAATAAAACCAGACATTCTTTTTACAAGGGGTGGTTATGTAAGCGTACCTGTTGGAATAGGGGCAAAGTTAAATAATGTATCGTTTATTACACATGATTCAGACATAACTCCAAGTTTAGCCAATAAGATAATAGCAAAATGGGCAATAAAGAATTTCGTGTCGATGGAAGAAAATTTATATCCATATCCATTAGCAAAAACTATTAATACAGGAATTCCAATTAGTAAGAAATTTCACTCTGTTAATGTTGTCGAAAAAAATAAGTTAAAAAAAGAGTTACAAATCCCTCAGAATTCTTATCTGTTATTAGTGACTGGTGGTGGATTAGGTTCGCAAATTATTAATTTAGCGGTAATTAAAATCTCTCAAAAACTGCTTAGTAAAAATAAAAATATCTATATAGTACATATAGCCGGAATTCAAAATGAATCTCAAGTTAAAAAAGCATATAACGAACGACTAGACGAAGAATTAAAAGAAAAAATAAAAGTTTTTGGTTATATTGATAATTTATACGAGTATAGTGGGGCAGCAGATGTAATTATAGCTAGAGCTGGTGCTACAAATATTGCTGAATTTGCTATACAACAAAAAGCCTGTATTTTAGTCCCCAGCAGTTTCTTAGTGGGAGGACATCAACTACAAAATGCTAATTATTTGAGCAAACGTCATGCTGCCCTAGTAATTGACGAAAACATAATGAGTAGTAATCCGGATTATCTATACGATCAAATAGCGGAACTTATAAGCAACAAAGAAAATAGATTAAATTTAATAAAAAACATCTCTAAATTAGCTCGTCCAGATAGTACCGAAATAATTTCTAAAATGATTATTAATTTAGGTAGTGAAAATGAAATTAAAACTTAATTTTTGGTCTAGAAAAAAAACACAAGGAAGAAATAGATATTATGAAAAAGAAAAAATGTCTGTCTCAAAAACTTTTAACTATAGCTCAAGAAGATCTGAAGATAATCTAAATATTGGTAGAAATAACGAACAGGAAGATAAGAATTTAAAAAAGAGATTAAAGAACATAGTAGTATTTGCTTTAGTAATTTTATTGCTGATCACTATCTATAAATTAGCTTATTTATCCCCGAATTCAATAGTGAAACCTATTAACACTAACCAAATTATTAGCACGGAAGATTTATTAAAATATAAAAACTTAACAGATATTTTATTGAATAAATCATTTTTTAATCAAAATAAGATCTCAATTGATGAGGCTAACATAATAAAACAATTAAAGTATAGCTACCCTCAGATCCAATCAGTAAAATTCAAAATAAATATTTTTTCAAGAAGACCAACATTATTAATCGATAACTCGCAGCTCGCTCTATTAGTTAAAAATATAAACGATCAATATTTTGAAATCAATCTAGCAGGGCAGGTTATAAAAGACGTTCCGAATGGAGAAGTTAATAAATTAATAGGTTTACCTCTTGTATTGGATAAAAGTAGTCTTAATTACGAAGTTAATAAGCAAATATTCCCAAATTCAGATGTAGTATTTATATTAGCTATTTATAAAGAGTTTAAAGAGAAGGGGGCAACTATATCGTCACTTACATTACCTGCAACCTCAAGAGAATTAGATGTCGGTTTGTTAAATACCCCATATTTTATAAAATTCAATTTAGATAATAACGATGCTCTTCAACAGGTGGGAAAATATTTTGCCCTTATAGATCATTTAAAATCCCAAAATATAACACCTAGTAAATATATAGATGTAAGGTTAGACGGTCGAGCATACTATCTGTAACTACTCCACCCCTCTAGTAGTTCAAGAAATGTTCGTATAGGCAGTTTTATCTTATTTTAATAAAAAAACATATAATAAATTAATAAAGGGAATTGTCAAATTTTCAATAATTCACAAATAAATGGGGAAGTAATATATTTAACACAATATTATCAAAAAGCAAATATTTCACGACACAATTGTGGAAAAGTCAAATTGTGTCGTAGATCACTTTTGAAGCACTATGGAGTAATTGAGACATCTAGTAGGTATTATATATGGAGTATAAACCAGTGAGTGAGTGCTTTAAGTAGTTACATAATTTAGTGAACATAGGCATCAGTCCCCTACGAGGGAGGTATAAGTTTATAAGTGTTAATGCATATATCAAAGTCGCAAAAGGTACATTGTGCGACATGATATGATTAGTCTTATTGTTGCTCCCTATTCATGTTTTATAAAAAACTAATTTGTATTTTATTTTCAAAAATATTTATTACGCTATCATTCCCCGTCTATTTAGTTTGGCGCATTACTTATTCTATGTGCTTCCCTAAATAATAAAGATAATAGTGTTCGCAAAATGTTTAGTATAAGATTTAATTATAATAACTTAGTTCCAAGGTCAGTATTTCCTGTATGCCAGATAATACTTCCTTCACCATAAACAAGTTTGCTTTGTTCAAATGTTAATTGAACGTTATCAATCTTATACCCACCTTTATTTATAGCATTGTTTAAATGATCCGATGTGGTGCTCACTTCACCTCTTAGTGCTAAATTACCTATTAATGTAATTGTCTTACCTTTTCTTATGCGATCAGATAAAGTTTCTCTTGTTTCTAGAAAAACGTTATGAATACCCGAAATATTATTTGGATCAATTGAAAGTTCAGCAATAACATCTGAACTTTCAGGGTACCGCCAATTTATATGTTTTTCAGTTGTTTTGGGATTTCCACCAACATATAAAAACGTTTTGCTTCTACTCCCATTATCAAAAGATGTTCTTATTGCTTGAAATGCACCTATAGCCTCAATTGCCAAGGGCATTTCGGTTCTTTCACCAATATCATATTTTGAAGCAAAAGATTCGATTTCACTTAACGGTACTGAAAATCTTGCGAAGTACTTTTCTACAGGTTCTTCTCTTTTTAACGGGTCTCCACCGCCAGTAGATTCAGATGTCATTTATTCAGATAAAGCGTAGGTTGCTTTAGCGACTCTTTTGAATTGAGGCTTACCCTGTAAGTTTAATAGAATAGTTGTTTCTTTTACGAATCTGCTTTTTAAGACTCTCTTAACTATTTCATCACGGTGTAGTGGTTCATTTGCTTCTCTTAAAACTTCTGTAATGATATCCGCCACTGTACCCTTTTCATAACCCCATTCTTTCAAAGCATAAATCCCTCGACCAATTAGAACAAACCTCTTATCTTTAATAAGTTCATTATGTATAGCTTGAGTAGTAACATCTTTACGTTTGAAATCACTTTGCTTTATTGCACCAGCTATCTCATTAAAGTGCATATGCTTTTTATTTTCCTTTAATATAACGTATATTTTATCTCTAATGTTCTTAGGATTCACCATTGGCCATTTAACTAGGCCCCAACGATTATTTAAGGTAGCTAATTGTTTAGATAAACTTGCTAATGCTTGAGTTTCTTTTGGATCAGAAATTTTAGCTTCTTTAGCTACTAAATCAATTGTCTGTGGTTCACCAATCTTTTTAATTGCATCAATGACAGAGGTTACTTTTTTAACTAGTTTTTGAATATCATAAACACTCTTAATGGCAACACTGTAGTAAAAATGGTCATCTTCAGTAATTACTGTCAGATTTGGACAAAGTTGGCACAGAAAAGCAATTTGACTCTGCTCTTCTCTTTTCGGGTTAGTGCTAAGATAATTAGCTAAGTTACTAATTCTAGCTGCTTTACCATTCTCATTTAAGTAATCAGTCACGTTTTTTTCAAAATCAGCTAGATTTTCTATTTTATTTTGGACAGCTAAATTGCGGAGCTTTGTAATAACAGATTTCTCTAACTGTCTTACTCTTTCTCGAGTAATACCAAGCATTTCACCAATTTGTTCGAGTGTTTCCCTTCTTTCAAACAAACCAAATCTACGAGAAATTATTTCCTTTTCCCGGTCTCTATCTATACAACTTAAGACTGATTCAACTATATTCGCAGTAGATAATTCAATTGTAGAATTAGAGTTAGTCATTAAATATACGTCCGTGTACCTTGGTTAATAATATTATTATAAAACCTAAATATTTAAAAGTCAACTTTATTTAATCAATAAATTATTATAATTGTAGCACAATACTGACAGCATTGCGTACTACATGGTCTAAGAATACTACTTGTCCACAGGATTTACAGCAAAGCAAATAGATGAATATATTAAATTACTTATAAGATTTAAAGGATTTTTTACTTTTAGTTTCTAACAATTTCTTAGCTTGATCCTCCGTTATAGTCGCAGGTTTAATTTTATCTTCAATTTTAACGTTTTTCTTACCGTCTGTTATATATGGCCCATATGGCCCATTAATTATCTTTATTCCGGAATCAAACTCTTTAATATTTCTGGCAGCTAACTTCTTAATACGCTGGTCATATAACTCAATAGCCTTTTTTAGCGAGATGTTGTGAGGGTTTAGAGGTTTTATAGAGACAAATACCTTATCTATGTGTATATATGGCCCAAAACGCCCTATATTGGCCATTATATCTTTCCCATCTTTAGTTTTTCCCACTAATCTAGGTAGAGTAAACATATCTAAAGCTTGTTCAAGAGTAACGTCTTCGAGAGTAGTGCCTTCGGGTAAAGGTGCAAAGACAGGTTTGCTTTCCTTATCCTCAGTGTCGCCTTTTACTAACATAGGTCCATATCTACCAAATCTAGCTGAAATCGGCAGTTTAGTAGCAGGATCTTTACCTAAAGTCCTTGCTTTTGATACTTCTTTTCGGCTAACTTTATCTGATTTTGTAATTAAAGGATGGAAGTTTTTATAAAAATCGGCTATCATTTCGTCCCATTGTTGTTTACCTTGAGCAATTTCATCAAAATCTTTTTCAACTTTAGCCGTAAAATCATAATCTACAATACTCGGAAAATATTTAACAAGGAAGTCTGTTACTATATCTGCAGTTGCTGTTGGTACTAATTTGGAGCTATCCGAACCTGTTATTAATGTAGTTTCAGCGACCCTAACTTTATTATTTTCAAGTAATACTTCTTTTATAATTCTTTCTTTACCTTCGATATCTGTTTTTTCTACATAACCTCTTGTTTGGATGGTTGATATAGTTGGCGCATAAGTACTTGGTCGTCCTATATTCAATTCCTCTAACTTTTTAACTAAAGCTGCTTCAGAATATCTAGCTGAAGCTCTTGAAAATGACTCAACAGCTAAAGCTGATTTTAACTTTAAATTGTCATTTACTTCTAATGGCGGCAGTATAGTATCATCTTTTTGTTTACCATATACTTTCAAAAATCCATCGAATATTAAAACTTGACCTTTAGCATTAAACAGTTCATCCTTATTGCTAATCTTGATTTGGACAGTAGTATTTTCAATTTCAGCTGGACTCATTTGGCTTGCTAAAGTTCTTTGCCAAATCAATTTATATAATTTGTCTTGTTGAACATCGAGTTTTTTTAATTCAGATACTCTTAAATTCGTTGGTCGAATAGCTTCATGAGCTTCCTGGGCAGTTTGTGATTTAGTTTTATATTGTCTTACTTGATGGTATTTTTGACCGAATTTCTCATTAATATACTTCTCGGCAGAACTAATTGCTGTGTTTGATAGAATTGTGCTGTCAGTTCTCATATATGTTATATGTCCAGTTTCATAAAGTTTTTGTGCAACGCTCATAGTTTGTCGTACGCTATATCCTAATTTTCGACTAGCTTCTTGTTGAAGAGTACTTGTTGTGAATGGTGCGGATGGATTTCTCTTAGCTGGGTTTTGAGTAATATCTGATATCGTAAATTTTGCATTTTTAATATCATTGAGCCATTTTTCAGATGACTTTACATCAGTTAATCTCTTATTTAGTTCAGCGTCTATTATGTCTTTAGATTTAACAAACTTTGCTGTAACTTTAAAGTCTACCTTTGGTTTATGTTCTTTTATTTCTCTTTCTCTATCAACAATTATTCTGACCGCCACAGACTGAACACGTCCAGCACTAAGGCCACCCTTTACTTTTTTCCAAAGTACAGGAGATAATTCATAACCAACTAGTCGATCAAGTACTCTTCTTGCCTGTTGTGCGTCGAATAATTTTTTATCGATTGGTCTAGGATTTTTTATAGCTTGCTCAATTGCTTGTTTAGTAATTTCGTGGAAAACTATTCTTTTGGAATTCTTTGGTTCGAGATCCAAAACTTTTGTTAAATGCCACGCTATAGCTTCACCTTCCCTATCTTCATCACTGGCTAAATAAACTTCTTTATTTTTAGATGCTCTTTTTAATTCGCTAACAATTTTCTTTTTATCGATGCTTACTTCATATGTCGGTTTAAAGTGGTTCTTTATATCAATATTTAACCCTTTTTTTGGTAGATCTCTAATATGTCCAAAACTGCTTTTGACCTCATAATTATTATCTAAAAATCTAGCTATAGTTTTGGCTTTGGCTGGACTTTCAACAATTAATAAATTTTTTACCATAATAACGATCTACATATAAACTCATAAAAATATATTTTGCAAATTATATTAATATACCTAATCTAACTATTCGCCCATATATTTACCAAATTTATAACCTACCCAAATACCGGCAAAACATCCAGCGACACTCAATAATATAGATAAAAGACTGAGAAAACCACCATGACTGATAAGTGCCCCTATCTGACCACCAATATAGCTAAACAAAAAAATGCCTAAGTAAATCCACTTTTTCATAATGAAAGTTTAGCATGAGTGTCACTCAAAGCTTAAGCACCTTGCAAAAAGCACAGAATATTATAAAGTATTGACTTTAGAACATGAATTTGATAAAATAGCAAACTATGAATCCTAATATAAGGATTTCATGCACCTTTTACCCAAAACTAACTGTCAATTTTATTGACATTGTTAGAGTGTTTTAGAGCGCGCCAAGAGTTAAGTAGTTACCCTCCACTTTCTCTAATAAAGCATGTTGGGCATTCGCCTGACACGCTCTAAAACATACTAACCCCTTTAACTAGATTTCTCGACAATTTATTGTTTGACGAGTCCCCTATCAATATGAGCCTAAACGGTAGTCTTCGGACTGACACTGTCGCTATTTATTTTTGACTTGATGTTTCATCGGGGTGGGTTGAAGGGTTAAGGTGGGAATTTATTTCCCACCAAAAACAGGCTAACGAGCGGTGCCCACCCCCTCTCGTTGGCCTTTTTTTATAATAAAAAGTTTCTAGTTTCATGAGGTAGGTCTTCGCCATAAACAAATTCGCTAATTATTGCAACGACCTCTTTTTTTAAATTGCTAAATTGTTCTCTTTCCGACTTGCTAAATTTCTTAAGTACATATTCTTCAGAAGATAATTTAGCTGGTTTTTTTGGCCCAATGCCAATTCGAATCCTATTAAAATTTTCACCTACATGATTTGTAATTGACTCAATACCTTTATGTCCTGCACTACTACCACCAACTCTAGTTCTGATTTGACCGAATGATAGATCTAAATCATCGTAAACAACTAATATATCTTCGGTTGGAATATTATAAAATTGAGTTATACCTGATACAGATTGACCACTGTTATTCATGAACGTTAAAGGTTTTATTGCGAAAATTTTAGATTTATTAGATTTACCGCTGCTAAATAAGCAATTAAATTCTTTTTTAATTAACCACTGAGACATATCTACATTTTGTTTTACATAATCTTCAATGCAATCAAAACCAATATTATGCCTTGTTAATTTATATTTATCTCCTGGGTTACCTAGTCCTACAACCAGAAGAGACTTATTTAGACCAACACTATAGTACATAACAGGATCGCTTACTTGAGGTCTTCTTTGCAACCAAGCCATTAAATTACTTTTTCTTTCTCAGGTTTAAGCCGACGTTTATTTAATTGATGTTTATCTATAAACCAAAGCTGCACTGGTGAACCTTCAAAGCCAAATGTTCTTCTTAGCCTAGTTTCTAAATATCTTCGATAACTCCAATGTAAATATTTTGTCGAGCTGCCATAAATCTTAAACGCCGGCAATGTATTATCAGTTTCCTGGACAATGTAATTTAACTTTGGGTTTCGATTCTTAAGTCCGGCTGGTGGATGTGCTAATACAGATTGTTTTAGCCATTTATTTAAAGTGCTAGTAAGTAGTGTTTTTTTCATAGTTTTATTTATTTCTAGAGCCAAATCATATAGTTTCGTAACATTTTGCCCAGTGACAGAACTAGTAAAAATTAAAGGAGCCCAAGGTACGAAAGCAAAATTTGAGGCTATAGTTTTTGCTAATACATCTCTTGTAAAACTATCTTTTTCTTCAACATCATCCCATTTAGATACAACTAAAATTAAACCCTTACCTGCTTCTTTAACCATTCCAGCAATCTTTTGATCTAATTGAACGTTAAGTTCATGTACGTCCATAAGTACTAAACAAACATCAGATTGTTCTATGGCACTTAATGCTCTTATAACACTGAACCTTTCAACACCAGGTTTAATTTTACCGCTACGTCTTATACCTGCTGTATCAAGTAGCTCTACGGACTTATTTTTATACTTTACGGCAGTTCTGTTAATATCTCTTGTTGTACCAGCCCTATCCGAAACTAACGCTTGCTGTTTTTTTGCTAATGTATTAAATAGTTGTGACTTGCCTACATTTGGTCGACCAATAATTGCAATAGTTAAATCTACTTTAGTCAGTGATTTACTAATTTTAGGTATATCTTTAACCAATTTGTTAAGAAGTGTATCTATTCCTCTGTTTTGCGTTGCGGATGTGTAAAATATGTCTTTAATGCCAAGTCTTCTAAAAAGTTCTAAATTTTGATTCTTTGCTTTATCTACTTTATTTACTACTAAAATAACTGGTCTTTGACTTTTTAATGCCAATTTAGCGACTTTTCTATCTTCTTCGGTTATTGGAACATCAGCTTCAACAACTACCCATATAATATCTGCACTATCCGCAGCTTGGATTATTTGTTCTTGAATTGTAAATTCAAATTCATCATCAGGATCTTTAACGCCAGCAGTATCAACTAGCCAAAAATATTTTTGCTTGTACTCTGCCCTTAACATGACCGAGTCTCTAGTAGTACCGGGCTCTATAGCAACTATATTTTCTCGTCTTTTAAGAACCGAGTTAAATATACTGGATTTGCCTACATTGGCTCTGCCAATAATAGCTACTATTGGTAACTTCTTTGCCATATCTTAATTATATCAATTTAACACCTTAAACGATATTTTTTAATCTGTAATTTTAATTTCTTTATACTCACCTAGTTTAATATCGTTTAATCTATATTCACCAAAAGCAACTCGGTGAAGTTTAATAACCAGGTAGTTTAATTTTTGAAATGTTCGTCGAATCTGTCTATTTTTACCTTCAAACATTTCAACTTGCACATCATATGTTTTTGAAGGTATTCTTTTTACTTTTATTTGACTAACTCCATCAGTTAATTGAATTCCTTTATTAATTTTATGTAGATCCATATTGGTTACTTCACTATCTAGCTTAATTTTATATAGTTTAGTTTTTTGATATTTAGGGTGAGATAATTTATTGGCTAAATCTCCATCATTTGTCATTAATAGTATTCCTGATGTATCTTTATCAAGCCGACCAACACTTTTTAGATCTTTATATTTATGTGGGAGTAAGTCATAAATAGTTTTAGAGCCTTGACCTTGACGACTACAGACATAGCCTGCTTTTTTATTTAAAATAACTAAGACTTTATTATTTGTTAATTTAATAACTTTTTCATTTATCTTTATTTCGTCGATTGCTTTGACATCTTGCCCCAATTTAGCAGGACTATCATTTATTAGAATCTTATTTTGACTAATTAGATTATCTATATGACGACGACTTAAACCAGTTGCTTGTGCAACATACTTATTTATTCGCATAAATTATATTATAAGGAGATACTTGATGGATCTTGAGGTGTTGTACCGTTGATACCTGTTGGTTGATCGTTTAGCTTAGGTGTAGCTTTGCTGTCTACAACAACCGCTTTCGGTGTAATATTATTATTTGCATCTTCTACAGCTTGTTCTTTAGCATATAATTCTTGGATATCCGGACTATTATTGTCTATTGGTGAGATTACCTTTTTATGAGCGATCGTGACATTATCTGAATTTAAATTTGCTTGGTCTTTAGGTGGATTACCTTCTTTAGTGTAGTCCACAAGCGTATCAGCAGGAGATTCTTGTGGTTCATTGGGTGCAATAACTACATTTTCTTCCAATAAAGGGTCTTTAGGTTTTTCTTCTTCTATTGGTTGTTCAAAATTAGAAGCTTCTGAAACGGACTGAGTTTCAACCTTATCACTTGCACTGGATTCTTCAGAATTTTGATTGTTTTCTTCTGCACCTACTTGGTCTTCTGATTCTTGGTTCTCATTAGTGGGCGCAACTGGTGTTGCACTGGGTGGCGTGGCATCAGTAGTTGCTCCAGTTACAAAATTTTCAATTTTTGAATCAACATCAGATTGTTCTTGCTTAGTAGGTTCAGGTGAAGATGATTGCTGTTGGCTGAGTGAATTCGACTCTTTATTCTCCTCACTTACATTATTAGCTTGCGTATTGTCTGTTTGGGCTGGATTATCGATGGGTTTTGGACCATCTTGATTATCTTGTCCTTGAGTTGTATCAGGTTCTGCAAGTGTTGATGGAGCATCGTTGTTTTGACCGGTAGGATTTGGAACAACCGGTTGTTCATTGCTTTCAGGTGGAGGATTAATCTTAGTTTCATTACTTACCATCGGTGTAGGTAGTTCAGCTGTATTTTCTATATCAGTTTTCGGAACATCAGATTGTGGTTGTGCCGGAGGGTCAGCAACTCTAAACTGATTCTGTCCATTTGGATTAATATTTGGCTGAGGTGAAGGTGTTGGTGGGTCTATGTTAGGTGTTGGGTTCGGCGGAGAAGGTTCTGCAGCTGATTGCCCATCTTCTAACAGTTCATGAGTTGCTTTAACTATGTCTTCAAGAGTGACTTGTGATTTAACGAGATATTTATCTGCACCTAATTTGTCTGCTCTTTGCTGATCATCATTTTGACCAAGAGCTGTTAACATTATGATCTTTAAGTTTTTCATATCATTAGTGTTTCTAAGGATATCTAACATCTCAAATCCACTAATTTTTGGCATCATAATATCTGAAATTACTAGATCAGGTTTTTCTGCTTTAGCGACTGCTAAAGCTTCTTCACCATCTTTGGCAGAAACTATTTCATAGCCCTCTGCTTGGAGTCGAGCTTCATATATTTCTCTAAGGTTAATGTCATCTTCGACTAAAAGAATTTTGGCCATATTTTGCCTTTAGATGGTTATGTTTTTAGGATAAATTCATTGTATCACGCCTTGAGCTAAAGAATTAATTGGTCTAATTACATTATCTGAATTACCTACAGATTTCATCTGAGTCGCTTGCTGAGTGCTTATTCTTGGTAGATTAATATAAAATGTACTTCCTTGACCTTTTTCACTTTCGGCCCAAATACGGCCGTTATATAGCTCTATTATTTTACGGCTAATAAATAGACCTAAACCTGAGCCGCCAATAGTTCTTGTTGCGGAGTTATCCACACGGTAAAATTTCTGAAATAAATGTGGCAAATCATCTGTAGGTATTCCTGGACCGGTATCTTTAACAAAACATTGAACGACCTGATCATTCCCCGTTAAACCAATTGTTATTTTGCCCTCCATGGTATATTTCATGGCATTATCAAATAGGTTTGTTATTACCTCTTTAAGTCGATCTGGATCGACGTAGACATAAAAAAGAGGTGTTATTACTCTTTCACCTCCACTTACCGAGGTAGCATTTATCTCCATATTGTATTTACCTGCTACAAAATCCATAGCTAATCCTTTTTTTTCGGCAATTAACCTGAAATCGTTTGATAGCTGAGTTAATAGCTCACCCATATCTACTACCGATGGAAAGCTCTGAAGACGGCCGTCTTCTGCTTTAGCACTTGTTAGTAAATCTTGGAATAGTCTACCTAAACTTTGAGTTGAAGAATGGGCTTTTTCTAAGTATGCTTTAGCCCTTGTATCTATAGTTGCAACTTTATCGTTAAGTGCTAAAGCTAAATATCCTTCTATGGCTGCCACCGGTGTTCTCATTTCGTGGCTGGCTGTGCTAATAAAATCTGCTCTTTGTTGTTCGGTCGCTTTTTCTGTGGAGATATTATTTAAAACCACAACTGCTTGAACAACCTGCTTATTTTTTAAAATTGGAGATATATGTAAGCTTACAGGTAATGCTTTATTCTCTCGATTAAGCAAGAAATACTCATTTGTTGAGACAGCTTGACCATTTACGAAAACTTGACGAAGTGGATTTACTTCTTCGGATAATACTTCTTGTTTTTTATTAACCAATTTGACTATTAAATCGGCACTTATACCTGTTGCTTCTTCGATTTTCCAGCTGCACAATTTTGCTGCGGCCGGGTTTATTAACTGAATTGTATTTTGATGATCTATCAATATGACACCATCATCAATACTTTCTATGATTACCTTAGATTGAACGTTTGGATCAATTGTCCCACCGCTCTTAACTATATTTACTTTTTTACCGTTATTCGGTAAACCAAACATACTTTATTTTATCCATTAGCGTTTTATCTATTTTAACAAAATTACTTGATTAAATTTAGAGTAATTATACTTATTGGACTCTCTTTCAACTTTTTTGTTAAGATAATTTAAATTACTGCGGCCTCATCGTCTAGTGGTTAGGACGCCAGGTTCTCATCCTGGCAACCGGGGTTCGATCCCCCGTGAGGTCACCACTACATATGAATAATAATATCGTTAGAGTCGGTGTTGGTTGCTTTGTCTTCAAGAAAGGTAAATTTCTTATGGGCTTAAGAAAAGGTGCCCATGGTGATTCTACCTGGTCGATCCCTGGCGGTCATCAAGAATTTGGTGAAGCACTTGAGCAAACTTTGATAAGAGAAGTTAAAGAAGAGACTGATTTAAATGTTAAGAATATACGATTTGGGGCAATTACTAATGATTACTTCCCGGTTGAAAAAAAGCACTACGTAACTATTTGGATGTTAAGTGATTATTCAAGTGGTCAAGAAAAATTAGTTGAACCAGATAAATTTATAGAGCACAAGTGGATTAGTTTTAATAATTTACCCAAACCACTTTTCTTACCTTGGCAAAATCTGTTAGCTTCTGAGTTTATTGATAAAATTAAAAAAGAAGCAATAGTATCAAGATAACAGATTTGCCTAATCTTGGATCAAAGCTTATGCTTAATATTAGAATATTTTAAATATAAGGAAGATAGAATGAAAAGATTTACAAAAATTAATCAAAAGGGTGTCTCAAGTTTAGAAACCGTTTTGTTAGTAGTCATAGTGGCTATTATTGGCTTTGTCGGGTGGCTTGTATATCATTCTAACCAACAAGCAAATAACACATTAAACACAGCAAATTTAGCTAACTCAAGTTCTAGTGTTAAAACAACTAGTAGCACAAAAACATCACAGGCCGCTGGTGAAAGAGCTAAGTTGATCTCTACAGGACTGCTAAGTTTTAGTAAATCTAATGCTTCAACTCCTCTCAAAGACTATGTTAATAAACATGTTAATGATGGCCAATTTACGCCAAACTTTAAAAACGCAGTAGGTAATGGTTCAGCTTTAGTAGCTAGCGGTTCAAATAACCCCGTATATTGTTCAGCAACTTCAGCCCCAAGTTCTTTTAAAGTAGCCTCTTCCAACTTAAATGGTGACACTGCTATGGTTAGCTTAAATGAAGTTGTAGCTGGTTCAACTACTGCTGGTCCACAACTTACTCTGAATTATGTTTCAGGCACGTGGTCAGTTGATCAATACGTTTGCACTTAGAGATAAGAATTAACTATTTAATTGTATCTACGAACTGAGCAAGTTCGTAAGGTGTTAAATCTGCCTTAACTAAATAACCATCAGCTTGTTTTTCTATATCGGCCTTAACTTCATTACTTTGTTCTAGATTAGTAATGATAACTATTTTAGATTTTATTGGAGGTTTTAAATCAGAACTTTTAAGGGCCCTTAGGATATCTATACCACTCACATTAGGTATCATTAAATCTAGAAGTATAATATCGTAATTATTTGTTAAGGCTTCATTAAGTCCCTCTTTACCGTCATATATTGCTTTAACTTGATACCCTTTTTTTACTAAAGCTCTTGTATAAAGCTCACTTATAAATTGCTCGTCTTCAATACACAGTATTTTTCTTGGTGTCTTAACACTATTTTCTGATTGAGTATCCATATCTAATCTGTTTACTTTATCATGTTATCTGCGGTATAAAGAATGATTTTTTATCCAACCATGAGCGTTTCTTATTAAGTCATTTTCACTCTCGTTAGAACCATGTTTAAGGTTTGAATATTCTTGTATTGTAAACCCAAATATACTCCCCTTACCTTCTTGAGATTTTACCCAAAGATTACCACCATGAGCATTAACGATTGCTTTAGATAAATAAAGTCCTAATCCTGTTCCGCCTACTTGAGCTCTATTACGATGATCTCTATAAAATTTAGAAAATAAATTCGGTATAACAGAAGTCGATATTCCTGACCCAAAATCTTGAATAGTTGTAACGACAAAACCATTTTTTTCATAATGGCTTTCAACATTAATGACTTTACTTTTAACACTATATTTAATCGCGTTATCAATTAAATTGTTTATTACTTCTTGGATACTTATTCGGTCTATTCCGACTGTCGGCAGATCAGGTGCGATTTTACAATTAATCGATATCCCTCTAACTTTAGCCCTAATTTTAAGAGCTTCAACCGTGCTACGAAGAATTGAAGGCCACTCTTCTTCGACTAATTTTAGCTCAAGTTGATCATCGTCAACTCTTGCCACATTTAATATGTTGTTAACATAAGCCATCAATATATCTAACTGTGATAACATTTTATCCATAAAATTTTTTAGCTCATCACTTAAACTTGGTTCAAGTTCTTCCTTGAACACCTCAATGTATCCTCTAAGCAGTGTCAGAGGAGACCTTAACTCGTGGACGCTCAAAGCCATAAAACTTACCGCTTGGTCTTCTTGAGAATATAGTTTTGTGTGGTCAAATAAGACTAGCATTGTTTCGTTCTTATCAGGGTTGTCTCGATTATAATAAGCTGCTAAATCAAAAATTAGGACTGGATGTGAGTCTCTCACATCGAGTTTTACCCTTTCCCAGTGCTGGGTTGCTTTGGCCGAGTTAGCTTTTACAGATTTTAGCCAGTTATCAAATGTATCCTCACTTTGAAAAGACATATCTAAAATTGAATATATATTCTTTCCTATTAAGTCTTCACTTGCCATATTTATGTAATCCGCAAATGCTTGATTAACGAATTTAATTGTTTCCGTTTGGTCTAAAACTACTAACGGCAGTGGCAGATTTGTTGCTATAAAATTACCGCTTAGATTTTTTAATTTAATACTAGTTTGTTTTTCAAGCTGGTTGGCAACATTTATAAGTTGATAAATTTGTGAAGTTATATTGGTTGTGAATTCTTTGCCTAAACTTAATTTGTCTATTTTTGGAGCGGGAATATCTTTAGAATCAGGTGATAAACGAAGAATCGATTGCCAGATTACTTTAGTCGGTTGAAGTAGATAGTTACTTAACCAAATTGCTGCAATCATTGCTTCTGCAATTCCTGCAATTAGTACAATTGTGACAATATCTATTAATTTAAGTTTAGTAAGCTGACTTAAGCCAAAAAAAAGTAACACTAAGTTTAAGTTATTAATAAAAATAACGACCAATAATCT
>CAZOCM010000003.1:0-1228 GCA_964578305.1 uncultured Candidatus Saccharibacteria bacterium
AAAAAACAAATTGAATCATTAAGTCCTGACTTAGTTCATTTTTGTTTTCCTCAACAGCCAGCATTATTTAAGGGAAAAGTTGTAACAACATTTCATGATTTAACTACTTTAAGATTTAATAATCCAGAAAATAACTTTCTTGTATTTAATTTAAAACAAAAAATATATTCTTGGTTGCTTAAGAGAGTTGCGAAAAAATCAAAACATATTATTGCAACATCTAATTTTACTAAGAAGGATCTATTAAATTTCTCTGGAATAGATAGTTCAAAAGTTACTGTGATTTATCATGCGGCGGATTTAATAAAAGATAATCCAGAACAAATAGTCAACTTAAAAGATAAAAATTTTATTATGTACGTAGGTCGACCTTTTCCTCACAAGAATTTAAATAGACTTATTCTAGCTTTTGTTAACTTAAAACAAGAAAACAAAGATTTAGTACTCGTATTAGCTGGTAAAGAGGATAATAACTATAGAAGAATTAAGCAGAAAACATTAAAAGAAGGTTATAAAGACATTTTATTTACAGGATATGTTAGCGAAGGACAACTTAAGTGGTTATACGAAAACTGTCAGGCATATATTTTCCCATCATTAAGTGAAGGATTTGGATTACCCGGGTTAGAGGCAATGGTGCATGGCGCACCGGTAGTAAGTAGTAATGCTACTTGCCTTCCTGAAATTTATGGCGACGCAGCCATATATTTTAATCCAACGGATATTGAAGATATGGCACAGAAAATAGATGAGGTATTAAGTAATAAACAGTTAAGAGAAACCTTAATTAATAAGGGTAAAGTTCAAGTAGACAAGTATTCTTGGGAAAAAACTGCTAAACAAACTTTAGAAGTTTACGAAAAAGTATTAAATTCTAATTAAGCCAATTTTCTAGTAGATCTGTATGTAGTCCGGCTTGTTTTTCAGCAATTACAAATGCTTGTAAATCCTGTTTAAATTCAGGCCGAAAATGCATTAGAACAATATCTCCCGGTCTAAGTTTATTACCAACTTGAAACTGCATTGAACCACCACTGGCTTTGGCTGCCCAAAGTACAACTGCTTTCATACCACATGCTGCTGCAGCTTGTTGAGTTAGTTCGTTAAAGCTACCTCCTGGTGGTCTAAAGAATATAGGGCGGCGGCCATATGTTTGGGCTAGCCAATCTGCCCCACCACAAATATCTGCTTTTTGCTGATCATAAGTTAGATTGGTTAATGTGAAGTG
>CAZOCM010000003.1:1328-83763 GCA_964578305.1 uncultured Candidatus Saccharibacteria bacterium
ATTAGTATATTTCTTAGAATAAGCCCACCGCCAAGAATGACTAGTATTAGTAATAGTCCAAAAATTGTAATAAATTTTTCGTTAGACTTTTTATTTTTTTTATTTTTGCGCTTTTTAGTCTTCATCGGAGAGTTTTAATACAATATGGCGGTCTCGGCCCTCACCAACCGAGTCGCTTGATAAGTTATATTCTTGAGCAAGTTTATGAATAATTCGCCTGTCAGCTGCATTCATAGGCTGTAGATCCATAGGTTCTTTAGAGTCTCTAACTAGTTTTACCCAATCTTCAGCCCTATCTCTTAATCTTTCAGCTCGTTGCTTCTTATAATTGGCAATGTCGACGTTAACTCTATTATGCAAATAACTATTATTCTTAAGAGCAGTCGAAGTTAAATATTGAAGTGAGCGCATATTATCTCCTCTTTGGCCGATTAGAAAACCATTTAGTCTTGTACTTGGAACATTAAGCTGAATGACTTCATCATCGCTTGTAGCATAAACGTCAGTGTTTAAACCAAAAAAGGATAGTAGGTCTTCAATGTATTTCTTGGCATATAAGATAGCTTCCTCAAGTGAATCATTCATGGGTCATTTCCTCCGTTTTTTACTTTTCTTATTCTTTTTGGAGGATTTCTTTGCTTTGCTTTTTGGTTCACTAACAATTTCAGCTTCTGGAATTTTGGAGACATCTTTTTTTGAGGGTTGATCTGCAAGTTCTTCCATTTCGCTTTCATCTTCTTTAAGGACGATACTTTGTTGGATAAAGGCAACAAGACCACCGACTAGCCAGTACAAGCTAAGAGCAGAGGCAATATTTACGGTGAAAAGAAATATCATGACGGGTATAAAAAACTTGGTACTCCGACCAACTGCAGCATTAACTTCAGACTGATCTGCTTGCTGACCGCTGCCGGCAGATTTTAGAATTTCCCTTAGGCTTCTTTGGTCTTTTTCTTGGGGTATTAACTGCTTGCTTTGATAGTATTGTGCCACCGCACTACCAACAACAATTGCCATTGCAGGCCAATAGACACCTTTTGTTTTATCAAGAGCTGCACGGCCAAGGTTAACAACACCAACCAGTGTGTCATCAAAATTATGGATATTGTGTGACAAATGTTTCATCCAGCCTAAATGCTGGAGTGATGGGTAAGCAAATGACACTATGGCGTGCGGATCAACAATTATTCTTCTTAGACCGCTATAGAGCCCGATTAAAACAACAAGTTGAACAATAAGAGTTGGAAAGGTAGAAAATGGGTTGATACCTCTTTCTTTATATAACTCCATTAGAAGTTGTGATTCTTTGGTTCGGTTGCCTTTAGTTCTCTGCTTTATTTTCTTTATTTCTGGCTGAAGTGATTTCATAGCTTTGGCTTGATGAAGTTGTTTTTTAAGCAGTGGCCAGAGAAGTAGTCGGATAATTATTGTGAAAATAATTAAAGCCAGGCCAAAGTTATGGCCGGGTATTAGTGCGTAAATTAAAACCAACAAATTAAATATTGGTTTTACAATTAGGGTTGTAAACATATTTGATTAATACTATATCATGACTACCACTGTTTTTTAGTAGTTAAAAACTTAATTTTTAGTTTACTTTTGAAATAAGATTATTAATTAGTTCTGTTAATTTTAATGAGGGCATTTCTGCAACTTGATCATCATAAACAGTAAAAATATAATCTGTCGATTCAGCTAATTTATCTGATAACCTAATTACTTCAAAGATTCGTCGCCTTATTCTGTTTCTTACAACCGCTGATTTATTTACTTTTCGACCAACCACTACTGCTACCCTATAACTTTTACCAGGTTTTCTTTCGGAGTACCTAAGTCCAATTAGCGGTCCACGTATATTTTGCGATTGGCTATAGACACGCTTAAGAGCTCCATATCCATGGAATCTGTATTTTCTATTTAACATAAAATTAAGCGGTTAACTTAGATCGGCCTTTTAGTCTTCGTCTACTTAAAACTTTTCTTCCAGATCTTGTTGACATCCTCTTAAAAAAACCATGCTCTTTGGCCCGTGCTCTTTTTTTAGGTTGGTGAGTTCTCTTCGGCATATCTTATATCCTATATAAATATTGGGCAATTACAAAATATAATATATTTAAATAATTAGCGTTGGATTAATGTCGTTCATTAATTAAATGGGTTTACAATTTTAATTCCTTCAAATATTCGAAAGTCTTTTACATTATCTGTAGCAATGGATTTGACTCCAACTGATAACGCAGTAGCTGCGAGATATGCGTCGAAGACTTTGTCTCCGATAAGTGTATGTTTCTTGATGAAAGCTAATGCAATATGATAAGCACCTTGATCTGCTGATATTACATGGCACCGTTCTGATATATTCCCGATAGCTTTAATTGCATTGTCTGGTGTCATGGGGTTTGGGAATTTTTTATGTGTCAGGACTCGCATTGATTCGAATATATTTTGATGAGCCAATATCATATTGCCAACTTGTGCTTGTAAGAAGTCTTGTGCTGCTTTGTGTTTTGAGCTAGAGCTATTAATAGCGTAGATAATTACGTTTGAGTCTATTAGTATGGCTCTTTTACTCATGGGTAACCTTAGGGCTTGGGATAATAGTCACCACGCTTAAGGTTATCTATTGGTTTTCCTAGATCATGAACATGAAACACAATTCTCTTGGCATCATTTTTTGCTTTTTTGTTAAGATATTGTTCTAGTGCATCATTGAAAATAGACTGTAGTGTAGTGTCTTTCTCGACAGCCCTTTTCTCAGCAGCCCTTTTCAAGTTTGTATTGAGGCGTAATGTGGTTCTTGTAAGATTCATGTTGTCATATTAGCATACGTATGACAATTGTCAAATGATTTCGGCATGGGGTCAACATATTAACCTTTGTCATGAATAAATTTATAATTTGCAGCCACCGATAACAATTCAGTCTTATAGTCAACGACGTCAAGACCTTTAACATTCATTTCGGAAATATACCAAGACCCGTCCAGGTCAATGCTCTCTACAAATGCAACATGACCTAAACCACCATCAACATTTGAAATCTGCATTATCGCTCCGTAGCTAGGGGTATGATCGACGATATAACCATCTGTTTGAGCCCTATCTGCCCAAGTTGCTGCATTACCCCAAGTATTTGGAATAGGATGACCAATTTGAGATCTACGCATAGAAGCCCACCATGTGCAATTACCCCAATCATATAGATCACCCGGATAACTAGTAACGTTAAGCATATTATTGGCACTACTTATAGAACTTACATGTGTCAAAGCAAAAACGCTAATAATTGGCATCATAATTAAAAAACTAATTATTGATATGCAAATAGATATTTCTTTATGTAAGTTTGTTCGATTTAGAATTAAGTACCAATTGATCATTGATAAAGTTCAATTGGATTAGTGGTGATCAAAGGATGCTCTTTTTTCGATGCCACGACCTTTAAGGCAACGTGATTTTGGTCAGCAATTATTAAAGCTTCTCCCCTACCACAAGTTAATAAATAGTTTTGCTCATATTCACTTAAAATAAATTCATCTGTAACTCTTCTTATGGTAGTAGTGTCTTGGCGCATTAGAATTCTCAGACTACTTTGGGACGCAATAGCTCGACCGTAATCATTATTAAGAAAGTCATTGGCTGCTTGGGAAATAATCGCTACACCTAAGTAGTATTTCCTTGCTCTTCTAACTAGACCCGTAATAAATCTGGCACTTTGCTCGTGCTGAAGTAAAATCCAGCCTTCATCAATCACTAATAGTCTCTTTTTAGGGATATTTTTAACTCTGTTTTGAATATATATCGAAATTATCATCATGCTTAGCTGTCTTAATGACTCGGGCATATCTTTAATGTCAAAAACTATGAGGTTATTATTTAAATTAATGTTGGTTTGTGAATTAAATACATTCGATAAAGTTCCACTAATATATTTCTCAAGCCTTTCACAGAGTTTTAACTGTCCAAGACTATTAAGTTCAGCATAAAAATCTTCTAAAAGGGGCTGTTCTAAATTTTGTTGCTTATAAATATTTAGTATTGCTTTATCTACCGCTGCACACTCTCTTTGAGTTAAGCCACCTGACATTAATGAAATTACTTCAAGCAAATCTTGAGCATGTTCACTTAGATTATCTTTTGAATGTTGAGTAGTATTAAGATCAAACGGATTAATTTTTTGTTTTGATTTAACTGATAATTTTATGTAGCTTCCATCTACAGATTTTGCTAGTTGTTCATATTCTCTTTCCGGGTCAATCACAATAACATCGGTGCCTTTTAGTAGTTGTCTTAAGATTTCTACCTTTGTTGTATAGCTCTTACCACTTCCAGATTCGGCAAACATAATACTATTTGCGTTATTAAGACTAAAGCGATCCAGAATTACTAACGAATTATTCGACTTATTGATTCCGTATAATATTCCGTCTTCCTGAACTAACTCCGAAGACATAAAAGGAAAGGTCAGTGCGGTTGACGAACTATCAAGATTTCGTTTTTGATTCAATTTATCTTGAGCTCTGGGTAGAATCGAATTAATACCTTCAATTTGCCGAAACATAGCAGTTTTGATAAAAAACAACCTGGAAGACAGTAAAGATTCTATTATTTTCGTTATGTTATTTAACTCAACTAAAGTATTAGCACTTATACCAATACAAACTGAGAGTTGGAATAACTTCTCTTGCCCGCGAGTAATTTTATCTCTCAAATCTTTTGCAGAATTGAGAGGATCTGTGATCTCAGGACCAATAATTTGTCCGTTTCGTGCCATGATTCTTCTCGATGATTCAAGTTCAGTTATTTTTCTGTTAAGTTTCGGTAAAGCTATACTACTTTCAACTTCTTCAATATGGTAAGAAATGTCTAAGTCATAATTAAAATTAACTAAATTATTTAACCAGCCAGAAGTTGCACTAAATGGATAACCAGAAATGAATAGGTATTTTTTATATTGTCCATCAATAATTAAGTGGTCGTTTCTTTCTTCCAAACCAGAATAAGAAATTAGATCAATTATATTTTGGTTTCCCTGTTCTAATAATTTTTCATTTTTATCATCCGATTTATTGCCATAATGTTTTGTTAACTTTTTTAGGTTTTCTTTTATGATTAAGTTGTCACCCATATCAATAATTCCCATTAGTTAATAAGTTAATAGTTCTTTCAGTTATAGGCTGAGTTTTAGCTTTTTCGGGATTAAAATAGCTATAAATTAGTTCAGTAATCTCTAAGCTCTTAAGTCTCTTTGATTGGATACCAAGCTTAAGCAAACCTTTTTGGATAAGATCGCACTTTAGGTTTAATTGCTCCTTAATAATGTTTTCATCTTCAACTTCATTGTGTGGAACTACTATGTAAAAATTACGAGAAAGTATTTTATTTGAACTAACAAGTTCTGACACAAACTGACAATAGTCATCAAGACGACTTTTAATTTGGGCTTTTGTTGGTTGTGATTTAACCCTAAATTTAGAAATGTAATTATTTAGATCTAAGGAACGTATTCTAACTATTATCTGGATTGAGCAAGGAAGTGAATTTAAAAAACTTTTATATATATCAAGGGTTGAATCTTGCTCATCTTCACTTTTTAGCTCAAAGTTAATTGAACTAACGGAAAGAATTGCTCTATATTCGTTTTTATTGATCTTAAGAATATCATTCTCAATAGATTTAATGTCTATTTGACGTTTTGACGATCGTTTATTTTCTAATTTCAGATACAGCCGCATGAAGACCTTTCTTTGTTCTTATTAAATTAAGTTCGACTATGTTATTCAAAGGTTTTAAGTTGAATAAATTACTCTGAGCAGATAATGGAAAAGGTGTAGCTTGATGAATGTGATTTATCTTTATATCTTGTGCGGTATTTTTATCAAAAACGTAGTACCTGGGCCTAAAAAAATATTTAGTTATCAAAAAGAACCATTGCATACATATTTCACCTTTTATTCTTAAAGCTGAAGAGCCTGAAATTGAAAAGAAAAACAATATTAAAATTACTTTAATAAAATTTAAATGAAATGCCTTCGGTATTAGAGAAAATACTAATAAATCCAAAATTGCACCACTTAGTAATATGCCAAGTTGTTTGAGCGTTAAATTAGCTGCGATTTTATCTTCAACAGACGTTATTTGAGCAGGTATGGTGACTTGTTTCATGTTTAAGCTTCCCTATAACCAAAACCGCTAAAACTATTAACAAATTGGCTGCTGAGACGCCTAATGGACTTAGGGCCAATACTGGCGTAATTGAGCTGAGATAATACTCCTTGAGTTTTAATTAGAGCTATTAGGGTAGAAAGTCCAACTATTAGAGACATTATTTGGTTCGAAGATTCGTCCGGATTTTGGACTAATATTAAACTAAAGAGAGAAGCCGCCAGTGTCAAAATAACTATGTGAATAAACAAGACGAAAATTGTAGATACATAAGTTTTAGCAGCACTAGCTGCAAAATCTTTAAAACTCGGGACCAGCCAAAGTAAAAAAACCAAGGGCGACAGGACCGCCCCAAGATAAAGAGTAACTATTCGTCCTACATAATAGACAAGCAGCATAAAAGCTAGAACTAAAAACACTACCATAATTAACATAGTTGCAAGACCCGCAGCGCTAGTTTGGCTAGATATTTTAGACAAAATTTCCCAAACACTTGATTCACCAAATCCAGCTTTTAGAGCATCTATCATACCGTTACTTAAACTAATAATTATGTCGATAATAAAAATTGAACTGTTAATGACAACAAAAGCTAGAATGATCTGGGGCAATAATTGTTTTATGTCGAGGTCATCTAGTCCAAAGGCAGTTGAACTCATAACATTAAAACCAATTAACCCAACTATAAGAATAAAAAGTACATCAGCCATACCGACTATGACTAACCACAGATTAAATACACTTCTATTTTCGGCCATTAGAGGTGTGCCTTTTGTAAAAAAAGATAGCGCATCAATAAATGGCTTGCCAATTGACTCAATAATATTTTGCAAGACACCAGTTATCGCTTTAATAAGAACTCCGACTAAACCAAGTGAGGGTTGTTTTGGTTTAACATTTACAAGCGTCGGTAATTTTTGTGTTGATGTTTGTTGGTTGTGACCATAACTATGTGACAGAAAAGATGTGAATGCTGCAGCCGACAATACTATAACTATGCCTATTAATGCATCTCTAATAATTTTCTTAGCTTTTTCTAATTTTTCGGGATGACCGCTGCTAGAAATATAGTGTATGCCAGCAATAATAAGGGTTGCAGTACAAATTAAACCGCCTAGAATACTAAATGTCGAAATTAGTGGACTAATTACAGATTTAATAACACCTTCTGAAGCGGTTGAATTTGATAATAGTAATAGATTAGTCAACATTATTTCTTTTAACCTCCGAAGGCACTATTTGCTAGCCCTGTTACGATATTGCTTAACACAAAAGCTCCGATTGTTATTACAAGCCCTGCCGCCGAATAGAGAATTGTCCGTTTTGCTTTATCTAGATGCAGTGGGTTTCCGGTGCTTGTTATGTATCTAAAACCCCCTACAATGAAAAAACCTGTTGCAACTAATCCTGCTAGCCCGGCCACGGCGGTTATGACATTCTTGATGAAACTTTCAATTTGTCCGACTCCAGCCGTATCTGCAAATACTGTTTGAGTTATCCAAAAAGGAAGTAAAATCCCAACAGTTATTGTTTTAATTAGTATTTTGCGCCGCATAATTTGCCTTTATTTGTC
Source organism: uncultured Candidatus Saccharibacteria bacterium (assembly GCA_964578305.1). Taxonomy (GTDB): domain Bacteria; phylum Patescibacteriota; class Saccharimonadia; order Saccharimonadales; family UBA4665; genus DATJNI01. The sequence continues at coordinate 9,066 of CAZOCM010000003.1, forward strand.
ACGATGCAGGCATTGTAAATGGCTGCATATATGTGTGGTCAAAACTTTAACTAAAATTTTATTAAATTATTAAATTCTTATGTTTTTAGAAACACCTAAAATACATAGAATTTTGTTTAATATTTAGTTAATTTTTATTTAATATTAGGACTTTGTTAATTAATGCAAGCGTAGCGTACTTTTAACAATGATTGCCCTCTTAATAAAGGTGTTTATCCACTATAGCTTGGTTGTTGTCCACAATTTTCACTTCGGTGAAATTATTGTGTGTATAAACTAACAGAGTTCGGCGCGAGTAATATTTTTAAGTAGAGTTTTGGTTAAAAATCTAATAAATTGGTGTGGAAAACTTTATGTTAATTCGTTATAGTAGCTGATTAAGGAACGAGGTAAAAGGTATAGTGCAGGACGATGTTTGGCAAGCCGCTTTAGGCGAAATAGAGGTTATTTTGTCACGCGGCAGTTTTTTGACGTGGTTTAAAAATACTTCGTTAATTCGAGCCGAAGACGGCATTGTTGTTATTGGCGTATCAAATATTTTCATTAAGCAACATTTAGAAAATAAATATAACGAACTTATTAGTTCAACTCTTAAAAAACAAGGAATTAATGTTGAGAAACTTGAGTATAAAATGCTATCTAGCGTAACAAAGAAAGAAGTTTCGCTGCCCTCTTCAAATTATTCGTCAAATGATTCCATGCCGCCTATGCCGACTAACAGAACGGGTTCTGAGAGTCGGACACGCTCGGGCTTAAATGAACGCTATACTTTTGATAACTTCGTCGTTGGTGCTGGTAACGAATTAGCTTTTGCTGCCTGTCAGGGTGTTGCAAACCAACCAGGCAAGAAATATAACCCGCTGTATCTTTATGGGGGAGTTGGGATTGGAAAAACACATTTAATCCAGGCTGTTGGCAACGCCCTTCAAAAAAGAAATCCTGATGCCAAAGTCTTATATATAGCAACTGAACAATTTGTTAGGGAGTTTGTTCAAGCGCTAAGAGGCAGAACAGCTCCTACATTTGCGAATAACTACCGCTCAGCCGACGTATTAATAGTTGATGATGTTCAATTTTTGGCTGGCAAGGATAAAATCCAAGAAGAATTTTTCCATACCTTTAATAGCCTCCATCAAGCCGACAAACAAATTATTATGAGCTCGGATAAACCGCCGAGAGAAATAGCAATGCTTGAAGACAGACTAAAATCTAGGTTTGCCGGTGGTATGAGCATAGATATGCAGGCCCCGGATTTTGAGACTAGGTGCGCCATAATCCAAACTAAAGCTGAAATTCATCAAGAAGAACTTGAACAAGAAGTCGTTGAATATTTAGCTTCTTCAATTCAGTCTAACGTACGTGAACTTGAGGGTGCTCTAAACCAACTGCTAGCTTGGTGTGATGTTAGGGGACTAGAACCAACTGTTGCTATAGCTTCAAGCCTTCTACAAGTAAACAAAAGCCGGCCCAAGCACTTAAGCGCTAAACAAATTATTGAGCGAACTGCTAAGCATTTTCAAATTCCAATGGAAGATATTGTTGGTCCAAAAAGAGACAAAGATATTGTTGTGCCTAGGCAAGTGGCAATGTATATTCTTCATGAAGAATTAAGATTAAGTTATCCAAAGATTGCTAAAGAACTTGGTCGTAAAGACCACACGACTGCTATGCACTCGGTTCGAAAGATCGCCCATGAATCTCAAATTGACGCCGGCCTTAGAAACGCTATATCTGAAATTAAAGAGCATCTATATGTTTAGTAAAACCTGTGAATTAGTCTCAAAATTCATAGGAAAAACTAGTGCTTCTTGTGTACAAAGTAAGATTTTTTACACATTAAAAAATGTAGTGGTTTTTGCTCTGTTTAAAATACATGGGTTTATACCTGCTCGAATTCATAGTTTATACATACACTTCTACACAAAACTTATGGTTAATTCTAATCTGTTTGGGTGGAGCTTTTACACTTTTTCAACACCACTAATAACAACTACTACATGAATATATTTATTTAGTTATATTTTGGAGATACAAATACATGAAGCTACAAGTTACACAAGAAAATTTAAATAAAGCCCTTAACTCAGTCTCAAGAGTTGCCAGTTCAAGGGGTACCCTGCCAATACTGGCAAATGTGTTAATAAAAACTGCTAAAAACAGGCTTAGTTTAGCAGCTACAAACCTTGATATAGCTATAACCCACTTCATTGGTTGTAAGGTCAGTAAGGAAGGATCGATTACAGTTCCAGCGAGACTCATGCAGGAGTTTGTTAGTAGTCTGCCGGAAGGAGTGATTAATCTTGAGTTAGAAGAAACTAAACTGCATGTTAGTACTGATCAATATAACTCGGTAGTAAACGGCATCATAGCAGATGATTTTCCCGTTATGCCCGCTCTCAATATTGGCCAAACATGGGAAGTAAAAGCTCCTGCCTTTAAAAAAGCCCTTCAGCAAGTTGTCTTTTCTGCTTCAAATGATGAAACAAGACCAGTTTTAACCGGAGTTATACTCCATAGTAATAATGGTAATTTATATATGGCAGCTACCGATAGCTACCGCCTAGCTGAGAGAAACTTAGGAAAAATAAAGGAAGAAGTAAAACTACTTGTTCCAGCCAATGCTCTTTCTGAACTGCTTAGGATTATTGGTGACGATGCTAAAACAATTAGCGTTAAACATGACGAACAACAAGCTCAGTTCAAAGTTGGAAATATTGAACTAGTTACTAGGCAAGTGGACGGAAGCTACCCAGATTACCAAAAACTAGTGCCAGCTAAATTTGATACCAAAGCTAGTTTAAAGAGAAGCGACCTTATGAACATCACAAAAGTATCAAGCTTGTTTGCCAGAGAAAGCGCAGGTAGTGTGACAATAGAAGCCAATGAAGATAAGCAAGAGCTAAGCATTAAATCGATTGCCTCACAGCTAGGGGAAAACACGTCAACAGCTAAGGCAAAAGTATCAGGTAGTGGTTCGATTACAATTAATTCAAGATATTTAATAGATGCGCTTAACGCCTTTAGTGGAAACGAAATTGAGTTTTGTTTTAATGGTAAGCTTGAACCAGTTCTACTTAAAGAACCAACTAGTAGTGAATATATTCATATAATAATGCCGCTGAAAAGCTAGATTAAACATTTGTTATAAAGTTTGCCCATCGAGGGTGTACGTACGGTAACGAGGCGCGCTGTTAGTGAATGTAACGGTATGCATAGCAAGCGTTCCGTTGCTAGTAATAAACTGCACTTGCAATGTATAAGTACTGATGTACGTTGTTTTATCGGTCGTAAAGTTACTATTCTTTTGAGTTGCATTGACGCAGATTACCGATTTGCCGCCCATTGCCGTGGTATTCTGATTACTTATTACTTTTGATACTTTTTGAATTAAGATATCAAGCGTACCTGCGTCAATTTGCCATTGGCCAGGGTTGAATGAACCACTAAAACCATTAAAGCCAATTGCGCCATTGCTGTAACCGCATTGATTTGCAAGATTTTGCTCAACGCTCCCTACATTAGTCCCCGTAAGTATGGCCTGAGTTACTAATGGCATGCCCAATCCTAGCAGATCAAGTGGGCCAAAAGAGCTACCTTTTGCTAGCTGTACCATTGAACCGTCTTTATTCACCTTAAATATGGTTGTATTGCCAGCATTTGCCTGGCCTTGAGCGGTTGGATCACTAACTAACGCTGTTGCGAAGCCTCCAGCCACTTTTACATTTGTAACTTTTGCATGGGGAGTCTGCTTTCTTGCAGCGATCGTGGCACTTTTCGTGTATTTGCTTTGCTGACTCTCGGGCATTAATACTACCAATATTGTAATAGCAAAAAATAAGCCGACTACTATCAGTAGTATTTTTATTAGCCTAACTTTTTCATACCCGCCGGGTGTGTGTGGGTTGCTGACTATTTGATTATTGTTTTGTAAATCCTGATCCCAGGCCATTATGTCTCCTTCCTAATTCGATACTCTATAAATGCCAATCCACGGATAACTGCTTAGATGTTCTAAATGATTCAACTTTATCATGCTTACGGACCCTTACCCACTGAAATACCTTGTACCCAGCTATCAAAACTTGTTCCACAAGCTGTCGGATAACCAATAGTGCACATAAACCCCTCTGTTGAACTTTGACCCCATCCAACTTCAATTCCTGGGCTCTGGGAATTAGTACCAATAATATCGCCTGCATTAACATGAGTACCTACATTTATTTTGCTATTAATTTGTATAATCTCTGCGTAGTAAATGTACTGACTACTACTGGGAGCATTGGGTGTTTGGTCTAGTTTTTCTATGATTTCGGCCTGGCCGCTAGTTCTGTCAAAATGATGTCCTGTCTGATCTGCTAACGTGATAGTTCCTGGTGCAGGTGCACAAATACTAAATCCTCCACTCCCAGAGGGTACGAAATCTATTCCTTGGTCAACACCCGCAAAACTAGAACCCGAGCTCACAAGAGCGGAATACTTCCCGCTTCCACCACATGAAGCTGATGTAATACCGCTAGACGTACAACCACCCCCCGTTGATATGGTTGCACCACCTTGCAGCGGGTTGCCGCCCATTGTCTTGATGTTCTGCATCATATCTGATATCGGGTGGCCAAACAACCCACTCCAGTCGCCCGTCTTGCCACTAAGATCTTCCAACTCGGCTGTTACCGCTGAAGTAGCTTGTATATAATACACGCCGATACTACCCTTTGGCAGAGAGCCTAGTATACTTTTTGAATCGGCTGTAGGCATATCTGCTGGCTCACCACCCCCAGTAGCAGGTCCGTCAGCCGTTGTATGAGACTCTGAAACAATATACTGAGCGTCTCGCGTCGCATTTCCTGGGCCGCCGCCTGCAGCTTCATTGCCATAGTGGTTGATAAAACCACCGGCACCGCCGCCTTCATTAACTGTGTTTAGATAGAGAAATACCGGTGAAACGCCAGCCGCCTGGGCGGCCGACGTGATTTGGCCGATATTACTCGAGTTGAGGCCGTACCTTCCTATGACAGGTTGAGCACCGGCTTGCTTAAGAAACCATTGCTCGACTGTGCTGTTGGATATATTCCACGTAGAAGTAACCGCTTCGCTTAAAAAGGTTTTTTCCTGAGTGATAGTTTGTTGATTGCGCCCATTACCCGTTAATGTAGTAGTTCCTCCACTACTACAACTGTTGTTAAGATCAAAGTAACTGATGCCCTCATCAAAAATTTTTTGTTGATCATTACTCAAGGCAAACACAAGATTACTATTTGAAGCCATCATTACAATTAGTGCGCACATAACGCAGCCTAGAAATTTATAGATATAACCAATATTTAGTCTCACAGTGTACCTTTCGGTACTTGGACGTGGAGGTGGTTACATGTATCTGTGAATGTTATCCAACTAGCAGGTATAGGCGGTGTAGCACCACATTGAGATTGGCCGATTCCTGATCCTGCAGGAAGTATGCCAGTAGCGATTTTTATAATAGCCAAAGACCCAGTATCCCTACCTGTCAGCGGAATATTGTCAAGAGCTGAAAAGTCGACGGCGTCACCATTATAATGAGGATCATCTGGGCAAGATGACTTAGGAGTATTATTACAGTGTCCTGTGCCTCCAGACTGGATAGCGCTTATTGTAACTGAGTGGCTTTGACCTACTGCTAAGATCAGGTTTAGTATTGCGGCACTAGTAAATACGTTCGCCGTACCTGGCATATTGTTAGCTGCATCTTGGATATCTTGCTGGACATCCCTGCCACTAAGCTGAATATTTTTATTAGTTAGGATTTGCTGAGCCAATTGCTGGGCATTACCCGAGCCCGGAGCAGTAGTTGTGCTGCTAGAACCGTTTTGGTCATAACCAATATCTGAACAAGACTGATCATCGCCTGAGTAACAGGCAATAGATTGCATAGTTCGACTATCAAGTACAAAGATAATTATTCTTTTCCAATTACTATCTTCTTTATAGTTATCACATTTAGCATCAATGTAATCTTGATCATTAGGATTAACTAAATTACCTGGCGTTAAGTTCCATACATTATCCGTCGACTTATCTAGAACCAAACCAAAACAATTCGCAACTTTGTCTTTATATGTATGGCTTGAATCTTTATCTAGTATTTGAGCAACAATATTAGCGTTATCTATTGGATTAACTAAACTAGCATCATTTAAAATGTCTGTCGGTATTCCATACTGATCAAAGCCCCAATCATAAGTTGCTGCAGCACTTATGGATGGAGTAATTATATTTGAAAAATTATTAAATAACCCTTCACCAATATTCATAAAACCATGCAAGGCGTTAGTTAAAGTATGAAAAATATTCGGATTTATTGAATTAGCTAAGCGGCCAAATACTGAATTACTATCATTCATATCAAATAAACGAGCGAATAAACTTTTTCCGGCTAATTGACCTTGATCATTATTTTGGTAGCCTACTGAAGACACTGCAGAATTAGCTAGAGCAATCCCTCCCTGAGCTCTGGCACCAATATTACCTGCTTCCCTAGCTCCAAATGCCAGTAAGTTTCCACCTACCGGTCCACTAAATGCGTCCTTTGCTAATCTGCTTGATGCGCTTGAATTTAATATAAACCCTTCAAGGAAATGCATTGCTACGGCCGAAACACCAAAATTTAAGCCCTGTTTAGCTACCCAGCCTGCTGCTATTTCAGGACTAAGTGTTCCTCCACTAGCAACTTCACTAAATGTAGAAGCAGCTCCAGCAACCAAAACAACTATAGCTTGCCCGATTTGACCAAGTGGACTACATAGTCCACTAGCTATAATGTGGCCCCCGAGAGCATCATCGGCATAGTTTGTAAACTTTTCAGCGGTTGTGTTTTTGTCATAAGCCTGTCTGTAATCTGGTGATATGTCGGGGCCGGATGGGTTAGATACACCTTCTGTAACTTGTAGAGCCTTACCCTGCCATATACTACCCCCTTTTGAGTCATTTAGACTTTCATCTATTGCGTTAACTTGATCAGATGATACATCTTGCCCGTTTTTTATTTGTTCACCTACAGAAATTAAATTAAGAGATTGTATTACTGACGGGAGTACCACTCTCTCTCTGTTAACTTTTACTATATCGCCAGCAACACTCTTTATAAAACACGCACCCGAGGTAAATATAATCGTTTTCATTACGACACTGTTATATTTACTAGAATTATCTTTTATATTCTGGACATTACTATCAGCTTCTGCATTTACTTCATCAGTTAACGTTGATTCATCGTTTCGCACCGCAGTCCTTCGATCTAAAACATTTGTAAAACCTTTAAGAGTAGCCGCTTTAGCTTTTTGTAAAGGATGAAATAGTGATGGAAGATCAAAATATTTCAAAAAAACTCGGTTATTTATGCTTGAGATAATTCGACCATCACCAAGTAGTCCTAAAGTATTTTTTGTGAGCGCAGACAAAGATTTTATAGGGAAATCTGTAGCATCTACAGTAAATCTGTTACCCGAATGTATCGCTATTAGATCAGAACTTATATTAAATTTGTCAGCTAACCAGGCTTGTTTCTGCTCGGGTGACATATCTTTTAGTTCGGGGTATGACTTAACAAGTTTATCGGCTTCAATTGTTGATTTATTTAGTTGTCCAGCCGAATTAGTACCAAACGTAATTCCAATATCACTTAAATCACTTAGTGCACTTCTAAATACTTGTTTATCTAAGACACCGAGCCTAGTTTCACCTAAATCTTTTGAACTCGCAAAACGCAGAAGTCTATTACCTCGAACAATTGATGTTTTTTGCATTGGTCGAAAATTCTTTTGTAACATCTGAGATAACTGGACAAGTTGAGCGGCACCAGATAAATTAGTTAAACCGAATAAGCCCCCGCCGAGTAGAACACTAAATATTACACCGCCGACAGTTAACTGTTTTCTTCTTTTAGTACCCCAAAAGAAACTTCTTATATTTCTTTTTTCACTACTTCCTTGATTATTATATTTAAAATCTCCATTGTCTTGGTCTGAAGTATTAAGTTCAGAGTCCTTAGTAGATTCATCCGAAGATTCCCCACCAGGATTATATAGACCGGATGATTCATCACTTTCAACTGTTTGATCTTTTTGGGGACTTTTATCATCTAGAGCGTTTTTATCAATACCTTCTTGTAATTTAATTTCATCAATATTAGTCGGCTTAATACCCGACTGGTCGTCATTTGGTAATTTGTTTGAGTTTGCCATAAATATTTTGGCTAAATTTTAATTAGGTAGCGGAGCACTACCTGGTGTTAATCTATTATCTAAATCAATAGTACCAGTTGATTGGTTAAATTCACCCGATTGTTCAGCTTGAGCCATCTGCTTAATTTCAGTTGGATTAGTCGTTATTAAACCAGTTTCAGTCGGACTGGCAATGACTTGTATATGCACATGATTTTGACCAGCAAAAAACAGTCCTTGTCCAACCGGGAACTGGCTTAATCTTTTTCGCTCTTCAGAAGTTAATTTAAATACATCGGCTAAAACGTCTACTGCAGAAGGCGATTGTTTTAGCAGGAACTGCATCGATGCATTGGCGACGATAGCTCTACCTAGTCTACTGCCCATAAAATCTTCCACGTCCTGGGTTATTGTAGTTACACCCAGGTTATATTTCCTTGCTCTTTTTGCTAGTGAAAATAGGAAATTAGCTGAGTCTTCATAGCGCATCAGCTGCCATGCTTCATCAACAACTAAAATACGTCGTTTTTGATCAGATTTAGTTCTGTTCCAGATGAAATTTAAAACTATGTACATAGCTACTGGTCTTAATTCATCTTCCAAATCCCTAACATTAAAGACTACTAGCTGGTTATTAAATGTGATGTTACTTGGTTGACTAAATATACCTGCGAAAGTACCGCTAGTATATTTTCTTAATCTTTGTGCTAGCTGGGGTCCTGATCCACCCATATGAAGTAGCACGTCATAGAGATCATTAATTGTAGGTGGTTCAGCTGTATGAGTTAAGGGGTCGTTTGTTATACCTGCTTTAGCGTATGTGTTTATGAGAGCCGCATCAACATCTGCCTCTTCGGCAGGTGACAATGCCGGCAAAGAGACTTGGTTATTCCCTTGGATTTGAGATTGTGCTCCACCCATCATTAGTCGAAGTAGACCATGAAGTGTAATTAAATTAGACCTCAGCGCATTATCTGCTTCATCGCTATCAACAACTTCAGGTAAATCAAAAGGATTAATCCTGGTGTTAGAAGTTAAACTTAGTCTGACATAAGCTCCACCAGCAGCTTCACACATTCTTTCGTATTCATTTTCAGGATCAATAATAAAGACATCTGTGCCAAACATCATACTTCTGAGTGCTTCTAATTTAACTAAAAAGCTCTTACCAGCCCCAGATTTAGCAAAGACCACAGAATTACTGTTTTCGAGTGTAAATCTATCAAAAATAACTAAACCGGAATTATGCATGTTTATTCCATATAAAATACCGTTTTCTTGTGTTAGATCAGCACTGGTAAATGGAAAGCTAGTACTAAGTGCACCAGTACTCATATTTCGTCTAACTTGTAGTTGATCTACAAGTTGCGGCACAACACTATTAAAACCTTGCTCTTGTTGAGAGGTTGCTGGTTTAGAGTAAACAAGTTGTTGGCCGAGTAAAGACTCAACTCTATGACTTATATAATCTAACTCATCAAGGCTATTACCATAGACTACGAAATATAAGCCAAACCTAAAGAATCTTTCTTCACCTACTTGTAATTTATCTCTAATTTCTTCGGCATCTATAATTGCAGCTTGTTTGCCCGGATCTCTTACTTTGCCTCGTTCTGTATCAAGTTGAATACCAGCTTCTAGCTGAGTAACTTTTTTCTTTAAATTTTCCAAAACTATCTGACTCTCAACCGGATAAACATATAGACTTAGATCTATCGCTTCGTCAATGTTGACAAAACTGCTCATCCAGCCTGTATAAAGTTGTCTAGGATAACCGTAAACGTAATAAGTTCTGGCATATCTTTTGCCTATTTGAAAATGGGCGCTACTAAATTCTAACGAACTTGGGGCAATAAAGTCTCTAAGGGCGGTAATGCCTTTTTGAAAAGCAGATTGAACTTCTATTTGTTCTCTTAACTGTTGATTTCTAGCAATATCTATTGGATCAAGTTTTTGTTTCTTTTTACCAAACATTACTCTAGTTCCCTTTTCAAGTGTTCCTGCGGAGCTGAACCTTGACCTTTTGTCACCACATCAACCGTTAAATCACTCATATCTTTTAAGGGCTGCTTAGTAGCTGTGTCTGGATTGTACGTATCATAATATAGTTCGATTAATTCCTGCGTATCAAGCGGTAAACCTTGGATACCACTTTGGAGTAATCCTGACAGGACTGATTGCACTCTATTACGAAGTTCGGTCTTGGCGTTCTCAAGATCAAGTTCATTTACAACTACATGCTGCTCTTTCTGATTAAATAAACTGCCTAGTCCTGTAAAGAAATTTTTACTTTGCTCGACTGCTTTATTAGCTGTGTCAATAACTGGGAAAAAGGGTATGACTATATAGAATTTTTTATCCATAATGTTTGTTTGCTGAGAAAGAGAGTCAATGAAATTAATATAATCATCCATGAGAAGAGCTAGCAGCATATTGTCATGTTCTGATCTAATTTTGTCTAACTTTTCTATATAGGGATGCAGATCAACTTTTTCTGAACGCATAAATATTTGAATAGGGAAATATAGTGAGTTTAAGAATCCTTGATAGCTATACTCAACTGCTTCCTGTTCTTGAGGACTCATTAAGTCAAAATTAATACTTTTAACCATCACAATAGATCTAAATGATCCATCATTCATAATTACAATACCGTCTCGAACTTCAGCTACTTGAAGTGAATTTTGCGTACTGTTGGTGTTTACTGCTTTTTTATTTTGAACTGGAGCGGCACCAGCTTGTACATTAGCCCTTACAGGAGTATTAGCTAAATCAACCTGTTGATTATTTGGATAGATATTGTTATCACCAATTTGATTGTTTGTTTGGGGATTCATTAACTTTTGCCACCCTCTAATGAAAATTACACAATTTGTTAAATATTACTTTTAAAATTAGTGTAATGGAATGACAACTTCACCGTCTGAATTATTTCCCTTTGACCGATTAGCTTCACGAGCAATGGTCGCAACAGTTAAATCATCATTGTTTGCCAAGGTTAGTATAGCAGGATCGGTCTTATCTGTCATCGGTGATTGTGGTTGTGCAACATTTGAATTTAATTGATTACTACTCGTAGAATTTGTACCTGATTTAGGTGTTGGATTTAATGTTCGTAAGTTGCCTCTATAGTTACTAGAATAAAATTGTCGAGTTTTTATTTTATCTGACAAGGCTTTATCTTCTACGGACTCATCTTTTGGGTTAACTACTGGTGCCGATACAGGCGAAGGAGAATCATCATAATGTGGTCTAAACCATTGATTAGATGAATTTGAACCTTCAGTGTTCTTTGGTTTAACTACCCCAGTATCAACTTCTTCCAGTAGATTACTTCGCCTGGCAGCGTTGCTTTCGTCGATCATATTATTAAAATGCTGGGCTATTAAACTAGTTTTTTCATCTAATATATCGGCTCCGACAGGCTCAATAAAGTCTGGAACCTGTTTTGGGAGTGAACTGACGTTTATTAACCTATCTGAACTTGCAACGTTTGCATTATTTATTAATTGCTGACTTATATCCCCCACAGGAACGTTTTTAACCGACCAACCTCGACTATCCAAAGTATTGGCAAGTGTTTTAAGCCTACTTTCAACCTCAACCACACTTAATGGATTTTGTCGAAATCGTTCAATTTTTTTCGGAGCAGTAATTGTAACTAATTCTTTGGCTCCACTTTGATTCCAAATTCTTCTTCTGGGTTTAATAAAATAGCGAATTTTAGCTAGTGCCCATATTTCCGTAGGTTGATCACGGCCAAATGGAATTGCAAAGAATCCAAAAAATATACCAACAGGTAAAAATAATATTAGAAAAATGTCTAAATGTTTTGCCAAAAGAATGAAGGATAAATAAAAGCAAAGCATTGCAATAAGGGCGAAGATAAATTGCCTTAAGGTCAATGGTCCTAAGATATGATCTTCAGCTTCTATATCTTGAATTAATTTATAAGTTGCCATCTGTAATCAGTATAGCAAAATACTTATGAGGCTTAAGCTTATTTGTTCTTTTTACGTTTAGAATCTATACGTTCTTTTGCTTTTCTTGCTGTTTTTCTTGCTGAATTAGTTAATTTACTTCCAATACCTTTTGAAGTAGAAGCTAATTGATTTGCTGCTATCTTAGCGCCGACTTTTGCTTTGGCGGCAGATTTTTTAGTAATTTTAGCCATTTCACCTCCAAGATATGAAGTTGCATAGGCTGTTTGCCATCCAGCGTCAATTGCAGTATCGGCAGTTTTCCTAGAAGCTCTTTTAGTGAAACGCCAGCTAGCATCTGCATTCCTTCTCGCCATATAGGCTCGTTGCCTACGATTTAATATGTTTGCTCCCTTTTGTTGTTCAAGTGCTTCTGCTTTGACAACTAGCTTATCCCTTTTTTCCTTGAGTGAGCTAACTTTATTCGACGGATGTCCAGCAATAAATTCAACAGCTCTATCATATCTGTTTGCAGCTCTTAAGCTTCGTCTATGTCTTCGAGCGGCCTTACCTAAATTACGACGTTCACCCCATGATAATCTTTTAGTTCTTGGATCGTATTGGTCATAAAATAGTTTTCCGGTTTGTCGACTGCCAACAATATCTGGATAAGCCATGCCAAGTTTCCCAGCTTTTCGATCAGCTTTTTGTTTATGTGTCAGCATTGTATCAATCCAATAAGTGGCTATTCTTTGCGGCATATTATTTGGACGTAAAGGATGCTCTGGATCTAAATAATTTTCTCCTGTTACCGCTGATCTTCCTACATGTCTTAATACTCCGTGTCGACCTGAAAGTCGTTCTATCCGTGATTGCCTACTATTTATTCTTCTATTTGCAATAGCAAGGCGTAAACCTGCTAAAGCCGGAATAACTGATGGAATTTCGTTATTATCTATAACATCTTTTCTATCAAAAGAAGTATCAATATTCTCTCTACTCTCTTCAAGGTAATTAGGTAATGGTGTTTCAGCAGGTGGTAGTAAATGAGAAGGAGGATTTAAAACGTTTCCATATCGATCACTAAATTTAACCGGTGATTCATATGGACGTTCAGTTGACATTATACTATACTACCATAAAGATTATGCTTAGTCAATAATAAGGTATAATTATTGTCTTACGACTAGGGAATGGTCAAGCTGGTGGAGTTGCTGGAGGATTTCCAGCTGCCGCCTCTTGTGCACGTCCGGAAGCCGCCGCAGTTCTTTCATCCATATATTGTCTTTCCATTTGAGCAAACTCAGGTATACTCCTGGCTCTTCTAATGGCTTCTGCAACTGTTATTGGAGGTTCATCAGATGAAGGTGTAAAAGACCCGTCTCTATTAATAAATCTAAATTCACCATTTAATAGACCATCAGCAAGGGTTCTAGCATTTTCTGGATTAACTGAACCTGCAACTTGGAGTAAGCCAGATGTAGATGCCAAAGCTTGAACAGCATTTCTCCTTGCTTCTTCAAGAGTCAAAGGTCTACTTGAACCATCCGGATTTTCTACCGTATGTAATTCGGCTCTTCCGTTAGTTATATCCTGTACTGCTTCCATAGATCGAGCTAATCTTCTTTGCATGGCAGGCATAAGGTCTCTAATAGATTGAGGACGACCACCCACAGCAGCACCTGGCGCCAAGGAATCTAAAGCTCTATCCGCCAAAAATTCAGTTGCATGACGAATAGCTTCTGGTCTATCAACGGTACTTGCACGATTAATCGCTTGTAATTGCCTATATTGATCACCAAATCCAGCTCCAGATAAATTAAAACTTCTTGCTCCCTCAGCTCTAGTTCTAGCTTGCGCTAGCATATTCCCTGCAATTGTCATATCTCCATCTGCTACATCAACAAGGGTAGCTAACATATCACCATTGCCAGCGTATGCTGTCCCAGTGCCAGCAGCTGAAACTGCAGCAGCAATTGATAAGTTTCTGGATCCCATTTCTCTTCTAGCGGCATCAATATGTGCTAATGCTTGTTCTAAATTACCACCGGTATAACCACGTGCTGATAAGTATTCTCTTGCATCTGCCCTTGTTCTTCTACCATGTAGACTCGCCATTAGCATGTCATCATTACCTTTAATAGGTTGAAATGCAGCAGCTTGATCGATTCCTTCAAAAGCAGCTTGTGCATTTATTCGTTCTCTTGCAGATAATATATTTCTTCTCATTCTTAATGGGTTTGCTCCTGCAGCTCCGATTAATGAAGCATTTTGTAATCCTCTATTTAGTCTGTCTCTGACACCTCCCGGGGGAGCTGTAGCATACTTTCTGCCTTCACGTATACCTTTAAATGCTCCTTGTCTGCGATTTTGTCTGACTTGTTTTAGAAAATCTATACCAGGTTGAGTAATTCTTGATTGGGCAGCTTGTTGTATTTGACCTATTATCCCACCAGCTAGTCTAAATGCAAAGGGTATTAATAATAGGGGGGCTATTAAAGCGGCTACCCCTAATATTTTCGCGAAATCTTGTATATGGCCTGGTTGTCCATTGAAAAAATTGAACATAATAAATGACATTACGTTTGCAATTGCAAAAAGGGCAGTAATTATTGGGTAGACTATCAAAGCCCTAAATAATAGATCCCACCATCTTCTAAATGCTCGCTCAGTATTAGGTAGACAATAAAGTGCAAATGCCACAGGAGATAAAAATAGTAGTAAATAAATTATGGTCTGTCTAAGAAGTAAAGTGACTAATATAGCAATAAAGATTAATACTGCCGGTAGTAAAATACCTGTGAACAAAAAATGAGCAATGCCACCGGCAAAATGAAGCCAAATTGCTCCAGCAGCTACGACTGAATCTATAGCTAAAGCGCCTGTACCACCTAGCTGAAGAGTAATTCCTCCCCCTTTGTTGATATTTGAAAATGGACTAAGAATTAAGCTATAGACTCCTTGCCCAACTATATTAGTTAAATCTATTCCTAAAACTACAATATATATCGATAAGTTTAAGAGTACGGCCGCTGTTAGTAATCGTGGCAGGATTTTTCTAATTGTATATGCCTCGATAACACCTCCGCCAATTGACTCACCGAATACTACTACTAAAAGTCCAATAATTAAGAATATATCACCATAAAGTCTGAAATTTGACCAAACTTTATAGAAGGGTTGATTGTGATCGAGTAGCGTATCGGTATGAAATATTAACAATGGTTGGATTACATTGGTATATATATTTTGTACAAAATCCGCAGTACCGTTTATGATGGCACAAGCCGCCCATGCTAAGCCAAATGAACTGTCCTCACAACTTGCTTTTGTAGGAGCACTCCCGCCGCCAGAACCACTCCCATTAAGTGCATCTTGCCCTTTTGTCCATGCTTGTTGACATACAGTTTTATCACTTCCATTGTATTGTTCACAAACAGAGTTATCTGGTGCATTTCCAAAACCAGATTCATAACCAATTAAACAAGCAGAGTAATTATTCTTGTTACTTTTATGCGAAGTACAAGCTGCTTGTGCATCTTTAGTGGCAGTTGTTGGATTGATTCTCGTTTGCTCGGCTTGCCAGGCGTTTTGACAGACGGATTGATTACTTGCTCCAGAGCATGCTTGTTCTTTAGTATCTTTTGGAATTTTTACCGCGTTCGTAACACCCTGTTGACAAGATGGGTAATCGGTTGCAGTATAATTGGCACATAAATATGTTATTTCTTGTTGAAGTATGGCGTCCGGAGTACCTGGTTGAGTCTTACTTTTAGCTGCATTCCATCCATCAACACAAGTAGATGACAATACTGTTGGAGTATGGAAACAAACTTGATTCTCGTCAGATCCTCCAGAAGAAGCAAATTTTACTTCCGAAGTATAGCCAAGGAAACAACTTCGATAATCAGCTGTTTGATAACCATATTGCGAAGCACAATAAGTACATGCTTCAGTGGCTGGCTGTCGCCCACCATAGCCCGAGCATCCAGAAGTAGAATTAGCAGTTAATTTGTAATTTGTTAATGGAGTAGTAGTTGTCGATCCAATGATCGAGAATACGAAAATAATTATAAAACATATGCCCAAATAGATACGTATTTTCATGTTTATTTATTTCACATCTTTACCTAACTATACCATAAGCAAGAAGATTTTTATTGTAATTTACTAAGGAAAAATTATAATTATATAAATAGATATAAAACAGAAAGCTAACATTTATAAATGATAATTTTCAAGAAATTAATATTAGTCTTGATTGTTCAATTAGTCCTAATAGGGATAGCAACTTCTATTTCATCTGCATTAGTTTATGCTGATGAAGTCTGTAAAGATACTAATATACCCTGTTGTGGGGATAGGAGTAATAAGGACATTTCTGTTAGAACTGCCATAGATATTGGCTGTCAAGGAAAAGGTAACCCTATTGAAGACGCTTCTTTTGCAATCATTAAAATCTTATCTGATGGTGTAGGGCTGGTAATAATCGCATCTTTTATACTCGCAGGCATTCAATACACTAGTTCAAGAGGTGAACCACAAGCCACAGCTCAAGCTGAAAAAAGAATTCGAAGTAACGTCATTGCTCTATTTGTATTTATTTTTGGATATGCCCTGCTTAATTACATAGTTCCAGGAGCATTTTTGAAATGATTCCAATACTTAATTATTTTGCCAGTTCTTGCGGTGAAGGCAGTTTTTTTGGATTTCCAACTTGGTATCATTATTTTATTAACAACCCAAATACATGGGATTCTAATACTTGCACACCAGTAATAAAGAATCTTGGAGATATTTGGTTAATAGTTGCTGCGATAATCGAAATTTTACTTAGACTAGCCGCAATAGCGGCGGTTGTGTTCGTTATTTATGGAGGTGTAATGTATGCGACTAGCCAAGGATCTCCAGACCAAACTAGTAAAGCTAAAAGTACAATCATAAATGCATTAATTGGATTAGCTTTATCCATCGCTGCTTCAGTAATAATTGCATTCATTGCAGGAAGTATTTAAATGGTTAACTTAATCTTAAATCAAATTAATATTTTAGCGATACAAGGATTTAATGATGGTTTACCGCATGTTAATGCATCAGATAATGAACTTAAAACCATTCTAAACATTGTTATAGGGATAGTTACAGCTATATCTATATTGTTCGTAGTAATAGGAGGTTTAAGGTACGTTTTATCTGCAGGTGATTCCGAAGCAGCCAGTAAAGCAAGAAGTACAATTATTTATGCTGCAGTTGGGTTAATTATTGCAATAACTGCGGAAGGTATTGTTACATTTGTGTTAAGTAATGGGACAATTTCTGGATTATGATAAAAATTTCACTACTTAGTTTATTAGCCTTTATTTTCTTAAGTATGCCCTACCAAATTCAAAATACTTATAGTCCAAAGTTAGCCGTAGATATTTTCCCAACTTGTAACTCTTCAAATCCTGCATCAAATAGTGTTGTCTGTAAAGATATAAACACATTTAACGGTCAAGCTCATAAAACAAACCCAATAATTACACTTATAAAAGCAATAATGGAAATTGTATCTTTTATCGCTGGTGCTGCGGCAATAATACTTATTGTAGTTAGCGCACTTAGATTTATTACGTCTGGCGGGGATCCAAATTCTGTCTCTGGCGCTAAGAGCACTCTATTTAATGCACTCATAGGTTTAGCAGTTACTTTACTTGCTCAAATAATAATTGTATTTGTGTTAGACAATATAGGATAATTAAATAAATAAGACATGAAGATAAAAATACTTTTAACTCTAATCTTAGCTATATCGGCAATAGTTGTTTTAAATTTTAATACCTCCGCTTCAGCATTAACTGTAAAAAATGCAGGTATTGAATCAAAAACTTTCGGACTTCAATCAACAAGTACTGCTTGCAATGCAATCTCTCAACTTAATCCAGATCAAAATTGTGGCACAGGTGAAAGCACCATAACAAAGGTTATAAAAGCTGCAGTGGAAATATTATCTTTTGTTGTTGGTGCAGCTGCAATTATCATGGTAATTATTAGTGGGTTTAGATTTATTACCTCGGGAGGTGATTCAAATAGAGTAAGTTCTGCCAGATCAGCTCTAATTTATGCTTTAATAGGTATCGCTGTTGTCGCATTGGCTCAATTTCTAGTCCATTTTGTATTAAACAACACTTCACATGCTCTGCATTAAGTTAATTTAATGATATTTATTTTGATTAATCCATTAACCATTAGAAATATTGAAGTATAATATCAGGTGTGCTATAAGTAGATTAAATTTATTGAACAAAATTAAGAAAGGTATCTATGCTTAATAAAATTAAAAATTATTTGTTAATAGCATCAACACTATTTGCATTTTTCGTACCAAGTGTGGCTTCGATTTCTACAGCCTATGCAGCATCTTGTTCAAATATTGCAAATAATGTGTCTCAAGGAGCTAATGGGGCTGCAGCTGGCACCGTAACTTCTAATTGTGATACAAATTCAGGTGTTGGCGGTAATGATTTAGCAAGCGTCGCTAGTAAAATTGTAAATATTTTCTCGATAATTGTGGGAGCCGTTGCAATAATCATGATAATTTATGGTGGTTTTCGATATATTACATCGGGTGGAACATCAGAAAGAGTTGGTGGAGCGAAGAACACTTTAATCTACGCAGTTATCGGTCTGATAATTGTTGCACTAGCACAATTAATAGTTCACTTTGTCCTTAATACTGCAAGTAGCTCAGTACCAACTACACAATAATATTAGTATTTAAAATTTAAAAATTCTTTTTAGAAACTTAATTTAGAGTACTTGGATTTTCTTGATAGTGTCTTGTTGAACTTTGCTAAATCCAATGGTTAAAACACCGTCTTTTAAAACAGCTTCAATTTCATCTTCTTTAACAGCAACGGGCAATGCAATAGTTCTAGAAAACTCACCCCAATAGCATTCTTGTAAAAAGTAATTCTCAACACCTTCTTCGCTTCCAGAACTAAGAGTACCTTTAATAGTTAATTGGTTGTCTGAAATACTAACGTCTAAGTCGTTCTTATTTACACCAGCAGTTCGGGCTTTAACAATTAATTTTTCCCTTGTTTCATAAACATCAACAGCTAATTGACCTGGCACACTAGCTTCATCTTCATCCCATTCTTCATCTACAGATGGAACAGCAGCTTCTTGATCACCTTCAGCTTGAGCAGGACTTGCATCATCTCCTAAAAACGCTGCGGTTAATTCATCTTCTTCTAACAACAAATCGTCATCGCGGTTTCGTCGCGCCATTTTTTTAATCCCCTCCTTAGGTTCTTGAAAATATATGCCACATTCTTTTATTTTTATTAAGAATATGGCCTTGAGAATTTGTGTTTATATCAGTATAGCTTATGTCTTATCTGAACTGCAATAACAGCCTTCTTTATTTACAACACAATAATGACAACAGAAAATATTGGCGGAGAGGGGGGGATTCGAACCCCCGCGGGAGATTGCTCCCCCCTATTGATTTAGCAAACCAACCCCTTCAGCCACTTGGGTACCTCTCCAGATAACTTGTATTAATCTTGGCGGAAGGGGTGGGATTTGAACCCACGGTACCATTGCTGGCACGCTGGTTTTCAAGACCAGTTCCTTAAACCACTCGGACACCCTTCCAAGTTTAATAACAGAGGCCATTATAACAGATAGAGCTTTAAATTAGATTATCCCAAATCCTATAATGCTAAAATAACAGTTATGGCTGAAGAAAATAAAAAAGAGGTACCTAAAGCGGTTGTAAGCCAAGATAGTGAGCACTTTGTTAAAAATGAAGACAAATTTATTGATAGTGCTGCAAATAATATTAAAACCGTAGAGTGGTCAGGTCCAGAATTTATTGAGTATGATAAAAATTCGGTCTGGTATTTTTATTTAATGATTACATGTTTAATTTTAAGTGCTGTTATTTATCTGTTACTAAAAGATATAGTCACCATTGTTGTCATCGTAGTGGCATTTTTTGCACTGGGCTTATATGGATCTAGAAAACCTAAAGAAATTGAATATAGCGTTAGCAGTAAGGGAGTAAAAATAGGCCAAAAAAGTTATTCTTTTTCTAATTTTAAATACATTATATTAGACGACGAAGGAGATTATAAATCTGTCTCTTTAATACCGCTAAAAAGATTTGCGGTGTCAGTTAGCCTTTTTTACCCTGCCCAAAAAGAAGGTGAAATCATGCCAATTTTATCCGAAAATTTGCCTGTTGAACCTCATCGACCCGATTTAGTCGATAGATTAATGAAAAGTATTCGGTTCTAACGAAACTTTCTTTCTTTTTGGCTTAATTTATGTTCCATGCGATCAATAAACTCTCTCTTTTGCTTGGCTTTCCATTTTTTTTCAAAATGTTCCATCATAGCTTCTGCTTCGTCAAATGACATAATTTAACCCCCTTTTTATGTTAACTAGACTAATTTATTATCTATCAACGTATAACCATTAGCTGTAATGTTTCTAACAAAAAATGTAGAATATTTAATTAGTGAGTTATATAAACAAAACTATAAATAAAATAAACACTGTTCAAGAAAACCACCGTTTTTTTGCATTTACTGTCGCTGTAATAAAAAAATACTCAGATGACTCCGCTGGTCAGCAAGCTGCCCTGCTAACTTATTACGGATTTTTATCGCTTTTCCCTTTACTTCTTATCTTAACAACACTGACGGATGTAGTTTTAGGTAAAAATTTAGAAATACAAAGGACTGTCTTAAATGGCTTAACAAATTATTTCCCTCTTCTTGGTAGTCAACTTTCAACACATGTACATAGAATTAATGCTGGTGGTCTAGCTTTGTTTGCCGGTATATTATTCACACTATATGGAACCAGAGGAGTAGCAAACACTTTTAGATTTGCTATGTACAAAATTTGGCGAATAGATAAAAAACATATGGATACATTCCCACTGACACTATATAAAAGTATTTCACTAGTAATAATTGGTGGCTTTGGCTTTATACTGGCGTCAGTTATTGCTGGTTTAACAAGTAGTTCAGGCCATGGAATTGTTTTTAAATCATTATCAATTTTAGTAGATATTATAGTTTTATTCTGGCTGTATAATTTCTTAATTAACTTCAGCCTGCCCAAACACATAACTTTTGATGACATCTGGGTCGGTGCAATTTTTGCAGCTTGCGGACTAGTAATACTACAAGCGCTGGGAAATTTAATAATTGCCAAAGAATTAAAACGGCTCGATGCACTTTATAGCTACTTTGCTGTAGCCTTAGGACTTCTTTTTTGGATTTATTTACAAACCCAAGTTTTACTCTACTCAATAGAAATAGCTGTTGTTAAATCACAAAAACTTTGGCCTAGGAGTTTAGAAGCTCATAAACCAACACCTGCCGATAAGGCAGTACTATCTTATGACAAATAAGTTCTCCACCAAGGTCTTGGCTGACCAGCTGCTCGATCCCTGGATTTAGGATTTTTAGTCATTTAATCTCTCCCGCGACTTAACCTCTAGTGAAATAATACTAACTTGAAGTGTTTTAATCTGTTATTTTTCTTACGAAGAAATATCACAAAAATTTTAGTTAACAGGATATATTTACTTGGTGCTTAAAACACCATCAAAGGCTTCCTCTGCGGCGCTTAAGAGAAAATTTGCCTGTTCTGGACTTTGAGTAAAATCATTTCCTTTTAATTTTGAACTTCGATATAAGTTAGTTAAATCACAGCCTGGTGTTTGTGAAAAAGACTGATACATATTTGGGTCAACATCATAATTTAAACAAACACCACTATACGATACAGACCATTGATCAGCTTTTGCATCAGGACCAAATCCTGGGGCACTTATTTCATATTGACTTAAGTAAGGTTTATTATAATTCCAAGAAGTTTCAGGATTTCCATTTCTGATACTTATTTTTGCGTCAACAACACTTAAAGGGTTTGTTTTATCTCCAGTCATTTTATATTCTAAACTAACTCCTTCTAAAGCGTTTTTACCAACAGATCGACTAAAGACAACATGGACTAGATTAGGATTTTGAGGATCATTTTCAACCTTAAATTCGCTACCTGGTTTATCCGCTAAGTTAATAACATCAGATCCAAGTTCATCTGCGTCAGGCTTAATTAATTGCTCAGAAAATAGTTTTACTTCTTTTTGTAAATCTTTCTCTTTGGAATTACCACATCCAATTAATATAGCGCTGGAAGCTGCTAAAGTACCAACACCCACCATAGTTCTTTTAATAACGGAACTTCTTGAAACTAATCGTTCTTGACTCATTAAATAAACTCCAATAATTTAGATATATATTAACATAATTAATTTATTATGTCAATTATAATCTAATTAATTTTCGCTATTTTTTTTCACCCCATTGGTATCGAAGTTCTTGAGCTAGAGTAAGTAATTCATTAGCTTGCTGATTAGTAAGCTGCATTTCATAGCCTGCTTTACCTTTACCTGTTACTTTAAACTCATCTTCTTCAGGTTCATATACAACAATAATGTCTGAAAAGTCTGGGCTGATTCTAATTACACTATATTGATAACCTTCATCAACTCGTAAATCTGGATAATTGTTAATTTTAATAAGTTGAATAGCCAAAGTAGAAAAATGAGAATTAGGATCTTCTTCTCGAGCAATACGTAAGTGCTTGTCCTCATCCTCAAATTCTAATAAATCTTCACCATCAAAATATAGAGCGAAAATATCTATAAATTCTTGATATAGTTGATCCTGCTTCTTTTCTTCTATAGGGTTAAAACCTATTTCAGAATGTTCTATTTCCTTGTCGTCACGATGTAAATAAAATTTCAGAGGTCCGTCTTCATTAAAATTATTTATAGTAAGACCATCTTCAGTATTTGAAATGATAATGTCGCTAATATCTTCATTATCATTTAATCCAAGTTGTTCGGCGAACTCTCTTATGTAAATTTGCTCACCGTGAGGTATGAATAATATATCTTCAGGTATCTCTGTTGTTGTATCTGTAACTGGACCGTTATTACTTAGTAGTTCGTCTAATTCCTCTTCAGATATCCCAAGTACACCTTCGGGGTTGATTGAAGTTTCTATATTTATAATTTTATAATCTTGTAAACTTGGACATACAATATTTTTTTCAGGGTAAATTACTAAAATATTTTCACCAAATTCGAGGTATGCAGGTTTTAAAAGATAATGAATCCTACATTCAACTTCTGATTCAATAAGATACGGATTTTGATAATCGTAACTCGGTTTTAAACCAGGATAATTCTCACCAGACATTATATTATTATACCAGGATTATGGACTATAGTCAATTCTATACTTGTTAAGTTTATACACTTAAAAATAAGAGAAGATGATATACGAGTATTGCCGGCCAGACTATTGCTTTTAGAAAAGCTAGGATTACTAGCCAAAAAGTTCCTGAGTGGACATGGAGATAATAAACTAAAGCTCCAATAAACCCCATAAACCATAAACCGCTAGCACCACCCTTTTTAACTACTGTTTTGCCTTTTTTATTTTTATGCCAAGGTGTACTTTTTTCTACCATAATATCCCTTTCTATTTCTACTTTAGCATAAGCAAAATAGAGATAAAATATTATCTACTTAAACCAATTGGGCCGTCAATTTTACTTATTGGAATATAAGTTTTCACTTCGACTTCAGCATGACGAGAATCATTTATTCTTTCTTCAGGAGGGATTAAAACTAAACAAATTTCTAATCGCTGAATCCCAGAATTCATTAAATCTTCTCTGTTTTCATACAAAATTGCTTTATCAAATATTTCAAACCCAACAAACTTGCCTCTTTTACCTAAACAACTATCAATATCTGAAGGAGTTTCGTGTTTAACACTACCTTCTTCATCCACTGAAAAAGCTTCAAGCGTACCGAGAGATATGCGTTGATTTAAAATTGCTTCATATTTCGTATTAAATTTTTCAACACTTTCTGTATTTATTTCTAAACTAACTTCTGTTGCCGTTAGAGCCATACCTGCTGTTGCGACTGATATATCTAATTTTTTGGCTTCCTGAAAAGCATTGTACGCCTCAGAATCTTTAGTTTGACGTTCGCTCATATTTATAGCTTTTCAGTTTTAAAATGACTATGCAAGCACTAGCACTCTGTTAAAAACCAAATTAATTTACAAAAAGTTATTAGAATTAAGTGTTATTTACTGGCGGTGGTGCATTTGGTCGAGATATATAACTATTAATTTTTGATTGCATAACTGTTGGGAATATCCCTAGAACTAAGGTAAATATTACGTATAAAACTAATGCAACAATAATAATAGTTAAAGTACTAAGGTGATTATTGGGATTAGAAGCTAGATTATTATCTAAATTAAAGTAACCACCTAAGCTAAGCGTAGCTATAATCCAGATACCAAAAGTAAAGTCTCTTTTTATATATTTGCCAGTAGCTTTTTCTAGTGCTTGTGAATATAGCCAAATCCACCAAAAACTGCCAAATGGAAGGGCAAACCACCACAAAGTTGGAACTTCCTTTTGTCCTAAGATTGTATTAATTTCTTTTTTACTTTTGTTACACCAAACAAGAAGATAAATGCCTAAAGTTAATGCATGAAGGAAAAAAACTGCTTTGGGATTTCGTTTTTGCACTCTTTAAACTTGGGGAGCAGTGTTAGTTGGAGGCGGAGGGGGTGGAGGTGCCATATTATTTGTCGATGGAGGTGTGGTTGGTGGAGTTGCCTCAGCAGTAACTCCAACTTTGTTATATTCACTCTGGACAATAGCCATACCAATAATACTAAGCAGAAATAGAAGAATAAAGCTAAGGACAGCAGATAAATTGCCATTCGTTGCCTTCTCTACTCCTTCACTATATTTCCAAAGCCACCAAATATTTACAAAAGGAACGATTAGTAACCAAGCAGTCGGTATAGTTGCACCTCGACTGTTCAATTCATTCTTAGTTTTTACTTGCCAAACTATGGCATAAATGCCGAATGTAATAATTGAGAATACTACTACGGCAAATGGATTACGTTTTTGCATATTTACCCTTCTTGAAGATTATATTATTAATAGCATAAGTATTAAGGATTACTATTTCAAGTGTAATTTAGTATGTTACTATGATTTTAATAGAGATATTTTCTAGTTATGCAAAACCAAATATTTATTAATCCCGAAGGTTATGTTGAGGCTAAAATAGTAGCTGATCAATCGTATATGTCTTTTGAAAGCTTAAGATATGATGCAGAAGAATTATTACAGAAATTACAGGATGAGGGCAAAAGACGATTAGGTCTAATAGATTTAACTCATCAAGGTAAATTTACAGCAGACTCAAATAGATCAGCAATGCAAGTTCTTGAAGCTCTTAATTATGAAAAGACTGCAATTTTTGGAGCAAATAAAATATTAACAGAAATAACAAAAGCCATCATAATAGCCATGGGTAAATCTGCCAATACAAAAATATTTCCAGATAGAAAATCAGCCGTTAAATGGCTACTTAGTAATGATTAAGCAAATCCAGTTTAATTAATAGGTATAATCTCTTTATGAAACACGACAGATTGCATGCCTTAACAGATGGTATATTCGCTATTGTCATGACAATATTAGTTTTTGGGCTTAGAGTCCCTACTTTAAAAGTAGTAAATAATCAAAATTTGCTTAGCGAACTATCTAAAGAATCAAAGATCTTCGTCAGTTATTTGATTAGTTTCATGCTTTTATTTACTTATTGGCGAGGACATAATTTTATCGTTTCTACGGTTGCCAAAAACCTAGACATGAATCTAGTTAATCTTAATATGTTATTTCTACTCTTGATAGGATTGGTTCCGTTTTCGTCACAACTTGTAGGTACATATCCGGATACTCAAGTTGGACTTATAATTTACGCTCTAAATATTATCTTCATTGGTCTAACACTTTTTGCAATGAGACTTTATATTGATAAGTCACCATCTATTGAAAATGAAGAAAGACAAAGACATCAAAATATAAATGCTCGTATACGAGTATTAACCCCTGTAAGTTGCTCTATATTAGCAATTGCGGCCTGTTTCATAAACACATGGTTGGCATTCTCACTTCTATTACTTGGAGTCATATTTAATTTATATAATAATGCTGCTGATACTACTAGGAAATTACTAAAAATCCGTTAAGCTATTTAAACAATTACTGTTAAATACTTTCTAAATCAGCACCGTTCTAGGGTATTTATTATATTTATGGTATAAATTTTATAAAGTTTATGCTTAAAAAATACTACTTCAATAAAACAAAAAACTTCCGACGAGTGACAGCAGGCCTTGCGATAGGGATCGTTGCTATAGTTGGTTCCGTTATTCTGTTTAAATCTCATGCAACAACCCCTTTCGTATCTTTAAATGCGGATAATGGCGTACTTACTGCCCCAGCTGTCAAACAAACATGTACTGGAACAAATGATGGTAACTGTGTAATTTTTGGTGGTGCGACATCTACCATGAAGCATTATGAGTATGTCTTAACTGATGGTTACGTAGATGTGTATGATATGGATAATAAATTTGCGAGTGTAGATCATTTTTTGACTCCAACCACCGCAGGGGTTCGAGGTGAATCTGTAAGTGGAGCCACCGGTACTCCCTATCTCTATATAAGTTATGGTGGTTGGGGTGGTGGCAGTAATGGTTCTATGCTTGAATATAATCTTTTAACAAAGTCAGTGGTGTATACCAAGAGTTATAGCTTTGGTGTCGACAGTATGGACATCTCCTCTGATGGCAAAATCATTTACCTGCCTACCGGTGAGAATGACTTGGGAAACACATGGGAAGTTATTGACTCACTTACTGGAAATCCAATCGGTACCATGCATGGTGGCACTGGACCGCACAACACAGTTGTTGGACCAAGCGGACACGTTTACCTTGGCAGCAGAGCCAATGCTGGCGATCCAAGTGGAACAAGCAATCACCTTTATGTAGCCAATGGGGTAAGCCCTTTCCAAGCATTCAGTCCTACCATTGGACCGTTAAAACTAAATGTACGACCTTTCGTATTAAATAAAACTGAAACCTTAGCTTTTACTACCGCCAGTGGATTTCTAGGGTTTCAAGTCAGTAGTATTAGCTCAGGAAGTGTACTTTACACTGTATCAGCAACAAACCCATGTAATTGCTCAGGTCCGTGGTCTACCCCTAGTCACGGAATTGCGATCTCCCCTGATGAGAAAGAAGCTTGGCTAGTAGATGCTGCCAACAACGAGCTCCATGTATTTGATATTAGCGGCTTGCCATCGCAAGCACCTAAAGAACTTACTGCCTACAAACTTCTAGACGGAACTTTGTCAGGTAACGAGAACCCTTGTAATCCAATTTGGTGTGGAAAGATTGGCTGGGTAAATATGAGCCACGATGGACGATACATCTTTGCGGGTGATGCCGGAGATGTTATCGACCGTGCTACTCGTACTCATGTTGCTACACTACCTGCAATGAAAAACAGTCGCCAAAACATTGAAATTGACTGGAAGAGTGATGGCTCTATTGGTTACGCTGGCTCAAGAGAGTCAAACGGCTTTTAAGAAATAAATACATATTAATAATTGATAGCTTAATAAATACTTAGTTTGAGTTCATTTTTAGGTAGTCCTATGTACTACGTCCCATTCGACGAGCCACCTAGGCTGCAGTTTCCCCTGCACCAGTGAGCAACATTTGAAAAGTCATAGAGCACTAGATTACCATCATTCTGCATCACCAAACGTTGCATACCAAGAACTCCAGCCCACCAAACCGCGCTATTATCGGCGCGTCGTTGTACCAAGTCACCGTCGCTGGATTGTAAAGCCACATAGGCAGCCCCAGAGTTCCTGGTACCATTGCTCCAAACGACTGTACCGCCTGTATAAATCACCATGTTGTTATCCGTTTGGCAAATAAACCTGTAGAGTCCGTTGGCAGACTGAATATACTGGCCGAGGCGACAGTCAAGCGCTTGTCCTTGATAGAGAGTATCCGGCGGAGGTGGTGGAGGCGGAGGTGGTGGAGGCGGCGGAGGTGGTGGAGGTGAATCAACAACACAACTAGATGCATTATAAACGGATGGTGTTCCGTCGACGAAAATAATACCATTGAAAATAGTATATTCAAGCAACTTCAATGAAACGTTTGCAGAATTGGGTTTTATGCCTGCATTCATAGATGTAACCGGAGTAGTATCATTGACATCAGTGCCAACTATATCTTTACCCGTACCACCAGTACCGTACCAGACTTTACCTGCTCCGGTAAGACTAGCTCCACTAAGGTATAATAGTGCTTCAATCTGTTGATTACCAATCTTCCCAGCGCTATATGTAAAACCACCGCAAGTTATAGCAACATCAGAAAAAGGTGTAGGTGAAGGTTGTGGTAGTGATGGAGGAGGAGGTGGGGCAACAGGAGGATTGTGACAAGTACCAGAGAAAATTATTGTTGTTGCACAAAGAATTTGACCTTGTATTCTATCCAAAGTACAGGTTGGCACAAGAGGATCATTGATATCACAATTGGATCCATAATCGCATCCAGGAGGACCGTCCATTAGCGTTCCATTGCATGGGTTTGTGTGGTTCAACCCAAAAGTATGGCCTAATTCATGGGCTAAGGTATGACCATGCTGACAATAAAGACTCGTGCCAGAAGAGATTGTTGGAGAGTGCAAATCAACAATACCTAAACTTGAATTGCTTAAGTTTAGGCCTATATTACCCCAACCACAGGCGTTGCCAATAGGAAGTTCATTAGTATCCCAACCCGGTATTATGATTGTATCAATTCCTGATGTATACACTGAGGCTTTATCATGTAACCTGACATTTTCCATAATTGATAGCGAAGGATCACTAGCACCACTTGATGTTAGGCAGTCACTACCAAGTGGGCAAGTTACATAAGTATTTATAGTCTGACTGCCTCTTATTACAGACACACCAGTCCAGTTATAGCACATTCCGATCTGTCCACAGTACCAATCATGAACTGCCTGTCCTAATGCTTGGGCTTCATTTAAGACGTAAGTATCGCCGCCATCAGCAGCTAGTAAGACTACATAACGAACGGGTAAGTTTGAAACTGTTGCTGTGGTACTAGTAGTAGTTAATCTTTGTCGAAGCTGCGAATAATTCGGGCTTAGGTTGTTATTAACTTTAGGTAACCGAGGTTCAAGAGCAATCTGATATGTAACACCCGTTAATTGATAATTACTCTGCGCTATTAACATTTGAGTTTTTCCACCTAAATCAGAAACTAGTGAACTGGCATCGGTTGCGCTTATTGTCTGGTCATATTCATAAGGTGAAGTGGAAAAAGTTGAAGCATTAGCCGGGTTATTTTTTAAGAGTGAGTTGGCAGTATTCACGTAAGGTAAATCTTTGTCAAGAAATTTTCTAGTTGCATCAGAAAGTTTATCGATCGTGTGAACCTGACTATTACCTAAGGTACCTTTAAGAATTCTTAGAGTGTAATTAGATGCTACATATGGGGTGGTAACCGTAGAGCAATATGACTTGAGTATAGCCAGAGTCTTTACATAAGCACTGGGTGCTGGCTTGTCATTGTAGTACAAAACAAACTGATCATCCGCCAGTAAATTAACCCTAAGGGCATGCTGGTTATTAATAATAGGTTGTTTGTAATATTCATGTTTCAGACTAAAAAAACCAGTGGCATTAATCTGATTGATCATCGTACTAATCTGATCTGTCGTAAGATTTGTTGAAGTTGGCAGGTTGGTATTGCCATTGTCAATCATTCCCATAGACATATTCGGCATAGGTGGTGAAAAGGCATCCGATGAGTTACCGTCACCGCATATTAGCAATCCGTTACCATAAAGAGTAAATGGTGCTGGCATCGGGGTTGCTATCTTGGTTTTATTAAGAGGCATCGATCCGTGAGGCAAAGCATATTGGACAATAATGTCAGTTCTTATCGTTGAGTAGGACAGATCTTGAGCTTTAGTAAAGATTATTAATAAGGTACCAAAAGCTGCAATTACTGACGCTATTAAAACCATCTGTACTTTATTAAATTTAAATAACATTGTCTGTGATCCACTAACTACTACAGAACCGTACTGTTCAGTATTTTCAGTTTTTTGCTTTTTAATACCAATCATCACTGGTCCTTTAATAAAACTATAGGATAAAACGCTTATGCAAGTCAACACGCTGGATGTTTAGATTGACTAAATAGACTACGTAGTGTATAATATGTTTAATGAAAACTTTTGAACATGCAGTCAAAACAAAACAATTACTAGCATTGACTGCTGCCATAGGTTCACTAGCTTTACCTCCTACCGTTGAAGCTGCAAAATCCCATAACAAACTAGTACTAAGTGTTGGTCAAGTCGAAAAACAAGTTGATTCTAGGATAAATAGAGGCCAAGTTAATCCAGCTGCATTAGGAACTCTATTTATTAAACATGCGAGCATCAACCCTTATAACCACATGACTGAAGTTAGAGAAAATAAAATAACAAATCCGCTAGTAGGTCCAACTAAAGGTAAAATACCAGTTACCCACTTGCATGGTATTAAGTTCGGATATATAGATGTTGTATCTCCCCAAGCCCGAACAATTTTTATGAAGTTTAATCCAAAAACCATGCATTTTGTACCAAATAATAGTAATAGTTCAAACTTAGAACTTACTCATGTTAAGTTTCACCGGACACCGGATGGTGGACGATTTGACTACAGCCAACCACTAAATTCACACGGTTTGCCCTTTCAAAATGAACTATTTGGAATTTCAACCCAAGAAGATCAGCAACCTGTAGCAACACCTCCTACCGAATAGATTTAGCTGTATTGAGTAGTTTAATATTTAGCTTCTCTTTATATTAAGTGCTGCAATCATATCTGTTAAACCAACTTGTTCGTCAATTAGATGATTAGCTCTTTGGCCAGCTTCAGCTCTAATGTGAATAACATCTTCACTATCCATAGGTAAATAATCCTCTGTATCTTTAGTTAGACCGCTATTTTCAGCCAACGCCACAATCAGAGGTACACCATTTCCTACTAATTCTTCTATGGCTGATGGCGTCTGGTTAAATTCGGGATTGGTAAGGCCTTTTAGAAAAGTGCGTTTACTCATTCCACTAGCCATTCGTCTGTAAGTAGCAAATTCGTAACCGTCACGATCAATCATGCGACGCATAATCGGTTCAGCTATTCTTGCATAATCATTTGGAACTATTATTTCCGAAACTTCTCCCACATTGCTGTTAATCGTGAATTTTCCAGCTAGGTCAGGAAAAACATTCTTAGGCCCAATAATAAGTTCTTGGGCAGTTACACTTCGAACATCGAAGTCTGCAAGTGAACCTCTAGCGCTACCAATAGCAATACTGGCACCAAGAGAAGCTCCATGAAAGTGGAGTTTACTTATTTGTGTTTCACTTTTTTGACCATGTAATCTTTGTTGAGCGATAGCTACAGCTTCTTCAGTAATTCGAGCAGCAGAAGTAAAATCACCGTACTTTATTTCTTGTCGCTCTTCAAAGTTGTAAGCATGTGTAGACATAGGACTAAAAATAGTTAGGACTGGCATATCACGATCAATTGCTTGCAACAATTCAGACAAAACACCTGATTTTGTAGTTTGCCCCCAACTATTTGGCGCAGCTTTACCTTTACTAATTGAATCTTTTTCATCTGCTAGCATGTATCGATAAATATCTTCAGAAGTACTATTTGGTGCACCGTCGGAGAAAGGAGCGAAAATAACAAGAAGTTCATTACTAACTTTCTGTCCATAAATTAGCGAACAAACTACAGGTGACCTTAATCCTCTCTTTGAACGAAACGAAAAGACACTTTCCTCCAACCTTTTTAAATGAGTTTCTGGACTTTCTAAAAATGCTTCATCAACTTTTTTGTAGGCTGCGGCAGCTTCAGGAAATGCTCTCTCTAGTTCAGGCGTTACAACAACTGTTTTACTTTCAGGATTAACAATAATTTCTGGAAGAAAAGAAGGTCTATACATTAAAAATATAATAACATAAATAAGCTACTAAGTAAAATAGTTCAACTATCTGTCTGAGTTTAGATAATTAAAAAGCGATTTGTGCTGTTCGTACTAAGTTATATACATCCCTGGCTTCATGTGCGCTTATAGGAAATTCATCAACACCTTCTTCGGCATCTATTAATTTACTTTGTGCCGCTAAAGCACTACCTACTAATAAAGCTTCAATTTTTTCACTATCACTTAGTAGTTGAATTTTATCTTCACTTAAAGCTCCACTGTCTAAGGGATTTATATCTGACCTTGTAAATTCACCTGGTGATTTTGAAGTGTACTTAGTAAATGGCCCCATTAAATCACTTGAATGATAAACATTTAACTTAATTACTTCTTTTGTTCTACCATCCCTAACATAAGTAAATTTATGCATGTGCCCGACCCTTTCATCACTAAACTTTAACGGAGCATCAATAACGTGAATAAATGGTACGGATAGTCCCTCCATACCGTATCTAGTTAGCTTTCTATCAAGCCAACTCCTTAAACGTTTACGTTCATATTGTCTCTGTTGTTCAGTTTCTTCTCTGGGATGGTTCTCCATGTCAATCAACGTTATCAAAAATATAATGTCTATACAAAAGCATTAAATTTCAAGCACAACCTTCGTAGTTCACCTCGGTATCTGAGGTTAGAACCATATTGCCAGATACATATTGATGTATTTATGTAAGTGTGCTATGATGTTTTTAGAGAGGAACAATATGCGCACAACAATCACTTTAAATGATAATCTATTCCGTACTTTAAAAATACGGGCTGCAGAAAGCAATGAAAGCATCTCGTCTATAGTTGAAGACGCTTTGAAATATCAAATGCTTGAGGATCTGGAAGATATAGAAGAAGCCAAGAGACGCGAAAACGAGCCGAGCCATTCGTTTGATGAACTTGTTGCTGAGTTTAAAAAAGAAGGCTTGCTTTAATAATGCTTAATCGGCTTGAATATAGAAGCAGCGTAAAAAAAGAACTACGAAAACTGCCCAAAACAGATAGAAAAGCAGTCATAGAAAAGATACAAGGGCTTAAAGACAAGCCTAGACCTGAAGGCTCTTCAAAACTAAAAGGGTCACGTGATTTATTTAGAGTAAGATACGGTGATTATCGGATTATCTATCAGGTTAAGAAAAACATACTTATCATTACTATAATCAGAATTGGTCATCGCCGAGAAGTCTATAAAAACCTATAACTTTATGCTTGTTACACTTCACTCGCTAAGGTTAGAACCACTATACTATCGGCTAAAGCAATGCTTTCCTATTAGTTCAAATCCTCTCGCCACTACAATTTTAGGTCAGGAATAGGAAATTTACCGTTGGTTGGTATTAATTAGCAAATTTGATGCTATTAATAATAGACGTAACTTGGGGCAGTTCACTAGTTGCATCAAATGCTTTGACACCACTGGCCGCATTACCACCTTGTTTAACCGTAAATTTAATTAATAGCGTCGTATCATTATTTGTAATTGCATAAGTATCTTGAGTACTAGAAGCTGAATTTTCATTACCAGCCGTTTCTTCTTCAACGAACATGGACTGATAGCCATTAATCATACTCGCTTTGATCTGTGATTGATCTATTGATGGAGCAAAAGTTTTTAGCACTTTTGTAGTGTCATTAGTTGTGTATGCCTCGATAATCACGGCATTGGAGAATGAATTACCATCAATATATTCAGGCGGAATTAGCTGTGTTGCATTCGGATCTGCAAGTGGAAAAGGATCCGTGCTCGATTTCTGTACTGGTTGTTTGTTGAGTGTCCAACTTGATGGATAACTCAGACTATAAATCTTACTACTGGAAGTATAGCTTTTAAGGTTTGCTGTTGATGCTTTACTACTTGAAGCTGTTTTAGCTTGACTAGGGTTTGAATGATTATTAGTGCCATGAGCGACCAGAAACACAACAATTCCACCAACTACGACTAGAACGCTTATTGCTACAAGAAAGGATTTTTTATTCGATTTAGTTGAATTGATTACCTGAGAATCTGGGTTAACACCGATCACCTGAGAATTTTGGCTAGCTGAAGTTAAAGTTGGTTGACTAATTTGTGTTGGCAGTTTGCTAGGAGCAACAGATTGCTGAACCACTTGTGGATTTGGCTTTGCATTGGAATCTGGGTTGTGTTGGGAGTTTTGATTATTATTAGGTGAGACTATATGGGGTTCATTATCCATCACTTAAATATAGCATTGACTACGATTATGTCTTTTCGTTCCTTACACGCTTGTTAATCATAAGCGAAATGGTACACCTCACTTGCTGAGGTTAGAACAATTGTGCTCACAGCTCTTATGTAATAACTTAGCTAGTATGAATATCTGCCCATCAAGCATAAGAGTTATCCTTTGATATGATTAGCTAATGTCTTATGAACTTTCTGCAGTACAGTATAATGGCGAAAATCTAGAAACAAGAGCGGGCTTTGATCCGATAGCTCAAGGGTTAGTAGGGTTTTTATTCGATACTAGTATCAAGGATGAAATTATAAATGCCCATTCAAAACAAATCCGTGAGGAAGAAGCACTACTGCTTTGTACATTGAGCTATCCTGAAGACCAGGGACAGGTACATATCCTCATCAAGTATATTGCTCCGAAGTTCTAAACTCCGACTGTATGTCCCGTTCAGCATAAGCGAAATGGTACGCGTGATAGGATTCGAACCTACGGCCTTTGGCTCCGCAAGCCAACGCTCTATCCAACTGAGCTACACGCGCTTATATTAACAGGGGTAAATATTAACATATATATCCATACTATTCTACATTGCTAAAATATTACTTATATATAAGGAGAGGTACCGAAGTGGTCGTAACGGGGTGGTCTCGAAAACCATTGTATGGGCAACTGTACCGAGGGTTCGAATCCCTCCCTCTCCGCCATATGATTAATTACTTCTTTTAACTTTCTTGACTACAAAACTTAGAAGTAATAAGAATACAGATACGCCAATATATGAATATTTAAAGTAGTCGTTAATACTTATTAATTTGTTTTTAAAGCTATAAATAAAGCTCGATAAAGGGTTTTTATAATCATGGAGTGAAATGTTATTGTTTATTTTTTGAAATAAGACAGAGACTTCCCTATTTACCAACGGGTCAATTAAGAGTAATAAAAGTCCACTTATTAAAAATATCCAACCAAAGAATTTTAATATTGTTAACTTTGTAGGGTATACGAAAAACAGAAGTAAACTCAATATTAATGCAGAAATAATTAATACATATTCAATTGTTTTAGATTTTTGGTAATACTTTGGTACTTTATTTAATTTTTTGTAATAAGGAACATTATTCCCAAAATTCTTAATTATTATTGAATCAGCGGTTATGTACTTCTCGTTCGAAAAAAGATCACTGTTTAATATTTGGTTTTTAATACTGTTGCTGAAATTATTGGGTGAAACTGTAGGTGGAAGACAATTAACAATTTGAGGTCCGTTATTCTCTAATTCTATTAGCTGTAGCTCTGAACAAAGAGGTAAGTTTTGAAGGTTAGTTTTTATATAACTTGCCACGTTAGAAGCAAATTGTTGTTTTAAATTAATTAAATTTATTGAAAATAATGGTTTGGCAGTTTTTCCTTCTAACCAAGAATAATTGGAGTTAATAATTTCAGAAACGTAGTTATTAAACTGATTTTCCGGAAATATAGAGTTAATGTTTGTATTCGCAAAAATACTTAACTTGTTAACTATTAAATTACTTCTTACAGCTTCGTTTGCTTGAATATCTATTTTCTTAATTAGCACACTGTAAATACTCTTTTTGTTAATCCAGCTATCAATTTGGCCTTTATGCTTAACAAGTAAAGTAAACTCAGTATTAAAGGTTAGCATAAGTAAATTAACAATTATTAAAATTGCAATTAATAAAGCTATAATTTTTCTAAACACTAGCATATTTAATATATTACTTAATTTAAATATTAAAATTTAATTAAATGTTCAGGAAATGATTAATCGTATAATTAATATATGGCTGAAAGTTTATTTACAAAAATTATTAAAGGAGAAATACCTAGTTTTAAAGTATATGAAGACGAAAATACTTTTGTATTTTTAGATATTTATCCAATACAACCCGGTCACACCCTTGTTGTTCCTAAAATACAAACAGATTATCTCTGGAATATGGACGACCAAGATTATATTAATCTGATGAAAACAGTTAAAAAAATAGCTAACAGGTTAAAAAATGTCTCTACAAAACCTTATGTTGGCTTAAAAGTAATTGGTATAGATATAGAACACGCACACGTACATTTAATTCCATTTAGTAATATGGACGAATATAATAATATTCCGGATAGATCTCTTCCACCAGATAATAAAAAATTAAAAGAAATGGCTGATAAATTAAAATTTAATTAAATTTTAATTATTTAATAATATTAAATTATGAAACTTTTCTATTCACTATTCTTTGGAGCTGGGGTTGCTGCAATTGCATATAATACGTGGGCCAGAAGAATTGGTTATGCAAATACAAAGAATGTCACTAAGTTTGTTGGTGTTATTTTTATTTTTTCGACTATTATCTTTTATACAATTTTAGTTTTTATCTTTTAATTTAAATAGCCATTTAGGGTTATATTTATTGTCAATAAACTACCCTACTGATACTATGAGGCTATGGACGAGAGGGGGCTGGGTAAGCGATTACAAGATGCTAGATTAGCTGCAGGATTAACTCAGCAACAACTGTGTCAAAAAGCCAATTTAAGCTTTTCTACTCTTACTAAAATTGAACGTGGAGCTATAAAATCACCTTCAATCTTTACAATTCAATCAATCGCTAAAGCACTACAGGTTAGTTTGGATGAACTTGTTGGCCTAAAACAAGATTCTAAACAAGTTAAGTATCGGACAAAAACAGGGGTCAGCTTTATATATTTTGATCTTAACGGATGCCTTGTACATTTTTACCAACGTGCCTTTGATAAAATCTCAGCCAAATTTGGTGTACATCTTGAAACTATTGAATCAGCATTTTGGCACTATAACGATCAAGTATGTCGAGGTGAAATGAGCCTAAGTGATTTAAATAATAAATTAGCCAATAGAATAGGTGTTGATAGTATTAGTTGGCAAGATTTCTATCTTGAAACTACTGAACCGATAAAAGAAATGCAAAGCTTACTTCTTTGGGCAAAAGAAAAATACCAGGTTGGACTTATGACAAACACTATGCCAGGATTATTATCAGCTTTGAGAAAAAACAAACAAATACCGAACTTAGATTATGACTCAATTGTGGATTCATCTGTTATAGGTGCGATAAAACCAGAGTTAAAAATTTACCAGGTAGCCGAACAACAAGCAGAAAGTAAACCTGAAGAGATACTGTTAATAGATGATGACAGAGTTAATTTAATGGCAGCCGAAAAATTGGGTTGGCATGTTCTTTGGTTTGATGATTCAAGGCCAAGTCAATCTGTTGAAAAAATCCGAGATGCACTTGAGCCAAGTTAAAATTAGCTTTTAAATCTTTTTATTTCGTTTTGGAGATTTAGTAAAACTTCTTCAGCAACACTTAGTTGATCTTTAGTTTGAATTATTATATCTTCTGGTGCACTGGTTAAGTACTTCTTATTCGATAGTCTATTTTTAAGATTTGAAACAATTTTTTCTTGGATTTTATTTTTTTCAGAAACATCTTTTAAATAAATAACTGTTTTACTCTTATCTATATCTAACCAGATATTTTCTTTAACAAGAGTTAGTTTGATTCCCTGCCCTTTAGAAACTTCTTTAATATCTTTTAGATAAGCAAGTCTTTTAATCATCTTTATATTATCTGTAATAAGCTGGGATTTTTGGTAATTCATTGCAGGCTTTTTAGCATTTAAAACTTTTTGTAAGTATCTGGACTCACTAATTACCGATTTAACAATTTCAAATTGGTTTGCTTTAGCTAGTTCATATTTTATTAATGAGGTGAAAGTTTCAGATGCAAGTAATGATTTATCTGAATTATTGATAGTTTGCCAAATTGCTTCGCTTATAAACGGTGCGAAAGGGTGTATTAAAACTAGAGATTGCTTTAAAACATAACTTAGTAAAATTGAATTCGGACTATCTTTTGATGCTTCTACATACCAATCGGCAAAATCATGCCAGATAAAGTGGTAAATCTTATCATATGCCTCAGAGAATAAGAATTTGTCTAAGTCTGTTTTAATACTTTCTTGACACTCATTTAACCTGTCAATTATCCAGTGGTCATAAATAGTTGATAGCTTAATTTCATCATCACTATTCTTAGGAGTACTTTCTACAAATCTAGCTATATTCCAGAGCTTATTACAGAAGTTACGGTTAGTGATTATTTTACTTATACCTAACCGTTGATCATTACCAGCAGACATACCCTGTACTAAAGCCAGCCTTAATGCATCTGTGCCATACTCAGGGATAACTTCAAGTGGGTCAATTATCGTATCTGGATGACTTTTACTCATTTTCTGACCAGCTTCTGTCCTGACAAGTCCATGCAGATAAACCTTTTTAAAAGGGATTTCTCCTGTAACGTAAGTAGTCGCAAGTATCATACGAGTAACCCAGAAATATAAAATGTCCCAACCTGTTTCCATAACTGTAGTCGGATGATATGTCTGAAAATCTAAACTTTTTTTCAAGAGAGTATCCAAACTTAATTTGTAGTCATTAGCTAGTTCTTGATCAATTAGAGTACTCCATGTCCAAAGTGCTGAGCTGAACCAAGTATCAAGGGTATCATGGTCTTGTTCCCATTCGTGCCTACCCTCATTCTGGTCTGTTGGTGGAATAACGCCTACATAAGTTTCGTGCCTTCCATCAGTATCAGTTCTATACCACACAGGTATACGATGACCCCACCAAATTTGTCTGCTGATACACCAGTCTCTTAAGTTATCTACCCAATGGAAATAGTTCTTTTCGTATCTGCTAGGAATTAATTTAATATCCCCTTCTCTAATAACAGATTGCATGACTTCTTTTAGGGAGAGTTTTTTATTTTTCCAATTAACGACCTTTTTGTTAACATCTATAAACCACTGCAGTCTTATTTGAGGTTCTATTATCCCCTTCCCCCGGCTATTTAAAGCAATGCTATGGGTATAATTTTCTTCAACTCTAGATAATAATCCTTTAGATCTTAACTTCTCGACTACTTTTGGTCTTACTTCCTCAATAGTCATATCTGCAAACTCACCTGCTATAGGAAGTAATCTACCCTTCAAATCAATAATTTGTTCTTTATCTAGTTTATGTTTTTCGGCGATATAAAAGTCGGTCTGATCATGCCAAGGGGTTATAGTCATTACTCCTGTTCCAAAAGTTGGATCAACAGCTTCATCTTTTATTACAGTGGCAGTAACTTTGCCGTTTATCCACTCTGCCTCAAATGTGTCGCCTTGCTTATACTTTTTGTACCTCTTATCCTTAGGATTCATGACAACATATTTATCGCCGAATTTTGTTTCTGGTCTGGCAGTTCCTATTTCAAATGGTCCATACTTAAAATAATAGAACTTGCCCTTTACTTCTTGATGTTCAACTTCATCATCTGATACATTTGTTTCTAATTTTGGATCCCAATTGACTATTCGATTACCTCTGTAAATAAGGCCATCATTGTACATTTTTACAAATACTTCGTTAACACATCTATTTAGTGTGTCGTCGAGCGTATAGCGGGCTCTCGACCAATCACAACTTGCACCCATAGCTCTAAGCTGTTCATTGATTGTATCTCGACTACTGCCTACAAATTCCCTTGTTACATTTAAGAATTTTTCTCGGCCGACTTTATGCTTATTGGTCCCCTTTTCTTCCAGTTTCTTTTCTATAATGGCGTTGGTAGCTATGGCCGCATGATCTGTACCGGGTAGCCAAAGTGCATCTTTTCCCTTTTGTCGAGCATGCCGAATTAATATATCTTGAAGCGTTATAAAAAGCGCATGACCAATATGAAGAGTACCTGTTTCATTTGGTGGAGGCATACTAATGGAATAATGCTCTTTTGAACTATTCGGATTAGCTTTAAATACTCCACTTTTCAGCCAGAGGTCATAAATATCCGATTCGTACTTTTTAGCCTCATAAGATTTAGGAAGATTCATGTCTAAATCATCATATCACCGAAGTAAAAATAACTGAAATCACCATTCATATGAAATTGAGAACTATGTAAAAGCTACATCATTAAGCTTGGTTCTATATCTAGTTTATATGGTTCAGATTTCTGTTTATTTTCTTTGAACAGGTAATAACCAAGAGAAGCGACCATGGCTGCATTATCTGTACATAGCTTAATGTCTGGGATAAATAACTCTATGCCTAATCTGGCAAGCTCTTTCCTCAGATGCATATTAGCAGCCACACCGCCAGCTACAACTAAACTTGATACCTTAAATTCCTTTAGTGCAGCTTTTACTTTATCTACAATATATTCGATTGCTGTCTTCTCAAAACTAGCTGCAATATCTGCTTTCTGACGCATTGTAAGACGCTCAGACAGCATTTTAGAAGGAAATGTATAGCTTTCACCAATTGATTTTTGAGCATAGCGTAGAACTGCTGTTTTTAAGCCGCTAAAGCTAAAGTCATACTTCTGCATATGGGGTTTTGGAAAATCTATCTTATCTGGATCACCGGCTTGCGCTAATTTGGATATAGATGGTCCGCCTGGGTAGGGCAGACCTAGAATTTTAGCGACTTTATCAAAAGCTTCACCAATTGCATCATCTTGTGTTTTACCTAATACTTTGTAATCAGAGTGACTTTTAAATAAAACAATTTGGCTGTGACCACCAGATAATATTAATCCAATAAAAGGAAAGCTAGGAGTTGATTTAGGTAGAGAATAGTTTTTAAGTTCAGTTTTAGTTATGAAATTACCGTAGATATGCGACCGAGCATGATTAATAGCTATCAGTGGTTTATTAAAACTTATAGCAAGAGATCTAGCTGTAATAACACCGACAAGTAAACTTCCGCCAAGTCCCGCCCCATAAGTAACACTTATAGCGTCTATATCTGACCAATTACAATTTGCTTCTTCCAAGGCACCTGTTATTACTGGGATTATATATTCAATATGACTTCTGGCAGCTATTTCTGGTACAACACCACCGTAAACTTTATGTAGATCAATGCTAGAGGTAACCTTATTACTTAAAAGGGTATGACCATTTTCAACAACTGCTGCTGCTGTTTCATCACAACTAGTCTCAATCCCAAGTATTTTCATCTTAAAAAGCATAGCATGGCTTACTCAAAATATTTATCTTACTAGTCTAGTGACACTACTGTCGGCTATAATTTAATTGATGACTTTGAAACAAATAGTTAAGAAAATATTACCTCTAAATTTATATAGAAAAATTGAACCATACGGTCATTTACTTGAAGCCATGATAATTAATTTATTTAATGGTTTCCCCGGAAGAAAATTAAAAGTTATAGGGGTGACAGGGACAAACGGCAAAACAACTACGACGTCGATGATCTATAAGATGCTTCTAAGTAGCGGTTATAAAGTTGGATTAATGTCGACTATAGAGTGGGGCATAAATGAAGATATACATCTTCAACATGAGCATTATACAAATGTGCCCGTAAATGAACTTATGAGCAGATTAAAACTTATGAAAAAAGCAAAAGTTGACTGGTTAGTTTATGAAGTAACTTCACACGGATTAGCTCAAAACAGAGTTTGGGGAGTACCTTTTTCAGTGGCAGTTATAACAAATATTTCGCACGAGCATTTAGATTATCATAGGACATTTGAAAATTATCTTCAGGCAAAAAGAAAACTCTTCACCCTGGCAAATAAAAATAAGCGCGGTCTTAGAGCAGGTGTAGTAAATGCCGACGATCCCAACTTAGTTGACTTTGCCAAATCAGTTCAAAATCCAATTACTTATGGCATACAAAGCGGTGAAATGAAGGCCGTATCAATTGAATATAAAACGTCAGGTTCAAAATATAAAGCTATGGTAGCGGGTGAAACTTACGAAATAAATTGCCATATACCCGGATCATTTAATGTATATAATTCACTTGCTTCAGTAGCTACGGGTAGAATTATTGGCCTTAACAAGGAACAAATTGAAAAGGGAATAGATTCACTAAAAAGTGTCTCAGGACGAATGACCAGAATTGATGAAGGCCAGGATTTTGATGTAATTGTAGATTTTGCTCACTCACCAGATAGTTTCGAGAAATTATTTAAAGACTTAAAACCTGTGTTAAAGGGCAGACTTATTGTTATGTTTGGATCTCCTGGGAGACGTGATGAAGCTAAAAGATTTCTTCAGGGTGATCTAGCAGGTAAATATGCTGACTTAGTAATTCTTACCGAAGAAGATGATAGGGATGTTGATGGATATAAGATATTAGATCAAATTGTGGAGGGTGTCACTAAACATGGCAAAGTTAAAGATAAAGATATGTTTGTAGTTCATGACAGAGTCGAAGCAATAAAATTTACCTTAAGTCTGGGACGAAAAGATGACACTATTCTACTACTTGGTAAAGGTCATGAACAAACTATCGAACGTGCTGATGGTGCACATCCTTGGAACGAAATTGCAACTACTCGAAAATTATTAAAAGAACTACTAAAAGAAAAACCAACTAAGTCTTGACCAAGTTTTAGCACTCAGGTATATTGAGTGCTAGAAACAGATGTTTTTATTTGTTTGTCATCTGTAAAATTTAACTACTTATTCAAGGAGAGATATGACTTCACCATTACAACCCCTTGGCGACCATATTGTCGCTGTCAGCGAGGAAGCAGAAACTAAAACAGTAAGCGGACTATATATCCCAGATAAAGCACAAGAAAAACCAAAAATCGCTAAGGTTATTGCTGTTGGTAAAGACGTAAAACAAGTCAAAAATAAAGATCGAATAGTATACAAAAGCTACAGCACTACCGAAATAAAAATAGAACAAAAAGAGTACATACTTGTTAAAGAAGAAGACGTCCTAGCGACTGTTAATTAAGAAGGAGATTAAATTTTATGTCTAAAAAAGTTTTTTATGATGATGATGCCAGAAAAAGAGTTTTAGGTGGGGCAGAAGTTTTATATAACGCCGTTAAAACAACTCTTGGACCAAAGGGCAGAAATGTAATAATTGGCAAAACATATGGTAACCCAACTGTCACTCATGATGGTGTAACTGTTGCTAAAGGAGTTGAACTAGCTGATGTTGATGATGAGACACTAGGTTATAAAGTTGGTGCTGAACTTATAAAGCAAGCCGCTTCAAAAATGAATGATGTAGCCGGAGACGGTACAACTACTGTGACAGTTTTGACTTATCACATTTTAAATGAAGCAAATAAATTAATTGCAGCTGGACATAATCCAATGCTGCTTCGAAAAGGATTAGAAAATGCAGCTAAGGATTCCATAAAAGAACTCAATAAGTTGTCTGAAGATATTCAGGGTAAAAAATCTCGAGTAGCTGAAGTTGCCACTATCTCAGCTGGATCAAACGAAATAGGAAGTTTAATTGCTGAAGTAATAGATAAAGTTGGCAAAGACGGTGTCGTAACTGTTGAAGAAGGGCAGGGGTTACTGCTTGAATCTGAAGTTGTTGAAGGATTCACATTTGACAGGGGATTCGTTAGTCCGTATATGGTTACCGACACTGCCAGAATGGAAGCTATTTACGACAAACCAGCAATTGTAATTACGGATAAGAAAATTACATCAGTTCAAGAATTCTTACCACTTCTTGAAAAATTAGCCCAAGCCGGTAAGAAAGACTTAGTTTTAATTGCAGAAGATGTTGAGGGTGAGGCCCTTGGAACTTTAATTTTAAATAGACTTAAAGGAGTTTTTAACGCAGTCGCAATCAAAGCTCCATCATTTGGAGACAGAAGGAAAGATATTTTAAATGACATCGCTATCTTAACTGGAGCAGATGTTATTACTGAAGAAAGAGGAATGACATTTGAAAATGTTGATCTAGACGTAGTTGGATCAGCCAGACGAGTAATTTCTAATAAAGACGAAACTACCATTATTGAAGGTGGCGGCAAAGCGGTTGAGGTTACTGCTCGGATAAAACAAATTAATGCTCAAATTGATCAAGCAACAAGCGAATATGATAAAGAAA
This sequence comes from uncultured Candidatus Saccharibacteria bacterium, assembly GCA_964578305.1. Lineage (GTDB taxonomy): Bacteria > Patescibacteriota > Saccharimonadia > Saccharimonadales > UBA4665 > DATJNI01. The sequence continues at coordinate 53,358 of CAZOCM010000003.1, forward strand.
ATCTAGAAAAAAGGAGAGCTGCTTTATCTGGTAAAGTGGCTGTCATTAAAGTTGGTGGGGCAACCGAAACTGAAATTGAAGAAAAGAAGTTTCGAGTTGATGATGCAGTTCATGCTGTAAAAGCTGCCCTTGAAGAAGGTATCGTACCGGGTGGTGGAGTAACATTAATTAATTTAACTAAAGTAATTAGTAAAAACGATAGCAGCCATGATTCAGTCATTGCTGGTGCTCAACTTTTAACTAAATCGCTTGAACAACCATTTCGAATTCTACTTTCGAACGCCGGCTTAAATGCAGATGAATGGTTACCAAGAATTAAGACTGGTAAAGCAGGTGTTGGAGTAGATGTAAACAACCCAACAAAACTATCTGATCTAAAAGTTAGCGGTATCGTTGACCCAACAAGAGTAACTAAAGAAGCAATTCAAAACGCAGTATCTATTGCTGGAACTTCAATGACTATGGGTGCATTGGTTGTAGATGTACCTAAAGAAGAAAAAATGCCAACACCTGATATGGGTGGAGGCATGGGCGGAATGATGTAATCAAAGATTTCTTTGTAGAAATCTAAGCGTGCTGAGTAAAGTAGTTAATTTCGTTAATAATATCAAGTAGTGCTTGGGCTTTTTTCTTAGGTTCATCAATATTATGAGCAGCTTCATAAGCTGATCTTATTAATTCTTGGTTATCTGTAGCCTGAATCATCATCATTAAAGTTTTAAATCTTTCATCTGGTGTCTGGTCTAACTCACCAATTAACGGAAATAGTTCACTTATGACCTGACTTTTTATACCAGCTAAGTCAGATTGAGGATTAGCTGGTGGCATAGGAGAAGGCACTTCTGGTAACTTTTCTTCAATAACTTCTTCACTGATGCCTCCAGGTCGGATGTTTTGACTAGATGCCTTAGGATAGCCTCCTGCAGGGGATAATACTTGTTTGTCTGGATTTGCAAGTGCGCTGCCATGTTCAACAGCTAAATCATCAACTACTGGATCGGCCGCTATTGTCGGCAGGCTGTCTGATCCCATTTGATTATTAACTACTGGTGCTGTTGCAGTTGACGCAGTTCCTGCGTCATTTGAATTTGGTTTTTCATCTTGGTGCCCGAACATATGTTACCCCTAAAAATTTGTAATTAGCTTTGAGATATACTATATACAAACTGCTATAAAAAGCACAAGGAGAATAAGTCAAAATGTTAGATGACTTAAAAATGATACATACAAGAGACTCTGAAGACGCCTTGGGAGTAGTCGAAAAACAAAGTAGCCAACTAGAATTTAGTTTTAACACTCATGTTGAAGAATTGGAAAATATTAAGAACATTGTAGTAGCCGGAATGGGTGGATCTGCTATTCCAGCAGTCTATGTAAAGACCTGGCCAGGAACTAGCGTGCCTCTAGAAATTGTTAGAGATTACGATATACCAAGTTTTATTGATGATTCAACTTTGTTTATAGCTTCAAGTTATTCGGGCAATACAGAAGAGACTTTATCTGCTTTAGCTCAAGCTGAAAGTAAGAAGGCAAAAATAGTTATAGTTTGTGCTGGCGGTAAATTAGAGCAAATTGCAACAGATAAAAAGTACCCATTATTTAAGATACCAAGTGGCATCCAACCAAGAATGAGTGTCTTTTATTTTTTAGTAGCGTTCGTTGATCTTCTTGAAAATCAAAAGTTAGTTAAACAAGGTTCGACTGTAGAATTAAAACAAGCAGGGCAGTGGTTAAGCGGACAAATAAAGGAACTTCTTCCAACTGTTCCAACAGCTAATAATCTGGCAAAACAAATTGCTCTAGATCTTATAGGTAAATCTGTTGTTGTTTACAGCGGACCAAAACTATTTCCTGCTGCTAATAAATTTAAGATTTGTTTAAACGAAAATGCGAAAAATATTGCTTGGGTTAATCAATATTCTGAGTTTAACCATAATGAATTTGTTGGTTGGACAGCCCAACCTGTTGATAAACCCTACGCCGTAGTTGAAATTAGATCTAACTTAGAACACGAACGAATTCAAAAGAGGTTCAAATTAAGCGAACAACTTCTATCTGGACGAAGGCCTGCTCCAATTGTTATTAACCCAAAAGGAGATACGCTACTTAAGCAGCTTCTTTGGACATCAAATTTTTGTGATTTTGTGAGTGTTTACACAGCACTACTTAATGGGGTCAATCCAACTCCTGTTGAACTAGTTGAAAAATTAAAAACTATGCTAAATAAATAGAAAATTATCTTAAGTTATACTTAAATCCGTGAGGCTAAGTACTTTATCTGCCCGCAAACAATTCATACTCGCTCTTCTTTTATCATCTCTTATTAGCGAACTTCTATTTGTTTACAGAGCTTTCCATCATAGAAGTTTATATTTTGACTATTTAAGCTGGAACTTATTACTCGCTTGGGTTCCTTTTATTTTGGCGCTATATATATCTAAAGTGTTAACTAGAAAAAGATGGTCTAGTTGGGAAGCTTTGATATTAACAATCTTATGGTTAATTTTTCTTCCAAACAGTTTTTATATGATTAGCGACTTTGTACATTTAGAGTATTTAAATCAGTCAAGTATTATTTACGATACTTTAATGTTGACCTCTTTTATCTATAACGGAGTAGTTCTAGGTTTCGCTAGCTTATATCTAATTCATCTACAGCTCAAAAAAAGATTAAGCAGAGTACCAGCTACATCCTTAATCGCCTTAACTTTATTTATTTCCTCTGTCGCAGTTTACTTTGGCCGCAATTTAAGACTTAGCAGTTTTAATGTTTTTACAAACCCAGGTGGACTACTTTTTAATATTACTAACAGCGTTTTTCATATTCATTCATACCCCGATTTATTTACTTTAGTAATTACTACATTTTTACTTTTGTGCAGCATGTATATAGTTTTTTGGCAGGGCATCAAAGTTTTATCTAAAGCTGAAAATAGATAATTATGTTTTAGTAAAATAATCTATCACTTAATAAGCATAAGATTATTGACATTATTAAGCATTACTGGTATAATAGTCAGTATGAAAACTCCAGAACACCAAAACTATCAAGAAATTAATCCAGCAGCCGAACGATTTATTAATTTTGTAACTGATCATTCCAAAGAACCTTATTTTGGACAAGAACCTGATAAGATCACTGAAGGGTTATATTCATTAGATTATCATTTTCTTGGATTACCAATAAAATGCCAACTCGAATTCTCAGTTTTTAGACCTGATCCTGAGACCCCAAATGTTACAGGGTATAGTATTACTTACCACATGAATCGTGGTGGAAGTCTTGAGGTTCAGTGTTCAAAAGAAGGAAATGAAACAAACGTTTATCTTTTCGATGGTGACGTAGATGAAGACGAAGATTTAACAAATGAAGAAGTAAATGCATTACTTGGTGAATTAGATTCATTAGAAAAAGACGGTAAACTAAAAAAAGCTGAAGTAGTAAATAATTAAAAATTAAAATAAGGGTGGTGATGTCGATAAGAGGAAATAATATTGGCTTTGTAAAAAGTAAGTGGAGAGTCGGAAGAAAAGTCGGTCGGACAGTTTATGCCCAAATAAATAAAGTTCCAAGCGATGAAGATACTTTAATCGGTGTTTTTGACAGCAAAGAATTAGCAGAGGAAGCAGTTAAATCTCATAACAATTCTTTAAAAAAGATATAATTAAGATATAACTTTTTAACGAGGGAATTATGGTAAAAAAAAGAAAAGAACATGATGATGAGCGAGTTCGAATGATTACAACAGGTAGTAATATTAGATTTGAACCTGTTAATAGCTCTAGAACTAAATCTTCTAAACCAAAAGTTGTTGTTAGTGTTGCTCAAGAAATAAACCCAGTTAGTAACTTCTTAGACTTTTTAAAACAACACGCTGTAGTCGGGTTAATTATTGGTTTTGTACTAGGCAATCAAGTTCAATCACTCGTTAAGCAAGTAGTTCAGAGTTTTCTTGATCCTTTGACTCAATTATTATTTGGAACTGCTATTAGTCAAAAAACTTTTACCATGCATTTTAATGGCAGACAGGCTAATTTTGGATGGGGTGCACTTGTTTACGCACTGGTAATTTTTATGTTAGTTCTTCTAACTATGTATTTAGTGCTTAGAATTTTGAAATTAGATAAACTTGAAAAATCTAGCAATGTGGAGGCTGCATAAATGTCGATGAACTTAACAGAAGAAGAATGGCAGAAGAAGTTAAACCCTGAGCAGTATAACGTTTTAAGAAAAAAAGGCACAGAAGCTCCTTTTACGGGAAAATTACTTCATAACGATAAGTCCGGTAACTATACCTGTGCAGCATGTGGCCAAGTAATATTTTCAAGCGACACAAAATTTGATAGTGGTACTGGTTGGCCAAGTTTTTATGATCCAGTAAATACGAAGTCGGTTGAATTAAATGAAGACTCAAGTCTAGGCATGAAAAGGGTTGAAGTAATCTGCTCAAATTGTGGTAGTCACTTAGGTCATGTATTTAATGATGCCCCAGACCAACCAACCGGTATGAGATTTTGTATAAATTCATGTGCGCTAGATTTTAAAGATAAATCAAGCTAAATGCTTTCTACCCCATATAGCCATTTGTTTAATAATCGGCAGTAACTCCCTACCTTTATTTGTTAAAGAGTATTCGATTCTAGGCGGAACTTCCGCATATGGTGTTTTATTAATAATTCCTTGACTTTCTAAATCATCAAGACGCTGAGATAATGTTCTAGGGTTAATGTTGCAAACAGATTTTTCTAATTCACAAAATCTTTTAGGTCCGCTAAAAAGATCTCGAAGAATAAGCGCCGTCCACTTACTTCCTATAATATTCATAGCTGCCTCAATACAGCCAACACGAGGTTCGGTGTACCGAGAAAGTAGATTAGATGACATTACTTTACAAAGTATAGCATAAATTCACTTTTTATTTTTTGATATTATAAAATCACTATGAAAATTCGTGAAAGCTTACCAGACAAGTTATTTTGGTTAGACCTTGAGATGACCGGCCTTGATGTACAAAACGACGTCATCCTAGAAGTAGCGGCTGAAATAACAGATTTTAACTTTAAAACCTTAGATAGCTTCGAAGCAACTATTAAGCAACCTAAAAGCATCGTTGTTAAACGGATGCAGCAAAATAAATGGTGGTCAGATTTTCCAGCTAACCGTGATGAATTTATTGCAAAATCAAGTCAAGGACAAGAAATTAAGGTAGTTGAACAAGATTTGGTAAATCTTTTAAACAAATATTTTCAAGACGAGCCAGCAATACTAGCAGGGAATAGTATCCATAATGATAGGCAATTTATAAAAAAATTCTGGCCTGAACTTGATTTAAAATTACATTATAGAATGCTTGATGTAAGTGCCTGGAAAGTACTCATGCAAGGCAAGTATTCTGTAATCTATGAGAAAAAAGAAGTTCACCGAGCTTTTGATGATATTCAAGCTAGCATTGCTGAACTACAATATTATCTCCAGTGGTTTAAAGTAAATAAATAAAATTTTATTATGACTTTAGATGAATTAAAAAAATTGCTTATAAGTCTTGATAAAGTTAAATATGATCATAAATTCGCTAAGAATATTAGCACTTACTATAATTGTTCAGTGTCAAAAGATAAGACTTCATCAAATATGTTTGCGCTTATTTATGACGATAGAGTTCCACTTAAAATAAGTCTTAGGTGTGATCCGCAACTAGCTAAAATACTGAGAGAAAAATATGTTGAAGTAATGCCAGCTAGTAAATTAAATAATAAAATTTGGAATACGATCCTTATTTCAGGTCAATTAACCAAAGAAGATATTATTGGTCTAATTCGACTTAGCTATGATTTAGCTTTAGGTAGTCAAAAAACCTTAAGTCAGTGAAACATTCTTAATTTGAGTTTGCATTAAAGTAGTTTGGTTATATAAATCTTTAAGAAGCGCCTGGCCTTTTGATCCTTTTGTTTGGTTGTATGCTGATTTAATGTCAGTCATATAACTACTTAAGTCTGAACTCAAGGCTTCAGTTAAAGTTTGATTGTAATTACCAGTTGTCTGAGCATTAGCTATATTTTGATCGGTTGAAGCACTAATTTTCAGATCAAGTTGTTTTAGCGATAACTTATGACCATTAATACTTAAGTAAGAAATTATTTGGTTATTTGCACTCGTAACTGCTATTTGCAAAGTAGAAATAGCATTTTGCATTGAAGTAGTACCAGATTGCTGATTATCTTTGGCTTTATTAATAATATGGAGTATCTCTGTTTGATCCTGTGCGACTGAAGTAAGACTAGGGATATTTGACCCACCAGAAAAAACACCTTTTAGCACAGAGAATAAAATTATAATAATAAAAAGACCAGCTGATACCATAAGTAGCTTTTTTGCTAATGGTGGAAGTGTAGATAGAGGACTATCACTTTTAGTTGAATTACTACCAGTTGGTTCTAGGATAAAACCATAAGGATTAGTAATTTTAGACTGGTCATTATTAACGGCTTCAATTTTGTCGTCTGCTTGAAATAATTTTTCTGAAGATTTAGGCAAAGCGTCTGGAGAAACGCTAAATTGCTCCCCGACCGGCATAGAATGATCCCTTCGAAGTTTATCTGGAGTGGGTGGTGGAGTAACAGTACTTCTTATGCCTCGACTTTGAGTAATTGGCGAAACAATATTTTGCTGTACATAAGCATCGGCATATGGCTTTAAATACGAAGGTAAATCTTTTTTCATTTGACTTGAGATGGCTTTTTCCATTCCACCCGAAACATAGCCTGAAGAATTTGAACTTACGTAATTTTTTAAATGACCCGGCATTTTTTGGTCAAAATGACTTTGAAGTGTTTTAGCAACTTCAGGCGGGACATAAGTATGTCGGTCAATTTCAGATTGAGGTGATCCTCTTAACATACTCCTTATTAAACCATAAGCTTATCTGTAAATAAAAACGTACTTATTTAATGATTGCTTAAGCATACAAAGGTTAAACTAAGTTACAATAAAGAAGTTATGGATGCAGTCAGCGAGGTAAAAAGTCGGCTTAATGTTGAAGATATAGTTGGTGAATACATTAATTTAAAAAGGGCCGGTCGAAACTGGAAAGGTTTGAGTCCTTTTACTCATGAGAAAACACCAAGTTTAATAGTTAGTCCTGAAAAACAAATTTGGAAGGATTTTAGCTCTGGAAAGGGTGGCAGTATCATCGACTTTATTATGGAAGTTGAAGGTTTAGATTTTAGGGAAGCTTTAGAGTTTTTAGCGAAAAAAGCAGGAATTGAACTTGAGCAATTCAGCTCTAGTTCAAGAAGAAGTGGTCCAGATAAAGAAAGATTATATAATCTGCTAGATGTTAGCACCAAGTTTTACCAGGTGCAGCTTGCCAATAATAAGTCGGCACTAGATTACGTTAAAAAAAGAAAATTCACTAAAAAAACTATTCTTGCTTGGCGACTTGGTTATGCACCAAATACCGGCCGAGCGTTAACAGATTATTTAAAAAATCAGGGTTATTCAGATAAAGATATAAGACTTGCTGGGCTTAGCAGCAATATATATAAAAACTCTCACGATATGTTCAGAGCTAGGTTAATAATACCGTTGTCTGATCCTCAAGGTAGAGTAATTGGTTTTACGGCTAGATTATTAAGAGATATAAAAGATGCTCCAAAATATATTAATACTCCACAAACCCCGCTTTACGATAAAAGCCAGCATGTATACGGTTATCACCTAGCTAAAGATGCAATAAGAAAAAATAACTACTCCGTAATTACTGAAGGTAATTTAGACGTCATTACTTCGCACCAAGCAGGAGTAAGTCAAGTCGTGGCTACTGCCGGTACTGCACTGACACTAAGTCAACTGAAACTTTTAAGTCGGCTAAGCGGAGATATAAGAATTGCTTTTGATAGAGACAAAGCTGGCCTAGCTGCTACAGAAAGAGCAATACCGATTGCCCAAAAAGCAAAAGTCTCGCTTAGCATTATAGACATACCTTCAGGTAAAGACCCAGACGAATTAATTAATAGTGATCCAAATAAATGGCTTGAAGTAATTGATAAACCAATTTATGCCATTGATTGGTTAATGCAAAGATATAAAGAAGTATTAGATCTAACTACTATTAAAGATAAAAAAACATATTCGGATATTTTACTACCAATTTTAAGGAGTTTAGACGATCCAGTTGAGCTTGATCACTATTTGAATTTAATGTCTAAAGAATTGACCATTACAAAAGATGCCCTTGAAGAAAAACTTAATAAAAACTTAAAACCACCCAGTACTACAAAAAAAAGAGTCAAATTGAATGATCAAACTCCGGATAAAAACTTAACCGACTTAATTAAAATACAAGATAAGTTTTTAAGTTTAACGCTTACTAGATCAACTCTTAGAGAATTTCTGCTAAATCATTTAGACGTTAGTATGATGCCGTCGGAAAATGGTAAGCAACTATTTACTGTCCTAAAAGATAACTTGGATACCCCGGTTAATAAACTAAAACAGCTGAAAAACATCGAAGAATATGTTAAAATACTATCATTACTCTATGAAGAGCTTTATATGGGTTTGGAGCTAAATGAGCTCTACGAAGAAGCAGCTCGAATGCACTCAGACCTAATTACAAAATACGTAAAAATTGAAAAAGAAAAATTATCCTCTGGCATACGGCGATCTACTAACGATGTAGATACTAGAGCATTGCAGGAAAAAGATAAACAATTCAATAATTTGCTAAGAGATATTAAAGGAGAAGTTAATGCCTAGAAAGTCAACTAAGGTTAAAGTTAATAAAGAAGGTGACGACGACAGCGTTTTAGAACAGAAAAAAGATCAGCTTGTTGTAAAAGCCAAAAAACAAGGTTTTATTAATCAAAAAAATATCTTTTCTGAAATTCCTGAAACAGTTGAAAATACAGAAATACTCGATCAGCTATATACGGAGCTGGCTGATTTAAACATTGAAATTACTACCACTGACCCCAGCCCAGAAGCCTTTACTGATGAATGGGAAGAAGAAGCAGAAGAAGAGGAAACAACAACTCAAAGTATTTATTTAGATGATGATGTAGCTGATGACTCTGTCAGATTGTATTTAAGAGAAATAGGGAAAATACCGCTTTTAAATTCAGAAGAAGAACTGGCACTTGCTCAAAAAGTCGTGTCTGGCGATAAGAAAGCCAAAGACCAAATGGCTGAAGCCAACATGCGTTTAGTAGTTTCAATTGCTAAAAGATACGTAGGTAGAGGTCTTGATCTACTTGATCTTATCCAAGAAGGTAATACTGGACTTCTTAGAGCAGTCGAGAAATTTGATCCAGATAAAGGTTTTAAGTTTTCAACTTACGCTACTTGGTGGATTAGACAAGCTATAACAAGAGCCATAGCCGACCAAGCTAGAACTATACGAATACCTGTTCATATGGTTGAGACAATTAATAAACTTCTTAGAACCCAAAGAAGATTAACCCAAGAGTTAAATAGAGAACCGACCAACGATGAAATTGCTAAAGAGATGGAAATTGATGTAGATAAAGTCGAGCATATTATGAAGATTAAACAAGATATTTCATCACTTGATGCATCGATTAGGGATGATGAAGAAGACAGCGTCTTAGCAGATTTTATAGAGGACGAAGACACAATCAGTCCTGAAGAATCAGCTACCGGCCAACTGCTAAAAGAACAAGTTAAAGATATGTTAGGTGCCCTAACTGAGCGAGAACAAAAAATATTAAAACTTAGATTTGGCTTAGAAGATGGCAAAAGCCATACATTAGAAGAAGTTGGTCAAGAATTCTCCGTTACTCGAGAACGAATTAGGCAAATTGAAGCTAAAGCACTAGCAAAATTAAGGAAACACCGCGACGCTAAAAAGCTCCACGACTACATAAAATAAAAATGACTAAGGATAAGCTTTGGTTATTAGGATTGTCTGGGACTAATGGTTCGGGTAAAGATACTTTTGGTCAAATTTTAGCTGAAGAGTTTAACTATTTATTCATTTCAGTCACTAGTTTGCTCCGAGCTGAAGTAAAAAGAAGAGGTTTACCACTTGAGAGGGAAAATGCTCGTATGGTTAGCATTGAGTGGCGCAAGGAACTTGGACTTAGTGTGCTTGTAGACATAGCACTTTCAAAGTTTGAAACTCAAAGTGAAAAGTATAGTGGTTTGGTAATTTCATCTATTAGAAATCCTGGAGAAGCAGACAAAATTCACGAGTTAAACGGCACTATGGTTTGGATAGATGCCGATCCAAAAGTAAGATATGAGCGTGTTCAAGCTAATCTTGACATCAGAGGAAGACACACTGAAGACAATATAACTTTTAAAAAGTTTATTGAAGAAGAAAAAATTGAAATGACTTCAAATTTGAAAGACGATGCAGTTCTTAATATGTCAAAAGTTAAATCGAAATGTGATATTTTTATAGAAAATAGCCAAGAAAATCTAGAGGTGTTTAAATCCCATATAGAAAAAGCACTAGGGTTATAAATTAAGTTATTTAAGCAGAGCTTACTATTAATTTTTGTTTATTAACTTTACGAAGAGTAAGACGAAATACAACGTAGATTAAAGCACAAGCTAATGCACTCAACCAATCAATAAGTGTTAGACTACTCGATTTGAAATATGGTTGAACCCAAGGGTTGTATATTAAATTAACAATTAAGAAAAACGAAACACCAAAGGCGATTAGAAGCTTTTTATTGTTAATTAAATAGCGGCTAAAAAATTTATCAGCTACGTCACTTCTCTCAAACATAAGGTATACATACAAACACAAAACTAAAGTTAGATAGGTCAGAGTAGTTGCTTGATGGTACTGGACTAAATTCTGATTAAAGTGGGCCGGACTTAAACTATGTCTAGCGAAAAATATTAGATAGTTTGAGTAAGCAAGCAAAGAAGCGAGTAAACCCCAACCGATGAATCCAGACACTGAAAGCTTATTAATTATATGGTCTTTAAGATTTCTAGGTCTTTCATGCATTAGATTTTTTTGTGCATTATCCCAACCAAGGGCAGTAATGGGTAAGATTTGAGCAACTATGTCTATGGCTAGAATTTGAATTGCAGAAATAGCCGGTGCAACATGAAAAATAGTCAGTGCCGCTAAGCTAATTAAAACAGTAAAAAGCTCGCCTGCATTATCTGTAAGTGCACACCTAGCAGCTTTTTTAATATTGTGATAAGTTAGTCGACCTTGTTCAATCGCCCTAACTAAAGTACTAAAACTATCGTCAAGTAAGACTATTTCCGCAGCATCTTTGGCAACATCAGTACCAGTTCTTCCCATGGCGACTCCAATATCCGCTCTCTTTAAGGCTGGTGCATCATTTATGCCGTCTCCAGTCACGGCTACTACATAACCACTCCTTTTAACTAGCTCGACAATTCTTAATTTATCTTCAGGTGCAACTCTGGAAAAAATAGCACCACCACTTTTAATCAACTCAAGTATTTGACTGTCTGCGAGTTTTAGTAAATCCTCACCCAATACAACGCTAATATTGCTGCTTAAACCGGACGCTTTTGCTATTGCTTCGGCAGTGGTTGGGTAATCACCAGTAATTATTGAAACTATGACATGAGCACCTCTTGCGGCTAACATGGCTGAAGGTACCTCTTCTCTAAGTGGATCAATCATACTGATTAGTCCTAGAAATGTTAGATTTTTTTCAACCTCATCCATATTTATTTTATTTTTATCCGTATTTTTTGGCATTACCCTATAAGCCAGACCTAGATTTCTTTTAGCTTGCTTGGCTGCATTTTCATAATATTCAAGGAAAAATTCTTTATCCTTAGAAGTTAATTTATGAACATGTCCATGGTCCCAAACTTCATTGCATCTCTCTAATAGATTTTCGGGTGCACCTTTAGTGAAAACTACTATTTGGTCATCACGTTGTCTAACTGAGCTTAGTAATTTTCGAGCAGCATCAAATTGGAATTCCTTAATTTCCGGTATAGATTCATAAAAATTTTTTGGTTCATAGCTGGCTTTTCTGACCATTGTAATCAAGGCTCCCTCTGTCGGGTCGCCAACCACATACCAATCTGCATGTTCATTATCCGGTGGGTCAACCTTGGCATTACTAGATAGTGCAGCTGTCATGAAAAAAAGTTCAAGATCTTTTAATTTATCTTTACTTAAAACATGATGATTTTTATCTTGGACCTGACCATTAGCCTCATATCCAGTTCCGCTGACAAAGTACTCATTTTTCCCAATAAGCAGGTGAGTCACAGTCATTTCATTTTTTGTTAAAGTACCAGTTTTATCTGTCATTATGTAATTGGTTGCCCCTAAAGTTTCTACTGCAGATAATTTTTTTACTAAGGCTTTCGATCTAGCTAAGCGACTAGCGGCTTGGGCAAGAGTAATGTTAACTTCAGCTACTAATCCATTCGGAATCATTGCTGCTCCAATACCAATACCAAATAAAATTGCCGCGTGAAGTCCTAATTTAGCCCTTAGAGCAATAAGTATTAATATTATCGCTAGTAGAACTGTTCCTTGAGCAATTCTTATTGCCAGGTGTGTCATTTCTTTTTGAAGTGGTGACTCTTCAGTTGTCGTAGACTGACTCAAGTTAGCTATTCTTCCAAGTTCTGAGTTCATACCTGCGCCAATAACTACTCCGTACCCCGAGCCAGTAGCAACGGTAGTTCCCATAAAAACAAGATTATGTCTGTCAGCTATTGGCACATCTCCGGAAATGGCATGTACAAATTTTCGACTTGGATTAGATTCACCTGTTAACGCAAAGTCATTTGTGGCAAGTTCAGTTTCTTCTAAAATTCTTAGATCTGCTGGAATACTGTCGCCTTCTTCCACGTAGCTAACATCACCTAAAACTAACTCAGAGGAATTAATTTCTTCTAGTTGACCATTTCTCATAACTTTAGCTTTTGGGACGACAAGTTTTTCAAGACTTCGCAGTAGTGTTTCAGCTTTATGTTCCTGAAAATATCCGACCCCTGTATTCATCAATGCAATTAGAAGAAGAATTGTGGCGGTTTTTGTATCTTTAAGATAGATAGATAGCCCAGCACTTATTACAAGCATTATTACTAGCAAGTTTTTAAATTGCCTAAGCAATATGGTTATAGCTTTAGTTTGGTCTATTTTAACAAGCTCATTATTTCCTTGCTCACTTAGTCGAGAATCTGCTTCTTGACTTGATAAACCTTCTCTCTTAGTTTTTAAAGATTCTAGAACTTCCAGCGGACTTTGACGGTAGTAATTTAGAGCTTTATTTTGGCTATCCATTCATAAGCATTATATATTCTTTAATACGATTATTTGTAACCCCTCCTACAAAGAAGGTAAATCTTTAGTTATACTGTAATTTAGTGACGAGCAGTGACCCCAAACTTAAACGTCTAGCCATCATTGACGGAAAAAGTGTTTTTTACCGTGGTTACTATGCTATGCCAAACCTTGCTACAAAAGAAGGTACACCCACCGGTGGTGTATTTGGTTTTGCTACTATGGCTCTAGAAGTTTTAAGAAGATTAAAACCAGATTACGTGGCAGTTGCTTGGGATAAACCTAAAACTAATATTAGAAAAAGACTGGCTCTTTATCCAGAATATAAAGCTGGACGTAAACCAGCACCGGCAGACTTTTATGAACAAGTACCAATGCTTCATGAACTGCTAAAAGCATTCGGCTGGCCGCTCTACGAACTTGATGATTACGAAGCCGATGACATTATGGGTGCGCTAGCTACTCAAGCCAGTAAAAAAAATATAGAAACACTTTTAATAACATCTGATCTCGATATGCTCCAACTTATTAATGATAAAGTTCACGTATATGCCCTTAAAACTGGACTTTCAAACATTGAACTATATTCACCAAAAAGTTTTGAAGCTAAGTACGGACTTAGTGTCGATCAATTTCTAGACTTTAAAGCTATCAAAGGAGACTCATCCGACAATATCCCTGGAGTACCTGGAATAGGAGAAAAAGGAGCAATTGATCTTCTTAAACAATTTAAAACTCTAGACGGAGTATATGACAATCTAGATCTAGTTAAAGAGTCAATTAAAAATAAGCTAATAAATGGAAAAAAAGAAGCTTACTTAAGCAGGGAACTAGCAAAAATTTGGGTAGACGCGCCGCTTAAACTTGATTTAAAAGAAGTTGATGGTAGTAAAATACAACCTAAAAAAATTCTTGATCTGCTACAAAAGTTTGAATTCAGAAGTTTAGCCAGAAATTTACCGGAAGTATTTCAAGATGCCATAACGCAGGCCAACGGGGATAATTATCATCCGGTACTTAATAATTTAAAAAAAGAATTTATAGACAGCGATGAAAAATTAAATCTAATAGATATTAAAGATGAAGTATATATACACAGTTTTATACACGGAAAAAACGGCCAGGAACCAGGGATTATTGCTCTAGCAGATGAAAATAACAAAAGCTTCGTTATTGACTGTAAAAAAATAGATAAAGCCAAATTAGGTGCTAAATTTAAAGAAATTTTTACTGATAGAACAAAACTTATAGGTTTTGATGTTAAATCTACGCTTAAGATATTTTTAAACCTTGGGCTCGACATGCCAAGCGTTGGACATGATATTCAAATGGCAGCTTTTCTAATAAATCCTTTGACTGGTCATCAAACAATAAGTGATGTTGCATACAGCGAATTTAATAAAGAAGGACCGGCAATAGATAATTTGGACCCAGATTCTTTAAAATCCGCAATGCCCGAAATTCTTCAACTAATTAAAAATATATATAAAAAACAAATTAAAAAATTTGACGACTTTCCAAAAATAAAAAAATTAGCGACCGAAATTGAGTGGCCACTAATACCAGTCTTAGCCATAATGGAGTTTATTGGCATTGAACTAGATACTAAATATTTAAATAAATTTTCTAAGGAAATTGATAAGTTAATATATGAATATGAACAAAAAATCTATAAACACGCAAAAAGTGAATTTAATATTAGTTCACCATCACAACTAGCTGAAATATTATTTACAAATTTAAAACTTAATACCACAGGCATAAAAAAAGGTAAAACTGGTTATAGTACAGCAGCAAGTGAACTAGATAAACTTCGTGGAATACATCCAATAATTGATCTTATTACTCAATTTCGTGAAGTCACAAAACTTAAAAACACTTATGTCGACACGCTGCCAAAATTAGTTGATCAAAATTCAAGACTTCATACAACTTTTAGTTTAACTGTCGCCCAAACAGGTCGATTAAGTAGTTCAGATCCAAACTTACAAAACATTCCAATTAGAACTGACCTTGGTAAAAGAATTAGAACTGCCTTTGTGGCTGGAAAAGGTAATAAACTTGTCAGTGCAGATTATTCACAATTTGAATTAAGACTGGCTGCAGTACTAGCTAACGACAAAGAACTCATTTCCATGTTTAATCGTGGTGCAGATATCCATGCATCGACTGCTGCTCAAGTTTATGGACGAAGTCAAGAAGACGTGACTAAGCAAATGAGACGGGCAGCTAAAATTATTAATTTCGGAATTTTATATGGAATGAGTCCACATGGTTTATCTGTGGCTACTGGTATGAATAGGGAACAAGCGGTAGATTTTATTAATAAATACAAAGAACTTAGAAAACCAATCTTTGACTATATAGATAAAGTTATAGAAAATGCCCGTAAAGATGGATTTGTAGAAACAATGTTTGGTCGAAGAAGACCTACTCCGGATATACATTCATCAAATTTTGTTGTCAGACAAGCAGCCGAAAGAGCCGCTATTAATATGCCAGCTCAAGGAACTGAAGCTGATCTAATGAAAATGGCAATGATAAATATAAATAATTATTTAACTTCACAGCATAACGACTGCAATATGCTTCTACAAATTCACGACTCGATATTAGTTGAGTGTCCGGGTGAAGTATCCGAAAAGATTGGCGAACAGTTAAAACAAATAATGGAATCAGTTTATGAACTACCCGTTAGGTTAGAAGTTGACGTGACGATAGGTGATAACTGGGGCCAGCTTTAAGTTAGTTAATGTCTTCGTTCACGAATACGCTGTCTATTAACTACACGGCCGCCATGTGCTTTCTTAAGCTTAATTGCAAGTGTTATTACCCAAATTGCTAAAATGCTGTCAATTAGGCTTGTAAATAACGAGAGTGCACCGTTATGTGACGAAATGCCAAGTTTAATATTTATACCGGCTACACCAAATACTAAAAATTCAGCAATGATAAGAAATCGAGCTAGCTTTTTGCTCCTTCTATTTTGAGCAAGATAACCGAGTGCAGCTATAAACCCAAACCAACCAACAACTAATAAATAATAAACTACAGAAGTCAGCGCATTAGAAACACAATCAGAGCTGTTATGATGACAGGTCGAAACTATTGAAACGACAGTTGTAGCTATATTTAAAAATGACAGAACTATAAATTGAATTAAAGTTGCAACACCAGTTTCATATGTTAAACGCATATTTTTTATTATGTCATGAACAAATATATAAAATTAATTTTTTGTATGAAAAAGATGTTTAATAAAAACTAAATAAAGATTACTCTAAAGACTAACTTTAACGAATTTCTATTTTGAGCAATTTTGAACGACGTAAACAAGAAACCGAAAGAGAAGTACTAGTCGACTCTGCAATTTTTGGATTTGCTTCACTAACATTGATTGTTGGTGGAGTCGAGAATCTAACCTTTTTTATTGTCCCTCCTGAAGCAGAATTAGTTTTCGGATCCGTACTTTCACTTGCATCAGGTTTAAGATGGCGAGATTACCATTTAATGCGCGATCGAAATAGAAAACTTTGATGTTTTTATTCATATAAGCAGATGAAAAAATTAAATGTTAAGCTAAAGTTATGACGAAGTTGGAGAAGGTTGTACTTGTAGTAAGTATCCTAGCTTCTTTTGTAGCTTTTTTAGATAGCTCAGTAGTAAATGTTGCATTGCCAGCAATTAGCAAAAATTTAGGTGGTGGATTAATAACTCAGCAATGGGTTGTTGATGCATATTTAATTACTCTTGGATCTTTTATTCTAATAGCTGGATCTTTATCTGATCTATTTGGAAGAAAACTTATATTAAGTATAGGATTAATTGGTTTTGGTGTTACTTCAATACTTTGCGCAATCGCACCAAATAGTCTGTTCTTAATTATTGCAAGAGGATTACAAGGATTAGCTGGAGCACTCTTAGTTCCAAGTTCTCTTGCATTAATTATTTCAACTTTTTCTGGTCAGGCACAGGGAAAAGCAATTGGTACATGGACAGCTTGGACTGGTATTTCTTTTATAATAGGTCCACTACTTGGTGGGTTTCTAGTTGATGCAGTTTCATGGCGATTAATATTTGCAATTAATATACTCCCAATAGCAGCGTGTTTATTAATAATAAAATCTATAACTAAACCAGAACAGAATATAAAAGCAAAATTAGATATTCCTGGCGCAGCACTATGTAGTTTTGGTCTTAGCGGAGTAGTTTTTGCCCTGATAGAACAACCTCATTATGGCTGGAGCAGCATAAGTATATTACTGCCACTAATACTTGGCTTAATATCTTTAATCATTTTTATATATTCCGAACAAAATAATCCAAACGCTATGCTGCCCCTATCACTGTTTAAAGTAAGAAATTTTTTATATGGTAATATTGCAACGCTTGCAATATATGGTGGCTTATCTATTGCGGTATTTTTAATTATTATTTATTTACAGCAGGTAAGTGGTTACACAGCTTTTCAGGCTGGAGTTTCTTTACTACCTGTAACAATTATCATGTTTGTATTATCTGAGAAATTCGGTAGTTTAGCAGGAAAATTTGGTCCAAGACTTTTTATGACAGTCGGACCAATAATTGGTGGACTTGGGTTTTTATACATGACAAATATGTCTAGTCACGTTAGGTACTGGACTGAGCTATTTCCCGGACTATTAATATTTGCAGTGGGACTAGCAACAACAGTTGCACCACTTACTGCGGCAGTGCTGGGTGATGTTGAAAAGGGTAGAGCTGGGATTGCATCTGCAGTAAACAACGCTATCGCTAGAATTGCTGGACTGATCACTATTGCCACCATAGGTGTAATTATTGGAATTCATTTAGATCAAGCTAGCTTTCATAAAGCAATAAAGTACACCGCCGCACTGGTAATTTTGGGTGGAGTTATATCTTTCATAGGTATTAGAAACAAAAAAATTACAAGTTAAAAAGAATTTAAACATAAGCTTTACATCAAAATATTAAGGCATATAATTGAAAATGTAGACTTAATAATAAAAATTAGGAGAACTAAAATGGCTTTTGAAAGAATTATTGACCCATCAACTGAAAGGGCTCGTACAGATTTTATTCATAGTGTAGGAGTAAATGGAGACGGACCGCTTGAGAGAGAATTAAGAATGAAAACTGAAGACGGCTTTTTATTTTCACCCGAAGAAATTATCCTAGCAGGTAGAACAGTCAGAGCTGGTGTTGAAACTTCAACTCTAGATCGTCCAATTTCTAAAATCGATGTAGATAATAGACATCAGCCAAATCATTCGGCCCGTGAAAGAAGAATACATAGAGTTATAAACAAAAGACAACAACGAAGATTGTTATCTGAAGAATTTGCATACTAGTATAAAATATTTGCAAAATACGCTAAAAAGTGACAAAATAGTCTTGTAATTAAATACACTTTATGTGGCGGTATTTTGTTTGGTTAATAGCTGTAATTGGGCTTGTATTTGTATTGGTCTTACTCCTAACTCCTTCTAAATCAAAAGCACCTATAAAAACACCGTTATATAACTATGCTAACACTGATGTAATTAGCAGATTGACTATCGATGGTCCTATTAATTCGGAAGAAAAACACCAAACAATTGAAATAAGTGTAGATAAATCAAGTGTCACTATTGATCAATTCCAAGGATATAACCACCGAGTAGTAAAACAACAAACTTATGCCAGTTCACCTGCCGCCTATGATAATTTTCTACATGCCTTATACCACGCAGGTTTTACCTTAGGTATTTCAAGCGGCAAAAACTCATCAGAACTTGGTTATTGTCCGCTTGGTGATAGATATGTGTTTGAGCTTATCAATGGTGGAAGCAATATAGAAAGATTCTGGGCTACAAATTGTAGCGGTACACCTAAAACTTTTAATGGAAATATATCTTTAAATCTAACTCTATTTCAAGCTCAAGTACCTAATTATAGTGACTTTATACAAAACGTTTCACTCTTATAAAGCCTTACTTGTGAGACAATATTTAAGATGATAAAGGCTGTAATATTTGATTGGTTTGGTGTAATCGTCGGACAAGGTTTCGATCATACATACCGTTTAGCTGGAGGTGATCCGGAAAAAGATAAATCATTTACTATCCAAACATTGAAACTAGCTAACTTCGGACAAATATCCACTAGCGAATTTAACAAAAAAATGGCTGAGCAGCTAAATATCTCACTGGAAACCTGGCATCAGGCAGTACTAGATTCAGAATTGGCGGATTTTGAACTTCTAAATTATATTAAAAGTCTCAAAGGAAAATATAAAACGGCGATTCTTAGTAATGCTAATAGAGGAGCTCTAACGAATAAACTTGCCCCGCACCAACTTGAAGAATATTTTGATGAATTAATAGTTTCGGCCGAAGTAGGTATGGCCAAACCAGATAGAGAAATTTATCACTTGGCAGCGAATAAACTTAATGTAGCGGTTGATGAGTGTTTGTTTATTGATGATAGCCAAACAAATGTTGAAATTGCTCAAAGTGTCGGCATGCATGCAATTCTTTATGATGGTTTTAACAAGCTTAAAAAAGAATTGACTAAAATTTTAGTCTAGAGTTCCTATTTTAATTATTATTTTTTGACTTTTTAGACTACACTTCTCCTTTAATTCGACGATATTTAATCGTATTGAGCTTGCCAGGGAAGCATTATCTACTGTTAAGATGAAGTTGTTTTGCTGGATTTTAACACTTACAACCGCTTTATATTTATTTTTAACAAACTCTTTAATTTTTAATATTTCGGGTGGCTGATTGTATTTTTTCTGACTAAGTAACTTTCTAATTTCATCCATGACTAAATTATACTTGTTACAATTTAAAAATGCCTGAACTGCCTGAAGTAGAGACTATTAAAATTGGACTGGAAAAACTAATAGTTAATAAGACTATCGAGTCAATTAAATATAACTGGCCAAAATCTTATCCTAATTCAAAAAGTGACACAAATAATTTCGTTATTGGCAGCAAAATAATAAGTGTCAAAAGACGAGCAAAAATATTATTGCTTGAGTTATCAAGTGGTTATAGTCTGCTAATACATTTAAAAATGACTGGACAATTAGTTTATAGAAAAGCTGACTTTAACTTTGGTGCTGGTCACCCAACAGATTCTTTAGTTGGTAAACTTCCAGATAAATCTACCAGAGTAATAATTCAGTTCACTACTAATTCAAACTTATTTTTTAATGATCAAAGAAAATTTGGCTGGATAAAATTAGTCCCAACTTTAGAAATTCAAAATATTGATTTTTATAAAAAATTTGGTCCTGAACCACTAAGTCCTGACTTTACAATGCAATTATTTAAAAAGAATTTAAAAAGAAAAAACCGTTCTTCAATTAAAGCTGCATTACTTGATCAAAGTATTGTGGCAGGGATTGGAAATATTTATGCTGATGAATCTCTTTGGGGTGCAAAAATTCATCCTGCGACTTTAGTTGACTTGGTTTCAAGTAATAAAATTAAGCTACTTCGAGAAGAAATAATTAATGTTTTGAATTTGGCATTAAAATCCGGTGGTTCTACGGATAAAAATTATGTCAATGCCAAGGGGGACAAGGGCAGTTACTTAAAATTTGCTCGAGTTTTTCGGCGGCAAGGACTACCTTGCATAAGATGTAATCATATAATTAAAAAAACAAAAGTAGCAGGCAGAGGAACTCATTATTGTCCATATTGTCAAAGATTAAAATCCTATAAAAAACTGTAAAATAATTACATGGTCATTACTCTAATGGGAGACAATTTTTTTTTACTTAAGGCAGAACTAAAAAAAATAGTTGAAGATTTTAAAGTAAAAAATAATGATCTGGCAGTTATAAACTTTGATCAAGATTCTGATTTAGATTTGATTTATCAAGCAGTCAAAACCGTCGATTTATTATCCGAAAATAAATTAATAATTCTAAGTGAGCTTAGTTTAAATAAAGAATTTAATCAAAAAATTGAGGAGTTTTTAGTAGACGTTCCAGAAAATATTACTTTAATACTTGTTGAACCAAATTTAGATAAAAGAAGTGTATATTATAAAACCCTTAGCAAGAATACCGAATTTAAAAATTTCTTTACTTTAACAAGTGATAAAACCAGCTATTGGATTAATGAATATGTTAAAGAAAATGGCGGCAGTATATTACCTGTTGATGCAAATTACCTTAGTGAAAGGGCAGGACTTAATCAGCTAAAACTTAAGCAAGAAATAGATAAACTGCTTCTTTACAGTTCAAATATAACCAAGGAATCAATTAATTTATTAGTAGAGGATGACTATAAAAATTCAATATTTCAATTAATAGATGCAGCTTTTAGCGGCAAAGTTAATCAAGCCTTAGAAATACTAACTAATTTAAGAAAACAAAAAATTGAACCTGCCCAGATTATTGCCACTTTAGTTTGGCAAATAAATATTTTAGCAATAGTTAAATTTGCTCAAAACAAATCAATCCAACAAATTGCGACTGAATCAAACCAAAAACCATTTGTAATAAATAAGAGCAGCTATCTAGCCAGTAGAATAAATATACCTGAGCTTAAAGATATAATTTCTAAACTTCTTGGTATTGATATAGCTTCAAAAAGTCTTAAATTTGATAGTGAAGAAGCACTTAAAAATTTTATTTTAGAACTAGCTTATATTTAAAATTTACTTCTTTTTAGTCGATTTAGCTGTAGTTTTTGCTTTAGCGGGAGCTTTTTTAACTGTCTTCTTAGCTTGAACTTTATTTGCTTTAACAAGAATAGATACTCTGCTCTTTAGCCTTGCCGCCTTATTTTTATGAATGACACCTTTTTTAAGTGCTTTATCTATCTGACTATTAGCCTGGTTAAGATTCTTAATAGTTGCATCTGTAGCCAATACTTTCAAAGACGATTTTAAACTTCGCTTAGTTTTAGAATTTAAGATAGATGCCTTTTTGGCTATCCTGACTCTTTTCTTAGCTGACTTTATTATTGGCAACGAAACTCCTTAAAATTTACTTCTAAATTTAACTTCAAGACGAGACTATACCATTAACTGACAGGGGTTGTAAAGTATAAGCTCTTTATGATAGTCTATAAATGCAACAAACCCAAAATAAAAATCTATATAATTAATTAGAGTCATGGATAAAGCTAAGCAACAGCTTATTGAAAAATTAAAGACGGCTAACAATGTCTTAGTTACCGTCAGTAAAAACCCAACAGTTGATCAACTCGCTGCGTTAATTGGGTTTAGCCTTGTAATTAATAAGCAAGGTAAACACTGTGCAGCAGTCTTTTCTGGCCAAGTACCTTCTACCTTAGAATTTCTAAGACCAGAAGAAACTATTGAAAAAACAACCGACAGCTTAAGAGACTTTATAATTGCCTTAGATAAAAATAAAGCAGATAAACTTAGATATAAGGTTGAAGATAATATAGTCCGAATATTTATAACCCCTTATAAAACATCAATTACCCAAGAAGATTTAGAATTCAGCCAAGGTGATTTCAATGTAGATTTACTGGT
Source organism: uncultured Candidatus Saccharibacteria bacterium (assembly GCA_964578305.1). Lineage (GTDB taxonomy): Bacteria > Patescibacteriota > Saccharimonadia > Saccharimonadales > UBA4665 > DATJNI01. Next base: position 76,133 of record CAZOCM010000003.1, read on the forward strand.
AGCACTTGGAGTAAAAGAACAATCTGATCTAGACGTTGCCATAACGGCTCACGGTCGGATCTTGCACGATGCAGTCGTAGCGACTATTAATTTAGATAGCCAAGGTGATTTAGGAACAATTAATTGGACCGCAACCGGTAGCAGCAGCTTATGTGAAGCAGTGACAGATCTAACACAATCTATAAGCGATAAGATTATAGACAACCAATTAGCAACAGCACTTCTTACCGGTATAGTTGCAGAAACTGACCGATTTAGAAATGAAAAGACTACTCCTCAAACAATGAGTTTGAGCGCAGTTCTGATGAAAGACGGTGCCAACCAACAACTTATTGCCTCAAAATTAGAGGAGTCACTCGCAGCTCAACCTTCATCCAACGAAAATACACAAACGCAAACTGATCAATCTGCCACACCAGCGAGTCCTGACGGCACACTTCAAATAGAACACGAGAAAACAAATAAACCAATTGAAGCACAAGATAAGACTGAACCTATTAGTAGCTATAACCCTATTGTAGATAACGCAGTAAATAATAATCAGTCATCTCAATCAAGTCAGTCAAACTTAACTCCAGGTCCCAAAATTATTACCGAACCACCAACTCTAGGAGGAACATTAACTGCCAACTCACAACCTAACGAAATTGAACCAACTACCGATCCTTTTAGCCAACCACAAAAAGTAGACGCTAAAATTTTAGAAAAAACGCAGCCAGACATTAAACCCTTAGCTGAACCTGACACTTCAACTACTCAACCAGTTATAACGATAGATAACGCTTCTTCAGCTCCAACTTTCACTCCACCCCCACAGGGTTGGCAACCACCAAATGTATCCGATGATCAAACAAATCTAAATTACCCACAGATTAAAATTGATGAAGAAGGTACTCTCAGCGATATTGAAGAAGCTGTTCACAGCCCGCACATTAAAACTGAAAATCCAACGACGCCGACAGAATCCGCCAGGGAAGAAGTTAATAAAGCTATTGATTCAGTTCCAACACAAATAGATGCTCCAATCCAAGCTCTTAATGCAACTCCGTTAGGTCCAGATTTACATAAACAAGACACCGTTACTTTGGCAGATTTAGAAAAAGATATACCAAAACCAGATAATCAAGCAACTACGGCTCCACCAGTTCCTCCACCTATATACAATCCACCTAAGTCACCCTAGATAAAACAAAGTGGAAGGTTTACTGCTAGTAGATAAACCAGAGGATTGGACTAGTTTTGACGTTGTTAACTATATAAGAAAAATAGTTGCGACTATAGAAAACAAGAAACCTAAAAATATTAAAGTTGGCCATAGCGGCACACTTGATCCGTTTGCAACAGGACTTTTAATAATATTAATTGGCAGTAAATATACCAAACAATCAGATAAATATTTAAAACAAAACAAAACTTATTTAGTTACTGCAAAACTCGGATATATTAGTACCACCGGTGATCCTGAAGGAGAATTGTCAAAAAAATCTGACATTGAGCCTAGCACGGATCAAATAATGCAGGTATTTAATAAATTTAAAGGTGTAATTAACCAAATTCCACCTATTTATTCAGCAATAAAGATAAAAGGTAAAAAGTCGTATGAACTAGCTAGAGAAGGTAAACAGGTAATTCATAAACCTAGAAAAGTTAATATTATAAGTATAAATTTACTTAAATATAATTATCCCCAAGTCGAATTAGAAGTTGAAGTATCATCTGGAACATATATAAGGTCCCTTGTTGAATGTATTGGTGAAGAGCTAACAACTGGTGCTTATACAATAGAGCTTATAAGAACTCAAATTGATGGTTATTCATTGGATAAAGCAATAAAAGCTAATCAAATTAATAGAAATAATCTCAATAGACTATTAATTAATTGAATGGGTATCAATATACTCAGACCGAGTAAGCTAGTCGCTAATAGCTACATATCCTTTGAGAACAAGTAATTCTTCAAGGTATGAAAGTCTTCAGTTAGCCAGTCCAGTTATGTCGCCATTACAAAAAGAAGTACAACCTAACTTTACTGTTACTTCTTTATTCTGCAGACCTTGAATAAAAGTTGCTGCTTGACTTGGTGACAAAGTGTACATATATAGTATCCCATTATTACACCCATAGTTCTGTGTACCGCTAGAACAACTTGAAGGCCAAGTGCTACTGATTAATGCCGAGGAGTTAAGTATTAATCTAAGAGTTTGTCCTTCTTGAATCATAGAATGTGAAGATTGCTTATAACGTTTGTAGTTAATGATTTTAGTAATAGTTCCATTAATTTTTAAACTACCCGCTGCTTGCTCTGATGGTACTTGTCCCAGAACTTTTATATCTGCATTTACTGTATCACCTGACACTGGACACTGCCCAGCACCGCCTCCAGCACATTTAACACCGTTGTAATAGGTAATTGGAAAAGAACTTTTAATTAAGGACTCTGATTTGATTGTTTTTGTATTCCGATTTGAGTGCCAAACATACCAACCAGCCAAAGCAGCACTGCACACCACAGCTAGTACTATCAGTAATACTAAAATGCTAAAACCTTGTTGGTTTCTATCTTTCATAAGTACATCATACACTGGAGTTAATCATTGATAAATAGAGCTTACGTTTAACGAAGTTATTAGTTGTATTCAGAGGATGAGTGCACACGCTTAAGATTACTAATTTAGTAATTTATAAACTCAGACTAGATATATTGACGTAATTATCATAATATGATTAAATAATATTATGAGTGAGAGAAATGGTTTTGCAAGACTTCTACCTGTATCAACTCCAGGTGTTAGAACTGAAGTATTTGAGCATTTAACTTTAACTTCTGAAGACGATACTCAAAAAGCAGGTGATTCAAGTGAATACATGGTGATTGAAAGAATAATCCCGCTTCCTATAACTGCAGAAGTCGCCAATGGAAATGGGCATAATGCTAATTCAAACCATAGTCGAGGAAGTAAAATAAGCCCGTCTTGGTCGAGACCATTAGAAGTAAAACCCTCAACACCTGAAGCCTATAATTATATTCAATTAGGTTAAAATATATTTAGTCTTTACTTCTTAAAAAAATATTGAATTTTTGATCTTCATCTGTTAAAATGTTCTCACATGATCACAACTGAAAAAAAGCTTGATGCAATTAAAAAGGTTCAGGCTCATAAGAAAGATTCTGGCAGTTCCAGCGTCCAAGTCTCAATTCTAACGGATAGAATTAACGAAATTACTAGTCATTTAAAATCGAATAAGCATGACTATATGGCAAGGCGAGGACTCCTTCAGATGGTAGGTCAAAGAAGAAAGCATCTAAGATATATAGCTAGTAAAGATAGCAAAGCATATTTAGATTTAATTAAAAAATTAGGTATTCGAAAATAAGAAAATTTAAGCGCTCAGACTATTGTTCTTAAAACTAAAGTTAAAGAATTTTAGCTTGTGCACATAAAAGAATCTACAAGATATTCTTCATTAGAGACACAGATATATAGTCTGATTAATTAAATGCACAAGAACTAAAACTATATATTTGAACCCTGATGAAGATTATCCAATCTACATTGAAAGGAAACAATGGGAAAAACAATAAATCCTAACGGACAACAAATTATATCTGTCGAGACTGATTTCTTCGGTCGTAAATTATCTTTAGAAGTACATCGAGTTGGCTTTAGAACTAGCGCTAGCGTAATTGCGCGCTATGGTGATTCAGTTATCTTGGGTACTGCTATGATAAATCCTAATAAGGTTGAAGGATTCGACTATTTCCCACTTAGCATAGATTATGAAGAAAGATTTTATGCTGCCGGGAAGATTAGCGGTTCCAGATTTATTAAAAGAGAGGGCAGACCATCTGATGAGGCAGTCTTAATTGGCAGACTTATAGATAGACCAATAAGACCACTTTGGCCAAAAGGTTATAGGCATGAAGTTCAAGGTGTAACTACAGTTCTAAGTATGGACCCAACATTTCGACCAGATATGCTAGCTATGATTGCTATGAGTGCTGCATTTTGCATTTCCGGTGCTCCATTTGATGGACCTATTGCAGGACTTAGAGTTGGCTATAACAAAGAAGGAAAACTGGAAGCATTTTTACCTGTCGAACAGCTAGAAGCAGGAGGTTTAGATCTTGTTGTTGCAGGAACTGATAAAGACATAATGATGGTTGAAGCTGGTGCCAGTGAAGTCAGTGAAGATCAAATTATTGAGGCATTGAAATTTGCCCACACAAAGCTACAACCAGCAATTGATCTGCAAAAAAAGTTAATAGCAAAACTTCAAATTAAAAAACAGGAATATGAACTAGACTTACCTGATGAAGCTATTCAGCTAGTAGTAGAAAAATGGCTAATTGGTAAACTTGGTGAAGACCTAAGAAAACCGTATCCTGAGCGTAATGTTCTAATTCAAACTCTTAGAGATGAAATGCACGCTAATTTCAAGGATAAACTAGGTGAAGAAGAACACGCCAGACTTTGGCAGGATTATGACGACGCTTTTACTATTGCAGTCCATAAAGATGTTAGAGAAGGCATTATTAAAGATAAAATTCGACCTGACGGACGAAAACATGATGAAGTTAGACCTTTAAGTAGTGAAATAGATATATTACCTAGAGCACATGGATCAAGTCTGTTTACTAGAGGAGTAACTCAAGCCCTAAATGTAGTTACACTAGCTCCTCTTAGCTATGTTCAGCTTATAGATACGATGGAGAGAGCTGGCGACAAAAGGTTTATGCACCATTACAACGCACCTGGTTATACGGTCGGAGAAGTAAAGCGATTAGGTTCTCCTGGTCGGAGGGAAATTGGGCATTCATACCTAGCTGAAAGAGCTCTACTCCCCGTCATACCACCAGAAGAAGAGTTCCCATACACAATTAGAAGCGTTACGGAAATTATGAGTCAAAACGGTTCTACTTCTATGGCTGCAACTTGCAGTAGCAGTTTAGCGTTATTAGATGCAGGGGTACCTATTAAATCACCAGTTAGCGGTATTGCCATGGGACTAGTACTTGATGGAGATAAAGCAATTGTACTGACAGATATTGCAGACTCTGAAGACTTTGCCGGAGATATGGACTTTAAAGTTGCCGGGACAAAGAAAGGTATTACGGCGCTGCAAATGGATATGAAAGTCCATGGTCTACCTATAAAAGTTCTCGGTCAAGCACTAGATAATTCTAGGGCGGGTAGACATAAAATTTTAGATCACATGAACCAAATAATAGATAAACCAAAAAGTGAGCTTAGCCCTTATGCACCAAGAGTTGAAACAATTAAAATAAAACCTGAAAAAATTCGAGAAATTATTGGTAAAGGTGGTGAAGTGATTCAAAAGATAACTGCTGAAACTGGTACGGATATAGATATTAAAGATGATGGTAGGGTTATGATTGCCAGCCCAGACTTTGAAAGTATTAAAGCAGCTAAAGAGTGGATCAGCAGCATAGTCGCTGAACCGGAAGTCGGTAAAATATATACCAATGTACCGGTAGTTAACGTCTTAGATTTTGGCGCATTTGTTCAAATATTACCCGGTAAAGATGGACTAGTACACGTAAGTGAAATGAGCGAACAACGCGTTAATAAACCTAGCGATGTAGTTAATGTAGGTGATAAGGTAAATGTAAAATTAGTAGCCGTTGACGATAAAGGTCGGTTGCAGCTAAGTATGGTTGCCGCAACTAGAGATAATAAACCTAAAAAAGAAAATGAATAAATTAGTTTCAATAAAGCACAGTACTTTAAATTTTACGCTGTTTAAAATTGTATTCTGCTTAAGTTTAGCTTATGGTTTCGCATCACTAGCAATAGATAGAGGCAGCTTATGGTGGTATCTTTTGACTATTTATTTCTTTATTAAATCTATTCAAAACGTTTATGGATTATTTATAAAAAGATATGACAAGCAATAAATCTGATCAATTAGAAAAAATTAGAAAAGCTATACTTATTGACCAAGTAACACCGGAATTAGCTGCCACAGCCACTCAATTAGTATTTGGTGAAGGTAGTGTTGATGCTGAAGTTGTCTTTATTGGTGAAGCACCAGGCAAGAACGAAGATTTAATAGGTAAGCCTTTTGTTGGTGCTGCAGGTAAATTCCTTGATGAAATGTTAAGTCTTATTAACTTAAGCCGCAGCGATGTCTATATAACAAATATTGTTAAATACAGACCACCAAACAATAGGGACCCGCTGCCTGAAGAAAAAGCTGCATTTCTACCTTATTTAAATAAGCAGCTAGACGTTATAGGGCCAAAGATAATAGTGACGTTAGGCAGACACAGCCTAAATTGCTTCTTACCGCATCTAGTAATAAGTAATTGCCACGGTCAACCTAAAAGATTTAATAGCCAAGTTTATCTGCCATTATTTCATCCAGCTGCAGCGCTGTATAACGGATCAATGAGACAAACCTTAATAGAGGATTTTATGAAAATACCACAAATTTTAAAGAAAATTAATAACACTTTAGCAACATTTAAAAAGGAGACTGTAAATGACACCAAAAAATAATAACAACCCAAATAAATCTATGAGGAGCAACTTATCTACTTCAAGAGGACAAGCAGTTAGAGCTCAAAAAAGATCTCAAGCTGATGCTCAAAGAATTGCAAACCAATACTTAACGGCAGATAGAAAGCCGGCACCTAGAGCAAACTATATAGATGACAACCCAAGACTAAAAATTATTGCACTAGGTGGTATGGACGGCGGCGGATCAAAGAACATGATAGTCGTTGAATACTTAAATGATGCGCTAATTATGGACTGTGGTAATGATCTAGGCGTTGATTTACCAGGAATAAATTACGCCATTGCCGACACAACATACTTAGAGCAAATCAAATCTAAAATTAGGGGTTATGTAATTACCCATGGACACCTAGACCATATTGGGGGTTTACCCCATATAGTACCTAAATTCCCAGCACCAATATACGGTAGTAAATTTTCTATTGGCCGGGTCGAAGAAATATTTCAAAACTTTGGATTGCCTTTGCCAAATAGTTTTGAACTTAAAACTGTAATCATGAATGAAAATACTCATGAAAGACTTAAATTAGGACCGTTTTTTATAGAACTAATTAGGGTTACTCATTCTATCCCAGGTAGTACTTGTATAGTCCTAGATACACCTGTTGGACGAGTAATAAATACAGGTGATTTTCGGCTTGACCCAAATCCACTTGATCATGAAAGAACAGATATAGAGCGTCTAAAAGAGCTTGGTAAAGATGGAGTTTTGGTACTGCTTAGTGAAAGTACTACAACTGAGCGACCCGGAAGAACTCCAAGTGAGTCAACAATTGAACAAAGTTATATCGACATTATGAAAAATGCACCAGGGCGAATATTTATTGGTGTTTTTTCAACCAATATGAACCGGGTTCAGATGATCGTAAACGCGGCTGTTCATCATGGTAAGAAAGTTTGTATGGATGGTCGGAGTATGGTTAGTACACTTGAAATGGCCGTAACACATGGTTTTGTAAAGATACCAAAAGGTACTTTTGTGCCAATAGCAACGGTCGGTACTATGAAAGATCAAGACGTAGTCGTAGTTTGTACCGGATCACAGGGAGAACCAAGTTCAGCTCTTCAAAGAATGAGTAATGGTGAACA
>CAZOCM010000004.1:0-76758 GCA_964578305.1 uncultured Candidatus Saccharibacteria bacterium
CCGGATCACAGGGAGAACCAAGTTCAGCTCTTCAAAGAATGAGTAATGGTGAACACAAACACATTAAATTAAAAGAACAAGACACAGTGATTTTATCTAGCACACCAATTCCGTATTCAGGTAACGATGGAGATATTAGAGCAATGGTTGATGATCTATTTAAAAAAGGTGTTCATGTCTTTAGACACTCAACTCATGAAGTAGATAATATAGGGCCACTTCATGTTTCTGGTCATGCCTCAATGGAAGAATATGCCGATATGATCGAAATGTTAAAACCTAAGTTCTTTATACCAATATATGGGGACTTTACGTCAAAAAAATATCACATAGATATTGCTATTATGCAGGGTATTCCTAGAAAAAATATTCTAAACGCTGAAAACGGCGATATTCTATCTTTTACAGGCAATAGTATGGAAATAGCTGGTGAAGTTCCCCATGGAACAGTTCTGGTAGATCAAACCGGTGCAATAGTAAGTAACGTTGTTGTTAAAGACAGGGTCCTTCTAAGTGAGGAAGGTCTAGTTGCAGTTGTGCTGACAATAGATAAGAAAAACGGTGCTCTTCTAACAAGCCCAGATATTATTAGCCGCGGCTTTATATATATGAGAGATAACGAAGAAATAATGAATGGACTGAGAAATGAACTAAAGAGGGCAGTCTCTCAAAGATACAAACGAATAGATATTGAGCGCTTTAAAGCTGAGCTTAAAGACCACATTACTCACTATCTATTTGAGCAAACCCAAAGAAGCCCAATAATTATTCCGGTAATTAACATTGTCAGCAGCTCAGTTAAACAAACTACAGATAATAAAAGAGCTAGTGCTCCCATAATTACTAAAACATCAGAAGAAATAGCTTCAGATCAACAAAAAAGATTTGAAGAAATGAGAGCTAGGCTTTTAACGCAAGACCCAAGAATAGACTGATAAACAACCACTTTGACATATGTAGTATAATATGCTACAATATTTATATTAATTAGTCTTTTCACCTTCAAATTAGTAAAATAATATGTACTTATGCCAAAAAAGAAAAAATCGATTAAATTTAAAAAAACTAAGAAACTAGAGAAGGAAAAATCACCTCTTTGGTCTTTAAGCTGGGCTGTACTTACGCTTTTAATTGCCTTAGTTCTTTTAATCGGGGCGTTAGGTACAGGTGGTTTTGTCCCAGTTAAGTTATTCCATTTGTTTTACACCGTATTTGGTTGGGCAGCCTATATAACACCATTTATCTTAATATACATTGGAATTTATCTATTTAAGTCTGAAAAACACGTGGTACCAATAGATAAAATCGTTGGTTTAAGCGCCATACTGCTTTTTTCCAGCGGATTTTTCTTTAGTTCATTTGCCGAAAAAAATGCTAGCGGTAGCTGGACCCAAGGGCATGGCGGTTTCATTGGTAAAGGTATAGGTAATTTAGGACTCTTAGCCTTTGATAAAATCCCAGCCAGCATTATACTATTTGTCCTTGGTGTGCTATCTATACTACTTACTTTAGCAGTAACTCCTACACATATATTGAATCTACTTAAATTATTTAAAAAATCTGAGGAAGATTCCGAGTTGTCAGCACTTAAAGCTAAAGCCGGTGATCAAAATGCCTTTCAATTAAATGAAGGAGTACCTGTAGAACATCATGGTCAACCAGAAGCTCAGGCAAGACTATCTAGTCTTAGGAACACGGCTCAGAAACTTACTAGTAATGAAAATCATGAGGCGCTAACAACGACCACTGATCCTACATGGCAGTACCCTAGTATCAATCTACTTAATCAAAAACCAGATAAAGCTGATCCGGGTAACGTTAACGGTAATGCCCAAATTATTCGCGAAACTCTCAATAACTTTAATATAGATGTTGATATGGAGGGAGCAAATGTTGGTCCTAGAATAACTCAATATACTCTTAAACCTCCAACAGGGGTTAAATTAACTAAAATTACGGCTCTGGAAAACAATTTAGCACTAGATTTAGCCGCTCATTCAATTAGAATTGAAGCTCCAATTCCTGGGAAAAGAGCAGTCGGTATTGAAGTGCCTAATCTAAAGTCTGCAACCGTTAGGCTAAGCTCCATGTTTACTTCTAGACCATGGCAAGATCTAAAAAGCCCGCTAGCTATAGCTATAGGAAAAGATATTTCTGGTATGCCAGTTGTGGCTGATCTAGATCGCATGCCTCATTTACTTGTTGCTGGACAAACCGGATCCGGTAAGTCTGTTATGATTAACAGCATTTTAACAAGTTTACTTTATAGAAATTCTCCGTCCGATCTTAAGCTAATACTGGTTGACCCTAAACAAGTCGAATTAAAACCATATGATGAAATACCCCATCTTCTTGCACCAGTTGTAACAAATCCAGAAAAATGTATTAGCGCCCTAAAGTGGGCCGTAGCAGAAATGGAGCGAAGATATAGAGCATTAGCTGACGTTGGAAAGAGGAACATTAATGAATATAACAGCTTGAAAAAAGAAGAGGGTATGCCCTACATTGTTATAGTTATTGACGAGCTGGCTGATCTAATGATGATGGCAGCTAGGGACGTTGAATCTTTAGTTGTAAGAGTTGCTCAAAAAGCCAGAGCGGTTGGAATTCACTTAGTGCTTGCTACCCAAAGACCATCAGTTGACGTAATAACAGGGTTAATTAAAGCTAATATTCCTGCTCGAATTGCTTTTAAAACAACTTCTCAAGTAGACAGTCGAACAATTATAGACCAGGTTGGTGCAGAAAAACTGCTAGGTCAGGGAGATATGCTTTTAACTTTAGCTGATTCTCCAAAACCAAGAAGGATCCAAGGTGCTTTAATAGAAGACGCCGAAACAACAAAAGTAATAGACTTTATAAAAATGCAGCGGCCGCCACAATATGATGACGAAGTTGTATCTCAGCCCGTACAGCTCGGTAAAAATAGTTTTACCGGAGATTACAGCGGGCAAGATAGTGATGATGAACTGTTTAAAGATGCAGTCAAAGTAGTAATAGATAACCGCAAAGCATCAACAAGTTTACTTCAAAGACGTCTTAGAATAGGCTATGGCCGCGCTGCCAGACTTATTGAGTCTTTAGAGGAACAGGGCATTATTGGAGCCGCAGATGGCTCTAGACCACGGGAAGTATTGATTCATTCAATTGATGAAGTTTATGGTGGAGACGATATGGAGACTAGTGAAAGCGTCGAATCAACAGAACAAGAACCCGGATATTAATTGCTAAACACTTAATAAACAGATATAATAACCATAGTTAAAACACTTTTAGCTCATGGCTGCTAATGCGTATGGGCTTTAACCATTCAGAAGGAGTAAATTAAATTGAACGAATACGAAATTGCTATTATTTATGATCCAGATTTAGAAGTTGATTTATCTAAAGCTGAAGATAGAGTAAAAAAAATAATTACAGATAACGATGGTAAAGTAATTAGCGCTGACAATTGGGGTAAAAGGAAACTTGCCTATCAAATAAAGAGAAATGAACATGGCATTTATGTATTTTATAAAGTTGAGTTACCACCAAATAAAGTACACCAAATTGAATCAACAATTAATATTACCTCAGAAGTCATAAGGTCTCTAATTACAAAACCAGATCTTAAAGCTATGGCTAAAGCTGAGAAAATTAAAGCGCATTTAGAAGAACAAAATGCTAAGAGAAAAGAATCCGAAGAAGAAGAGACTGATGAAGACGAGAAATTAAATAATGATTAAAATGGAATCAATCAAATTTGACTTGAGTACACATCAGCATTTACGATTTAGAAACATTAATTTAAAGACATATGTCTTATAAGGAGAAGAAATAATGGCAAGAAGTTTAAATCAAGTAACTCTAATGGGGAACTTAACGCGGGATCCAGAACTAAGACAAACTCCAAACGGCCAAAACGTTACCAGTTTTAGCTTAGCTCTAAATAGAAGCTATAAAGACCAAAGTGGTGAATGGCAGGAAGCCACAGATTATATTGATATAGTTTGCTGGGGACCATTAGCTGAAAGAGTAGCTCAATATTTAAGTAAGGGCAGAAGATGCTTAGTTCAGGGGCGGGTTCAATCCAGATCCTGGGAACAAGAAGGACAAAAAAGATCTAAAGTTGAAGTTCTAGCAAATGATGTAACTTTCCTTGATGGTAGAAACACTGAAGAAGGAGCTGTATTAGATAAGAAAGACACTCCAAAAGAAGAATCAAAATCTACTAAATCTAAGACGACTAAACCAGATAAGGATGTAGTTATAGAAGATATTAGTGATGAGCCAATTAATTTAGACGATATTCCATTTTAAATTAAGGAGATTTATATATGGCAAAAATTTTTAAGCACAAAAGCGAAGTACCATATTTCGACTATAAGGACTTTAAAACACTTCAAAGATATACAAACGTATATGGTCAAATTGAAACACGGAAAAAAACTGGACTTAGCGAATCACAGCAAAGACATTTAAGCGTCGCTATAAAGCGTGCTCGACACTTAGCACTCTTACCATTTATTGCAAGCAACTAATAAATGACTCTTAAAATAACGGACCTTAAAAAAGGAACTATTTTTAAGTTAGATAATAAACCGTACAAAGTTGTCGAATACAACCAAAAAGTTATCGGAAGAGGTGGATCTATAGTAAATGTAAAAATAAAAAACTTAATTAATAGCAAAGTTTTAGATAAAACTTTTAAAGGTAGTGACCAAATTGAACATGCTGAGGTAACACAACAAAGCGCACAGTATTTGTATAAAAATGGTCAAATACTTCACTTCATGAATGCTAATACTTATGATCAATTAAGTGCTAATGAAGAAATAATAACTGATAGCGCAAGTTATATAAAAGAAGGTGACAATGTACAATTAGAAGTATTTGATGGACAGATTATTAATATTAATCTGCCCAAAAATGTTAATTTAAGAGTTGAATACTGTGAACCAGCAATTAAAGGCGATACAACTACTGCCATCACAAAAATAGCAAAACTTGAAACGGGAGCTTCAATTAAAGTGCCGGCATTTATTAAAACTGGCGATTTAATATCAGTCGATACTCAGACAGGCAGCTATAGGGAAAGAGTAAAAACTTAATATGACTCCAGGAGATAGATTAATCTGCTTATTTATCGAGGATTATTTAGTCGGCGATACATTCACAAATTGGCCTCTTCATATTACTATTGTGCCTTGGTTTAGATCCGAAATCTCAGATGAAATTATTACTAAAGGATTATTAAAAGTTACTAATAATTCATCTGTTTTATCACTCAAAGTAGGTGAGGAAAAACTATTTGGCAGTAAAAAAAACAAACCAGTTAATATTATTGAAAGCAGTCAAGATCTTATAAATATAGAAAGTAGGGTTAGAAAAATAATAAAGTTAAATAGTTCTTGGATAGTTGATGAAACTACAAAACAAAAACGTACATTTACCCCTCATATAACTGTACAAAATAGCGAGCGACTGCACGAGGGAGATAATATTGATTTAAATAAAATATTTATAGTGAAACAATTGGGCGATTATAAAGAAGTGGTAGGCAAAGCAGAACTTAAAAATGAGTAAGATTCGAACTGATCTAGCTTTAGTTAATGCAGGACTTGCTCACTCAAGAAGCCAAGCAGAAAACTTCATCAAAATGGGCCAAGTTAGGGTTGGCAACAAACATATTAAAAAACCTGGCGAATTAATTAGTGCAGATGAAATCAAATTATTAAAGTTAAAATTTATATCAAATTACGTAAGTAGAGCTGCCTATAAATTAGAATCCGCAAGTAAAAAATTTAAATTAGATTATAAAAATAAGGTAATTCTAGATATTGGTAGCAGCACCGGGGGATTTACAGATTATGCCCTAAATCATGGAGCATCAAGGGTGATAGCTGTAGAAAAAGGTAAAAATCAACTTCACCCTTCTCTTATTAATAATCCCTTAATTGAACTTCATGAAAAAACGGATATTAGAGATTTTAGAAATGATCAAAGTATAGATCTAATATTAATAGATGTATCCTTTATTTCAATCAGAGAGATTTTAATAAATTTAGACCAATTTACTAAAAAGGACACACAAGTAGTTGCACTTGTAAAACCACAATTTGAAGCTGTTAAATCAAATTTAAAACATAGAGGTGTTATTAAAAATGAAAATATGAGAAGACAAATACTGAGAGATTTTGAGATTTGGGTTAAAGATAAATATTTGATTTTAAATAAGTCAGATTCTGTTTACCATGGTGCCAAAGGTAATATTGAGCGTTTCTATTTACTTAAGACAATTTAAATATTTTGATAAACTTCATTTATGTATTTTGCCTCTAGAGTACAAGCCGGTCGTATGTTGGCAAATCGACTAATTCCGAAATATCGCTATGAAGATTGTGCCATTCTTGCGCTTGATGATGGCAGTGTTATTGTCGGGTTACAGATAGCAAAACAGTTACACTGTACTCTCTCGCTTCTTTCGATTGCAGAAATTAGGTTGCCTCAAGAACCAATTGCTGTAGCTGGGATGGCTAACGAAGGAGCATTTTCTTACAACACCAGTGAGTATTCTAAAGGGGATTTAGATGAATTAGTTCTAGAAAATAGAGGTTATGTCGAACAAGAAAAATTAAAAAAAATGCATGAAATTAACCAAGTTATTGGCCACGTTGGAGCTGTCAATAAACAATTACTTAGAGACCATAATATTATTGTTGTATCGGATGGTTTAAAATCTGCTTTTGATATAGATATTGTTTATGAATTTTTAAAACCAGTAAAACTTAATAAATTAGTTTTTGCCATAGCTCTTGCGAGTGTACCCGTAGTAGATAAAATGCACGTACTGGGTGACGAACTATATTGTCTTGATGTAGTCGAAGACTATATAGGGACAAATCATTATTATGATGATAACAATCTTCCCGAGCACGAGGATATTATAAAGTTGATTAAAGAAGTAATCCTTAAGTGGCAATAATATTTTTACGCTCTTAAGTATTTTTTTAGCGTCTCAACATCTTTAAGTTCAATGTATGATTGTTTATTAATAAGCAGACCTCGTCTTTCTAGAGCTGAAATCTCTCTTGATGCAGTTTCGCGACTTGCGTTGACAGAGCTGGCAATATCTTGATGACGAAGTGGTAATTCTATTAAAATCCCACCATCTTTTGGAGTACCAAATCGTTGCGACATATTAAGCAAAAATGAAATTATTCTTTCTCTAACTGTTCTATACTCTAAAGTCATTATTCTTTGACTGTGCAATCTATACATTTCCATTGTCATATCAAGTAGTGGTAAAAGGGCATCAACATTATTAGTTATAAATTTTAGAAATGCTTTTTGATTAACTCTATAAGTAGTAGTTGGAGCAATAGCTTGATAAATTATTCCTCGGTCTTCACCTGTGACTGCCCATATTATCGGGAAAAGCTCTTCTTGTTTTCGAATTATTAACAGGTTCTCTTCACCATATTTAGTGATGTCGTAAGCTTTGACTAAACCTTGGTATAAAAAAAATACGCCGTGAGGCGTATCGCCTGGGCGTATTATGTAGTCGTTCTTCTTAAAATTCTGTTTAGTTCCAGTCAATCTGAAAAATTCCACCATTTCAGCTGTTTGCTTCAACGTGGCCAGCATATTTAAATTATGATAGATGTAAAGCGATTTGTCAACTTGTGATAAAGATCTCAAAATATAAGTGACTATTTTCACGGATTTTCAAATCTTAAAGATTTACAATATATAAACCTTGAGAGAAGGGGGAGACAATTATGGTAGATAGAAAAGTGATTGTCGACCAATTAAGAAAAATTGGTTTTAATATTAGTGGATGGGGTAGAACAGAAGTATCCGAATTACCGCATATAATACTACCTGATGAAGAGATTTACGAATGTGTTAATGGAATATATGACGGGGGCTTTGCGCTTCTTGTAGCGACAAACGTGCGAGTACTTTTAGTTGATAAAAAACCTTTAAATTACTTGACTGTCGAAGATATGCGCTTCGATATGATTAGTGAAATGGACTACAGTCACAGATTACTAGGGGCGACTATAAGTATTTCTTCTGGTGATAAAAACTTAAGATTTAGGAGCTATAACCAGGCGCGACTTAGAAAATTAATCGGGCACGTACAACACTGCATGGCTGAGTCAAAGAAACGAATAGATACCCACCAAGAAGGTCAAGTCCAACACTTAGAGCAAATTAATAAACAATTGCAGTCTTACTTGATTGCCCAGCAGCAATATCAGCAACAGCTTCAAAGTAATCTGGTATATACCAATAATCAACAGCCAACATTGCCTGAACCACCAAAGCCAAGCAACGAGCTTGCAGATTACCTATATGCCCAAAGCCTACTTTCTCAATATAACGATAATCTTAAAAATAGTAATGAATCTCAAGAAAAATTACAGACAGAAGTTTCATCCCCGCAAGATGTGAAATTCAATGAGGAAGATAACCCAACATTTATTTCAAATGATAGGGATTTAATGGATATATACGATGAAGGTAAGAATGAGATTTATTCAAGCCAAGACAATACTCAATTAAGTAAGGGGATATTAAATATACCAATTTTTACAATTAAACCACCAAAAATAAATGTTCATATACCCCTTGAGATTCATCCAATACAAGTTGCTCTGTCCAAATTACCTCAGATATTAAAGAGTCGTAAAGTAGCTTTTAGGGGCGATACCTAAATTCGACAGAAAATAAACTTTAACTAATTTTTAGACATTGAATTTAAACAAAACCACGTCATCTGGTTTCATTAAATATTCTTTACCTTCAGTTCTGACCTTGCCTTTAACGCGCGCATTATTAAAGCTGCCACTTTCAACTAAGTCATGATAATTAACTATATCTGCAGCAATAAATCCGCGACTAAAATCTTGGTGGATTACTCCTGCAGCCTCTTTAGCCGTGGTACTAAGTTTAATTGTCCAAGCTCTAACTTCTTGTTCACCAGCAGTTAAGAAACTTTGAAGACCTAGGCTAGAATAAGCAATGCTAACGAGTTTTATTAAACTAGATTCGCTTTGCCCGTAGCTTTTAAGTAATTCAACAGAGTCAGTTGTGTTAAGTGAATTTAACTCATTTTCTAATTTAGCGCACCCTACAATAAATGGATTTGGTTCGATTATCTTACCTAAATCATCAAGAGTATCTTTGTCATTTAAATCACCCTCAGCAACATTGAAAAAATAGACAACTTTTTTGGTAGTTATTAACTGTAAATCAGATAATTTATCTAAATCTGATTCTGAGTTATTCCATATCGGTTTTCCACTTTCAAGTTGACTTTTAATTTGTTTATAAAATTTTAGCTGTTCTGCAGTTTTTGGATTAGACTTTGCTTCTTTTTCAACTTTACTTAGTCTTTTATCTAAAGACTGTAAATCTGCCAGGACGAGTTCAGTATTAATTACTTCGATATCTTGTTTTGGATTACTTGTGTGTGTTGAGTCAATATCTTGGTTTCTAAATGATCTAACAACATGAATAATTAAATCGACGGTTCTTATATGACTTAAAAATTGATTACCTAGACCTTCGCCTCGGCTTGCACCTTCTACTAATCCTGCTATATCTACAAATTTTATATTGGCATGAACTATTTTAGGATTTTTAAATAATTTAGCTAACCCATCTAATCTATTATCGGGGACCATAGCAATACCAGTATTTGGCTCAATAGTTGCAAAAGGGTAGTTAGCTGCCAATGCATTATTCTTAGTCAAGGCATTAAATAAAGTCGATTTGCCAACATTAGGTAATCCTATAATTCCGCACGAAATATTACTCATATATTAAATCTTCATTTATTTTAACTAATCTATCCAGCTGTAAATTACTTTACAAGTATATGTTAATATTATTTTAATATATAATGAAGACTAATCTGTTGGAGATTTAATTGGCAGAAGATGTTCAGGGTGAAAAGAAACAAGTCAGTCACTGGCTTATATTAATACTACTGGCGCTAGCTCAGTTTATGGTGGTGCTTGATGTTTCAATTGTTAATGTTGCTCTGCCTGCAATTCAAAAAGCATTTAATTTATCTCAAACAAACCTACAGTGGGTAATTACGGCGTACGCCTTAACTTTTGGTGGATTCTTATTACTTGGTGGTCGAAACGCTGATTTATTTGGGCGAAAGAGAACATTTCTCTTCGGTGTATCAGCATTCACTTTAGCTTCTCTTGGTACAGGACTAGCTCAATCAGGAACTATGTTAATTATATTTCGCGCTTTGCAAGGATTAGCAGGAGCTTATATGTCTCCGTCAGCGCTTTCTATTATTTTAGTTACATATAAAGAAGGGCACGATAGAAATATTGCATTATCTGTATGGGGTGCTGTCGCAGCTGGTGGTGCAGCTGTCGGTGTCTTAGCAGGTGGTATTATTACTCAATATTTAACTTGGCGCTGGAACTTTTTTGTAAATGTACCAGTAGGTATCTTTGTTGCCACTACCGCCTATAGATTATTAGCAAAACATGAAGCTGAAGCAGAGCACAGAAGCTTAGATTTAGCAGGAGCGGTTTCTGTTACCTCAGGTCTGATGATGTTAGTTTATGCATTAGTCAAAGCCCCGGCTTATGGTTGGACTGACCATCGAACACTCATTTACCTTGCCATTAGTTTTATATTAATTACATTTTTTATAATTAATGAAAGTGGAGTTAAACATCCACTAATGCCGCTTAGAATTTTCAAAATTAGAAATTTAGTAGGGGCTGATACCGTAATGTTACTTCAAGCGGCTGCTCTTTATTCAGTCTTTTTCTTTACAACCCTATACCTTCAAGAAATATTAGGATTTTCAGCAATTAAAACTGGAGTTAGTTTTCTAATTATTCCAGTTATTATTGCTATCACAGCTACGAATGTACCAAGGATAATACAAAAAGTTGGTTTTAAACCAATTCTAATGGTTGCCCCACTTGTTGTATCAAGTGGATTATTTTGGTTATCTCATATTCCTGTACATGGTACTTATTGGGGAAATGTAGCACCTGGTCTTATACTTCTTGCATTTGGAATGGGAGCAACGTTTGTGAGTGTTACGATAGCTGCTACCTCAGGTGTAGCGCAACATGAATCCGGACTTGCCTCAGGTCTATTAACAACATCACAGCAAATTGGAGGAGCGCTCGGACTCGCAATACTTACTGGTGTTGCCAGCAGTGGTGCAACTAATTACATCCATAAATTGTATTTGCATGCTAATCCTAGTCGTTACCAGATAACTTCAGCAACAGTACATGGATATCATAATGGTTATCTTGTTGCTTCAACTTTTGGTATATGCGCTTCTCTGATTGCCACTTTCGTTATCCGCACCCAATTCACCAAAATTGACGCTACTAACGAATAATAAGTCAAATCTAAATAATATTAGTTTCGAAATCAATACTACCGCAAAATACTTGTTTACTTGTAAGCATAAGGTTTGTACAATTAATATTAATCCTATAAATATTGACTTTAGAGTAAGTCAATTAGTATAGCTGGAAAGATATTGCAAGGTGTAAAAACTTAAAATGCTTCAAAAGCTGAGATCCAAAATAACTCCAAAAAGTAAAAGCGTATTATTATCTTTGATTCCATTTCTATTAATTTTATTTGTTGTTTTAATATTGATTTCCTATCTAGCACATCATTCAAGTAATACAAATACTGCAGTATTTACAATAGATGGTAGAAACTATTCCAAAAGCGAAGTTCTGAAATTAATAAAATACCCCCCTGTATTAGGGTTGTCTAACGATGCATTAGCTCGGGATGCATACACTGCTCTCAAAGAGATAAGAACAGCAAAGAAGCTTGGCTATGAACCATCACAAAGCGACATTAATGATCAAAAAGACAAACTAGACGTATATCAGAAATTAACTGATTCTCAAAAGGCAACATATAACGATTGGTTCACTTTGACTGCTACTCAATACGCTGTACATGCTAATATCAGCACAGGTTCCCCGTTTGGCTATGCTGGTTATAGCTATGTATTTTACTTCGGTCAACATTCAGTGCCTATATTAGATTTTACTGTACCAGATTTGAATAATGCCACGTTAATTGCTCAGGATAAAGGCTACGCCAAACAAAAGGCCGATTTTTATTATGACCAGCTTAAGAATAACAAGATGAGTCCTAAACAAGCCCTTGATTTATCAGGCAAAGACATGCAATCAAAAGTCCAAGGTATTACTAACCCAAACTATAGTAAAGATTTCACGGCTTTATCTCATATGGACTGGGGCAGCCAAGTATATCTACTTCCTGTTGCGACATATATAAGTTCATTAAATAAGACCGGCCTTTCAGATATGAAAACCGGAGCTCTGAATATACAAATAGATAAGTCTAATTATAAAAAAATTGTTAGCTACTATTATTTTGTTTTCTTAACGGCTGTACCTACAACTAAAAGCATTGATTCCCATGACTTCTATATTGCATACAAAGCAATGCCAAGCACTTACAGGGGGTTCAAATGATTGAGGTTTATAGAAGTTTATCATCACTTACCGAAAAGCTAATATTATTTTTGATTGTAATGGGTGGATTATTACTTTTTGGCTCTATATTTAGTTCTGGTCATGCTAGTGCTGACTGTGGGATTGTTGGGCAAACAATAGATCATTATGCTGGAGCGATCGTGAAGACTGAAGTTATAGATAGATATGGGAACCCACATTATAATGCTACAGGTAATTATGTAAAAGTAAGCGAATATGGGACCGGGACTTCAGATGACCTTGGCGGCAATGTCGTTCGCCTTGCTCCAGGAGGCAGTACTGTAATTAGCCGACATCCATCTGAAACTTTTAAACAAATTGGTGGGTGTGATGGTGGTTCCGCGGCTGTTATACCAGGTAACGGAACAAATGGTTCGCCAGATATTTCAAGTGGCTATTCTGACTGGGGGCTTGACTGTGATAACAGTAGATTAGGAAACGACAGTAGTGGTAATCCAATATTCCAACGTTTTATTGCCCAAGGTGTTGGTACGCCAAGCGGTTTTTTAGGGGGTGGTACTTGGGATTATGACATATCGGATTCTACAGGACCACATGCTGCTATTAATGGTCAAACTATAACTTTTAATATTGTTTATCATGAACCAATCCCTCCAACACCAATTCCACCTTCCAGCGTGACGGCATGTGGGTCTATACAAGTTTATGCCGGTACCACCGTTATTGGATCAGTAACTCATTATAATTATGCCCTGGTATCTTTATCGGGAGCAGCCCTTGGTAGTGGCACAACTTATTACCCTACAGATCACGCTTCGGACGCACATCCTACGGTTGCTAGCGATGTTAATACTAGAAAGCCGATAAATATTCTTGCTGCAAATCTTACTCCGAATGCTCAGTACGTGTCGTATTCAGCTGATATTTATTATAACGATATAAGAGGTCCTCACTTCATTCGCACTGACAGCGGAACATCTCCGCAATGTTATCAGGCTTTATGCAATATCGATAGGGTCGATGGCAACTTACCGGACGGAGAGGTTAGTCCTGGTGCTACGCTTACTGTTCATGCTACGGTCTACAATAACAGTACCGGTCATTGGGTTGGAGGTGTTTGGACCCAATTTGCCATACCTTCTTCGGACGCTGGCGGATATTCACTAGCTATGATATCAAATTACGGGGGATTATCTGGAGCATTTGGTGTTCCTAGTAATGGTACAACAGCAGTATCATTTACAGTAACAGCCCCCTCCAGTGGGACTACAGGCACTATTCAAGCCGGTGTTGGCTATAATGGCGAGTATTGGGTTAGTGCCCCTCCTCCAAATGGTTGTAATTACAGCTTCCAGATCTATCAGCCTCCTATATTTAATGTAGTTGATGCTCTATGCCAATCAACGATTGATGGTTGGGCATTTGATCCAAACTACCCCAATGTGTCAATTGAGGTAGAGGCATATGCCAATGGTCCCAAAGGCACTGGTACACAACTCCCTGGACCAGATCCTGGCGGCCGATATAGGGCAAACTCACCTACACCAGCCGTACCACCTTCATATGTATCAGCTTATGGTGTGACCGGTAATCATGGATTTAACATACCGATACCGTCAGCCTATCAAGATGGCAATGATCATAATTTTTATGTTTATGCGGATGACCCAAGCGGTATTCAGAATTCTGGTCCTATAACTATTGGTATGACTGGATGTGAACATTATGTAGTTACACCAAGTACCAATGGCGCGGCATTATTACCTGATACAGAATCACCGACTAGTTTTGGTAGCAATAATCCGGATACATCTGTGACGGTTAAATATGATTATGGTGGCGGAACTCCACAAACTTATTTTGGTACAGCATCTACTTCATATCCTTCATTCCCAGGAGTCTTAGAAGGAATTAATTCACCACCGTTAGGATTACAAACTGCGTACTATTACTATACAAAAAATGGATCGATAGTTAATCCTCCATCCGGTAATATACCAAGTCCTACTGGTAATTTTAGGTATGGTGTTGGTAATAAGCCAAATCCGACGGTTTTTCAAGCGCCGCTTTTAACAATCCCAGCTAGTTCATATGTAGTAGGAGATAAATATTGTTTACTTGTGAGAGTAAATCCAACCGATGGATTTATACAAAGAGATGGCACAATGTTAACCCAAAATGATAATCCTAGTACTGATACTTCACCAAACGGCTGCGATACTGTTACTAATAGACCGTATTTTAAAGTTTATAACAGTGGGGTAGAAGCAGGTGGAGCATTTAATTCAGGGGGTAATTGTACAGGATCTGGAATTTTAGCAGGCTGGAACGACGATAGTGGGAATTATCCACCATATACAGATTTCGGAGCGGGATCAACTCTTAGCAATATTGCAACTGGTCAAATAAGTGGATTTGCTAGTGCGCAAACTCCTTCAACGACAACTGTTTATAATCGTGTTGGGTCTGATTTAAGCTTTGCTAACACCCCTGACCCTCCTATAGATAAATCTGGTTCTGATTCAGGATCTTCTAGATCATATACACCACACGAAGGTGGGTTGTTTGGACTTGGAGAATCTGGAGGAGGTAGCTATTGTTTAACTGATGTTTCACCACCTCAAGGGGTTTCACCAACTACTGGGCCAGTAACAATAAATACGACTGCAGTACCAGATGGTCATAATACTGCAATATTTGTAAATGGCGATGTAATTATTGAAGGAAATATTACTTACCCAGGAAGTACTGGAACATGGACAATTGGTGCAACATCAAATGTTCCATCAATGGTTGTGCATGCCACTGGCAATATCTATATAAATAATAATGTCACTGAATTAGACGGCATATATATTGCTCATGGCAAAATTTATACTTGTAATGATGATATTCATGGAAATCCCCGAGCACCCATGCCTTCTGCAGATATATTTGCAAACTGTAATAAACAATTAGTTGTACATGGAAATTTTGTTGCTAGCCAAACTGTACTTTTGAGGTCATTAGGTACTTTGAGAAATGAGAAACCAAGTGCTCCGACCATAGGCTCAGCAGGTCAACCAGGTGCTAGGGCTCCTTTAGTATGGGGCAGTAATGGTAGGCCAATACCTATAGGTATAGGTAGCTGTATTAATATTAATGAACCTTCAGAAGTACCAAGTTACACTTGGGATGACAATTCAAACTTCCTTTGCAAAAGTTCCGGATCCGGAGTAACAATAAAGTGGTCTCATCAGGGGTTATCACTTGCACAAACTTCATCGACTCCTAATTGTACGAATAGCTGGCAATCTGCAATAGATTCAGTTTTCCCTGGTGCTGAACCAGGTTCTTCTACTTGGGGCGACAACTTTTTGTGCAGTAATTTTAATATCTTTTTTAAACTTGGCGCACCTACAGCTGCAGAGTCAAAGCTCAATTATTGTACCCAAATAACAGAACCTAATGATACTCATGGTTCATCATTTTACCCTGGTGGAATTTGGGAAGATGCATGGGTATGCGTTCAGAAATATATAGCCACTATTCCTTCAACTCTTGCATCGCCAGCCGCATTACCACTAACTTGTGACAATAATGGTAGTCTCACATCGAATAGACCGACGTGTGCATCAGAAGTATTTGATTTTAGTCCAGAAACTTATTTATCTACTCCAGCTATAGAGCCACCTAATAACGGACAACCGCAATGGGATTCAGTAACAAGTTTGCCACCGATATTATGATAAAATTAATAAAATATTACTTTTTGTAGAATGTAAAAATGGGTGGAATTATAAAAAATCTAAATTATTTTAAAAGTGTAAACCTTATTGGTTATGCTATAATTTTAGCAATCGAAATTTTTATATTTAAAAATCAAAAATTCGAAGGAGAAGTAATTTGAGCTCGATTTTATCCGGAAGTAGTGATTTTTTTGGATTAGATATTGGCACAACTGCTATAAGACTGGTTCAATTACATGGTTCGAGTAAACCTAAAGTGTTATTAAAATATGCGTATATACCTTTAGAGGGAACGCTGTCTATGAGTGATGCGAAAGTAGATCAGCAAAAGTTAGCCCAAACAATAGCACAACTCGTTAAAGCTGCAGGTGTTAACACAAGAAATGCAGCTATTGGGATTCCATCAAATAGAGTATTTACTACGGTAGCTGATGTTGAAGATCTCAGTAGCGGAGAGCTAGCTAAAGCTATAACGTATGAAGCGGACTCATTAATCCCAACACCACTTGAAGAATCTAAAATTGACTGGGCAATAATTGGCAACTCACCAGCAGATAAAACCAAAAAAGAAATTTTATTAACTAGCGTTCCGAATAAATTTGTAGAAGAGAGGTTAGATATGCTGGAATCGATCGGATTAAATGTAATTGCATTTGAACCGGATTATTTAGCTATGGCGAGATCTCTATCAGTATCAGAAAGTACTAGCCCACAAATGATATTAGATATTGGGAATAAGTCATCTGATCTAGTGATTGTAATAAATGAAATTCCACATTTAAGCAGAAGTATCCCATCAGGTGTTGATGCGTTTGTTCGTGCAGCACAACAAAACCTTTCCATAGATGTTAAACAAGCTCAACAATTTGTATTCAAATTTGGGTTGAGTCAAGATAAATTAGAAGGTCAGGTATATCAAGCAATTAACGGTGTACTAGATTTATTAACAAGTGAAATAGAAAAATCAATGAAGTATTTTCATAATAGATACAAATTATCTAATATAGATCGCATTATTGTGACTGGTGGTGCATCAGTTATTCCTGAATTTCCATTAACTTTAGCAAATAGATTCAATTTAAACGTAGAAATTGGAAATTCATGGCGCAATATTAGTTATAGTCAAGATAGACAAAACGAGTTGCTAGCTATATCAAATCAATTTGGTGTTGCAGCAGGACTCGCGGAGAGATTATGATTCAATTAAATTTACTCCCAGCTGTAAAAATTCAATATATTAAAGCCGAGAGATCACGTCGTATTGCTTTAAGCTTGGCGGTACTTATAAGTATTGCAGCGATTACAATTTTAATATTACTTCTCGGGTATGACGGATATCAAATTAAAACATTAGGTGATTTGAAGAAAGATATTTCTGATGACACTAAGACGTTACAAGATAAACCTAATATAAATAAGATTTTGACTGTACAGAATCAATTAACAGAATTAACTAGCTTACACTCAGGAAAACCTGCTGCAGATAGATTATTTAATTATTTAAATCAGATTACTCCAACCCAAGTCAATATAAATAGTTTAACTTGTGATTTTGTTCAAAAAACATTGAATATTACAGGTACAACAAATGCATTAAGTAGCGTTAATCAATATGTAGATGTACTGAAAAATACTAGTTTTACAATAGGGACTGACAAATCAAAACAACCAGCTTTTAGTAGTATTGTGTTGAGTAGTTTTGGGGTTAATTCTGGTTCAAAAACACCTGATCAAGCTATCAACTATACTATTGGTATGTCCTTTGATAAGGCAATATTTGACAACACTAAAGACACAAATCTACAAATTGAAAGTGGTGTAATAACCCATTCATCTAAACCTGATTCACCAAGCCTATTCCAATTTAATAGCGCACAACCGGGAGGCACATAATGGCTACGCTTCAAATAATTCCAAAAAGAACTGCTATTACAAAAGCTAATGCCCAGATGGTAATCATTATTGCTGTTGCATCTTTTGTAACCGTATTTTGTTTAATTGCATCTAAATATATGTGGAGTCAAATAGGTTATCAGAATCGGGTTATTTCTAAAGATAAAACTGCTAAAAATCAACTTAAAGCAAATATAGATGCGTTTAAAAAATTATCTAATTCATATTACGCTTTTAATTTACAGTCAACTAATGTAATAGGTGGTAATAATTCGGGCACAGCTAATAATGACGGTGATAACGCTACAATAATACTTGATTCATTACCTGAAAAATACGATTTTCCAGCGGTTGTATCAAGTATTGAAAAAATCTTAAATTCTCAAAACTTTTTAATATCTAATATCTCCGGAACTGACGATCAAGTTAGTCAGCAAACTAATATTCAAAGCCCGAATCCAACTCCGGTTAATTTGGCTTTTACATTTGGTGTTAATAAGACAAATTATAATGCTGTCCAATCTTTGATGCAGACACTTCAACATTCTATACGACCTATCCAAATAGATACTTTGAATCTGTCTGGGGATGCTAATAATTTATCTGCGACAGTTACTGCTCATACATTTTTTCAGCCAAGTAAAACATTAACTATTACAAAACAGGAGGTAAAATGAAGCAAAATGACATTTTATTGATTGGTATTAGTATTATAGTAAGTGCAGTAATTTCTTATTACGTCACAAACTCTATATTTGTTACTCCTAAAAATAGAAAGCAATCAGTAGATATAGTACAGCCTATCTCAACCACTTTCCCTACGCCAGATACAAGATATTTTAATAGTAATTCATATAATCCAACTCAACCAATAACAATTGGATCAAATGCAAATACAAACCCATTTAGTCAATCTACCCAATAATTTAAAAATAAAGACTATTTAAAAAAATGAGTGTTTTATCGGCAGTATCTATAAAAAAAGTTGAAGATGTTCTTTTAAGTCAAGGGATGATAACTTCGGAGTTATTAGAAACTGCTAAATCAAAAGCCAAATCCACAAAAGAACCATTATTTAGTTATTTAGTAAAAAATAATTTTATCTCAGATGAGCAGTTAACAAAAGCAACTGCCACCGTCACAAAAGTTCCATACGTTAACTTAACAAAAGCAAAAGTTGATCCAAAAATATTAGCCTTATTACCACTAGAGACCGCAAGACAATATATGGCAGTACCTCTTGGCGAAATTCAACACAAGTTAGTTGTAGCAATGCTGGATGCTGATAATGTTCAAGCAATTGACTTTTTAAGCAATAGAATTAGTCGTCCATTAAAAGTGTACGTAGCCAGTGAAGCGGGCATAAAAAACGTGCTTAAACAATATGAAGCTCGCCTCGATACTAAATTAAAAGATACCTTCAATAAATATGATGAGCCAAGTAAGACTGAACCAGGAGATAGAAAAGAAGAACCTAAAACTCCTAAAAACATAAGAGATTTAGTCGAAGATTCTCCAATAAGTAAGGCACTCACAGCAATATTGGAGTTTGCCGGCAGGAATAGAGCTAGCGATGTACATGTAGAACCTATGGAAAAAGATGTAAAAATTCGATGTCGAATTGATGGCGTATTAAGAGAAGTAATGAGACTTCCAAAAAGCACAGAACCAGCACTCGTGTCCAGAATTAAAATTTTATCTAATTTAAAAATAGATGAACATAGGATACCTCAAGATGGAAGTTTCTCAATTGTAGTAGATAAAAAAGCTATAGATTTAAGAATTGCAATAGCGCCAATTGTATGGGGTGAACAAGTAGTAATTAGGCTATTAGATAAATCGAGTACTTCACTTAAATTAGAAGATATGGGATACACTGGTAGATCTTTAAGAATAATAAGAAAAGCGATAAAGTCCCCAAATGGAATGATATTAACTAGTGGACCAACTGGTTCGGGTAAATCAACTTCTTTATATGCATTAATTCAAGAAATAAAAAATGACAATATTAATATAATCACACTTGAAGATCCAGTCGAATATAAAATGGAAGGTATTAATCAAATTCAAGTTAACCCTGATGTTGGTTTAACTTTTGCTACTGGACTGCGAAGTATTTTACGACAAGACCCAGATGTTGTGATGGTAGGAGAGATTAGAGATAAAGAAACAGCACAATTAGCTGTACAGGCTTCATTAACTGGTCATTTAGTCTTCAGTACGCTACACACAAATAGTGCAGCAGGTATTTTACCTAGACTGCTGGACATGGGGGTAGAACCTTTTCTTATTGCTAGTACAGTACATACTGTTATTGGTCAAAGGTTAGCTAGAAGAATTGAAACAACTTCAAGAGAACTTTATCAATCTACGGAAGCTGAAACTCAATCAATTAAGGAATCTGTAGGTATATTACTCCCTAACAATAAGGAAGATATTGAGAAGATTGGCAAAGATATTGGTTATAAAAGCTTGCCCTTAAATAACCAAAACGCTTATACTTTAGCAAAGGGTACCGATTCAAATGAATCTCCGGGTGGATATAAAGGAAGAGTTGGGCTTTTTGAGGTATTTGATGTAACAGAAAGTATACAAGAATTAATTATGAAAAGATCAACAAGCAATGTGATAGAAAAACAAGCTAGAAGTGAAGGAATGATTACCATGCGACAGGATGGTTATTTGAAAGCATTAGCTGGTGCTACGACCTTATCTGAAGTTAATAGAGTTGCATCAGAGGATTTAGCGTAATAAAGGTGAAATTATAAAAGGTATTTAAAAAATGAGCTCTCAAACCCAATTTAGAATAGAAGAATTATTAGATCAAGTCATAAAGAAAAAAGCTTCAGATCTACACATCCAAGTCGGAATTCCACCGATGTTAAGAGTTGACGGATCATTAGTGCCAGTTTCTGGTTCACAAAATTTAAATGAAGAAGCGGTTGAATCATTAGTTTTTGCTATATTAGATGATGATCAAAAACAAATTCTAATTAAAGATAAAGAGTTTGACTTTAGTTTTGCATATGGTGATTTAGGTAGATTTAGAGTTAATGCATTTCATGAAAGAGGTAATCTAGCTGCAGCTATGAGGTTAATTCCAAACACTATTTTAACTGTAGAACAACTTGGATTACCGCCAATTATTAATAAATTTGCTGATTATCCGAGAGGACTAGTCTTAATAACCGGTCCAACTGGTTCGGGTAAATCAACAACATTAGCAGCTTTAGTCCAAAGAATTAATTCAAGTAAAGCGTCACATATAATAACAATCGAAGACCCAATTGAATACACTCATAAATCTCAAAAATCTGTGGTTGTTCAAAGAGAAGTACACTATGATACTTATTCTTTTAGTGCAGCTTTAAGAAGTGCACTAAGAGAAGATCCCGATGTCGTATTAATAGGTGAGATGAGAGATTTAGAGACAATTGCAAGTGCAATAACTATCGCTGAAACGGGGCATTTAGTATTTGCCACACTTCATACAAATAATGCAGCACAAAGCGTTGACCGTATGATTGACGTTTTCCCACCACATCAACAAGCACAAATTAGAGCTCAGTTATCTAATATCTTGATGTCTATCACAGCCCAAAGACTTGTGCCTGCAATAGGTGGAGGAAGAATTGCAGCAGCTGAAATACTTATAGCTACCCCAGCCGTTAGAAACATTATTAGAGAAGGGAAAAGTCATCAATTAGAAGCTGTTATACAAACTGGTGCAGAATTTGGTATGCAATCAATGGATAAAACCTTAGTTAGTTTAATTCATGAAGGTCTTATTACATATGAAGAAGCAAAGAATTTCGCAGTCGATATTGAAGAGCTTGACAGATTAATGAGAGATTAAATAACTCATGCTTACTTATAATTACAAAGCGAAAAATCCCAAAACAGGTCAAAAAGTAAAAGCTCAAGTTCAAGCTGATAACGAACAATCAGCAGCTAAACTTATTAAAGAACAAGGTCTAGCACCACTTGATATTAAGCTTGAAAATAGTAGTAAGCCTAGTCGATTTAGAAGAATCAAAACCAAAGATAAAGTTCTATTTAGTAGACAATTATCGACACTTATAAATGCAGGATTACCTTTGGTTCAAAGTTTACGTAGCGTACAGGTCCAAACTGGTAATAAAGTTTTTAAGGCTGTTATTAGTCAAGTAATAACAGATGTAGAGGCCGGAAAATCATTTAGCGTAGCGTTAACAAAACACCCCACAGTTTTTAATAGGGTTTATACAAGTTTGGTAGCAGCTGGTGAAACATCAGGTACTTTAGATAAAGCATTAGAAAGATTAGCCGACCAACAAGAAAAAGACGCTGATATTATAAGTAAAGTTCGAGGAGCTTTAATTTATCCTGCGATAGTAATGCTTGTAATGGCTCTTGTTGTTACTTTTATGTTAGTAAAAGTTTTGCCTCAAGTACAAGGTATTTATGCTGGTTTACCTGGCGTACAACTACCACTACCTACAAAAATACTTTTAGCGTTATCCCATTTTATAATCCATTTTTGGTGGGTAGTTTTATTAATACTTGGAATATTAATATTTTTGGGTACAAAATGGGCCAGGACTTTAGGTGGTAAATCAGCAATTGATAAATTCAAAATGAGGGCCGGCCCACTTGGAAAATTATATATGAAAATGTATATGGCTCGATTTGCACGTACAAGTACCACGCTTGTTGCAAGCGGTGTGCCAATTATTCAAGTTTTAGAAGTAACAGCAGATGCTGTAGACAATGTCCATATAGAGAAATCTATACTTCGAGCAATAGAAAAAATTAAATCCGGTAAATCATTATCTGAGGCAATAGAAAAAGATCCTAATTTCTTAGAATTAGTACCGCAAATGTTGGGAATTGGTGAAAAATCTGGTGCTATGGAAACCATGCTCGCAAAAGTAGCAGACTATTATGAAAAAGAAGTTGATAATGAGATTCGTGCAATAAGTACGATCATTGAACCTGTCATGATAATTATTCTAGGTGTAGTTGCTATCACGATTGTAGCTTCAATCCTCTTACCAATATATGGTTTAGTCAATCAATCCGGTTTTACTAACGGTGTATAAAATATATGAAATCCAGTTTTGATCGAATAAGATTGTTTGATACTGCAAGAAATAGAGGATTTACTATTGTTGAAATCATGATTGTTCTAGCAATCGGGAGTCTAATATTATCAATAATATTATTTGCTTTGCCTGCAGTAGCTAGGAACACTAGAAACGGACAAAGAAAACAAGAAGTGCAAGCAATACTTTCTGCTGTATCCCAATATGAGTTAAATAATTCTGGTAATCTTCCACAATCTGCAGCATTTCTTAAATATACAAAAGTAAATTTATATGATAAATCTATAGTTAAAATTATACCTCCAGGTCCAGCGACTACAAATGGGATAAATGTGTTTATATATGGCGATTGGTCATCTGCACCAGTAGTAATATCTGGTACAACGAACACAGCTATAGTAAATATATATAATTATCAAAAATGTGAAACAAACACAGGAGGAGGATCAAATAATGGAGGAGCTGGTTATAACGATGTAGTTGCATTATATGCTGTTGAAAATGGAAAACTTTTAGGTGGTTCTCAATGTCAACAGATATAAACTGTGGACAAGTAATAATAACTTCTTGCAATTATATTTAATAAAGCATATTATCTAACCATTAGCACTAAAATATTAATAGAAATGCAAAGGGGGCATTTGCAATGCTAAAAAAACTTAAACAACATAACGACAAAGGATTTACAATTATTGAGGTGATGATAGTACTTGTAATTGCTGCATTAATACTTTTGATTGTATTTCTTGCGATTCCAGCACTACAAAGAAATTCACGTAACACTTCAAGAAAAGCTGATGTAGCACAAATTCTAGCGGGTGTTACTCAATTCATTGACAACAACAATGGAACAGTTCCCACTGGTTGTTCATTTGTGGCGCCAGCAATAACTATTGGTACAGGTTCTGTAACGACTAACGAAATAAAACCTGGTTACTATACCAAAGGTTGTGCTGCTGGCTATCCAACAGCAAATGGTAACGTTGGAATAAGCGATTTTGCAACAACAGGTGCAAAAGGACCATTAACAAGTGCTGCTACAGATTGGGTATTTGTTGAAACTGGTGCTAGTTGTACCACAACAAATGCAACTCAAACGGGTTCAGCAAAATCAATAGCTGCTATTTACGAGATAGAAACTGCTGCAGGTTCAACACTTTCTCCTGTATGCCAAGAAAGTTAATCTGTAAATATAAATAGATTAAATTAATACGGGCTAATATTAGCCCGTATTTTTTATGTTAATATAATGCATATGGTTATTTTTGCACTTATTGTACTTGGATTAAGTTTAGGAAGTTTTGTTAATGCACTAGTGTGGCGGCTTCATGAACAATCTAAAAGTAAAAAAGAAAAAAACAATAATTTATCTATAATTAATGGGAGATCAATCTGTCCAAATTGTAAACATCAACTTAGAAAAAAAGATCTTATACCAGTAATTAGTTTCATAAGCTTAAAAGGTAAGTGTAGAGACTGCAAAAAAAACATCTCTTTACATTATCCAATTGTAGAAACATTATTACCTTTATTATTCATAACATCTTATATTTGGTGGCCTAATGATTTAAACGGGTTACAAATAGTTAATTTTGTACTTTGGATATTAATTTTAACAGGTTTATTATCATTAGTAGTGTACGACTTAAAATGGAAGATTCTACCCTCTAAAATTATTTATTCCTTAATATTTATTGCTATAGTACAGTCTGTTTTTTCAACAATTTCAGCTGATAATCATATAAGATACATATTTAACACATTTCTCTCTGTGCTTATTAGCTGGGGAATTTTTTATTTAATTTATCAAATATCACAAGGTAGATGGATAGGTGGTGGAGATGTTAGATACGGCATCCTAGCGGGATTATTAGTAGGTACTCCAGCTAAAGTTATTTTATATATATTTATAGCTTCGATTTTTGGTTCTATAATCTCAATTATCTTAATTACTATAGGAAAATTAAAAAAATCTAGCACAATACCATTCGGACCATTTTTGGTAACAGGAACGTACATCGTAGTACTTTTTGGCAGTAACATCGTTGACTGGTATAACAGAGTACTACTAAGGTTATAATTTATAATTCTTATGCTATACTTAAACTGATATGAAAGGTGGGAAAACACCTATTGGTTATACTATTGTAGAATTAATGATGGTTCTAGCTATCTCTAGTTTGATGTTTCTAATAGCTGCTACATTTATCAATGGAAAACATGAAAGAACATCTTTTACTGCTGGAGTTAATGAATTAGCTTCGAAAATTCAAGATGTGTATGATCAAGTAATTAATGGAAAATATAGTGATGAGCCAATTTCTTGTAATTATAATTCAAGTACTAACACCACAACTCTTGGTGCTATTTCTGGAAGTCAGGGTCAACACACACAATGTGTATTCTTAGGTAAAATGATTCATATGCCAATTAAAACTATATATACCAAGTACGAAATATTAACAATTGTGGGGGGGAGATTAGATGCAAATAATAATGAGATTACAAATTTAATTGGATTAATCAATGACGACCCGAGAGCTGTCATGGATCCTGCTCTCCAAATAACTCAAGTAACACCTCAACAACTATTAATTAACAACATCGAGGCGAACGTTTTTAACGGAAATGTATTTGTTCAAAAGCAAACTTTTGCATTTGGTTTTATTCAAAGTCAGGGAACTACAGCTGTTGGACAAAGCAGTTTGATTTCTGGTTCCCAAGTTATTAATTTTTATGATGATAAAACTTTAATTAAATCTACAAACGACGTATTCACTTATACAGATGGTACGATACTATCTAATAATTTAGAACAAAACACCCAAGTTGATATTTGCGTTACAGACAATACACAATACGCAGATATAATTATTGGAAATAGTGGCTCAGCAACTAATAGTAATAATGTAGTTGATATAAAATGGGATGGTAAAAATAAAAGTTTGTCTTCGGTATGTATATAAATAAATTAGCACTAAACCAGATTGGTGACACAATAATCGAAGTAATGGTTACTTTAGCTTTATTGGGACTGGCTTTAAGTATTTCTTATGCAACCGCCAGAAGGAGTTTATTAAATACAAGACAAGCTCACGAAAATAATTTAGCAACTGAATTAGCTCAGACAGAATCAGAGGCTTTATTTTTCTTAGCACCGAATAGCACGCCATCTAACTTAATTGCTGCAACAAATTTATTTTCACAAGACACACCTTTTTGCATACCTGATTTGACATCTGCTTCACCTATTAATACGGTTTTATCAAATTGCACAGTAGACACTAATGGAAATTATGGAGCAGGTAACCTATATTCTATACAGATTTATAATTGTGATTCATCAATACTTAAACTTAGTGCTCCTTGTTTAGGATTAAACCACCCAGGACCAAGTGCTGATGTATTTGTTATTCAAGTCACTTGGCCTGATGTTTTAGGTCAAGGGACTGACTCTGTTACATTAACGGATAGAGAACATTACAAAATATGACAAATATTATTAATTTAAAGAAAAATAATAACGGATTTACCATTATTGAATTATTGATAGCTACAGCAACCTTGTCTGTAATTCTAATTTTAGCGACCATCATTATTACAAGCATTGGAAGTCTTTTTACTCAAGGTATTAATCAATCGAGAGTTCAGGATTCTGTCAGAAGCACTGTGGACGAAATTGCCCAAAATTTACAATTTACACAAGGATTTAGTACCGATGACGGTTCCGATCCAAAGGAAGGTGCCTATTGTATAGGAAATACCAGATATACTTATGAAAAAGTAGACGGCCAAATGGGCGATCCGTTATATAAATATCAGCATGTATTATGGAGAGATAAAATTAATAATATTGGTTCTTGCTCACCTGTAAAATTAAAATTTCCTTCACCTACGTTTGGTGGTGTTGATCTTGCTCCTGCTAGATCAAGATTAACTGTTTTTAACATATCAGGAAATTCTCCTTATGTTATAAATGTTGGAATTGCTATTGGAAGTGATGATTTACTATGTGATTCTAATACCCCAAATGATTGCTCAAGCATCACAATCTCCACAAATATTATCTGGAATCCCAATAGTCCTAGTGGTATGATGTTATGTAAAGGTCACGCAGGTAAACAATACTGTTATACGACGAGTATCACAACTACTGTCCTAAGAAGGTTGAGTAATTCATAAAAAAATTAATAAATATGAAAATAATTAACAAAAATATACTTCAGATATCAAATGAAAATGGATTTGCTTCTATAATAATCGGCTTAATTTTAATCATAGTGTTATCACTTCTAACAGTCGCCTTTTCTGAACTTTCACGTCGTGAGCAACAAAACGCATTGAATAAACAACTTAATGTTCAAGCCAAATATGCTGCTGAGAGTGGCATTAATGATGCAGTTAATGATATAAAAACTGGTGCAATTTTTGATAATACACTTAGTGGTGGATCTACTGATACAAGTACATCTGTATGTATGACTGGGTCAACCGGTAATTCTGGGACTACACAGGGTCTACCTGCTAATGCCTTAACTGCATATCCAGATATAAATGCTTTCAATGGTGTTTCTTATACTTGCTTATTAGTAAATTTAAAACCACCTAATATTCAATATGATAATGTACCACCAAAATCTGATAGATATATAACTTTTTCGACATCTACTGCTGTAGCTAGTTTTAACATATTTTGGGGGTCGGCAGTTGGAAATAATGCTATCAAAGCATCTCTAACTTCTGGATTTACACAAGAAAATAGTTGGGGCAACAGCCCTGCAGTATTAGAAGTGAGCATAACACCTCTTAGTTTAGGTACAGACAGACAATCCCTAATTAATAATACCTATACAGCTTTTTTGTATCCCACAACAGGTCCAAACATTACAACTTTTGTGACATCAGATGACCCAGCAAATGGTAATTTAGTATCCGGAAATTGTAATCCTTCATTATTTCAATACCGGTGCAGTTCAATAATAAACCTTCCATCAACTACTGGTACCGGACCTTACTTAATGCACATTTATGATTATTATGATACATCGGATATTAATATAACGGGAACACCTGTATTACCTGGTACCCCTGTTCTTTTTGTAAATGGTCAAGATATTATTGATGTAACTGGAAAA
Source organism: uncultured Candidatus Saccharibacteria bacterium (assembly GCA_964578305.1). GTDB lineage: Bacteria > Patescibacteriota > Saccharimonadia > Saccharimonadales > UBA4665 > DATJNI01. The sequence continues at coordinate 28,332 of CAZOCM010000004.1, forward strand.
GCAAAAAATGTCCTAAAAAGAATTCAAGTACACTTACAGATAAATCCAAAATCAGCACTTCCAAATTTCGCACTTGAAGGTCAAAACGTTTGTAAACAATTTGATACTTTCCCAAGTTCTACAAGTACACAAAATTCAAATCCTGCTTGTGCCTTAAATTAATAAATATATTTAATTTTTTTGGTGAAATTTATCGTATGTTTCTTTTAGATGGGAGTCTGTTATATGAGTATATATCTGCGTTGTAGAAATATTACTATGTCCTAGCATCATTTGGACTGATCTTATGTCTGCACCATTTATTAAAAGATCTGTTGCGTAAGAGTGCCTTAAAGTATGTGGACTTACTCGTTTTGTAATACCTGCTAGTCTGGTATTTCTAGCTACAATTCTTTGGACACTTCTCGCAGTCAATCTTAAATTTAAATTAGTATTAACACTAGTATTTTTACTCAGTTCACGAATAAACAATGCTTTTGAGCTATCTTTTCGTTTATTTAAATAATGTTCAATCCATTTAACAGCGTTAGGGCTAATAAATACAGGTCGATCTTTTTGGCCTTTACCGCGAATTGTAAATTCTCTTCTTTTTAGATTTATTTGATCTTTATCCAAATTTACTAATTCACTTACTCTTAATCCTGAACTAAATAATAACTCAAGTATTGCTCGGTCTCTTAATCCAGACAATGTTCCAATATCTGGCTGATTAAATAATCTATCCAATTCATCTTGGTTTAAAAATGAGACTTGTTTTCTATGAGTTCTAGCTAGTTCTATTTTTTCTGCAGATAGAGCAGGTATATCTCTTTTTGAGCAAAACTTCAAAAAGCTTCTAAGAGCAATTAAATGATAATTTTGAGTTAGTTTACCCAATTCATCGGAAGTGTTGGTTCCTAGTCTATTTAACCAAAGTCGCCACTTTCTTATTAACTCTGGATTAATATCTCTTACTTTTATTTCACCTGCAAAATCGATTAGTCTTGTTAAGTAATGGTCATAATTTGCAATTGTTTTTTGTGATCTATTTTGCTCTATTTCTAAATATTCAAGAAAATCCGTTTTTGCTTTTGAAAACAACATCAACTAAATTATAACATTTTGCGACACACCTTTTTTATAAGTAAGGTAGTTTTAGACTCTACTCTTTGATAAAATATACACATCAAATTTTTTAAATTTTAAATGGAAAAAACTCTAATCATATTTAAACCCGATGCTGTAAAGCGAGGGATAGTTGGTGAAATAGTGACCAGGTTTGAAAAAGTTGGTTTTAAGATTATTGGACTTAAAATGTTGAAGCCAGATTATGATCAATATCATGAGCACTATGAAGGCATTGGAACGCTAAAGACTAGAAAAGGAAAAGACATCTTTGAGAGTACCCTAGAAGAAATGCAAGAAGGTCCGGTGATAGTTATGGCATTAGAAGGTATAGGGGCAGTTGACTCGGTTAGAAAAATGGTAGGTGACACAGAACCCAAAACCGCTTTACCAGGTACCATTAGAGGTGATTATGCACATGTAACTTTTAATCATGCTCATAATACAGGTAGAGGAGTAGCAAATATAGTTCATGCATCTGCAGATTTATCCGAAGCTAATAAAGAAATAAAACACTGGTTTAAAGATAGCGAGCTTTACTCCTACGAAGCAGTACATGAACACTACACTCAACCAAAAAATAAATAATAAATTGTCTGTCCCCGTAGTTTAATGGATAGAATAACTCCGTCCTAAGGAGCAGATCTGCGTTCGAGTCGCGGCGGGGATACCAAGTATAAATAAATATTGTCATAACTGATAAAATAAGCTTATGGATGAAAATAAAGAAGATAAACAAAAATACTTTGCCGATCAGTTTGATGGCGAAGAAGTACTTTTTGTCTTTCATAAACACCCAATAGTAATGCGAAAAGGTCTAGTTCTAGGCTTACTAGGACCATTGATAGGGATAATTCCAGCTGCAGTTAATCCATCAGTAGGTTTTAGTGTCTTTTTCGGAGGACTTGGACTGGGTTTTTTACTTGGACTTTTAGTATTTTCGCCTAGCTGGATAGGCTGGCATTTTAGCGTATTTATAGTAACAGATCAGAGATTTATCCAAATAACCCAAAAAGGTTTATTTCATAGAAGTGTAGCCGATCTAAGTTTAAGCCAAATTCAATCTGTTAATTATGATATTTCAGGTTTTCAAGAGACTCTGCTTGGTTTTGGTACAATAAATATGCAGACTTACGTAGGAGATTTGAATATTCATGATGTCCATCACCCTGCGAAAGTCCAAAAGAAGATCTTAAGTATACTCAGAAAAGAAGGAGTTACACTAAACCAATATCCGGTTGTACAAACCAGTAATACGCATGAAGAAACTGAAACTCAAGAAGCTTAAACCTAAATTACCAAGAATTAAATCGTTAAAGAGAACTAAAAGTGTTGAAGAACGAGTTAGTGAGGCTATCAGCACTGTACCCAAGATAACGAATGAAACAGTAACAGAGCATAGAGAGGAAGTATTATCCGGAGCTCGAAAATATATCTATCCTCTTCAGCATTCCAAACACCATATAGTTAGAATATCTTTATCTATTTTTATTCTAGTAATATTAGCTTTTTTCACTATATGCGGTTTGGTTTTATATAAATTTCAAGGTACAAACGGCTTTATATATGACATTACTAAAATATTTCCAGTCCCAGTAGCTAAAGCAGGAGGGAACTGGGTTAGTTATGAATCTTATCTATTTGAACTTAGACGAAACATACTTTATTACACTACACTTCAACAAGCTGATTTCACAACAGATTCAGGTAAAAATCAATTAAATAACTTAAAACATCAGGCACTTAATACAGCAGTTGAATTTTCTTTAGTAAATAAGCTTGCTGCAGAAAACAAAATCATAGTTTCTGAAAGAGATGTTAATACTCAGCTAGTTTTAGTAAAATCTGAAAATAGATTAGGCAGCAGCGACCAAATTTTTAAAGAGATACTGAGTCGTTATTGGGGCTGGAATACAAGTGATTTCAAGCGTGAATTGAAACAACAGATGACACTTCAAGCTGTAGTATCTAAATTAGATGCAAGTACTCACGAAAGAGCAAATTCAGTTTTAGATAAATTAAAACAGGGTACAGATTTTGCAACTTTAGCTTCGCAAGTTTCAGAAGATAACTTAACCAAAACGAACAGTGGTCAGTTCCCAAATGCTATTACTTTAAATGATCAACAAGTATCACCAATAATAACTCATGAATTATTTAAATTAAATCCGGGACAAATATCTGGCATTGTTAACACTGGATATACGTTAGATATTTTAAAAGTTTTAGATAAATCTGGAAGTACGCTGCATGCTTCCCATATTCAATTTAACTTTCAGCCAATACAAAAATATACTAAACCATTAATTAATAAAAAGAATTATCACAAATATATTTCACTTCACTAATAACAAGTTGCTTTTTAATAGACAAATTGATATGATTACCCCCGTTATTTCTATAACATTTTAAATCGTGGGTTCGTAGTGAAGAGGCCTATCACGTCTCCCTGTCACGGAGAAGATCGCCGGTTCGAATCCGGTCGGACCCGCCAAGCATAAGTATTTTTCATGTAATGTATATATTTTGATATACTAATAGGCAAATTGGATTAACAAAATCAAAACGAATGACTAATTTGAAGCAATTCTTTTATAAACAAACTAAAAAAAATCAATTTATATCCGCTAGTCTGGCCATTTTAGTAATTGCTATTATCGGCACATTAATTTTAACTCATTCACATGCTGCAGGACCATTCGTATCTTTAAACTCAGATCAGGGTAATCTTACTGGACCAACCTCAATTAAAACAAGTGGCTCAATTAGTGATGGTAAATACGTGCAATTTGGATCCACCGGTGTCGGTAAGGATGAAGGTAAACCTCTTTACAGAGTTGATGCGGCCAGTTCATTCGATCAATATTCAGACAACTCAACCTGGATAAAAGCTAACATAAATAGAATTTTAGCTTATCCAACATTCGGAAATAAGTATATTGCTTATGGTATTCCTGTTCTTAGTTATCATGATCCGAATGGACCAGGTACTCCAATAGATTTAAGTACAACCACCGGCTTTAACCAATATATGAGCTTAGTAAATACAGATATAAGTAATGGTTATGCTGGAACTTTTGTTGATGATGTTAACTTTACCGCTTGTGGAGCATGTTTTAATACCCCCGCAAACCTTGCTAAAGCAATTGCTCAAATTAGAGTTAACCACCCCGGTATTATTATCGAAATAAATACACAGTGGCATGACTTAGCAAATATTTATAATAATCCCAGCAATCAATACTACTCAACGCTACAAAACATGTTTAGCAATGTAAACCAAGTTGATAAAGAATTTGGTATGGGCCCGACTGCAGGCATAACTTCCGTAAGCGATTATGAAGCTTTCCTAACTTATGTTGATTATCTACATAACAGAGGTATTCATATAGATTTAACGGCAGACCATAATAGTACAACTTCTGCCACAATGGAATACAATACTGCAACATATTTCTTATTTAATGATGGCGGTGATTATACGAACGGTGAAAATACTGTACAGAATCCAACTACTCAATGGCCAGGATTTAGTGTTAACTTAGGTAATGCCACTTCTACAAAATCAAAATCTTCATCAGGATTATTTACCAGGACTTTTCAGCATGGTGTCAGCTACGTTGTTGAACCCGGTGGACAGACTCAAACAATCACACCTCCAACAGGAGCTAAAGACATAAATGGTAATGCTGTTTCGTCTTTTAGTCTTAGCCAATCACAAGGGAAAATTATTGTATTACCTTAAAAGTTCGAAAAAAATGAGTTTTAAAATAATGACAACTTACATATATGATCAATGCTTTTAATAAATATAATATTATGATCATGCAATATATCAATTCCCGATCGAAATTTACCAAAATAATAACTTTAATCTTAGTAATTTTAGTAGTAGCCATAATTGGCTCAATACTTTTCTTAGGCAGTCATGCTGCTTCACCCTATGTATCTCTCAATGCCGCATCAGGTAGTCTAGCAAATGGTCCTACAGTCCAATCAGATAATAATGTTTCAGGAGGAAAATATGTTAAATTTGGTTCTACAATTATTCCACCTACAACACTAAATACTGTCCAGCAAATTCTATATGATATGGAGGCCCCTAACGAAGGCAATCCCCATGGCTTTAACTATCCATTCCCCTCGCTTTCGTATATTACACCTCCGCCGGGCTTTGACAAGGTAGGGACATGGGGTCAGATTTATGCTGACGCAAATACTGCTGTTGAGCCAACAAATATCAGAGTTGAGGTTAAGAATATGGAGTCCTATGTCTGGAACGGTAGTTCTTGGCAACGCACATTAGCTGCAGGCAATCATGCCATCGCCCAATACGCCAACCAGGTATTCGGTGGTTCTCATTATCCAGAAAACTTTGCCTGCTCTAGCGGTGGTACTAGTTGTAATATCACTGCCAATAAGTGTTGGGAAGCTGATGGCGGCTTATCTTCGACGATGATCCCGGGCTACAACTTCCATTTTTACCCAGCTGCTGCTGCATCACTTCCAGCCGGTACCAGTCTTTTTTTTGGAACCTATCAGGCACGAATTATTCAAGATAACGAGGTCAGTGGCTGTAACCCTTCCGCTCCCGTTACTTGCCCAAGTAATATCAGTCAAGCGCACTTTGTGGGTGATGCCGGCGCGGATCGGCGATCATCAACAGGAGCTACCTGGAATGGAAGTCCTGCCCCTTCGGTAGGAGGCGGTCGCTTTAAGTACTTGTCATGCAATTGGAAAGCCATAAACTTTTACGACGGTGGCCCTTCATCTATTAAAATTGTTGGTTTAGCACCATATACATATAACAATTACGCTAACGCTTGGACAGAAGCTAAAATGCAGTCTAATCCACCTACTTTAGATGGTATGGGACTTCCATAGACCAAAATTAAATTAAACACCTCACCAATTAAATCGACAATTATTATTTGTTGACAATATAACATGTCAGGTATATACCTGATACTTAGAAGGTTTACTATTAAAAATAAAAATTATCATGACACAGCCAGAGATAAGAACTCAAATTAAAGAGGGACGAGGTGTTATTGAAATGCGACCACAACTTGACGATGAAAGTTGGGAAGTCATTCATAATCTTGGGATAGAAGGGATTAGTCAAATAGTAGAGAGGGAGGGTCCTGAAGGTGATAGTTTGCAGCTTACATTTGACCATGCCAATCAAAGAAATTTAGAAAGAAATGCTCAATCTATTGCCGAAGCCTTAGCAAATGCAATTTCTATTTCAATTCCAATTGAAGTAACTACACAATAATATAATTATTAACAAGCTCACCAGGGGTGTATAAGTAGAAGCTAAAGATAAATTAGCATAAAGACTTTATTTTTAGATTTTGGTCAAGTATATTATAGAACTATGAAAGCAACTAAATTTGTCTTATCATTTTTCGCTTTGTTAATGATTAGTCTTACTTTTGTTGGCGGTAATATAGCGGATAGCAATAATTTATATCCTAAGAAAGTTAATTCCATTTCAAATCCTCAAGTAACTGCTTTGAATAAAAGTTCACTTACTAATCCAACAGACACAAAGTCTGTGAGTAATGACACAGTTTTACTGAATAAAGATAAGAATGAAGAAAATCAAGTAAATAGTAATAACAATCAAACAATAGATAACTCAGTAAATTTACAGACGTACTCTCAAGTAAGCCCAGATACTAATACCATTATAAGTCCTACACCTACCTTAAGTTCTGAAAAAGTTATTACATATGGGGCTGGATTGATTGTTCCAGTAGATTCGCAAGCAAAAGCACTTAAACTTGGTTATTATTGTCCATCTTGGGATGCAAATCCTGGCGAGATGACTGCAGATTACTGCGTAACACTTGATTAATTAACTTAAATTAATATTTAAATAACTTTCACTTTCATTTGGTGAATCATCTTGCCCATACTCTATTTTAGTATCTTCAACTGGTGGTTCATCTTGAAGTAAATATGTAACTCGACCTTTATAATTTTCATCATAAGCCTCTTTTGAACTTCCGACTGTAATCCTATCTAATACAAAGTTACCAAGATTTTTAGATATTCGATATAAAGCTTCAGCTTTGTTTATAAGACCAATTTCAAACATTTTCTAATTCTATAAAATAGCAAAACCAATATCAGTATTAAAATTAACAATAAACCCCGTATGTTATTCTTAAAGTAAGATGGTAATAAAAGATATTCTTATTGTATTTTGGGTTATTTCAATAGTATTTTTTATTTGGGAATTTATCAACGCAAACCATCTCCCACTAAAATATTCCAAAGCAAAACCAATAAGTTTTAGATTTGTAGATATTTTGTTTACAATTTTTGTATTACTTACCATTTGGTATCTTATAAAACATTAAAAATGATTCTACCGTAAAGTTTAATTGAAAATTAATAAATAAAGGCTTATGCTTAAAAAATGACAAATTTAATAAGGGATGAAAAAGATTTAAGTAAAATTATTATTTCGTTGATTTTAGTTATCGCCATTTTAACAGGAGTAGTAATATGGTTAGCGGTAAGACTAGACCATAAAAATAACTCAATTCCAAAAATAAATAATCAAATTCAAAGTAATTTACCTAAAGCTTCAAATAATAAAAAAGTGGTTTTAAAAACATATTGCGATGAACTCAATATCGGTTGCTTGACTTACCCATCTAATTGGACCTTAAATACACAAACACTAAATAAGGTCCCTACAATTCAGATTGCATCACCTTTGCCAAGCCAAAACATTGTCGCAGTTTCTTATAGGATAAATGCAAATAGCCCAGGAACTTCTGCTCATGACAGTGTTATCGGATCATTTAAATTTAATACTCCAATTGATGGGTTAAGTATTGAAGAAGCAATTATGTCGAATATGAATACTCCATATTTAGCAGTTGTAGATAGTAACAGTATTTGGAACCATACAAAAGGGAATAACAATTGGTCATTAATTGCTTTGCCTAGCGGTCAACCATTTAGCAACTCAGACCAAGCAACAAAATGGTTTAGTACCTCAGAAGCTAAAGCAGCATTACAAATTATTGAATCTTATACTTATAAATAAGAAATATCTAGAACAATCTACCTCTATGTAGTGTCCATCTTAAATAACCTGAAGTGGTATATATATTTATATCTCCATCATCCCCTATATAGGCGCTGTTACAGGATAGATTCTGTGTATTTGATGGGAGACCACCGTAATGAAGTGTATTCCCCCAAACATCTCTCTGGAGTAAATTACCATCTCCCTGCATTACTAAGAAGCCTGGAGGAATACCCCAAGAACCACTAGCCCAAACGGCATTGTTATATTGGTTATAAATAACCAAGTTTCCATCTGTCTGTTCGATTAATCGAAAATGATGGCCAGCAGACCAAATTTGATAACCAGGATATAAATATTGACCTGCCCAAAGTACATTTGGTAGATAATAAAACCCTGTATAAAGGCTCCAGACAGTTTGAGGTAGGCTAGTATTTAACCAGATATTACCGTCTTCACCTAAATATAGATTTACAGCACCGGTTCCTTGAGTAGAAGGGGTCCAATCAGCAACACCATCACACCTTCTTAAGACTACGTTACTGTCACTTTGTAAAGTGAAATATGCTGGACATTGGCCGCCTGTATTAGTAGCCCAAATAGCCGTATTACTTCGGTTGTATGCTACTAAATTACCAGCTGTTTGCAGTACTAATCTTGCATTATGGCCAGGAGATAGCATTTGTTGACCTGGATAAAGATACTGACCCATCGATAAATGATTTGGGAAATAATATTGACCAGTATATAAGCTCCAAACTGTGTATCCATTACCTGTATTTACCGAGATATTACCGTCATCACCAAGGTACATGACGGTGCCTCCCATTCCTGAAATACCAGCGGTCCAGAGCCAAGTCCCATTGGAATCGTATAGAATAAGATCGCTATTAACTCCCCATAAAGTGAAAGCAGTTGGTAAAGTATCATGTGTACCTGTAGACCAGATAGCTACATTGTTTCGGTTATAGATTACTAAGTTTCCATCTGTTTGCAATATTAATCTATATTGTCTGGTAGGTGAAACTAGCTGATGTTCAGTGGTTAATACACCATTAATATTCATAGTACCCGTGAAACGTGAAAGCACTCCAGCACCACTTGTATTACCAAATGAGTTGTACCAAACTATTAGATACGAATCGGCATAGACTACCATATGACCATCATCATTAAGTTGTAATCTGTTTCCACCTAAACCTTGAGTGGTTGGTGTCCACTGAGCAACTCCGTAAATGTCCCTTAGCACGATGTTTCCATCGCCTTGTACAGTTAAATAGGCTATGCTTTGACCATTAGTCCCGCTTGCCCATATAGCAGTGCCAGTTGAGTCATATTCAACAAGATTTCCACCTTTTTGAAGAACTAATCGATAGGCAAGTGAAGGCGAGAACAATTCTTCACCAGGGTATAAGTATTCTCCGTTATTTAAGACTCCGGGCGGGTCTACTAAAAAGCCATGTTTGGTATCCCATATAGCGGTACCATTTGCTCGTCTAATTACCAGATCACTACTATCCTCTAATGTTGCATAAGACCCGCCTAAACCGTGACTCCCACTAGACCAACAAACTTGTCTAACTCCACTTGAAGATAAAGAATAAGCAACCAAATTTCCATCTGTTTGTAGAGTCAGGTATTTACCTGAGCAACTTTTATTCCATATGTAATCATTTGTAACTGTTTCAAAAATTATTAAAGCAGATCGTTTAACAGCTAAAGGCGTAAATTCCATAGCGTAGTAGCGATTTGACGATACTAGACACTGTCCTTGGGTTAAAGTCTGTCCAGCTGACAACGTTGACCCAATATCTGTTGAACAACCTAATGGCTGAGCTGGTGGAGATACTCCTGCAGGTGAGTACAGACCTAGTTTAAGAGCAGTAGACCATTGATAAGTTTGATCAGTTGGGCTCGGGCCACAAGCACCTACAAAAATCTGTCCATAATTTTCTGGATAAGTTGAGTTAGCTACAAATCCATTACCCATGTATTGACCACAGCCAGAGCCTTGGTCATAGTCTCCTAATATATTAGACCTATGACCCCAACAGCCCTTATGAACGGTTGAAGTGCATTCACTATTCCCGTCGTTTAAACCATCAGCATACATCCAGTAATAATCCGCGATCAGTATGTTAAAAGGATCACCAGCAGCTAAATTTGAACCTACTGAGGTTATTTTAGCACCACCAGTTAAATAGCAATCGGTACCAAAAGTGCATGCAAAATTGCAGCCACTACTATTTAAACCAGGATCACAATCATGCTTTGCCCCATAAACAGCATAACTATTCAATTGGCTGGTCATTGATGTTATTGGTGGCAAACCTCGATCCACACGTTCGGCATTAGTAATAATAAACATCTGTTGATTTTGAGGTAAATTAATTAATGCACTTAAGTTTATATTCATTTTTGGAATTAATTGATCTTGTGGTATTTGATTTCGAGCACTATTTATTGCATTTAGCATGTCTTGATAACAAGTTGGAGTTTGAGGTCCCGTTGTAGGAGAAGTTGGTAAGCAAGCATCAAAAGTACTCTGTGGAATGGGTATTCCCGGTTGTGAAGCAGTCAGAGGTGTTGGGTATTTCACTGAACTAATAGTGGCTTGTGAAGAAATATAGTATGGATTTCCTAACGTTACAATCGGCGAGAAGGCGTGAGTAGAAGAGAGAATATAGACACCTATAGTAATGAATATCGTTACAAAGAGTAAAATAGATATACTTTTACTAGTTAAATTATTTTGTATTTTCAATTTTTTTATTTTAATTCTTATGCTATTAAATTTAGACTCATATCGCTACGAAGTCAATAAGAAGTATTAAGTATAAATCTTGACTTATATTGATAAGTGTTGTATACTATTAAAATGTCTACAAAGATAGAAAACTCAGAAATTTCGAAATTTAAAAAAAGGCGACTACCAGCTGCCGCCTTATCTCTACTTGCCTCAGCTGCTCTAATACCTGCAACAGTGGTAGAAGCTTCAGCAAAATCCACAAAATATCAAAAACAGACTCAAGAATCATTACGTAACAAAGAACAGATGGAGTTAAAAGAAAAGTATAGTAAATTATTTCATTTAACAAATAAATTAACGGCACGTAAAAGAGGTGGTGCTAAAGTACAAACAACTTTTTATGGGCCTGAATTGCTAAATCAGCCTCAAGGCAGTGTTGAGCAAGTTGAAGCGGTAAAATATTTTCCTTCTAAAAAAAGCAATTTTATTTTAGATATACAAATGTATAAACCTTCAAAGAAAAGTAATCTTAATCAATTATCTTATATTGACATTAACGTTTTTACTTCTAAGACTTCTAACCAAACACAATTACAAGAATCTGCTTCTGCCCCAGTTTTTGATTTTGGTTTCACTCTGGAAGGTAACTCACATAATGACTGGTTATTTATTGATAAAACCAAAAATTCAAGTTCTGAACTAGGGCAAACCGCTTATTCAACTTTTTTACCCCCTTCTGATCCTAATTCTGTAACGTCTAATGTTCGTCATATTAACTACTTAGTTAACCAAGCTGAAGAAACAATTAGAACATTTTCTAAATAGCATGTTATGTCTTAATTTAATGAAGGCAAAGTTAATATTAAGAAGTTATTATTTCGAATAAAAAATCTTGAATTTAACTATTTATTGATTAAAAAACGATTTCTCGACATATAAATACCAAATACTATTAACCAAATTGTTTGAGGATAAGCAACAATTCTTTCCATACCACCTTGATTTAAGCCCAGATAAATATGAAAGATATATAAGATAAGTGATATTAACCCAATCGAGCCACTAATCAAGCTATATATTTTGAAAAGTCTTTCAAATCTAAGCGTTAAACTCAAAGTTAAAATACCTAAATTACCGATAAAAAAAACAAGAAAAGCACCAAAAGAGTGAAGAAAATGAATTGTATTTTCGGGGTATAATCCAACTAGTATTGAACCAAATCCAGATATTGATACAAAAATAAATCCAAATACTGAAAACTTTGACTCTTTAAATTCTTGATAAATAAAACTCGAACCAAGTACCATCGTTAGCCCTAAAACAATAAAAGCTAGATTCATTAAATTATGAAGGGGGGAACATACGTATCTGTCACTATAAATTGAGCAAACGGTATTTCCTAAATCGCTAATCGGGTTTTTTAACCAGCTATATTTTATAGGCCAATCAAGAGAGACTATTATCTGTATTACGTAATATTGGAAGCTTAAAATCCAGAGAAGTGGACCTAAGAAAGGATATTTATCGTTGAATATTTCTATTTTTCTTATAGGATGCACTACCTTTAAGATTAGCAGATTTAAATCAGCACTTTAAAAGAAGTTAAATATTTAAATATGGTTAAATTTTAAATATAAACAGAAAATATACTTAATTTTGAGAGTATTTTGTTAAAATATAAGTAACTAATTAAATACAAAAAAAATGCAAAAAAATAATATAGTTGAAAAAGCAATTGAAGCACCCGCAATAGCATTAGAAAGAAGTATTGAAGGTGGTGTTAAAATTGCCGACAATATACCATTTGTCGGTCAAGACTCTATTAGAAATGCTAATAAAAAAGCGAAAGACTACTGGTATTTACTCGGTCCAGGACTTACTACAGGTGCTTCAGACGACGATCCATCAGGTATAGCTACTTATTCTCAAGCTGGAGCTCAGGCCGGATTTGGTTTTCTATGGACTGCAGCCCTCACATTCCCATTAATGGCTATAATCCAAGAAATGTGTGCCAGGATAGGGTTAGTAACAGGTAGAGGACTGGCTAGCAACATTAGAAGACATTTTGGCAGGAGAGTCTTATATTTTAGTACAATTTGTCTTTTCGCAGCTAATTCATTCAATATCGGGGCAGATATAGGCGCTATGGCAAACGCTGTTCAACTTATTAATCATCGATTAAATTTTGGACTACTAGTTTTAGGATTTACTTTGTTTATATTACTTATGCAGATTTTTACTCCGTATGTAAAATATGCCAGATATTTAAAATGGCTAGCTCTAGTACTTATGGCTTATATTATCTCAGCCATCCTTGCTAAACCTGATTGGCATACCGTTATTAAGAATGCCTTAATACCTCATATAAGTTTAAATAAAGACTCTCTTTTAATACTATGTGCAATTTTAGGAACGACAATAACACCTTACCTGTTTTTTTGGCAGACCTCACAAGAAATAGAAGAAGAAATTGCAATCGGTCAAAAATCAATAAAATCTCGGGCAGGTTCTTCGAAAGAACAAATAAAGAAGATGAGAATTGATGTATGGAGTGGTATGTTTTTATCAAACGTTGTCATGTTTTTTATAATAGCTGCTTGTGCCAGCGTTTTATTTAGTCATGGTATAACAAATATTAATAGTGCATCACAAGCTGCCCAGGCTTTAAAACCTTTTGCAGGAAACGCATCAGAAATGTTATTTACAGTTGGAATTTTAGGAATGGGACTACTCGCCATTCCGGTGCTAGCTGGTTCCAGCGCTTATGCCATAAGTGAAAGCTTAGGTAAGAGGCAGGGATTAAATAAAAAATTAAAACAAGGCTACGCTTTTTACGGAGTAATAATTATTTCTATGTTGGTAGGGTTAAGCCTTAATTTTATAGGGTTAAATCCAATTAAAGCTTTAATTTACTCAGCAATCTTAAATGGAATTGTTGCTCCTATAATTATTGTTCAAATCGTATTAATAGCTAGAAATAAACATGTCATGGGTGATTGGACAAATTCAAAATTTGCAACAGCTACTGGTTGGCTGTTAACTAGTATTATGTCTATTTCCGGTCTGGCAGCAATTTACGCTATTTTTTAATAATAATTAATTCAGGATATATATGAACCCACACTCTAAAGTCCGTCATCCAAGAGACGTAATCCAAAAGAAAAAAGCTCAAAAAAATAGAAGTCGAGCATATGTAATTAATGATACCGTTTTAGAATGGGTAACAAATCACGTTTTAGCTTCAGTACTTTTATTTGACATAGCTTTGATTGTCCCTCTGTTAGCTATACCAGCAAAAACCTCAGTTAAAATAACCCTTGGCGTAATTTCCGGCAGCTGGATACAGTGGTGGGCATTACCAGCACTTCAGCGTTCACAAAATAAGATTCAAAACCAAAACGATGCCAAAGCAGAAGTTGACCATGAAACACTTACTTATTTAGCTACTTTACAAGATGAACAAATGAACAAGTTAAAGACCATAGATAATTATCTTAAAGAGTTAAAAAAACAATAAGCTAACCTAGACCATCATTTTGATAGCCTATATAATAAAAAGCTTATGGACGGAGCTGACAAGAGAAATCAAGGTAGTATTGACGGTTTTATTTCAAGACCAATTCAGACAGTGCCAAGACCAATTGAACGACCGAAAATACCTCAACCAAACCAATCTTCTCAGCCTTATAATTACCAATCGTATTATCGACCCAGTGATTTAAGTGAAGCTGTTAGTTTAAAACCCGTACCCAAGAAAAAAAGATCAGCTAGAAGAAAAATTGCATATTCAGTATTGACATTACTTTTAATTGGTTTCGGAATTGGTGCATGGTATGGAAGTGCAATAATTGGAAGTTTAAACAAAGTCTTCCATGGTAATGTTTTCAGCGATGTTCGCGCATTAATAAGTACGACAAAACTAAAAGGTGAAGATCAAGGTAGAGTCAATATACTATTAGCAGGGGACTCAGCAGATGATCCCGGTCATGCTGGTGCAAATCTAACAGATTCAATAATGGTTGTTAGTATTGATACAAAAAAACACACTGGCATTATGCTTAGTATCCCAAGAGATCTTTGGGTATCAATACCAAATTGGTCACATCAAAAAATAAATGCAGCTAATGAAGCAACTAATTTTCAACAAAATGGTTATCCATCAGGTGGGATGGGGCAACTTGAACAAATTGTTCATACAGATCTAGGTATACCAATTAATTATTATGCTTTAATTAACTATTCAGCCTTTAAGAGTGCGGTCGACAGTGTAGGTGGTATTACAGTTAATATTCAAAGCCCTGATCCTAGAGGTCTATATGACTCTTTTGCAAGCCTTAAACTGCCAAACGGTCTAGATATTCTTAACGGACAACAAGCCTTAGATTTGGCTAGAGCTAGAGGTGACAATTCAGCTGGTGACAGATCTTATGGGTTTGATAATAGTGACTTTGCCAGAACTCAACACCAGCGCCAAATGCTTCTTGCTCTATCTGAAAAGACAAAATCCATAGGTGTTATAACTAATCCTATTAAAGTTACTAATCTATTTAAATCATTTAGCACTAACATAAAAACAGACTTTAATTTACAAGAAATATTAAGATTCTCACAAATTACTAAAGGAATAAACTTAAATAAATTACAATCAATAAGCTATTCATACGGAGGTAAGGACGGTTTAATTAAAGATTTTAGAACACCAGATGGTCAATCAGCTCTAGTACCTGCCCAGGGAGTCGATGACTTTGGTCAACTTAAACAATATTATCAGCAGCTTTCATCAAACAACCCTGTAGTAAGAGAAGCACCAAGCGTAGTAGTCTTAAACGGCAGTGGCGTCAATGGTTTAGCACATAAAGTTAGTACAATTTTAAGTTCAGACGGTTATAACGTAAAAGGAGTTGCTGATGCTAATGGTCTATATAGCACTTCGATAATTACGGACTTATCTAACGGATTAAAACCTTCTTCGATTGGACTACTCAAAACAATCCTGCCTAAGGGGACTAGTATTGCTCCGAGCACATCTACAATCGTAGAAGCTCATGAATCTATTGGTTATAATGCAGATTTTGTTGTTATTCTTGGTCAAAATTCAGGCAAAATTCAGACTCCCTAATTAATATATTTTAATTATTCGGCTGTTAGAGTTTAAAATACCAGATATGACTAAAGAGAAAACTCGATTAGATAAAATATTTGAAGTCAGTCTTATATTAAAAGGATTGGATGGAGTACTTGAACTGCTTGGTGGATTTGTTTTAGCATTTATTTCACCTGCCAGCATTAATCATATAGTTAGACTACTAACCCAAAATGAATTATCAGAAAATAAGCATGATTTTATTTCTACTCATATTATTGCCTATTCACATCATATTTCATCCTCAACTTTAACTTTTGGAGCTATTTATTTAATTCTTCATGGGATTGTAAAAATAGTTCTAGTCACTGCAGTTTTAAAGGAAGAGCTATGGGCTTATCCTTGGATGATGGCGTTTTTAATAATATTTATTATTTACCAAATCTACAGATTAATTATAAAATATTCATTTGGTTTAGTACTTCTGACAGCTTTTGATATCTTCATTGTAGTTCTTACATTTATAGAATATAAAAAACATAAACTTAGAGCTGAACCACAGCTAACAAAATAAACTGATATAATTTTAATCGTTTACGCCACCTTAGCTCAGTTGGTAGAGCGGCGCTTTCGTAAAGCGTAGGTCATCGGTTCAACCCCGGTAGGTGGCTCCAGTAGGCGGGTGTAGTATAACGGCTATTATGTAGCCTTCCCAAGGCTAAGAAGTGGGTTCGATCCCCACCATCCGCACCACTTATATTTCGAGCTAAGCCAATCTTTTAGTGATAGAATTAGACCATTAACTTATGTCTCTAACCAAAAATTATCTTCATGATCATTTTATATTGCTACTTGCTAGTGTAAATTTCTTTTTATCTTTATCTGGTTTTCTATATATATTAATTAAGTTATTTGGTATTAACCACGCCAACGGGTACATAGTTCAATATAGACCAGAATTAGGTGTTGGTTCTTATCAAACTGGCGGCATTGAACAACTTATTGGATTTTCATTATTCGCCATAATTATATTAGTAATTGGTTTACTTCTTAGTTACAGAGTGTATAAAATACATCGTCAACTAGCTATTGTCATATTATTTTTAGGAATATTACTTTTAACTCTAAATATTATTATTGGTAACGCTTTAATTAAATTAAGATAATATCAATAAATTAAAGTGACTGATCTAGAAATCCCACTCGAAAAGGACAGAAAAGGTCATTACAGATTTTTTGAAATTCTTCCTGGTTCACTTAGTTACTTATTACTTCTCTTACCATTCATTCTATCTTTTATAAATGTAAGTCTATCCGTCTTTTTTATACTTTTTTATCTGCTTATTTTTTTTGCGAGAGCGATTGGTTATTCCGCAAGGGCAATAACAGGTTATATAACTATGAAAGAACACATGAAACTAGATTGGCAGCAACTTTGCGAAGACTTAGATAACAAATCTGTTGGTAGCACAGTTATTGATCGACCTAAGTGGCACTATAAGAACATTAACCGACTAGAAAATCGAGCATATGATTTAAAACCAAGTGAACTGTTTCACGTCGTTGTTATAGCCACAGTCAATGAAAGTCGTGAAGTTCTTGAGCCAACCATCCAGGCAATCATTAATTCAAATTATGATATTAAAAAGATAATATTATTTATCGCTTATGAAGGCAGAGCAGGGAAAGAAACAGAAAGAAGAGTAAAAGAATTATTAGATATTTACGGACAACAATTTAAATATGCCGAAGCTGTCAAACATCCATCAAATATACCGAATGAAGTTATAGGGAAAGGTTCAAATATCACCTATGCCAGTAAAAAGCTTAAAAAATATATTAAAAAAGAAAAAATAGACCCTAAAAAAGTTCTAGTTACGACTCTCGATTCAGACAACAGAGTTGACCGAAGATATTTTGCATCACTCAGTTATCTTTACTGTGTAGTACCTAATCCCCTCAGAGCGTCATATCAGCCGCTTGCGATGTACACCAATAACATATGGGATGCACCAACCATGATGAGAGTCTTGGCAACAGGTAATAATCTCTACTACATTGTTGGCACCAAGCGACCTCATCTTTCAAGAAACTTTTCAGCTCATGCCCAACCACTACAATCACTTCTAGATACTAATTTCTGGAGTACAAGGACCGTCGTGGAGGATGGACATCAGTTTTGGCGATCATATTTCAGGTATGAAGGTGATTATAGGGTTTATCCATTCAGTATTCCAATTTACCAAGATGCAGTCCTTGCAGAAGGCTACGTTAAAACACTAAAAGCCCAGTTTGTACAACTTAGAAGATGGACATATGGAGTTTCTGATGTTGCCTATATTGCAGATAAAGGTTTTTGGCATAAGAATAATATACCTAAGGCTGATGTTCTGGCTAAGCTACTCAGAACGCTCGAAAGCCACGTTACGTGGGCTACAGGCCCTTTGATTGTGTACTTTGCAGCATTTATACCGCCACTCCTTAAACCTCAAAACCTGGCAGCTAATCAGCTACCTTTAATAGTAAGTAGAGTACAACGGATCGGATTAATTGGACTATTACTTACTTTATATGTATGTATTGTTACATTACCCCCTAGACCAGCCAGGCATAAGCGTCATAGATCAATTCTAATGTTGCTTCAATGGGTTGTACTACCTGTAACTTCAGTAGCATACAGTTGTTTAGCGGCCTTTAATTCTCAAACCAGGTTAATGTTTAAGAAGTACATAAGTAGATTTGATGTTACGCAAAAAACAACTATTACTTTAAGTGGCAAGAAGGTATCTACTACTGCAGATCCATCAAGATAATTTAACTAAATGAATATTTCAGACTGGCAACTGAGCTGTATCTAGATAAAGTCACTTGAACAACTTGTTTTATATCGCTACTTTTAATAACACTAGATGATACATGTTTTGCCAATTTATTAATAAC
Source organism: uncultured Candidatus Saccharibacteria bacterium (assembly GCA_964578305.1). Lineage (GTDB taxonomy): Bacteria > Patescibacteriota > Saccharimonadia > Saccharimonadales > UBA4665 > DATJNI01. The sequence goes on from CAZOCM010000004.1 coordinate 47,259, forward strand.
GGTATCTGTTAAATGAGAAGCTACTTCTAGACTTTTTAAATCTTTTTCAAGACTATTTAATATATTTACAAAAATTCTATCTCGAGAAAACGGAAATACTTTATTCATATCTGTTTTGACTAACCAAAAATCACTATATTTTGCTAATTCGTGAGTAGTAAAAACTTTTAAACAATTAATACATTTTCTTCTTCGCCACACATTATTTTTTATCTTGTTGATTCTAGAGTTAACAACGATTGTCTTTTCTCCGCAATTAAAACAAACCATGACAATATATTGACATCCAGCTAATTAGAAGTCTAGTCTTTTATTATTTTAATAATATTGGTTTAGGAGATACAGGTCGTATTCTTCGAATACGATTATTTATTGATTTTTTCGATATTAATTCTTCGTAAAATAATGTAAAGGCGTCTAAAGCGCTATCTTTTCGAATACCAAAACTTCCTGTTTAACAGATTATAAGTTAGCAAATATAAATATATCAGTCAACAATTTAAAAGATATTGCTAGTGCTTTTATTTGGTGGGCGATATAGGACTCGAACCTATTACCTCTACGATGTCGACGTAGCACTCTAACCAAATGAGCTAATCGCCCCCGTTATTAAATAATAAATTACATCATTAATGATATTTAGGCAAGTGCAGTTCGTAAATCCAATTAATTTATATAAACCATATATGGTGTAATTTAAATTAAACTATCCACATGTAGAAATGTGTTAATTACAGCATAAATAGGCTAGCCTTATAGTACTAGCTTTGCTATATTGTATCGTTACAGGTGAAGTTTTGACGAGATTGTTTTATCTCGCCAAACAGCACTTAGGCGATTGAATGGTTTGCGAGAACATTCAATCGCTTTTTGCTTTATAAGAGAAGTTATATATATTAACTATTGATATAATGATTTGTAAGTTACACCTTATTAATTGAGAGGATAAAATCGTGGAAAGTAATCTGGAGCCAATGAGACACAGTTTAGCTCACATAATGGCTAGTGCTATCAAGAAGAAATGGCCTGAGGCTAAATTTGGGGTGGGTCCAGCAATAGATAATGGTTTTTATTACGATATAGATATAGGTGATAAAAAGATATCCGAAGATGACTTTAAGGATATAGAAAAAGAAATGAGACAAATAATAAGTGAAAATCAAACTTTTGAACACTCTGAACTGTCTATAGATGAAGCTATATCTTGGGCGAAAGATAATAACCAAATATATAAAGAAGAACTTCTAAATGACTTAAAAAGAGCCGGAACAACCAGTTTTAAAGACCTTAATGCTGAAGAACTGGGTACTTTCTCAGACTACAATTCTTCCGTCGAAAAAGTCTCATTCTACAAGAACGGTGACTTTATTGATTTATGTCGAGGTCCGCATGTTGAGACTACTAACCAGGTAGGCAAATTCAAGTTACATAGAATATCTGGAGTATACTGGCGTGGGAATGAAAAAAATAACCAAATGCAAAGAATTTATGGACTCGCTTTTAATAGTGAACATGATCTTAAAGATTATCTCAATCTTCTCGAGGAAGCTAAGAAAAGAGACCATAGGAAACTGGGACGAGAACTTGACCTGTATTTTATTTCACCCCTTGTAGGTTCAGGATTGCCACTATTCACACCACGAGGCACAACTCTTAGGGATGAGCTAAATAAGTTTTCGCAAGAATTAAGAGAAAGGGAAGGCTACCAAAGAGTATGGACTCCTCATATTGCAAAGAAACAGCTTTACGAAGTATCTGGACATTGGGATAAGTTTGGCGAGGAATGGCTGAAAGTACAAAGCCAAGAAACAGATGATGAACTGGTTTTAAAACCCATGAATTGCCCTCATCACCAGCAGATATATGCATCCAGACCTCGTTCATACAAAGATTTACCTATTAAATATATGGAAACAACGACGGATTATAGGGATGAAAAAGCAGGTGAATTACTTGGTCTTTCCAGAGTAAGATCAATAACTCAAGACGATAGCCACACTTTTTGCACCCCTGATCAAATAAAAGAAATCATGGGTATTCTTGTAAAGATTGTCCAAGAATTTTATGAAGCTGTTGGACTTGAGCTAAAAGTAAGACTCTCATTCAAAGAAGACTCAGACGCATATCTAGGTAACAATGATCTTTGGGAAAAAGCTCAAACAATTTTAAAAGAGATCGCCGAAGAATCAAAATTAGAATACTTTATCGCCGAAGGAGAGGCAGCATTTTACGGTCCGAAAATAGATTTCTTAGCTAAAGATGCACTTGGTAGAGAAGTACAAGTAGCAACACCCCAGTTAGATTTTATTCAACCTGAAAGATTTAATCTTACTTACACCGATAAAGACGGTATTGAAAAAACACCTGTCATGATCCATTTTGCCTTACTTGGATCAATTGAAAGATTTATTGGAGTATATATTGAGCACACAGCAGGTAAATTCCCGGTTTGGTTAGCTCCCGAACAGATTCGTCTATTAACAGTTAACCAAGAAGAAAAAACTGTTGAATATGCCAAAACTTTAGTCCATAAAGCTAAAGCATTAGGGCTAAGAATTACTCTAGATAACAGTAACGAATCTATTGGTAAAAAAATTAGACTTGCTGAAGTATATAAAGTTCCTTATACGATAGTAATCGGTGAAAAAGAAATAGCTAGTTCAAAACTAACTCCACGTGTAAGAAAAGATATTTTAGTAGGTGAAAAATTTAATGAAATTTCCTCTGAAGAATTCTTAACAACTATCAAGAATGAAGCAAAGTCCCGCGTCACTAAAAGCTCTATTTCATGAGAGGTAATGGACTTAAAGTAGAAGTTGAAAGCATAGTTTCTAAGATACCAAAAGGTAGAGTAATGACATATGGTCAAATAGCTGCAATTTGCGGACACCCAGGTGCTGCAAGAATTGTTGGGGGTATTGCGCATTTTGGAAATCCGCAATTGCCTTGGCAAAGAGTAGTCAATAGATCTGGTGGTCTAGCCAGTGGTTATCCAGGCGGAAAAAGTGGACATAAGCAAGTACTTGAAGGGGAAGGTGTAATAGTTAGCGAAAAGTTCAAAGTAGACATTGAAAAACTTTTATGGCGACCAAAATAAATACGGATAAGCTAATAGTAATTGTAGGGCCAACTGCTTCAGGGAAAACATCTCTCGCTATTAAACTAGCTAAAAAATTTAACGGTGAAATCATTAGTGCTGATTCCGTAACAATCAGAAGAGATCTTAATATAGGTTCTGCTAAACCCACAAAATATGAGCAGCAAAATATCAAGCATCACCTCATCGATATTATTGGTCCAAACGACACTTTTAGTGCTGCCCAATTTAAACAATTAGCACTTCGATCAATAGAAGATATACAAAAAAGAAATAAAGTTCCAATTTTAGTAGGGGGCAGCGGTCTTTACATTGATGGTGTTATTTATAATTTTAGTTTTATAAAATCTGACCCAAATCTTAGAAGTAAACTAAATAAAAAGAGTAATGAAAATCTTGTAAAAATGATTGATAAAAAGAAATTTGGCAATTCTGGGTTAGATTTACAAAATAGAAGGCGCTTAATTAGATACATAGAATCAAAGGGAATATCTCCCCAAAAACAACCATTAAGAGAAAATACTTTATTAATTGGTTTAAATCCAGATAGAAATACACAAATAGAGAACATATCAAAAAGAGTTGACTCAATGTTAGATAATGGTTTAGAAAAAGAAGTTAAACAATTAAAAAATATATATGGGTGGGAGAGTGAAGCCTTAAAAAATATTAACTATAGCCAATGGAATAAATATTTTGAAGGTGATATTGATCTACAAAAAATGAAAGAAAATTTAATCAGAGCAAATTATTATTTAGTCAAAAAACAAGTAACATGGTTCAAAAGAAATAAAAGTATTCATTGGTTTGACACCCCTGTTAATTGGACTGATATAGTTGACATAATTTCAACATTCTTGAACAACCTAACTAATATTTGAATTATATTTGTTACAATTAAATTAATGATTGAACAACTATTTGGATCTAAGACGAGAGTGAAATTGCTTCAGCTTTTTTACACTAATCCAAATAGATCCTTTTACGTTCGAGAAATGACTAGGAAAATTGGCGAACAGATAAATTCTGTTCGTCGAGAATTAAGCAATTTATTAAATATCGGTATTATTACATCAGACACAACAGACAATAAACTTTATTATGAAGTGAATCAAAAATATGAATACTTCGATCCTCTTAAGCTAATTTTTGGCAATTCACCAGCAAAAACCAAACACCAAGACCGACCGCCATCTGATGTTAATGGTATTGCACAAGACTTAAAGCAAATCGGACATATTGACCTGGCACTTTATTCTGGACAATTTACTAGAGATGATACGGCTGGTGTAGACGTTTTAATAGTTGGTGATGTTAATAAAAATGCTCTTCAAAAGTACATTGAGGAACTTGAAAAAAGAGAAAACAAAAGCCTTAAATACTCAGTTATGAATTTAACTGACTTCCAGTATCGTATACAGATCAAAGATCGCTTTGCTACTTCTATAGTAAATGCAAAAAAACAAATTATTGTAGATGAACATAATATCCTTACTCCTGTAAAAGAAGAAAAAACAAAGGACGAGAAATAAATGGAACTACAATTTTATGGAGCAAATTGCTTTAGCATCACTTATAAGGGGGCAAAAATAATAGTAGATGATAATCTGAGTGATTTAGGAAGTAAAAATATTACCAAATCAGATGATATAGCTTTGTCTACTAACGGTGATATAAATCCATTAGCACGACTTTGTTTTTATGTACCGGGTGAATACGAAGTATCAGAAATATCAATTATTGGTATTCCCGCTAGATCGCATATGGATGAGAAAGGTAAATCTTCTTCAACAATGTTTAAAATAATGGCAGCTGATCAAAGTATTTTGATAACTGGACATGTATATCCAGAATTAAATGAGACTCAAATTGAAAGCATTGGACATGTAGAAGTTATGATCGTTCCTGTTGGCGGTAATGGTTATACACTTGATCCAGAAGGTGCGCTAAGTTTAATTAAATCAATTGAACCAAGAATAATAATACCTTCTCATTTTGAAGATAAAGATTTAAAATTTCCTGTTCCTCAACTAAATTTATCTGATGCACTTTCTAAAATGTCTATGGAACCAATTGAAAAAGTAACAAAATATAAGATTAAACCAGGTGAAGCTGGTGACCTTACGCAGTTAATTGTTTTAGAAAAATCTAATTAACTTAGATTATTTAATCAAGCCTTTTTTCTTTAATGTTCGAATAGTTTGAGTCGATAACTTAAGCTGGATCTTTTTATTATCAATAATTACGGTTTTATTTTGCAGATTAGGTTTCCAAACTTTTTTAGTATGTCTTTGGGAAAAACTAACATTACTGCCAAATTGTTTGCCTTTACCGCTAATATCACATTTTTGCATAAATTGTCCTAAACTAAGCTAATTAAGGTGTTATTTTAACTTTTTTCACTATTTTGGTCAAATCTGTTTCTGTATTAATGAATCCAAGTAAGTATACTTAAAGACAATGCTTCAAGAATTAACTGCCCTTGGGATTTTATATATATTAATAACTCTTGTGATCTCTTTATCTGTGCATGAAGCGATGCATGCATACGCAAGTCATTTACTTGGTGATTCTACAGCTGAAGATTTGGGCAGATTAAGCTTAAATCCTTTAAAACATATTGATCCGTATTCAACTATTCTTTTACCAATCGTAACTTTATTAATATTCAAAGTACCAATCTTGGCCGCTAAGCCAGTTCCATTTAATCCACACAGAGTGAAATTTGGTGAATTAGGTGGTGCGATTGTAGCTTTCGCTGGCCCCTTAACCAATTTAATACTTGCTTTTATTGGTGCGATATTACTTAATGGATTTAATTTAGGTGGCCAAATGTCTGACTTCTTAAATATATTTATTATTGTAAATGTCGCAGTATTTGTTTTTAACATTATCCCTATACCACCACTTGACGGATCTAGAGTGCTTTTTGCATTTGCTCCAGAACCAATCCAAGAATTTATGACTAATATAGAACCTTACGGGATAATTATTATCTTTGCGTTAGTTTTAACAGGTGTACTAACGCCAATTCTGATCGGTTTAAATAACGGCATACTAAGGCTTCTGCCATAGTATAATTAAAGATAGGTCGGGTAGGTTAATTTAACCTAATGTCGAGCGAATGATTATCTGATACTAATCATAAGGGAACTCAATATTTATGGCAGCTGTGGTTGTTATGTGAGAGTACCCACCTGGGAATCTCTCAGGTGATCTAACTCGTCTCCCGACTTTTTAAAATCCCGGGGTGTGGCGCAGTGGTAGCGCGTACGGCTGGGGGCCGTGAGGTCGCAGGTTCAATCCCTGTCACCCCGACCAAATTTAATATTCTATATAATAGATCTAATGCTTAAAAATAAACATCGAAATTTGCTAGCAATTTTTACAGTTTTTGTATCCGTTATAAGCTTCGGTTCATTCGTAAATGCAAGTGGAACAACTTCAATAACTCAAAGTTATAATGCTGGCACCGATGTTTTAGATGGGATGGTAGTTGAGCTTTCATCAAGTGATTCAAAAATTGTTGTCCCTTTAAAAGCTAAAGATATTAATAAGTTTACGGGTGTAGTTGTGCCATTAAATCAAACCACACTTTCTCTTTCAACAACTATATCATCACATCAAGTGCTTGTTGCTTCTTCGGGTCGACAAAATATATTAGTTTCAAATCAAAATGGGAATATTAAAATAGGCGACTATTTGTCAATATCATCCGTAAGTGGAGTAGCCATGAAGGCAAATGGCAATCAGAGCGAAATTATTGGCCAAGCGGCAAGTAATTACAGTGGTAGTAAAGATGAGATTGGGACTCTATATTCACAAAAAAATCATATCAATGTATCTGTTGGCTTAATCCCAACAGATATTAAACTAACCTTAAATCCTCTTTACCAAAACACTGTTACTAAAATTCCTAGATTTGTAACTAAAATTGCTAATGGAATAGTAAACAAAAATGTTAGCCCAATACGAATTTATTTAAGTATTGGAGTATTCTTTGCCATTTTAATTATTGTTTCAAGTATATTTTTTGGTGGTGTACATAGCGGAATTACTGCCATTGGAAGAAATCCTTTAGCTAAAAAAGCAATTAATAGGGGGTTTCTTCAAACACTACTTATAGGCTTAATTTTATTTATACTTGGGATATTCGCTATCTATATAATCTTGTTATAAGTGTTAATCAATAACAAAATAATCATACCCAAAAGAGCTACTTGCAGGTGGAACTGAAGCACTGCAAACGCTAAAATTTGTATTTGATTTATTAAGATAATAACTAATACCACCAGCGGCACTACCAATCGGTGTTACTAAAATATGCGGAGTCGAAGGGTATGCTCTGCTAAAAGTAATTGTTATAAAACATCCAGCCGGAGGTGAACTTCCTGTATTAATTGAAATACTTCCACTAATGTCGTTACCATTCATACTTACAGTACCGCCACCACCAAGCGCTGACCCAGAAGTTTTACCAGGAATACTTCCAGATGACGTTATATGATGTGTTAAAACTAGATCTCCATTTAAAGTTAAACTTGTAGTAGTTAATTGAGGCGTACTTAGATTACCGCTAAATGATCCACTGCCATTGACCTGCAAACTACTGCCAATTGTAGTACTACCTTGTATATTAACTGTACCGGCAACATCTAGATTTTTATTAACTTCAGTTTGAGATAGTTGACTGATACCTGAAATATTTAAAGTTGTCGAATTAGTCCCACCACCAACTTGTAGATTTCCAGCCACTCCAACGCTTTGCTTAAAGAAGACTTGACTATCAAAAATTGAACTAGCTTCTACATGCAATATTGATTGGCTATTACCAACACTAGTATCACTACTGGCAAGTTGCTGAAGTGCAGATTGACTAAGTCCTTTAGACTTAAAATGAAGTGTGTTATTGCTCTTCGATTGTAAAAAAGTGACTATTAATATAACTGAAACAACCACCACTATAAATAAAATTAAAAGTACAAAAATATTTAACTTATCTTTAAATTTAAATATTTTAGATATTAAACCATCCTTATTTTTAGGCTTTTCACTTTTGTCATTTTCTGGTTTTGGTGGTTCAGTTGCATTATCTAAATCAGCACCGTTATCACTGGATGTATCTTCAGTGTTATTTCCTTCTAATGAAGCTTCGTTTATATTTCCATCTAAGGAGTTACTATTTTCTTCCATTTTTTGTTTAATCTAATGCTTATTCTTAAAACTATGATACTACATCCGAATACTTCAATGATTAAAATATGACCTACTATAAGATTTTAATGAATAATTTTGATATAGATCATTGTTATAATATAAATAAATATGAGAAGACAAACACTTATAAAATTTGTTTTTTGTTTAATAATTTTTGCTCCGGTTACTGTATTTGCGGCCCAATCTTCATCTCCCAACTATCAAGTAAACGAGGTTTTTATTGGTAACGGTGGTGCGTTAAATGTATGTTCATCTAATTACTGCGCAAAAGAATCTCTTGGAGAAATAGGGGTTGGTAAAACTTCTAGTACAAATTTCCAGGCTCAAGCGGGATTTAACACTGATAGGACACCATTTTTAGAGTTTATAGTGAATCAAAGCACTGTTGACCTTGGAGGATTAAGTACCGGTAGTACAACTACAACAACTGCTACATTCTCAGTTAAGAACTATTTGTCCAGTGGTTATCAGGTTGTAACGGTGTCTAATCCACCAAAAAACAACTCATATACTATCCATAATTTGACTACACCTACTGCTTCAAGTGCAGGAACCGAACAGTTTGGGATAAACCTAGTTGCCAATACAAGTCCGACTACATTTGGTGCAAATCCTAACCAAGTACCCAGCAGTGTATTTAGTTTTGGTAGTGCATCAAGTGGCTATAACACAGCTAATCAATATAAATATGTTCCGGGGGATATCATCGCACATTCAACTTCTAGTTCCGGAGAGACAGACTATACGATTTCTTATATATATAACATAAGTAATATAACCCCTGGTGGTGTATATACTTTTAATGATACTTTAGTTGCGACCGCAACATATTAAATCCGTGTGGATAAGTTAATATAAGTATAGATATATTGCTTATGCATGGTATTATATTTTTAGTTATCTAACAAAAGACAAACTACGTGAGAAGAGCAAGAAAATATTGGCAGTATTATGTATCTTACATAATTAATTTTGTAACCGTATTAGCGGGTATATCTTTAATTATCCAGCTAGGTATATCAGATGTTAATGCAGCTCAGATTACGACTAGAAGTATAACTATGAGCACTTCTGCACCAAGCACAAGTGCAACATATAAGCTAACTTTCACTCCAGCTACAACAGCTCAAGAACTTATAGTTGATTTCTGTTCAAACGATCCACTAATAAGTGACGCCTGTAACTTCTCTGCAGCAACTGTTCCAACAATATCTAGTCCAACATCAAGTGTTGGTACAGCATCTTCAGTTGGATCAGGTAGCCCAGTGCACACTATTAAAGTCGTTGGTTTAACAGAGACTGGTGGATCACCGTTTACAATTACTTTTACAGCAGGAGTCACAAACCCAACAACAGCAACATCTTTTTACGCTAGAGTGCTAACATATGGAACTGGTAATTCATCAGGTTATACTCCGGCAAATACTACCGGTGGAACTCCCACTACAGGAACTTTTATAGATTCGGGTGGTATTGCATTAAGCACCGCCTCAAATATAAGTATTACTTCAAAAGTATTTGAAACTTTAACATTTTGTGTTTTTCAATCTTCCTGCGGGACAGCACCAGCACTTACACTTGGTGATCCAACAACTGGTGCGTTAAGCACGTCCAATGCATTTGTTAATGCAAACTCACAATATACACTTGCAACTAATGCAGGTAGCGGAGTAAGTGTAACAATGACTGGTACAACTCTTTGTCGGCCAGGTGGAACATGCACTACTGGCGCCAACGCTTTTACTATTAGTGCTATTGGCTCTACACCGACAACTTCAAGCACTGGTACAGAGCAATTCGGGATGTGTGCAGATGTGACAGGTTCGAGTGCATTAACTACTGCGGCTGCTTATACTGACAGCATCAATGCTTGTCATGGTCTGACAACTGGTTCGTATTCAGGTACCTCGCAGTTTGGGTTTAACGACTCAGCTAGTGCTGGCGGAACAAATAACGCAGCCGGGAGTCAAGTTCTTTCATCTACTGGTGCAGTACCTTCATTTACCGGTACATTCGGATTTCTAGGTAATATAGCTGCGACCACCGAAGCAGGTGTTTACGCAACCAGTTTGAATCTAGTAGCCACTGGGACATTTTAAAACTTAAATAATGGCAGTTAATTCTGCATTTATATTATTGGCTCCACGAATAAAAAAACTACTTTCAATTACTTTATTATTATCCGTTATATTTCAAGTTCTATTTTTCCCGTTAGTCTCAGCCTTCGGCTTATCTCATAGAAGTTTAGAGATATTAAATAATGCTCCAAGTGTTTCAACCGATTATATATTTACTTTTAATATAACTACTACATCAACTATAGGCTCAATGAGTTTATTATTTTGTTCCAACACTCCTATCCAAGGTGATATTTGCGATATCCCAAGTGGATTTGACGTTACTAATGCTCAACTTACTAATCAAAGTGGCATCACAGATTTTACATTGTTCGTTAATGCTACAAATTCTGTAATATTAAGCAGACCACCATCTACTATTACGGCACCACTGATTGTATCATTTACTCTCCACAATGTGACTAACCCCAATAGTTTTGGTCCTTATTATGCTCGATTGGCTACTTACAGCTCAACTAATGCCACCGGCAGTCCAATTGAATTTGCAGGTGTTGCGTTTTATATAAATAGTAACCTTCAAATTACTTCTGTTGTACCACCATATTTAAATTTTTGCTCGGCAGTTGTTATACCAAATTTAAATTGTTCGCAATCTCGTGGTGACTTTATAGATTTTGGTCAACTTTTACCTTCAAGAAGTAGCCAATCTACTAGCCAGTTATTAGTAGCTACGAATGCATCTAATGGCTATGTCATACAAATATATGGAACTACGATGACCTCAGGTAATAATATAATTCCTGCAATATATAATACTGCCTCCAGCCCAGGTTCATCTCAATTCGGTGTGAATTTAGTGGCTAACAGCGTTCCTTTGATCGGTAGTAACCCGCAAGGTCCAGGCACAGGTCAACCTACAGTAAATTATGCTAATTTTAATCACTTCAGCTTTAACGCTAATGATATTATTGCGGGATCTCCAAACTCAGATAATTACCGGGAATATACAGTCAGTTATCTCGTAAATATTTCAAAAAACCAAGCACCAGGTGTTTATGACTCTACAATGACATATGTAGCGACACCAAATTTTTAAAATACAATGATTTTATTAAATTGGCAAAGAAAAATTAATCTGTTAATATGATTTTAAAGATATGGTTTTGGCTGAATGAAACAAAATATTAGAAGTCTAGTTTTAACATTTATAGTAGCTTTTGTTGTTCTGTTTAGTTCAGTAAACGTATTTGCAGATCAAACACTCTCACCAGCAACTAACGGTTATAAAATTTCACCTGTTAGAACAGATTTAATTATTAAGCCCGGTGCAAGTGATGAAATCAATTTATATATACAAAATGCATCAGCGGCAGTTGAAAATTTACAAGTCGTAGTTAACGATTTTGATGCTCCGACTAATGAAACTGGTTATCCAGCTTTACGTTTAAATGGTTCTTCTTCACCTGAGCATAGTTTAAAACAATTTGTAACGCTTCCAGTTAAAACTTTGACTCTTAAACCCGGTCAACAACAATCAATAGCTGCAATTATTAAAATTCCTCTTGGATCTGCTTCAGGCGGATATTATGGGGCAATTAGGTTTGCTCCAGTTGGAGCTAGTGGGAGTAAAAATGTAAATATATCTGCTAGTGTAGCTTCCTTAGTCCTGCTTACAATACCAGGTAATCTTTCCGAACAATTAAGTATAGCTGGTTTTGGGGTTAGTCAAGGTGACGATAGTAGTCTAAAGAGTCTATTCTTTTCAAATAATAATCTAAAAGCAGTAGTTAGATTTCAAAATAACGGTAATGTTCAGGAACAGCCTTTTGGAAAAATAGTGTTAAAAAAAGGATCAAAAGTTTTATCTACTTTTGGTGTTAATAATTCGACTGCTCCAGGCAATGTTTTACCCTCAAGTATTAGAAGATTTAGTGTTAATTTAAATAAAATTGGTGCTTTTGGTAAATATAAAATTGTAGGTAATTTTGGTTATGGATCAAAGGGTCAACTACTAAGTGCTCAATCAACTTTTTATGTAATTCCACTGATACTTATAATAATTGCTGTAGCTGTAATCTTACTCATTATCTTTTTAATATTCTTCCTACCTAGATTAATACGTCGATATAATAAAAGAGTTATAGAACGAGCCACTAGACAACGATAGAATTGATGAACAAAAAGACAATTTTAAAAGTTATATTTTCAGTGTTTTTAATATTGAACTTATCTTCAATAAAGACTGAGGCTGCGAATCCACCACCACAATCAGGTTCAATTGGTCTAGAAGGAACCATATCCTCTGCTCCACCAACAAAAGGTCCAACAATAGTAATCCCAACAAATGGCACAGTCTTTACATCTATACCAATCACTGTAAGTGGATTATGTCCTAGCAATTTACTTATTAAAATTTTTGATAACAATGTATTTGTTGGTTCAACTCTCTGCACTAATAACAGTTTTTCCCTTCAAATCGATCTATTTAGCGGCCAAAATGTATTAATTGCTAGAGATTATGATTCATTAGATCAAGCTGGCCCAGATTCAAATATTGTGACTGTAACTTTTAATAATACTCAAAATCTAAAATCTGGTATCCAACTGACACTTAGTAGTATTTACGCTGAACGCGGAGCCCCTCCGGGTACAGAATTAGATTGGCCTATCATTATTAATGGTGGCACTAGTCCATATGCATTGAGTATTGATTGGGGTGATGGTACTTCACCCGATTTAATTAGCACCAATAGCCCAGGAACTATAATTATTAAACACAAATATAGAATTGCCGGTGTCTATAAAATTACTATTAAAGCAACAGATAAAAATAATGAGTCAGCATTTTTACAATTAGTAGGTCAGGCTACAGGAGCTATTCAAAGCAATAAAGCTAATGGTGGTAACATCATAATTCAAAAACAAATTTTGTGGTGGCCAATTCTAGCCATGATACCTCTACTCGGAGTATCTTTTTGGGCTGGAGTAAGCTATAAGACTGATTCTATTCAAAAACAAAAAAATAGGTTCAGATAATTAGTGCAGCTGTGGATAAGATTTTATTTGAAAAAATAAATAAAATTAATCAAAGTCAGTCAAAAACAGTTATATCTTGATCTGATTAACAGATGTAAATGAAATATAATGTACTAACTACCACAACACTATAGAATTTTATATCTTAAAACTCTCTTAAATTTATTTATATTTATTACTTTAAATACCTTGAAACACCTTATCGAAAGAGTAATAATATTATTGTTGATTTAAAAAATCAAACACAAAAATAAAAACAAATTATGCCCCAAATCGTTATAGAGAAAATGATCTCTAAGAGCACGTATTTATTACATGTAGTTTGTTTTTATTTATTTAAATTTGAATTAAAAACTAAATTAAATTATCGCTTTGCTTCAGCAAAATTTTTCATTGGGATATTAACACTTGTATTTTGTACTTTTATTTTTCTACTTCATGCCGGAAAAACTAATGCGGCAACCAATAACTTTATTAACTTCCAGGCTAGATTAGAAGCTAGTACTGGAGCTATAGTTCCAGACGGTGACTACAATGTTGAATTTAAACTTTATTCAGCATCTAGTGGTGGCTCAGCATTATGGACGGAAGATTACTTAAATAGCGCTAGTCAAGGCGTAACTGTGGTAAATGGATATTTAACAACTAACTTGGGCTCAATCACCAGTTTTCCATCTACTATTAACTGGGATCAACAACTTTGGATAACTATGAATATTGGAGGAACAACAACAGGTACTCCTAGTTTCGATGGTGAAATGAGCCCAAGATTACAAGTTACTGGCGTACCCTATGCGTTTAGAGCTGGAGTACTAGCAAAACAAACTGGAAGTAACGAATCAACTTTAGATTGGTCAACTCAAACTTCTGCTAATTCGCTATTACTGCCAAATGAAAGTGGTACTTTGTGTGTTGAAGGTGACACCTCAAATTGTGGTTTCGCAGCAAGCAGCGGTAGCACTTCTTATATTCAAAATACTTCTTCGGTTCAATCAGGAGCGAATTTTAATATAAGTGGGAATGGAACGATAGGCGGACTGCTGACAGTCAGTAAATCAGGTGCTAATGCCGTTGCAGTTACAGGAACACCTCTCGCAGGATCAAGTGGTGCCACGTCTTCTCTAGTCCAAATAGGACCAAATGCTATAACAGGAGGAAATAATGCAGCAACTACTGGTGGAACATACTTAGGTATTAACGAACCTAGTTCAGGCGCAGGCTCAACTGCAGATTTCTTAGACTTTCAAAGTAACGGCACAAAAGAATTACAGGTAACTAGTTCTGGAGCAATAACTGCCAGTGGTACAATCACTTTTTCTAGTTTAGGTATCGGTATAGTTCATTCTTCTAGCTCTGGCTTACTTAGTTCATCATCTGTCCTACTTGGCACAGATACAACGGGTAATTACGTTGCAAACTTGGGAACATTAACAGGGCTCACAACAACAGGAAACACTGGGGCAGGTTCTACACCAACAATTAGCGTTACTTATGGTTCTAGTAGTAATACAGCTACCCAAGGTAACACAACTTTTACTTGTCCAAGTGGCACAGGAAACTTAACAGGAGGAGGAACCACTATTACTGAAGGTAGCGGTGGAACATGTAGTAGTCTGGATACCGTCTCAAGTCCAACCTTTAGTGGAAATTTAGTAGTTCAAGGTTCAACAGGAATTACAATAGGTATACCAGGTTCACAAGCTGGCAACTTAAATCTAGCTAATGGTGCCAGTACAAGATTAGTTATACTTCAAGGCTTAAATCCATCAGGTACAGGTAATGCAACTGTTCAAATACCAACTATTGCAGGTGGCAGCTCAGATATAATTTGTCTTCTAACATTAGCTAACTGTAGCTTTACTGGTAGTGCAGCTGGTGGTGACTTAACAGGTACATACCCTAATCCAACAATAGCTAAAATTCAAGGAACATCTATTACAATATCTTCTCCGGCAAGCGGACAAATATTACAATACAATGGTAGTGCTATAATTAATCAAACTGTATCTGGAGATATTACTATTAATGGTTCAGGAGTAACCACTATTGGAGCTGGGAAAGTTTCTAATGCTGATCTAGCTAATTCAAGTATCACTTTAAACAATGGGACAAATATTACAGGCGGTGGTTCAGTTGCACTTGGCGGCAGCTTAACAGTATCTGTAATTAATAACCCAACATTTAGTGGTCTGGTTACACTTAGCGCTAGCGGTACAAATGCTTTTGCTGCTACTGGTACTCCATTGGCAGGCTCAAGCGGAGCAACTTCATCATTAATCCAGGTAGGACCTAACGCAATTAGCGGAGGTAATAATACAACTACTACAGGTGGTACGTATATAGGTATCAATGAACCAAGTTCAGGAGCAGGTTCAACGGCAGATTTCTTAGACTTACAATCTAATGGAACTAAAGAGCTGCAAGTAACAAGCGCCGGTGCTCTAACAGCAAATGGGCTAGGTACTTTCAGTGGTGGATTAACGGCAAGTGGCGGTGCCGTATCTCTCACGGGTAATGCTGCATCATCATTTACAACATCAAGTGGTGCGTTAACTCTTACATCAGCTGCGGCAGCTACTTGGGGTACAAGCTCTGGCAACCTAACTTTACAAGCAGCTGGCACAAGTACATTAGCACTAGATACCGTAGGTGCAGGAACTGTTAACCTTGGTAATGCAAATGCCGCTACAATTAATATTGGTAATACAACCAATACCGCAACTACAGTTGTGAATCTAAAAAATACCACCGCAAGTGCATTTCTTATTCAAACTGCAAGCAGCACATCATTACTTACAATTGACACAACCACCACGGGGTCGGTAACAGGTAAATTAACTGTAGGTAACTCAGGTTCTGCTAACCCAACTCTTCTAATACTTGCAAGTCAGACAGGTGGTTCATCATCAGATCCAACCTGCACAAACGGAGCCATATATTATAACAGTACAAATGGTATGTTTAGAGTTTGTAGAAATGTTGACCATACAACTTTCCCAAATGATGCAGCTAGTGGATCTACTTGGTTTAACTTAATTGCTGGTGTAGACGTTCAAACATTTACATCTAATTTAACATGGACTGCACCTTCAGGAATCACAATGGTCATGGTAATTATGTGTGGCGGCGGTGGCGGCGGTGGCGGTGGTAATACAAAAACTAGCGGGGCAATCGGTGTAGGAGGTACTGGCGGCGGCGGCGGTGCCTATATAGATAAAATTATGGCTTCATCTGAAGCTGGTGCCTCTCAATCTGTTACTGTTGGTAGTGGAGGAAGTGCTGGAGCTGCAGCAGCTGGTGATGGAGGATCTGGCACTACATCATCATTCGGTAGTTTAGTGTCGGCAGCAGGTGGTGGCGGTGGAAAGGGAGGTGGTTCTGGAGCAAGCGGTATTAGTGGCGGCGGTGGCGGTGGGCTTATTATTATCGGAGATCTTGGAAAAGCTGGTGCAAATAAAGGAGGTGAACAAAATAACGCAGGAACTGATGGTAATGGATTCGCTGGCGGCGGCTCCGGGGCTTCAGGTAGCGGGAATAATGCTGAATACGGCGGAGCTGGTGGTGGAGCAAATGGAACGGCCGGTTCAGCTGGTAGCTCAGGTGGTAGTTCTGTATTTGGTGGCGCCGGTGGTGGGTCTGGTGGAGGTTCCCCAGGTGGTAATGGAAATAACGCTGGTGGCGCCGGCGGTACATCATTTTCGTTTACTCCCGGAGGAGGCGGTGCCGCAGGTAATGCAGGAACTAATAACGGATCTCCTGGTTCCGGTGGAAACACAGACCATTGTGGTAGTGGCGGCGGTGGCGGCGGTTCCAATGGAACTTCTGGGAGCAATGGGGGTACTGGTGGAAATGGCGTAGGACTTGGCAGTGGAGGCGGAGGAGGAGGAGCAGGAACTAGTACTGGAAATGGAGGTGCAGGTGGATCCGGAGGTAACGGTAAAGTTTGGGTCTATAGCTGGTAGAATATAGGTTAATGTTGAAATTAAGATTCAGGGTAGAAACTTACGTCTATGTTTTATCTATATTATTAGTTGCTCTGACATTTTTTTGGGTAAAATTCAGGCCGATTAATGATCCAATACCTAAATACATTAAGTCACAATTAGATTTTAAAGTAATATTTCCAATAAAAAATAATGTAATGAAAAATAGCTGGAAAATAAATAAATCACAGGGCAGCTTAGTTTTTAATGTAAATGTTAACGGGATAAACACAGTATTTACAGAAGAAAAAGCCCCTTTACAGTTTCAAGATGACGTGGCTAGCTATAATAGATTTGTAGGTAGCTTAAAACCAAAGGCAACTTTTAATTCTCCTCTTGGTTCGGTATCAATAACAAATTTTGTGACCCAAGGCGACTATGACATTGTAGGAGCGACAGGCTTACTTAATAGTCATGGGACTTTTTTATTAATTCACCCTACACACAATTTCACGGATGATCAGTGGCGAAATACTTTTAAATCATTAAAATTTAGTAAATAACTAGAAGACCCTCATGTTAACATTAATGACATGTGGCAAGAAACTAAACATGGGTTGTATAAACAGTTTAACTTTGAAAATTTTAAACAAGCCTGGTCTTTTATGGAACAGGTAGCTGAAGTGGCTGAACGATATCAACACCATCCTAGGTGGGAAAATGAATGGAACGTTGTCCAAATTTGGTTAATAACTCATGAAGGTGGTAAAAAAATTACAGAGAAAGATCATCAATTAGCTGAAGCGATAGATAGTCTGCTAAGTGAAACACCAAAAAATAAAGTGGATTTACGATCTGTTCAGTTGGATGAAATTAAAGTATTTGCTGATGGTGGGTCAAGAGGTAATCCTGGTCCAAGTGCTAGCGGTTATGTTTTAACAGACAAAGAAGATAATATTTTGGTTAAAAAAGGTATGTACTTGGGCATCACTACAAATAACCAAGCTGAATATAACGCACTTAAGATGGCGCTTGAGGAGTGTTTACATTATTCCCCAAAAGAAGTTGAAGTATATATGGATAGTTTACTTGTTATTAATCAAATTAAAGGTATCTATAAAGTAAAAAATAAAGATCTTTGGCCACTACATGACTCTATCAAAAAGATAGAAAAGAAATTTAAAAAAGTAAATTATAACCACGTACCTCGAGAATTCAATAAATTAGCAGATATAGAAGTAAATAGTGCATTAGATGCTCATTTAGATTCTTTACCGAAATAAACATAAATGGTATAATAATTTAGTCAGACTATTGGCTGATCGCGTGTCAATAAAATGCACACGAGGAAAGTCCGGGCAGTAAAGGGAAAGGCAGTCGTTAACTGCGACCAGGGGTGACCCTAGGGAAAGTGCCACAGAAACTACACTTCCTTTTTAAAGGTAAAGGTGAAAAGAGTGGGGTAAGAGCCCACAATTCAAATTGGTGACAATTTGAAATGGTAAACCCTGTCTACTGCAAGGAGATGGATCATTTGAGCCTAAAGCTCAAAGTGTCCCGCTATGGATCCTATCATTTAACCGCTTGAATTTATCCGCAAGGATAAATCTAGATAGATGATCAGCAAAACAGAACCCGGCTTATAGATAGTCTGCAGAATATGGACCTTATTTTAAGGTCCATATTTATTTAGAAGACGTTTTAATTAATTCGCTAAATGCTTTAGGCTCGCTAACGGCGAGTTCAGCTAAAATTTTTCGATCTAATTTTATATTCTTTTTCTTTAAGTTATTCATGAATATAGAGTAAGTAAGTCCATTTTGTCTGGCGGCAGCATTTATTCTAGCATTCCATAACTGCCTAAAAGTTCTCTTTTTAATCCGGCGATCTCTTGTAGCAAATTGTAGGGATTTTGTAACCGCTTGTTTGCCTCTTCTAATACTTACTCGATTTGAGTGAGTCATGCCCTTAGTATTTTTGCGAATCTTATTATGTTTCTTATGTGAGGTAACACCTCTTTTAACTCTCATATTAACTCCTAAATTCCAAGATTCTTCTTAACATTTTTAGCAAATTTACCATGCCGAGTCTTAAGACCTCTTAATGATCTTTTACGGCTACCACTTTTTTTCCCAAGAAAGTGATTTAAGTTAGCGCTCCCAATACGTACTTTACCGTTCTTAGATACTTTAACTCGGTCTTTTGTTCCACTATGAGTTTTAAGTTTAGGCATAATATTCCTTTAATAATATTTTACTAAATAAGTTTCTTTTCACCTTTTCGAAAAACCATAGTTAATTGTTTTCCGGCAAGCTGAGGTTGTTGATCGACAATTACTGATTCACCAAAATTGGTAATTATCTTTTGAGCAATTTCAAAACCAATTTCTCTATGTGCTTGTTCTCTACCTCTGTAGAGCAGAGTGAATTTAACCTTATGACCTTCATCTAAAAATTTAGTTGCTCTATTCATTTTAATTCCTAAATCATGGTCACTAATTTTTAGCCCCATTCTGATTTGTTTTAACTCAGATGTTTTAGCTAATTTACGATTTTTCTTTTGCTGCTTCGTTTTTTTGTAATTATATTTTCCCCAATCCACAATTTTACAGACTGGTGGATTTGCATTAGGTGAAAGTTCAACTAAATCTAAATCTTTTTCCTGTGCTAAAGCTACTGCCTCACTTTTAGATAGTATTCCTAGTTGTTGGCCATTTTCATCTATAACTCTAACCTCAGAAGCCTGAATTTGATCATTCAGACGAGTATATTTAGCTATGTCTTTCCTCCCATAACATCATTAATTAAGAACAATGTATCTGTCAGCATAACAGATTGAATTATGGTGGTCAATAAATATTACAAAAGTGTTTTCGCGTATGCATTATTTAGTAAATAAAAAACACCTCGTCTATTTTGGCGAGGTGTCTTATTAATTTGGGTGTTTGTTTGGCTTTTAAGTTTTGATTATATTTTGGTGGGACAACGCCTTGCGAGAAACCGTCGTCCCAAATTGCTTTTTGTTTTTGAGCACTTTTTTTGTTCAAGCGCTATTCGTATCTTATATAATTCATTTTTACTCGTCAATAGTAATATGCATAAGTTTTTTATAATCCTGTGTATAACTTTTTAATTTTTTAATTTTGAATAAAAATATAAACACTAGCATCATTGACGAAATCGCCTTTCTGTGCTACATTTATTTATGTAAGTCCAAAAAACAAAAACGTTAAAACAAAAAAAATCTAACGAAAATCCTCGCGGGGATCGACTTACTAAAAACAACTGAAGTGGTTGTTTCATCACGACGCTCTAAAAGCCCTAAAGGCAAATAGAGCGGTCAGTCAAGCCGTTTGGGTGATAAGCGCTCCGATAGTCTAATAAATATTAAAGTGGATTTATCACCCCGGCATTTTTTTATCATCATGATCTTTCAAAAATTAAAATCAAACCACAATTTAAAACTACTAATAGTATTATCGGTAATTGATTTAATCTTTTTTAGCAAAATAAATGCTCGACAGGCAAACACTACCCAGTTAACTGTAGGAATACTGCTACTTTTAATAAGTATTTTCATATATTCAAGACTCTTATTAACAGTTGTTAACAGATACGTTTTTAAAATAAATAAGATAAATAAAGCTTCGCGCTATCTAGCAGCAACATTTGGTATATTTATTGCACTTAAATCTATGGGAGATCTAAATACTAAAGATATACTGATATTAATCCCGTTTATTTATCTTGCATATATCTATAGCAGTTATTTATCAAAAAGAACTCAGCAACAAGATTAAACTAGCTGTATAATGTTAGTTATGGGACCTACTGGGAATAATTCTAATGCTGAATTACCTCCAATTATCAACAATGAGCAGGGTTTTGAAGGTGATAAACCGTCTAATCTACCTGAAGTAGACCCATTGGCAAAAAATGAATCTTTGCCAATTTCAGAATTAAATAAACAAGCTAAACAATCTGCGCCAGTTTTCAATATACCTCAACTAAATACTCCTCTTAAAGATAGTGACGACTCGAGTGTTAAAGCTAATGATTCAATAGGGAGCACTACAAATTTTGCAAGTAACATTAGAGATAAAGACTTAATCGATAAAGAATGGGTAGATAAAGCAAAACAAATAGTTGAAAAGAACAGATATGACCCGTATAAACAAAGTGAGGAACTGACAATATTAAAAGCAGATTATATAAAGACGAGGTTCAATAAGAGTATAAAATTGACTAATTAATACTTATGTCCATTACTACACTTTTGGTTATATTAATATTTTTAAGCTTAATGATTGCTCCTATAGTCTTTTTACGGCTTAGGACGGTACTAAGAGAACAAAAAAACTTTGAACGGGGACTTAAAATGATCCCACTCCTCATACATTTACCGCCTCCAAGCGATGATTTAGATGTAGGAAGTAGGGATATTAGAGATGTAACAGATGAGACTATCTCTAAAGCAACTGCTATATATAACATTATCGCTAGCACCTTAAAACAGGATTTAAGGAGTCAATTTTATGGTCAAAGACATGTAGCTTTTGAAATAGTTGGTATACAAGGTCGGGTATATATGTATGCTGCTGTACCTTTATCGTTAGCTGAAGTCATTAAACAAGCTATAAACAGCGCATATCCGACTGCCAGACTCGAGGAAGTTGCAGAACACAATGTATTTAGTCCTATAGGTAAGATAAGCGGGACTATAGGTGGGGAACTAGCCTTAAAGGAAAATTTCGCTTTTCCAATTGCAACCTATCAAGATCTAAAGCGAGACGGTATGGCGTCGCTTTTAAATGCTCTAGCCTCATTAGAAAAGGAAGATGGAGCAGGAATACAAATCTTAATTAGACCAGCAAATCCAAGTTGGCGTAAAAAGGCTACAAGATTAGCAGACCAAAAGAGAAAGGGTGGAAGTCCAATTGCTATGGGCAGCCTAGTTAAAGATTTAGCTGTAGCCTTTGCAAAACCTCCTGAAAATAGCAAAGATGGTGATTCTAAATCGAAAGACTTATCTAACTTAGAACAGGCTAATTTAGATGCAATAGATGAAAAAACTAGACACCCAGGTTTTGAAGTCTTAATTAGATTAGTAGTTTCATCTAATGTTAGCCAAAGGGCTCTAACTCTTCTAAATAATATAGTAGCCAGTTTTAGTTTATATGACGCGCCTGGTAAAAATGGCTTTAAATATACTATGACTAAAGATACAGAAGAACTTGTAACTTCGTATATTATGAGATTTTTCCCTCAGCAACATACCAAAAATATCCTTAATTCAGTTGAACTGGCCACACTTTTTCATTTTCCAGATGAGAGGAGTCTGCCTACTTCTCAACTTATTAGACAAGGTTCAAAACAAGTAGATGGTCCAAGAAATGTCCCTGAAGATGGACTACTTCTTGGCTATAACATTTTTAGGGGTGCTAAAAAAGCAATCAGATTAAGTCTAGCCGATAGACAAAGACATATGTATGTAGTTGGACAGACCGGAACTGGTAAATCTACATTTCTTGAGAATCTTGCCCTACAAGATATGTTAAAAGGTAACGGATTTGCATTTGTTGATCCACATGGTGACGTAGTCGATAGATTGCTAGCAATGGTTCCAAAAGAAAGAACAGAAGATGTAATTTACTTTAATCCGGCTGAAATGGACTATCCAATGGGATTAAATCTATTTGAATTTAATACACCTGATCAAAAAGATTTTCTTATTCAGGAAGCAATTAATATGTTGTACAAATTGTACGACCCTCAACATCAGGGCATAATGGGCCCTCGCTATGAACATCTATTCAGACACGCCGCCCTAACTGTTATGGCGGATCCAGCAGGAGGTACCTTCGTAGATATTCCAAAACTCTTCAGAGACCCCAAATTCGTACAACAGAAATTACAACACGTTAAAGACGTCAACATACTTGAGTTTTGGCAAAAGGAAGTACCAGCATCTCAAAGGTCAAATGATTTTGGCGAAGTAGTTTCATGGTTTGTTAGCAAATTTGGCGCTTTTTTAAACAACGATATGATGAGAAATATTATTGGCCAAGCCAAAAGTGCCTTCGACTTAAGGTATGTCATGGATAATAAAAAAATATTACTGGTTAACTTAAGTAAAGGTAGAACAGGTGATTTAAATAGTAAACTTCTTGGTATGATCTTTGTAATGAAATTCCAAGCTGCTGCTATGAGTAGGGTAGATTTACCCGAAGAAGAAAGAGTAGATTTTTGCCTATATGTCGATGAATTCCAAAACTTCTCTACAGATAGTTTCGCTACTATTACATCTGAAGCCAGAAAATTTCATCTTAACCTAATTGTTGCTAATCAGTTTACAACCCAGTTAACCCCTGAAATTCGAGAAGCAGTATTTGGTAATATGGGTACCATAGTCTGTTTTAGAATAGGACAAAACGACCTTGAATCCATAGGCAAATACTTCCACCCTACTTTCGACGAAGATGATTTACTTCGAGTCCCAAACTATAACACTATTGTCAGAACTTTAATTGGTGGCATACCAACTGCACCATTTTCGATGGCTACCATGCCCTCTCTAGGTGTACCAAATCCAAGATTAGCTGCAGCTTTAAAACAGCTTTCATTTGCTAAATACGGTAAACCTAGATCAGTAGTTGAAAAAGATATAGTTGACAGGATGACAACCAAAAATACTTCTTTAAGCCCATCTCCATTTATGGGAGCTCCCGGAGGTACTGTCAGGTCAACTCCTTATCAGACCAATCAATTATCTTCAAAGCCTTCACCAAGACCAACCGGTACAGGCTCATTTCTTGATGAATGGTTAGCTAAAAAATCCACAAGTGGACCCTTGCCAAATAACTCAACTAATAGTTCATCAAACAACTCAATAAAAAATAATCAATCTCACAACGGACAAAATCCATCTTCCGGATCGTCTTTTTCACCTCCACCATTTCAATATTCGCCCGTAAATCAATCTCAACCAATGAAAGATAATGAACAGCATAAAAAAATACATAAAAATAAACATAAAAAATCTGAGCCTAGTCGAGAAAATATATCTAGCGATGAAATAGATAAAGAAGAAGTACATGAAGTAGCAGCTGAACTTAAACATATGCTAGATAGTCCTGAATACTTAGCTGAGCAACAGATTTTAAATAGAGGTCGAAAAACTGAACATGTTGCTGATCTAAATAATGACAAGCCAAGTGAAGATGACACAATATACATCGATCATGAAGGGACTTTTCACCAGTCAAAACCTCAATAAATTTAGAGACTTTTTTGGTGCTTAAATCGATTGTTTTTAAGGTTATTTTCTGCTAAAATATAAGTAGTGGGAACTTAGATTCTTTTAAATAAAGGTGTATTAAAAATGTCTGAAAAAAAGACAAAAAAATCCAGCTATTCCTCTGAGCAAATTACTGTACTTGAGGGTCTAGAACCGGTCAGAAAAAGACCAGGTATGTATATTGGTGGGACTGGTCCTGAAGGACTTCATCACTTAATTTGGGAACTGGTAGACAATGGGATTGATGAAGCTTTAGCTGGTCAGGCGACTGAAGTATCTGTAAAGCTACAAGCAGACGGTGGCGTAATGGTGATAGATAATGGTCGAGGGATACCAACAGATATTCACCCCAAAACTGGCAAAAGCACCGTTGAAACAGTCTTAACAGTACTCCATGCCGGTGGTAAGTTTGGTGGTAGTGGATATAAAGTATCCGGTGGGCTGCACGGTGTTGGAAGCAGCGTAGTTAATGGTTTATCTTCTAAATTAATAGTGACAGTCTATAGAGAAGGTAAGGAATGGCAGCAGGAATATGAAAAAGGTGCTCCTAAATCAGATCTAAAAGTTGTTGGTAAAACGGATAAAACCGGCACAAAAATGGTCTTTTATCCTGACGAAACTATATTCGACAATCCTAAATTCAATTTTGATCTAATCTTAGACCGCTTAAGGCATGCGGCCTATTTAACAAAAGGTGTCCATACATGGGCTGAAAATGAAGTAACAAATCAGAGATATGGCTTTTACTTTGAGGGCGGCATTAAAAGTTACGTTAAGCATCTTAATATAGGTAAAGAAGTTGTAGATGAAGATATATTTTATGTAGATAAACCAATAAATGATTCTCAAATAGAGATATCACTTCAGTATTCAGATAGTTATAACGAGATTATAAAAGCATTTGCTAATAATGTCCTAAATCCAGATGGTGGAACACATCTAACAGGTTTTAGGTCAGCTTTAACTAGAGTAATTAATGATTACGCCCGAAAAAATGGACTACTTAAAGAAAAAGAAGAAAACCTAAGCGGTGAAGATACAAGAGAAGGCTTAACCGCTGTAATTTTAGTGAAATTAACTGATCCCCAATTTGAAGGTCAAACTAAAAATAAATTAGGCAATCCAGAAATTAGGGGTAACGTTGAGCAAGTTATGAATGAATACTTCTCGTATTATCTAGAAGAACATCCTAATGTAGCCCGAAAAATAGTTAATAAAGCATTACTTGCTGCGAGAGCAAGAAAGGCTGCTAGAGCGGCTAGAGATAACATTCTTCGTAAAGGCATTTTAGACGGCGCCAGTATGCCTGGTAAACTAGCGGATTGCTCTAATAAAGATCCTAAAGAATCAGAAATATATCTAGTTGAGGGGGATTCAGCTGGAGGTTCTGCTAAGTCTGGTCGTGATAGTAAAAGCCAAGCAGTACTTCCTCTAAGAGGTAAAGTATTAAACGTTGAAAGAGCAAGGTTAGATAAAATGCTGGCTAATAACGAAATTTTAAGTCTAATAAAAGCCTTAGGAGTAGGGATAGAAGAATCATTTGATATTAAAGGTTTGAGATACGACCGAATCATTATTATGACCGATGCAGATGTTGACGGCAGCCACATAAGTACACTTCTTATGACCTTTTTCTTTAGATATATGAAAGAAGTTATTGACAATGGTCATCTTTATCTAGCCAAACCTCCACTTTTTGAACTTATTAAACCAGGTCGAAAATCTCAAATATTCATTTATGATGAAGAAGAATTAGATAAAGTCCTAGACAAAGAAATTGAACGTCGTAAAAAAACTGGTGATGAGGTATCTACTGATTCGGAAAGATACAAACAGGCTGGATTTATTGAACAAAAACGATATAAAGGTTTAGGTGAAATGGATGCAGATCAATTATTTGAGACTACTATGTCACCTGAAAAACGAGTTTTAGTTCAAGTTAAGGTCGCAGATAGCGAAAAAGCCGACACTATCTTTAGCAAGCTAATGGGAACAGAAGTAGATTTAAGAAAAAGCTTTATCCAAGCAAATGCCAAATTTGTAAAAGACCTAGATATTTAATATGGATGATGACAATAATATTCCAGAAATAGTAGAACCAATTAATCTTGATACTGAAACAATGACAGATCTTGTTAATGTTGATCATTCGAGATTAGTTGAAAGACGCACTATTGAAAACGTCATGGAAGATAGTTATCTTCGATACTCTATGAGTGTAATAATTGATAGAGCCTTACCTGACGTCAGAGATGGTCTAAAACCAGTACATAGACGAATTTTATATAGTATGAATGAGGAAGGATTGAGGAGCAGTGCTCGTCATAGGAAAAGCGCCAACGTTGTCGGAGCAGTCATGGGTAGATACCACCCGCATGGTGATGCATCAATCTATGATGCCATGGTCAGAATGGCACAACCATGGTCAATGCGCTACACCTTAATTAATGGACAAGGAAATTTTGGTTCGATGGATGGGGATCCACCTGCAGCTATGCGATACACCGAAGCCAAAATGGCTAGATTATCCGATGAGCTTTTAAGCGATATAGACAAGGAAACCGTCGACTTTAGAGACAATTATGACGGTACAACCCAAGAACCAACTGTACTGCCGTCTAAACTGCCTATTTTGCTTTTAAACGGCCAACTTGGCATTGCAGTTGGTATGGCTACCAACATACCTCCGCATAACGTAAGTGAACTTATTGACGCTGAAATTTATCAAATAGATAATCCTGATGCTACACTCGACGACTTACTGAAATTTATTAAAGGTCCGGATTTTCCAACTGGCGGCATTATATACGGTAAAGACTCAATTAAAGCCGCCTATGCCACAGGGAGAGGTGGTGTTGTAACCAGGGGTGTTGCTGAAGTAATAGAAGGAGCTAAAGGCCGTCAAAGAATAATCATTAGCGAAATACCTTTTAGTATAAACAAAGAAA
Organism: uncultured Candidatus Saccharibacteria bacterium; assembly: GCA_964578305.1. Classification (GTDB taxonomy): domain Bacteria; phylum Patescibacteriota; class Saccharimonadia; order Saccharimonadales; family UBA4665; genus DATJNI01. The sequence continues at coordinate 74,854 of CAZOCM010000004.1, forward strand.
GCTTAGTACTTAAGATAGCTGAGCTTGTCAGAGATAAAAAATTAAGTGGTATAAGCGATTTAAGAGACGAAACTGCCCGTGGACAAGTAAAGATCGTTATAGATCTTAAAAGAGACGCTTATCCGAAGAAACTAATTAATCAGCTATATAAACTAACACCTCTGCAAACTAGTTTTCATTTTAATATGATGGCGTTAGTTGATGGTATACAACCTAGAGTTCTAGGACTTCAAGACATTATTAAAGAACATATAAAGCACCGCCAGATAGTAATTCGAAGAAGAACTGAGTTTGAACTTAAAAAAGCTAAAGAGCGAGCCCATATTTTAGAAGGCTTAAAAATTGCCCTGGATCATATTGATGAAGTTATATCTGTCATAAGAGCCAGCCAAACATCAGAAGATGCAGCTAACAATTTAATTAAGAAATTTAAACTAAGCGAATTACAAGCCAAGGCAATTTTAGCTATGCAGCTTAGGACTTTAGCGGGACTAGAGCGAAAAAAGATTGAGGATGAATTTAGCGAACTAACAAAACTTATCGCTAATCTTCAAGACATTCTTTCGAGTGAAAAGAAAATATTAAAAATTATAAAAGATGAATTAGAACAGCTTAAAAAACAGTATGGAGACGAGCGAAGAACAAAAGTTGTCGCCAGTGAACTCGGTAAGTTAAGTGATGAAGATCTAATTGCCGATGAACAAGTAGCTGTAACTTTGACAGCCGCCAACTATATTAAAAGAAGCTCTCTAGCAGATTACAAACGCCAAGGCAGAGGCGGCAAAGGGCGTCGAGGTATGACTACAAGAGAAGAAGATGTAATTGATCACATGGTCAGCGCATCAACTCATGACTTCCTATTGTTTTTCACTAATAAAGGTCGAGTCTTTCGAATGAAAACATATGAAGTGCCCGCTGTTGGATTAAATGCAAAAGGTGTTGCTTTGGTTAATTTACTACAACTACAACCAGAAGAAACAGTTAGCAGCATAATTAATATAAACAAAACCCACAGTGCTAATAATTTAATAATGTGCACCGTAAGAGGAGTAATTAAAAAGACACCTTTCATGCAATACCAAAATGTCCGCAGCAGCGGTTTAATAGCAATAAACTTAGACGAAGGTGACGAACTAAAATGGATACGAATGACTACCGGTCAAAACGAAGTTGTAATCTCAACTGCCCAAGGGCAAGCAATTAGATTTAATGAAAGCGGCGCTCGACCTATGGGCCGGGTAAGTAGGGGAGTAAGAGGCATAAGACTACGACCTGGCGATCGAGTAATAGGAATGGATATAGTTGAAGAAGGTTCTAACATCTTTGTTATTAGTAAGTTTGGCTATGGAAAAAGAACTAAAGTTTCTCAATTTACACCACATGCTAGAGGCGGAGTCGGTATTAGATCAGCAGTAGTTAATTCAAAGACTGGAGAATTAGTTGGAGTTAAAACACTAATAAGTCAAGACCAAGAAGTTATTATTATTTCTCAGCAAGGGCAAACTATTAGACTAGGTTTATCTGACATACCTGCACTTGGTCGTGCAACTCAAGGAGTTAGAATTATGCGACTTAACGACGGTGATGAGGTAGTTTCGCTGGTGCTAGTAGATAAAGAAGATCAAGAGCTAGAAATTGTTGAACCACTAAAAAAAGATAAATAAATTTGTTGATTTCAACACAACAACCCTAACCAATTAACAGCTTGACCATTAAGCAAATATTAATGTACAATAAATTTAACAGCTTTAAGTGGGCTTTGATTTTATTGCTTAAATAAAGTTGATGAACTTTAAAAATTAGATTGTGCAAATCAACGTCAGTTCATTTTGATTATTTAAATCAAATTCATTTTTGGAGAGTTTGATCCTGGCTCAGGATGAACGCTGGCGGCGTGCCTAATAC
>CAZOCM010000005.1:0-66026 GCA_964578305.1 uncultured Candidatus Saccharibacteria bacterium
GCGCGTCTCAATGGCATTGAGAAGGTCATCGGTTCAAATCCGATATGCTCCACCATTGATATAATAGTTAAGACGGCGCTTTAGCTCAGTTGGTAGAGCAGAGGCTTGAAGAGCCTTGTGTCCCCAGTTCGAGTCTGGGAGGCGCCACCAAGCGGGTGTAGCTCAGTTGTTTAGAGCGCGTCCTTGCCAAGGACGAGGCCATGGGTTAGAGTCCCATTACCCGCACCAAAATAAGAATTCTAACATCTACCTAGAGTGTATTTGTTACAGTATCAAGTATGAGAAAAATAGTTGATTTAACTTTTGTCACTATTGATGGAGTCATGCAAGCTCCAGGCGGACCAGAAGAAGACCCATCAGAAAATTTTGAGTTTGGGGGTTGGCAGGCTCCATTTGATTCAGGCAAAACTGTAGTTGAAATATTGAATGTACCTTTTGACTTGCTTCTCGGTAGAAAAACCTATGACTTATTCGCCTCTTATTGGCCGAAGCAAAAGGAAGGACCGATAGCAGCTTCTTTTAGTAAAGCAAAAAAATATGTCGTGTCCGATAGAGATGTAAAGCTTACTTGGAAAGAGTCTACTCAGATAGACGGGGACGTAGTCGCTAAACTTAAAGCGTTGAAGCAAGAAGACGGTCCGGCACTTCACATTTGGGGTAGTAGCGTTCTAGTACAGACCCTTCTAAAGAATGATCTAATCGACGAATTATGGCTTTTGACGTACCCCATCACATTGGGCAAAGGAAAGCGATTATTCGAGGAAGGAACAATTCCAGCAACATTCGAGCTCGTGACAGGCAAAATTCTCCCAAGTGGTGTCATCGTGGCTAACTATAAACGAGCCGGCGGTGTTAAGACCGGCACTGTAGGGGAATAGTAGCAGTAATATGGTAGTTACTGGTATCGGTGGTGTTATGTTTAGGGCTAAAGATCCAGAAGCACTATCGGCATGGTATAAGAAACATCTAGGCATAGATAAGCTTAAGTGGAAACAGCAAGCAGGACCGACCGTCTTTGCACCTTCTGCCAGTGGGACAGAGTATTTTGGCAATAAGTCGCAACAATTTTTGTTGAATTTTAGAGTGGATGACCTAGACAGAACACTAAAAAAACTTAGGGCTAATAATATAAAAATTGCAAAAGACGTGGAAGATTATAAAGGAGTGGGTCGTTTTGCTTGGATCGAAGATTTAGAAGGTAACCGAGTAGAGCTTTGGCAGCCCTCGAATTAATTAGTTACTAATGTTGTTACACTTTCGGCATTGATGTCGCATCAAACAGAAGCATCCTCACCTCAATTAAATTAGATATATATCAGGTTGGACAATAACCGTAAACTTTTATAAAATATTTAAAATAATAAAATAAAAAGGAATCAATGAATGCTTAAAAGAAAAATAGGAATAGCTGCGGCATCAACAATGCTAACTGCAAGTTTATTTACTGTACCGACTTTTGCGAATGATAGTAACAGTGGTAGTAGTAATGAAACTTCTCATGCTAATACATCATCTACCACCATCAGTGTTAATGATAGTAATTCCCAGTCGACAGAGCACAACCAAGAAGCTAATACGGAAACTGAAAACACACAAGAAGATACATTAAATACCGAAAGTAACCATGAGATTAGCAATTTACTGAAAAGTCATGAAAAGCATTCTGACAACGAACGACAAAAAAAATGTCAAGCTGCTGAACATGGTCTTGAAACAAAACTAAAAAGTTTGGCAAAAAACGCTACTGCTTTTCAGAATAGAATTGACAAAGCCCTAAATTTGGCAATATCTTTCCAAAAAGACCATAACGTAACCGTGTCTAACTTCGACCAATTAGTTAATGCGGCCCAGACTGCACAAAGTCAGGCAGCTACATCAGTAAGCGTTCTAAACGGTCTAAGCCCTAATCTTGATTGCTCTCAAAATACTGTTGCGACAAATGTAGCTAAGTTTAAAGTTGCTGCTAAACAAGCAAGATCTGATTTGCTTAAATACAAAGAATCTGTCAAAGAAGTTTTGCAAGCATTAGATGCAGCCAAGGAGGGTAATTGATATGAAAATAAATAACCAAAAAGGTTTTGCCGTCGTTGAAATCGCCATCATTATAGTTATTGTGGCAGCAATTTCTTACGTGGCTTTCAAAGTAATAAACAAAAACTCAAAAACTAGTCCAACATTAAGTTCAACTCAAGCTGTTTTACCATCTAAAATACAGTCAAAAGCAGACATCAGCCAGACTATCAAAGCACTTGACGACACGCCAATAAGTAACAAATTAAACCCAGACCAGCTTAACAGCAGTATTAGCTCACTTTTATAACTGCTTGACTAAGAGTATTAAGGGTTTACATGGAAACTGGTTGATGCCAGTTGTTGCCATTGTTGGCCAGATTTAACATGCTTATCAAGATAGACTGTGCAGTCTGCAGCTCCGCTTTGCCAAGCCCCGGAATTTAAGCCAAAGTTACGAGTGGTGTTAAGAGATCCATCAAAGAAACCGTTCCAGCCATCGGTAACAAGAACACCGTTCTGAGAGCATTGTAAGTTGACAAAAGGTTGGTCTGTAGCCGTCGTTGATTCATTAAAAGTAATTACATCACCGTGGTTTGGTAGTCCGTCGCTATTAGTGTCAGTGACCATAACAGGACCAGTAATGGTGCTGGTACTACCTTTACTTGGACCGCCACCGCCATTATGAGGTGCCGCTAAAGTTTGCCAGACAGCTACTGTTCCGACTGCAGCGAATGCTAAAACAAATAGCAATATTTGAGTCCCTGAGAAGCTTTTCTTTGTCCTTAAGATATTTTTAGACTTTTTAGCCATTTAAGATTGTCCTTTTTATGTTTTATTTAATTTCTATGTTCGAGTATAACACTCTTGTCATTTCCAACAATTTTCAATTTAAACTTTTAGCGTATTAAATAAACTATCACTACCCAAATAACATGCAAACTCTATTAACCCATTTCAATGAATACAAGAACTTTGATTCAAATAATTACTTTCTAAAACATTTGACAGTATTTTTTATTTAAGCTTAAATTACTTTAAATTATTAAAAATAAAGGTAATAAAAAATGAAACTTCAGATTAAGAGACTAAACATAAATGGTTTTGGTCATATTGAACTAATTCTAGCGTTGTTTGTTGTTGGCGTTATTGCAGTAGTCGGTACCTATGTAGTTACAAATACTAATGCTAAATCACCTAATGCACCCAGTTCACCAGTCACAACTCCAAGCTCAAGTGGGACAATAACCTTAAAACAAACAAATCCAACTTACGGTAGTACGGTCCAGTTAATTTCAACTTTCACAGGTATACCTAGTAAAAGCCATGCAGAAGTTAGCTTAGAATGTCTGCAATCTAGCAAAGTTGTATATCTTGTTGCTCAAGCTGACCCTAATGGAGGTAATTCCGATTCACCATGGACAACAAACTATACCCTTACAAGCGCTAATTGGCCAAGTGGGTCAGCAAATTGTGTAGCAGATCTCTATTACTATACTTTGAAAGGAAACGTCCAAAGCGGATCAGTGAAACTAGCTACAACTAGTTTTGTTACACAATAACTTTAATAGATAATTCTAAATTATTTCTCAAACTACCTATATATAATTTATTCGCTAATTACTTAATAAATAAGGGTTGGTTTTAAAATAAAAAAACGAATTATGTTAGGATAAAAATATGTTTTATTACGGTCCAATGATGAGAAGTAATGATTGGGGATTTGGATTTCTAATGATGATCCTATGGTTTGCATTTATTACTTCTATAGCAATAGTCATCTTCCGATTAGTAAAAGGTCATGAAATAGGATCAACTAAAAAACATGACCCTATTGATATTGCAAAAGAGCGATATGCAAAAGGTGAACTAACTAAAAAACAGTTTGAAGAGTTGAAAAAAGATATAGCAAAATAATAGATTATTAATAGCGATTCGAATATCTATTCTGCTATAGTTTAAATATGTCTGTAGAAGTTTTCGGTGAAACTCAACAGGAACATGAAGGTGAAAAGTATCTTCGACTTTTAGGTTTTGAAGATCATGTAAATAAACTCGCTCGGCACAGAGAAAGCGGCAAAATTGTACCAATGAGAGATTTTATAGATCATTGCGGTGAGCATGTATTACCCGCCCTAAAAGGTTTGGAATGCCAAGATCCAAGTGATCCAATGTTTATATCTTTTAAAGAAGATCTAGTTGAAGAGTTTAATAGACGTATGGAAATAATCGATCCTTAATATTAAGTCAATCAAAAAAATAAATGTCAACTGTTATTGAATCCCCAGTTAACGTACCGGAATCTGAAGAAGTTTATGCTTATCAAAGAGAGAACGGCACTATAGAACAAGCTAAAAGTGTTGAAGAAATTATTAAACTTTGTCCATTTATAGGTAAGATCGCTCAAGATTCACCCGAAAAAGCTACTTTTCTAGTTAATACATATATGGCTGGTCAGAAAAAAATAGAAGAAGAAAAACGAAACCTTGAAGAAGCCAATGAATTAAAAAAACAACCCAAAGAATCGGTAATCGATTTATTATTTGATAGATCGAAAAGCTCATCTAATTCCAAAAATGAAAAAACCACTAGCACAAAACTAAATTCAAATATATCTGAAATTAATTCAACATCAACTTCGATTCAAAGTAATGTACGAACTGATTCTTCAATTCCTAGTGTTGAACATATAAAAAGTAGTGAGATACTTTTGCGAGAACAACTTGAAAAGAGTGAATCAACAACTAAAAATCAAACTTCTAAGCTAAAAGAAAAAATCCATCCAGAAATTAATTCAACATCTAAAAAATCAAGAGAAAATCCGTTAATTATTAGTTTTAAAAAGAGTTTGCCAATTAAAAAAGTAATTGTACCGCAAAATCAGATTACTCCTCAGAAGCAAATTAAAGTAGAACAAAATTATACTTTCGAAGCGCCAAAAGTTGATACCAAAGCGAAAGAAGATGTTTTTCGTTCATCTAATTTAGACTATTTAAGCATTCCAAATGTTGGAGAAAGTTACATTATTCAAGAAGAAATTACTAAAGAAGATAATGTAAATAAAATTGATAATACAGAAAATATATTCACTACGTTTGAGGATTCAATTAATAAGGAAGAAATACCAATTCCATATACTTTAGAATCAGAATCAATTAAGAATTTAACCTTTGAACCTGAGGTAATATCAGAGGTTACTTATAGTAGTGAAACTTTGGATACATATTTCAAAATTATGACAACTATAACTTTATCTGAAATTACAACTAACGAAGAAAATGAACTTAATATAATTGAGTCTGAAGTTACTGAAAATAATTTTAAGAAACATTTGACTTTATTGTCTTCAAACAATACTTTTTCTGAATCAATTCAAAACGAAAATATATTACTTGATCCACCAAAATCTTTAATTGAAATAGAAAACATTGCATCAGATCAACCGATTGAGCAAACAATCATCCAATTTTCTGATTTGATAAAATTAAAAGAACTTGAAAATGACGATTTAGAATTTCTTCAAGAAGTAAAAGATTTTATTGAAAAGATTAAACCAAAAGTATTAATTGAAAGCACAAAATTAGAATTAACTCCCGAGCTTACTGATACTTTAATAAAACTATTTAAATCTTTAGGCTACCAAGAACCAACTGAAGCTTTAATTAATTATATTGAAAAATACGGATTAAACTTTTTACTTCAAGGGATTCAATATCTTTATCAGATAATCAATAAAAATAGTCAGTTTGAATTTATTACAAGATATAAAAGTTCGAATATGCATTCATCCTCATCAAACTTAGTAAGTTTATATATAGGAAATACACTTTTAAACATTAAGAACAACTTAATTTTTCAATTAGAAATTATTTAAATTATGGCATCTACAGTATTAGTCAAGAATTTATCTGTCACACTTGGCGGAGTTGTAAAAGCGCTTAAAAATATTAATTTTGAAGTAGAAGAAGGAAAAATTACTGGCGTAATAGGACCTTCGGGTGCTGGTAAAACGACACTTATGAAGTGCTTGGTTGGAAGAATGCTTATTCCTGAAAAATCTATCACTCTTTTAAATTATCCGGCAGGTTCAAAAGAACTCAGAGATGAAATATCTTATATGAGCCAAGAATCATCAATATATTTTGATTTATCAATAAAAGAAAATTTAATCTATTTTTCAAAGATTAATGGTATAAAACGAACCGAAATAAAGAGTAGCGTAAATCAAATATTATCTACTGTGAATTTAACGGATAAATCTAACTCTCTAGTTAGAAATTTATCTGGCGGTCAAAAACAAAGAGTTTCACTAGCAATTGCCTTAATTGGCTCTCCAAAGCTTATGGTTTTAGACGAACCGACTGTTGGACTTGACCCAGTTCTTAGAAATCAACTTTGGGATTTATTTAATTCGCTTGCTTCAAGCGGCAAAACAATAATTATCACAAGTCATTCAATGGACGAAGCAAAGCGCTGCCAAGACTTAATTCTACTTAGAAATGGCAGAATAATCTCTCAGAGTGCACCTAAAGAACTTTTAGATAAAACTGGGACTTCATCCGTTGAAAAAGCGTTCTTAAAACTAGTTGGGGAAAAGAATGAGCCTAATTAAAACTTTATCTACCTCAAGTCGAGTATTAAGACAACTCAGACATGACCCAAGAACGATAGTCCTTTTATTTATTATTCCATCAGTACTTCTTACAATTTTAAAGTATGTATTTAACGGTAATACGATAGCATTTAATGCTATTGCGCCAATGCTACTTGGTATTTTTCCTATGATAATGATGTTTTTAATTACCTCAATTACTACTCTTCGTGAAAGAAGAAGTGGAACACTAGATAGACTCTTAACTATGCCTATGTCAAAACTCGATTTTATTATTGGCTATGCCCTAGCTTTTTCGTTTTTGGCCCTTATTCAAGCTTCAATCACAACTGCCGTTCTTCTATTTATATTAAAAGTTACAATAGCCGGTGGTACATTTGCAACTATAATCGGCGCTGTAGCGGCAGCTTTTTTGGGCACGGCTCTTGGGTTATTTCTAAGTGCGTTTGCCACAAGTGAATTTCAAGCTATCCAGTTTATGCCAGCGTTTCTTTTCCCTCAGTTATTAGTCTGTGGTTTATTTATTGACAGAAGTCAGATGGCGAAAGTTCTGCAATGGTTTGCAGATATCATGCCACTTTCCTATAGCGTGGATGCAATGAAACAAGTCACAACTCATACAAATTGGACATCTACTCATACTAATGATTTAATAGTTGTGCTTTGTTTTGCAATTGCTGCTTTAATTTTAGGGTCAATAACTATAAAGAGAAAAGAAAAAGCTTAACTTCAATCAAAAAATGTCTAATTTTTATTTGTAAAATTACTCTAAATTGCTTAAGATTATTGGCAATATGGACGATCAATTTATTAGACCAAATATTCGATCTGCCGGCCAAACTGATACTGAAAATAAGCAGACTCCACCCTCGGAAACAAATTATAATAAACCAATTGTCTCTAAACCAAAAAAATCTAAATTCAAAACATTTTTAAAATTAATACTTTTACTAATTTTATTAGCTGGAGCTGGATATGGTGGCTACAAGTTTGAACATGGAAGGGCATTAAAAGTCGAAAATAACCAACAAGTTGAAATTTCTACACTTGAGAAGAACGTCAAAAACCTACAAAATCAAAGCACTCAAAAAAGTTCATCAAAATATGATTTGGCAATAGCAACTAACCAATCCCAATATATTTATGACCAGTACAACATAAAAGTATTAAAAGGACAAACATTGCAGGATAAAAGCGTTTGGGCCACTAAAAATGTGACCGCAGCTCAAGATTTACAATTTATCAACGCTAATAAAAGTTGGTTTTCGACTAAGTTTGTAAGTGCAGCAAATAATTATGAAACTACAAATACAGTTCCGAAAGGAGGTGCAATTTTAATTTGTGCAGGTGGTTTACCAAATTTTAATGAAGATATCAAAGCCGAAAGTAAAGATATTAATGAACAATCAGCAACTGTTAATATAAATTACACAACGGGGTCAAAATCTACAAGTAACTTAAAAAATTACTCATTACCGGTAACGCTTATTAGTCAAGATAATAATTGGATTATAGATAGCATTGATCTAAGCAGCTGTCCAGCCTTAAACTAAGATAAACTTTTAGATCGTTGGTTTTACGTTGCTTGTACAATATTTGCATCGCTTTGCAGCTGCTGGAATTGAACTAAGACAACTTGGGCAATCTCTTTCTTTTGGTTTTAGTACATCTTCGCTAGGGTTATACCTGCCAATTAATTTATTTAACGGCTGAACAACAAAAAAGAATATCATGCTAGCTATTAACAGAAAAGAAATTATAGCGTTTATAAAATCTCCATATAAAAACTGACTATTATTAATTGTAAAAGTTAACTTAGAAAAATCCGGCTTTCCACCAATAGCTGCAATTAATGGTGTCGCCATATCTTTAACTAGAGACGTTATTATGGCTCCAAAAGCAGCACCAATAACAACGGCTACGGCTAGGTCTACAACATTCCCTCTTAAAACAAATTTTTTAAAATCTTTAAGCATATAAACTCCTAATTAATAACCTAATATTAGCTTAAGATATTTTAAAAATAATAGCTAAAATAGCTGAAATTTAAGTCTATTAATCTATATCTTAGTATAATGTCTAGATGTCTAAAAAAATTATCTTAACAATATTTAGTTTATTGATTCTAGCAGTTTTTATTGGGGTATCTTATTCTTTTGGAGATATCAAAGCTGTTCAATCAATGACCTTAAAAAGAGTAAACCCGACTCAATTAGCAGTTGCTATGAAAGGTGATTACTTTTACAGCAAATATCGCAAGAACACTTTAATAGTTAAGGGCCAAGTCAAATCGGTCAGCATGATATCAAATACTTCTCAAGTTACTTTTGAAACTAATTCGGATTATATAACTTACTGTAATATGTCACATAACGTAATTAAACCTAACATAAATTCAACCATTACGGTATTGAGCGAAGGTGGATCAGCAAAAAGAGTTCCAAACGGTGTGCAATTAGTAGATTGTTTATTTCCCTAATAATTAATTATTGAAAAGCGTCAGTGTGGCGCATCTAACCGAACCACCATTTTTTGCTAGCTCTTCATTATGCAAGGCTAAAGTTTTAAATGAATGTGACTCAATTGCAGATTGTAACGAGGGTGCATTAGCATTCATAATTACTGCACGTCCTGTTGAAAGAAGGTTACAGGCTGATGCTTTTATAGCTTCTTCTAGAGGTACCTCAATTTTTTCTACAAAATCAATATTTTTTATCAATTCATAACTTTCAGGCATAAAAGCTTCCGGGCACCAGGCGATTAGACCTTTTTGCATAGGAGTTGGTGGTTTTAATATAGCTATGGCCATATCTAAGTCATAAAACAAACTGTCAGGCCAACCAGTCTCGCTATTTGCTACAGGTTTTCTATTTTCATCTAATTTAGGTACAGTTTGAAGGGGTATAACATGATAACCAAGCGTATCGGAAATAATTTTGTGAGCAGTTTTATCTGTCCTGTAATTTGTGCCAACAAAAACATAATTCCCACAAGGCAAAGCATCACCCTGTCCGCTAAATCGAACACCTTCTGGCATTTCAAAAACCTCTAGCCCTATCTCAAGTAGAACTTTTTTAGCGTAAGGCATTTCAGGTTTTCTGACAGTCGGTAAATTAGATAATAGAACTCGTTTTCCTCTGGCAAGTCCCCAATTCGCGGTAAAAATACCATCTTGGCAATTTGTGGGTGGAAGGACAGATTTAACTTCTACGCCAATACTTTGCAGAGCTTGTTTAATGTGATCATGTTGCTCAACTGCCTTTTCTACATTAAACTCTTCATCTGAATGCATATAAGCATTAATTGCCGAAGCATTAGTCATAAATTGGGCACCAGACATAAGTACAGTTTTGTTAAAAAGTGGCGACATTAACAATTAATTATATCTTAAAAACATAACAATTTTGGCCCAATAACAATTCAAGACCTGTTATTATTTATTTGCACTTCGTACTTAGCTATAATAACTCTTTAATGCTAGGGCGCGTTGGCCGAGGAGTTAGGCTCATCTCTGCAAAAGATGTTACACGAGTGCGAATCTCGTACGCGCCTCCATATTAAGCGCGGGTGTTGTAATTGGTAGCCAAGCAGCACTTAAAATGCTGTGCCCAAACGGGCGTGCGGGTTCGATTCCCGCCCCGCGCACCATTAAAGTTTGTTCTAACGCTTATGTTTATATATAATTATAATAAATTAAATAAAACAAAAAAATGCCACCAAATCAAACCGGTAGTTTACCAAATCCTAATGAACCTCAAGTTATCAGCCCGACTAACCCAAGTTCATTAGTTCAAACTCCTAATAATGCGAATCCGGAAATAATAAATCAAGTTAATAAACAGGTTCCTATTCCACCAGTACCAAATGTAACTAACCAAGTTGTTCAACCTGTATCTAGCACAGCACCATCTACTTTCGCTACTAGAGTGATTCAACCTACTCAAGTTACTCCTCAACCCAATGTTTCTTCTCAAGTTACTCCTCAACACAGTGTTTCTTCTCAAGTTACTCCACCACCGACGTTTCCAGCTCATCCAATCGTAACAAATCAAGCGACTGCGCAAGCTCCAGCACCAATTCAACCAAGCGTAAATAGTCAAAATGTTGTTGAGACTCCTATTTCTCTTCCAATTTCGTCGTCTGAAAGTTTGGTAATAAGCGGAGATTTTCATCCAACAGCACCGGCAACTCCAATTAGTACAAATGTTCAAACCAATGATACTTCCTTGCTATTACCTAAATCTAATATCAGAAAAATATTAATGCCTCTACTAATAGTATTCAGTGCTTTAGTAATGTTAAGTGGTGGTGCAGCTGCCGTATATTTTGGGATCATTGTTCCAAATAAACCAGAAAATATACTTAAAACTGCCGTTATGAACTCCTTAAATGAAACTCAAGTTACAGCCACAGGTACGGCCACAGACGGCCAAGGATCAATTAAATTAGATTTTACTTCTGCTGTTGATACCTCTAAAAAATCAGCCGACATATCTTTAAACGCAACCTATACCGGTATTAACTTTCCAATTGAAATGAGATATGTTAAACAAAACTTATATTTTAAAATTGGTGACTTAAGTTCAATCTCCGGTGTAATTGGTCTTGTTAGTCCAGATGCTGGAACTATAGCAAAATCAGTATCTTCTCAAGTATCAAATAAATGGATTTCAGTTGATAGCACAATTATGAATTCAGACCCGACAGCTAAATGTGTGCTGGGTGTAAACTGGGGATTATCTAAAACTGACATAAAATATTTGAAATCTCAATACGTTAAGCATCCATTCTCAACGATACTAAGTTCTAAAAGCGATAAGATTCAAGGCAAGAGCGCAGAGAAGTATGTCATAAGCGTAAGCGATAACGGATTATCTGGTTTTGGTGATAGCTTAAAAGGACTTTCTATGGTCAAAGCAATCAATAAATGCCCTGGTGTAAATAGTCAAAGTTCTTCAAACTTTAGATTAACAGCCGCTAAAATAGATACTAAATCAACTCAAATCAATGTTTGGGTAGATAAAGCCACTAAACACATCTCTCAAATAGCCTACAACAATCCTCAGGGAACTATGCAAGTCAGTTTAAGCTATAAGAATGTAAATATATCAGCTCCAACTGATGCAACTCCAGTGCTTAGTTTTATTGGAAGTCTTGAAAATAGTATTAAAGCTAGTGGCATTGATCCAAACCAATTGTTTTCTAGCGGTTTAGGCCAAAGTCAAAGCACAAATTCCGATGACGCTAAAAGGCAAACAAATATGAAATCTCTTCAAACTCAACTTGAAGCTTTTTTTTCAGAGCAAGGATATTATCCATCCAGAGCAGATATGAATAACTCGAGTTGGTTAGATACACATCTGGCTTCGTTAGACAGATCTGTGTTACAAGATCCACAAGGTACTTCAAAAACCTTAGCTTCACTTCCTGCAGCCAAGGTTATTGCATATCAACCAACTACAAGTTCTGGAGTAAGTTGCGAAAATAATGATTCAATGTGTGCCAAGTACAAATTGACAGCCACTCTTTCAGATGGCTCCAAATACACACTTAACGAACTCGATTAAAGTTAAGTTATACTAATCATAAGATGGAACTCAAAAAAATTGGCAAGTCTTTTCTTTGCAATATTCTTGAATCACAGGTTAATAAATTAAAAGCAAAATATAATTTTAAAATTGTAGCAGTTTGTGGCAGCGTTGGTAAAACATCGACAAAACTCGCCATCGCCAATTTATTACAAAATAACACTAAAGTCTTATATCAAGACGGCAACTATAACGATCGATTAACTGTTCCGTTAATAATTTTTAATCGCAAACTACCAAACTTGTTTAATATTTTTGCCTGGATATTAATATATATTAAAAACGAACAAACTATTCGCCGTGGTTTTCCATTTGATTTAGTAATTGTTGAACTTGGGACTGATGCACCTGGTCAAATTAGTAAATTTAAATATTTAAAACCAGATATTACTGTCATTACCGCCGTAGCTGCTGAACATATGGTTAACTTTGATAACTTAGATGAAGTCGCTAAAGAAGAACTAAGACCTTTAGAGTTTTCAAATCAAGCACTACTTAATATTGAAGACATTCCAGTTAAATATTTACCTGATACTAGTTATAAAAGTTATGGCACAAATAAAGACGCAGACTATCGACTAGAACTCGATAAACAAGACAACTTATCTGGTCAATTTATCAAAATAGATTTTCCAAAAAATAAAAGAGTAGAACTAGAAATAAAACTCCTTGGTCATCAAGGGGCAAAAGCAGTTGTTGCTGCAGCTGCAGTGGCGGATATTCTAGGCTGGAATATAAGAGATATTAAAGAAGGATTAAGCAAACTAACCTCTATTCCAGGGCGAATGCAAATACTCAGCGCAATTAATAACTCGATAATTATTGATGATACTTATAACTCGAGCCCAATTGCGACTAAAGCTGCATTAGATGTACTTTACGGTGCAAAATATAAAAACAGAATTGCGATTCTTGGCAGTATGAATGAACTCGGGCCAATCAGCCAAACTGAACATGAAGAAATTGGTAAGTATTGTGATCCAAATAAGCTTAATTTAGTAGTCACAATTGGACTAGAGGCAAAAAAATATATAGCTCCGGTCGCTAAGAAAAATGGCTGCCAAGTAGTAAGTTATTTAAGTCCTTACGAAGCAGGTGAATATGTCAAAAAGCTCTTACTTAGTGATAGTTTAATTTTAGTTAAAGGTTCACAAAATGGTGTTTTTGCCGAAGAAGCAATCAAGTTCTTACTTGAAAGAAAAGAAGATAGCTCAAAACTTGTCAGACAATCATCTAAATGGTTAAGATTAAAAAAGAAACAGTTTAACTATTAATGAGTGAGAGCGAATTTAATTAATTCATCACAAAGCCGAGTCATTTTTATACCTGACACTGCAGCAGATTTAGGCACTAAACTTTGATCAGTTAAGCCAGGTATAGTATTCGTTTCAAGTACATATTGTTTTCTATTTTCCCCAAGCATTATGTCTGTCCGCGATAAATCTCGACAACCGCATAAATTATGAACTTTTAAGGCTAACTCTTGGGTAAGCTTTTGATTATCTAAATTAACGTTTATCGGAGTACATAACTCTTTGGTGCGACCATTATATTTATTTGAGTAATCAAATTCTTGATCCATAGGTGGAATAATTTCAATAACAGGTAACGATTTATCACCTAGTACTGCAACTGTTAACTCATTGCCCTCAATTAGTTCTTGAAGAATCAATTTATCATATCTGCTAAATAATTCCTTTATTTCATTTTGATTAATTTTAGACACATCTCTAATTATTAAAGTATCTATACTTGAACCGCCGTCATTAGGCTTAATTACAAATGGATTTCTACCTAGTTTCGAATTAATAAATTCTTCATAATCTACAAGTTCAGTCAAAGGCATTAAGATTTTGTGATTTTTTAGAAAGTTGTAATAAGCAAACTTATCAAAACAAAGTCTGGAAGATTTTGAATCAGATCCAACGAACTTTATTTTATTTTGTTCTAATAATTCTTGAAGACTGCCATCTTCACCTCCCATGCCATGCAGAGCTGGGAAAATAACATCGACTTTTTTAAATTCTTTAATGTATAAGTTATATTCACGTTTTGGATCAATTAATTTTACTTGATGACCTTGTTGTTTTAGTGCACTTGCGACTGCACTTCCTGAGCGTATTGATACTTCTCGCTCATTAGAATTGCCTCCAGCCAGCACAATTACTCTTGCCATAACCCTATTATACTTTTTGAGAAATATTTTAATTTTGGATTTAGGATGGTTGCAGCCTATTTGCTACAATGTAATCTGTTATGCAGAGATATGATCCGACCGTAATCGAACCAAAATGGCAAAAAGTTTGGACTGACAAACATAGCTATAACGCTAAAGATTTCGACAGTAAACCTAAATACGTGATGTTAACCGAATTTCCATATCCATCTGGAGATGGTCTTCACCTAGGGCATATTCGTGAATATACTTACGGTGATATTTTAGCCAGATATCAAAGGACCAAAGGTTTTAATGTGCTTTATCCGATGGGTTATGACGCATTTGGGCTACCGACAGAAAACTATGCTATTAAAAATAAAATAACACCAGAACAAGCGACTGATCAAAATATTGCTATCTTTCAAAAACAATTTGAAAGACTAGGTTTTAGCATTGACTGGACTAGATCATTTCGTACCACTGACCCTAAATATTACAAATGGACACAGTGGCTGTTCCTCCAAATCTTTAATGCTGGACTGGCTTATCAAGATGAGATCGCAATTAACTGGTGTCCACATTGTAAAACGGGTCTTGCCAACGAAGAAGTTATAAATGGACGCCATGAAAGATGCGATACCATAGTCGAAAAAAAGATACTTAAACAATGGCTATTAAAAATAACGGACTATGCAGATAAGTTGATTGACGGATTAAAAAACGTAGATTATCCAAGTCGAATTGCCGATCAACAGATTAACTGGATTGGTAAAAGTGATGGTGCCAGTATTAAATTCAAAATTGAAAACCATGAAGACTCTATAGAGATCTTCACCACCGCACACGATACAATTTTCGGCGTAACATTTATGGTATTGGCCCCCGAACATCCACTTGTAAATAAGTTAACTACAAAAGAGAATAACTCAACCGTAAAGACTTACATTAAAAAAACACAAGCAAAAACCGATCTGGAAAGATTAGAAGAAAAAGCAGATAAGACTGGAGTATTTAGCGGTTCATTCGCAATTAACCCCATAAATAATAAAAAAGTCCCAATCTGGATAGCTGACTATGTACTTTCTACTTATGGAACTGGTGCCATCATGGCTGTGCCGGGGCAAGATGAAAGAGATTATGAATATGCTAAAAAGTATAACTTAGAGATTATTTATACCACTCACTTAAATAAATTTGTGAATTATCAAACAAAAGTAAAACAAAATAGGAGTAATTTTAAGCTAGCGAATTCAAATGAGTTTGATGGATTAAATTACCAAGAAGGTAGACAGAAAATACTAGATAAACTTATTGAACTTGGTGTTGGCAAGGCAACTGTTGAATATAAATTAAGAGATTGGATTTTTTCAAGGCAACGTTATTGGGGTGAACCAATCCCAATAATACATTGTCCAAAAGATGGACCAGTCGCCGTTCCGGATGATCAACTACCAGTTATCTTACCAAAAGTCGAAAGCTATGAGCCCACCGTTGAAGGTCAAAGTCCACTAGCTCAAGTTGAGTCATGGGTAAATACAACATGCCCAAAGTGTGGTCAACCAGCAAAGAGAGAGACCGATACCATGCCAAACTGGGCAGGGAGTAGCTGGTATTATTTGAGATATTTTGATCCACAAAACGATAATGAGTTTGCCGAAGCTTCTAAATTAAAATATTGGGGAGCAGTGGATTTTTACTTGGGTGGCATGGAACATACCACACTTCACCTTCTATACTCCCGTTTTTGGCATCAATTTTTATACGACCATAAACTTGTACCGACACCTGAACCATATATATCCAGACGCGGCCAAGGTGTAATATTAGCTGCCGATGGTTCTAAAATGAGTAAAAGTAAGGGTAATGTAGTTAACCCAAGCGACATCATAGAAAGCGGCTACGGGGCCGATGCACTAAGATTAAGTATTGCCTTTTTAGCTCCGTATGACCAAACTACACCCTGGAATCCAGAAGGTGTGGCTGGTACTCACCGTTTCTTACAAAGGGCTTGGACCTTAGTGCATGAATTTAAAGAAAAGAACAATCAGTTAGCTGAAAATTCAGATAATCTTAAAAGGATAATTAACAAATTAATATTTAAAGTAACTAAAGATTTAGATAAGCTAAGTTTTAATACAGCTATTGCAGCAATGATGGATTCACTTAATCAGCTTTATCTTATAAAAGCAAAAGATGAATTTAAAAACTCTGATTGGCAATGGGCAATACTATGTTTTATTCAAGTATTAAGCCCATATGCTCCACATATTGTTGAGGAACTCTGGGCTTATCTTGATCAAACTGAGGATCTAACCACGAAACCATGGCCAACATATGACGAAAACTTTGTCACAGATGTGCAGCAAACAATTGTCATACAAATAAATGGCAAACTACGCGGGAAGTTAGTCCTACCAAAGGATACTCCAGAAAATGAAGCGCTCGAGAAGGCAAAAAATGATGATAAAATTAAGAAATATTTAGTATCAAAACAAGTAAAAAATACAATTTTTGTACCAAATAAATTAATTAACTTTGTAACAAACTAATTTTTACATTCAAACTGGATAGATTTAAATTGACATTAACACTTTAGATAAATATAGTTGTTACTAAGTAGAACTAAAATATAAATGCCAAAAATTCAAGATAAAATTATAAACAGTTTATTTAAGTTAAAAATTCTAATCGTAATAGTATTTTTCGCAATCTTTGGTTCAGTTTATCTATTACTGGCAAGAGCTGCTACTCCAGGAACAATACTGATCTTCGCATATGACACTAGCACAGGTAAACCTCTTAGCGGGGTGACAATTACATATGACAATACGACTTCCACTGGTGGTTGTTATTACGGTTGGGGTAATGGTACATTTGGTCAACCTGCCGTAACCGGTAGTAACGGCGAGACAAATATAAGTTGTACGCAAGTTTATACAAACCCAGGTTACGTAGCAATTAAAAGTATTACTTTAAGTGGCTTCACAGTGTCATCAAGTAGTTATATTCAAGCTGGATCTCAATTACCAATGTATCAAAATACAAGTACATATTATGACGCTGGCCATGGAATAAAGATGACACCAAACCCAGTCCCGCCTCCACCACCACCTCCAACACCACCACCACCTCCAACACCAACACCACCTCCCACCCCTCCACCTACTCCAACTAAAACACCTACACCAACAAAAACTTACCAAGGTCCCATCCAGGCAAGTCCAACCACTGGTGATGTAACTAATCAGACAAACCAAGATATTGTCTCCACTCAATCGACAGATACATCCAATAGTGACTTAACTAATGGCAATGTCCTCAATGTGTTAACTGGAGTAGATTCGACAGTTATATCAAACGATAATCTAGTCACAGTCGACTTTCCTAAAGGAACTTTTTCTGCTGATGCTTATTGTTCTGTTGACACTGCAGCTGGTAGTCCACTTCCATTTAAAACAAATGGTGTAATTGGCCCTTATAGCATCGATTGTACAGATTCAAGCACTAATCCAATTAATACATTTAAAAAAGCCGTTAGTATCACGATGTCAACTCAGGCACATAAAAAATATATTGCCTACATGGAAGATAACAAATGGGTTAAATTGCCAACATCATCCAAAAGCAAGTCTATATCTTTTAAACTTGCTAAAGATGTAACTTTCGAAGCAGCTTCAAAGAAATCGAGTAATTGGCTTGTAATCTTTATGGACATAGGAGTTATAATTGCTTTCTTCTTAATCGTAGGTGGCATTGTTTACATGATTAGGCGACGACAATATCTAGATACAACTCCCTATTCAACTTAATAATATTTAATTAATAAAATATAAATTTAAATCAACTTCTTGAGAGTAATTACAAATTAAGTTAAAATAAGTCTTAAGTTTCTATAGGAAAGTAGAGGAATACCAATATGGGTAAGCCCAAAAAACGGACCAGTCCAAGAAAGACTGGTTTGAGACGTAGTCATCTGGTTTTAAAATTAGCCAGACAAGTTAATAAAAGATCTCCGGTCAAAGCCCAAACTACTAAAAGGGAAACCGGTGACTTAATTAAAAAAGACTAATTAAAGGATTTAGTAGTACTTTATGGCATCAAACCGTCATTTAGGTCGTATCATTGCGCTCCAAACTCTATACGAAGAAGAGCTCAGACAAGAATCTTCGGACAAGTCATTTAAATTAGATGATGTTTTAAAGAGAAATATTAACCGTTATGCCAAGACTTTGGAAGATACTGATTTTGTCAAATCACTCGTAAAAGGAGTTTCTTCTCAAGCCAATAAACTAGATGAAATGTTACAACCAGTTGCGCCAGAGTGGCCAATTAATCAGATAGCTCGGATGGACCGATTAATCTTAAGAATCGGCCTCTATGAGCTTGAAAATGAAGCCGAGGTACCACCTAAAGTAGTCATAAATGAAGCGGTTGAACTAGCAAAAGCGTTTGGCGGAGAAAACTCTTCTAAATTCATAAATGGAGTTCTAGGTACATTACTTCGAGCAAAAGAAGTGACTAAACCGAAAAAAACTACAAAGAACACTAAGAAGACTAAAAAATGAAGCGACCAAAAGCCATACAAGGAATAAAGAATAAGTTCCCATTTAAAAAGAGACCACTTATTGATGAAGTTGTTAGAGAGACTACTTCAGGCGGGGTTGTTTATAGGATCGAACCTAGTTCAAATAAGCTTCAAATTCTTCTAATGCAAGATGCAAAAAACAGATGGACAATTCCAAAAGGACACGTTGAACCAGGTGAAGATCCTAAAGATACAGCCGAGAGGGAAATACGAGAAGAGACGGGCTTAAAAGAAATGAAAGTTAAAAGCTGGCTTGGTAAAGTCAACTTTCGTTATCGTCGAGGTCATACGTTAGTAATAATGACGATGCATATATTTTTAGTTGAAGGTCTTGGCAAAACCAACCAACTAAACCCAGAAGATTGGCTAAATGATATAAAGTGGTTGTCAGCTACTGACGCAGTCGATAAAATTGCCTACGATGACATTGGTAAATTAATCTTACTTGGTATGAAAAAGATCCGAAAAGGAGAAGTCTAACTTAATGGACATAGAAGCTTATCATTTATTTGCAAAAGAAAAACTAGAAATAGATTTTAACGATATAAACCTACTTATTACTGCTTTTACTCATAGGTCGTATCTGAATGAACACCGAAAAACAGTCAAGCAGCATAACGAAAGACTTGAATTCCTTGGCGACGCTGTTCTTGAGCTCGTCGTAACAGAATACCTATATAATCATTACAAAGATCCAGAAGGCACACTTACAAACTGGCGAAGCAGTTTAGTTAGGACTGAAAGTATCTCTGCAGCTGCTGAAAAAATGGGTTTTACAGATTATTTAAGGCTCAGCCGAGGTGAAAAAAGAGGTACCGCTAGAGCCAGGTCACAAATACTCGCAAATAGTTTTGAAGCAGTTATCGGTGCAATATATTTGGATAAGGGCTACTCGGAAGCCAAAAACTTTATAGATAAAACTATCTTGTCGACGTTCCAAAATATTTTAGATAGCGGAACATGGATGGACGCTAAATCTTACCTTCAAGAGATTACTCAAAGTAAGGAAGCGGCAACACCTATTTACAAAGTTCTAGAAGAATCAGGTCCTGACCACGATAAAACTTTCATAGTAGGAGTTTATGTCAGTGGTAAATTAAAAGGCAAGGGCACAGGACCAAATAAACAATCTGCTCAACAGCAAGCCGCTAAAACTGCCCTTGACAAGTACAAGAAGTAATAATTGATAAACTACAAATAATAGTATATAATAAGTTTAATGGAAATGACTAATTCGGATCAAGAAGTTAGTGAAGCAGTTGATTGGTGGATTCAAAAAGAAGCCGCTAATTCGACATTTCTAGAATCAAGTACTTATACACACGAATCAAGTAAAACTAATGGATCACATAGGATTTTAAACGAACTTGATGACCTAGAATTAGCTAGAAAAAGAATTATCAAAGGTTTTGATCCAAAAAAATACGGTCATTCAACAAGACTAAATTTATGGCTTAAGGAATATAACAATCCAGATTTGTCAGAGATTGATAGAGGTGAATTTCTTGCTCGAATTTTATTCGGTGAATTTATGTTCTTATCTGGTGCTAATAGAATAGAGAATTACTTGGTATCAAATGACCAACAAGACTATTTTGCCAGAAAAATAAGTCGGCCCTTGCCGTATAGTGCAAGTATATTAGACTTACTACCTAATTACCTTGATTCATTTAGAAGAAGAGTTCAAAACGGAAATAAGATAAATAGTCAAGAAATTCAATCAATGGGAAGTTTGGCAATTCTACAGCATAATCAATCCTTGGATTTTATATTCGAAAGAGCTCCTCAAGATTTTAAAAAAGCTAAATCACTCTCAATTGAAAGTATAGCTACTGCTGAAAACACTTGGATTAGAACCATAGGAGCAACACTTATACATGGTTGGCAAGAAAGAGGGATGTCACCCATAAGAGTACCAATATTTGAACCTAAAACTATTGGTTCAGCTAAACTGACAACACTAATTGAAGTCGCTGCAACAAGGGATAGAAGTGTGTTAGCAGAAAGTATAGGTTCAGCTTAATTGACAACAGATAAGCTAATCTATAAAATATCTAGAATTGTTAAAACTCTAAGTGCTATGGAGAAGTATTTACCAATAATATGCTAGTTATTCGTTTGCAAAGAACAGGTCGAAAAGGACATGCTATGTTTCGCTTGGTAGTCCAAGACTCAAGAAGAACTCCAACTAGTGGGAAAGTTGTTGCTCGGCTAGGTAGCTATGATCCTCATCAGAAAAAACTTCAATTTGACTCAAAAAAAACACAATTTTACCTAGATCATGGCGCTCAGCCATCTAATAGAATCACTATCCTTCTTAAAAAAGAAGATGAAATTAAACTACCAAAATGGATTAATTTAATTGCCCAAAAGAAGAGACAAGTTAGAAATGCAGACAAAAGAAAAAGCACTCGACCTCCAGAAACTAAAGAGCCAGAGGTTAAAGTTGAAGCAAAAGAAACAGAGACAAAAGAAGAAATTAAGCAAGAATCTATAGAACAACCTCAGGAAGAAGTAGTAAAAACTGAAGAGAAAGTAGAACCTAAAGAAGTCCAAGAAACCAAAAATACTCAAGAATCTAAAATCACTCAAGAAAAATCAGACGAACAAAAAAAAGACATTAAAGAAGAAAAAGTAGATAAAAGCTCTAAATAACTTAGCAAGATTTATTACAGTTCTAAGGCTTTACTTTGATATAATTTAAAAACTGACTTTAATTGTTTTCTAGGAGCGACTGAAAATGAGTGAAATTGACCAGCAATTTGTAGAATATGTTGTAAAATCCTTGGTTGGCAAACCAGACGCAGTCCATATTGAACGTAGGATTGATGAAAAGGGTGTACTTCTTGAACTGACCGTTGATCCAGAGGATCTTGGTCGAGTTATAGGTAAAAGAGGGGCGACGGCACAATCCCTTAGAACACTCTTAAGAGCGTTAGGAACTAAAAATGATGCCAGATATAATCTTAAAATAATCGACAATGGCCAGGACTCTCCTCGAAGATCTCGTGACGATTATGTAAAAAAAGATGACCCTGTTGAAGAAAAACCCGTCAATGAGGAAGAAAAAGTTGAAAAAGTAATTGACGAAGAACCAATACCTGAAAAGGAAACTCCAGTCGAATCAGACGAAACAGATAAAACTTCAGACAGACTTAAAAAAGCCAGAGAAGAACTGGCCGATCTAGACGACTTAGACGTATAGATTTACATTGAATTAACAGCTTTAAGAAGGTATACTTAAATTTAAGGTCTAATATCAAGACTGAAAATAAAAGCTCAAATGCGAGACACTTGATCATAATAGTGGGAGCTTTATGTGATAAAACAACCCTGCAAATCTAATGGGTTGTTTTTATTTGATAAGATATCACTTATGAAAATATACTTTATTTCACTTTTTTCAGATATTTTTGACGGCGCTCTAAACACCAGTATTTTAAAACGGGCCAGTGACCAGAAACTTGTTAGTTATGAACAAATTAACTTAAGGGATTTCGGGCTAGGTAAACATAAACAAGTTGATGATACACCGTATGGTGGTGGAGCTGGTATGTTACTTAAACCTGAACCAATCATTTCTGCTATAGAATTTGCCAAAAAACACAGCCCAAAAGCTATTGTAATTTTACCAACGCCTAGAGGTAAAATATATACTCAAAAAAAAGCAAATGAGCTGGCTAAAATTAATCAAGATATTATTTTTGTTTGTCCAAGGTATGAAGGATACGACGAACGAATTTTAGATTGGGTTGATTACGATTTTTGTATAGGAAACTATATTATTACCGGTGGTGAATTACCCGCCCTTATTATCGCCGACTCTATAATACGCTTAATTCCAAACGTACTTGGCAATGAATCATCTAATAAAAATGAATCATTTCAAGACTCATTATCCCAGATTGAATATCCCCAATATACAAAACCTCAATCTTTCAAAGGCAAAGAAGTACCAGCTATTCTACTAAGCGGAAACCATCAGGAAATCGTTAAATGGCGAAAAAAAGTATCTAATTAGATTATCTTTTTGATTCGACTTTAACGCCTTTAATATTTTGCGTTTGCACTTTTTGTATAGATATATTCAAGGAATCTGGATCTTGATCGATTTTTGAAGATTGTAAATCAAAAGTGGAAGTTTTTGAGGAATTAGGTTCTTGCTGTAATGAAGTATTTAATGACAGAGTAAAATTAGTTGAATTATTTTGAACAATAATTGATTGGATTGTCGGCAAAGTGTTGCCGGAAGTTTGAGCAATAAGTTTAGTTTCATTACTGATTACACTTTTAGAAGTTTTTGAGGGAATCGAAACGTTTTTCATATACGGATGAAAATATACAAATAGCAGACTAACAACCGTCATTAGTGAGATGACTATTAGTAACTGTTTATCCAAGGGGCTACAGCTAGTTTGACTTTTATAATTACTGATCATAAGCTTTTTTGCAAAACTCTTACATCATACATTTTTTTAATTTTGATTAATTGAAATATTTCACACTAACTCATTTGATCAATTTTATTTACACTTTGTATTATTAAATCGAATTTATATCCTTGGCCATGAATTGTATGAATTAAAGTTTCTTTAAACGGTCTATCTATTTTATCTCTTAAATACTTAATATGTACATCAAGTGTATTGGTCCACAAATCATCGCCGTTTGACCAAAGTGAATTTAGAAGTTCTTGTCGACTTACTACTATCCCAGATCTATTCATTAAATATTCCAAAATGGCGAATTCTTTTTTTCTAAGATTAATTACTTGACCATTTCTTGTTACTTCGAAACTTTGCTTATTAAGTGACACCCCATTTCTGCTTAATGGTTTTAATTGTTTTATCTGAGTATCTTTATATGTCCTAATAAGCGCTCGAAGCCTAGCTTTAAATTCCCCTAAACTAAATGGTTTAGTTACATAGTCATTAGCACCCCCATCGAGCATTTCAATTTTTTTAAGCACACTGCAGTCTTGACTAATAATTAAAAGCGGGGCACTAAGTCCCCGCTGTTTTAATTGCTGGCAAAGCGCCAAACAACTAATATCTGGTAAATTAAAATCTACGACTATAACATCGTACTTGTATATATCCGATCGATAAATAGCTTGTTTACCGCTACTTGCAATTTCTATATCAAATGAATTTTTTAAGGCCAGGGCAAGTACATCAGTAATTCTATGGTCTTGGTCAACAATTAAGATTTTAGATAAAGTTGCCATGGTACTAACCCTAATAGTACTAACTACCCTATTAAATAAATATTAAATTTTAATTTTTCGCTAGTCTAGCACCTAATAGCTGGGTTGTCTATAAAATTATACTATTTAGAAAATCTTGATTCGACCTCTGACCAATTAACAACATTCCACCAAGCTTTAATATAGTCAGCTCTTTTATATGTGTAGTCCAGATAATAGGCGTGTTCCCAGACATCAAGTCCAAGTATTGGTGCTTTTTCCCCATTCATAATCGGGTTATCTTGATTTGGCGTAGTCTCTATGGACAAATCAGGCATTAGCCATGCCCAGCCGCTGCCAAATATTTTAGTTGCAGACTCTGAAAATTTATCTATAAAACTTTGCCAATCACCATATTTACTTACGAGTTCATTTTTTAATTGTCCATTTGGCTGACCACTGCTATTCGGTGCCATTATTTGCCAAAAGAAGGAATGGTTAAAGTGACCACCACCATGGTTTCTAACAGTACCGCGAACACTTTCTGGGATTTCATCTAAATTAGTCAGTAAATCCTCAATTGATTTATCTTTAATAGATTCTTCGCTGGCGACTGCTTTATTTAAGTTATCGACGTATGTCTGGTGATGATTATCATGATGTAGTTTCATTATTTTCTCACTAATTGCACTACTCAGTGCATCGTATCCATAAGGTAGCTCAGGTAATGTAAACATATGTTCCTCCTAGTTAATTAATTATCTTTAGATTTTACCTAAACCCCTTAAATATAGACAGTAAGAAATTAATGCTTATGCTATAAAATATATTTTACCTATTGTCATATTTATGAAAATGGTATACAAATATAGGTAAGTAACTTAAGGAGGTTATAGAAGTGAAGAAATTTTATCAATTTTTAGCAACAATATTTTTAGGACTTGCACTGTCAGTCGTTACGGTAGCTGCTGATTCAAATACAAGTTCCTGCGATATTTTTGAGACAGGAAGTAACTCATTCAATAGTTGTGAAACAAATGTTGAAAACAACGTTACAATTTCTTGTAAAAATAATATTTACGTTGTAAACAACAACGATCAAAGCAGTGCTAGCGGAGAAGCTGTCGTTACAGATAACTCTTCTAGCGGTAATGCAAATTCAGGTAGCGCTAGCAATAACAATGGTACCTTTGAAAATATTGGTGCAAGCTGTGCACCTATAAATAAGGAAACAACTACAACTACAACAGCTCCACAGCAAGTAGCTGCTGCTCCAACTCAAACTCCAACTACCACACCAGTAGTAAAGAGTCTTCCTGAAACAGGTAGCAATTCAGCCATAAACGACGCTAAAGTTGCCGGTCTTGGTGTTTCTGCACTAGCAGTAATATCTGGATTAAGTTTAGCTGTTTACCGACGACTAGCTTTAAGATAATTAATCTTAAGAATGGGGTGGACCAATGAGAAATAATTTAAAAATAATTAAGTTTAGATTTTTCTCATCTGTAGCGATAATTTATATCGCTACAGTAGGTTTGATCTGGCAAGCAATCCAGCCAAACAAACACAGTTTAGTTACAAATATAAAATTAAGTAGTAATCTCCAAAGTTTTACTCCACCACTTAAACCAAAATTAGTTGAAATATTCGGCAGTCCTAATAGATTAGTAATTCCTGAGAGTAATATCGACTTAGTTGTTTTACCGGGTATGTACGATCGCGCGACTGACTCTTGGACACTTAGCGGATATGATGCTCAATATGCAACTATATCTTCCTTACCCAATAACAACGCCGGCCAAACATTTATTTATGGTCATAACAATAACTACGTCTTCGGTGCATTAAGACACCACACACCGCTCAAAGGTCAACCAGCTTTAATTTATTTAAGTAATGGTCATATCTTAAAATACACTTTTTCTAGCGCTCAAAATATAGGTCCAAACGATGTCAGCATTTTAAATTACAATGGCAAACCTTCACTCCTAATCCAAACATGCACCGGCAGCTTAAATGAGTGGCGCACAGAATATAGATATAACTTTGATAAGGTATTGCAATGATTCTAGAAAATGTCATCACTCCATTAATAATCATTTTCGCTATACTTTGGTTAATTTTAACTATCTATTCGTTAATTAAATCCTTAACTGTAGATGTATCTTTAATTAACCAAGAATTTGAAAGACGTCGTCACCCATATAAAAAAATATACTTAAGAAGACCATCAGTAACCATAGTTTTAAATTCAAATAATAATTCAAAGCAAGTTCTAGATTCACTTAAAAGTATCTTTGCTGGAACGTATAAAAAAGTTCAAGTGATTATCAATGATCAAAGTTCAGATCCTGAAAATAAAAAATATCTTAGACAAATAAATTCTAATTATTCAAATAAAAATATACGAATAGTTTTTAGGCGATCTGGCGATGATCAAAGTAAAGCTAATTTAAAATCGCTAAAGAAGTATGCTACAGGTGAGTACATAGTTGATATAGAACCAGGTTCGTTAATACATAAAAATGCTTTAATTAATGCTATTAATCAACTTAATTCTAATTTCAAAATAAACGCTATAAAATTAACTCAAATTTCAATAAATAACTACTCTTTAACTGCTCTTGTCCAACAATTTATAAATTTTAGAAACTCAAAGAAATTAAATATGACGCTTATCAATTCAAACTATAAATTCAATAATAACGTAATAGTTCCTATAGAAATATTGAAAAAAGAAAAAACGAAAATTAATGCTTCTCAGTCAAAGTACTCAATTGTTTACACTCAACCTCCAAAAAATATATTTAAACTATTTATTCAACAGTCTTATTTAAATAATTTAGAGGTAAATTTAACTTTTAATAACGTTAATCTTATTCCAATCAAGCTAGCTAACTTATACCTTACGTTAATTACCCCGATATTTATTTACTACATTCTTTATTTATCTTTGAGACTTCATGAACCAACTTTATTTATACTCTCACTATTAATTTTCAGCACAATATTAATAGTAGCTATATGGCAAAACACTGCTATTAATTTGATTAACAAAATATATTATTGTCTAACTATCCCGATACTGTATTTCTTTTATATATTAATTAGTCTTTTTAATTTTATAAGCTCTTTAATTTTTATTATTTTACCAAAATCACTACGACCAACGTTGTCTAACCAATAATTTACTAATCTGTTATATTAGTATTGAAAAGGCAAATAAATGTCAGAGATTGCTCTAAAAACACAGGGATTAAGTAAGAAATACGGCAGCTTTGTAGCATTAGCCCCGCTGAATTTAGAAGTCAAAAGGGGAGAAATATTTGGCTACTTAGGTCCAAACGGTGCGGGTAAAACAACTACTATTAGAGCTATTTTAGGATTAATTAATCCAACTAGCGGATCAGCAAAAATACTTGGCATAGACAGTCAACAAGATAAGCAACTAGCTCATCAAAAGATCACCTATGTTCCAGGTGAGGCGACTTTTTGGCCCAATTTAACTGGCGCTGAAACACTCCATTTACTTGGTCAAATACACGGCCAAATAGACAAACAATATCAAAAATTACTAATCGAAAGATTTAAATTTGAACCCAATAAAAAAATCAGGTCATACTCTAAAGGCAATCGACAAAAAATAAATATTATCGCGGCATTTTCTACTAGAGCCGAGCTATTAATTATGGATGAACCAACAAGTGGACTTGATCCAATTATGGAGCAAGCATTTAGATCTAGTGCGCTAGAAGCAAAAAAGAATAATCAAACAATATTTTTATCTTCACATGTTTTAGAAGAAGTTGAAGCTCTGTGTGACAGGGTCGGCATATTAAAAGAAGGAAAATTAGTCGAAGTTGGACGCTTAAGTGAAATGAAACATCTTTCAGCTTTAAGTGTTGAAGCTACATTTACATCTAAACCACCTGATATATCTAACCTAAAAGGTGTCACTAATATAAATGTAATTGGTAAACAATTAACTTGCCAAGTTAATGGACCAATCGATGAACTGTTGAATATTATTGCTAAAGCCAAGCCAAAAACTTTGATTAGCCGAGAACCATCACTTGAAGAATTATTCTTAAATCTCTATGGCGACAAAGAAATACATGTCTGAAACTTCTTCGTTAATAAAATCTAATATAACTACTTTTAGATATCCAAAATTAGTAATTAGTCGCTTTATCTTCAAACAATCCATAAAAAGTGCTGCTATTTGGGCCTTTATTATAGCTGCTTACGTTGCTTCAAAAGGTATAGGATACGGTAAAATTTATCCAACACCCCAAGCTCGGGCAAAATTAGCCTCAACGCTTGGTAATAATGTAGGACTTAGTGCACTTATTGGTAAACCTCACGATTTAGTATCTGTCGGAGGTTATACAGCTTGGAATACTATTGGTGTAATAGAGATAGTACTAGCTATATGGGTTATCCTACTCACAACTAGAGCCCTTAGAGGTGCCGAAGACACAGGCAGATGGGAAATATTGCTTGCTGGACGAACAACAGCTAAGAAGGCTCTACTTAACGCTCTAGGTGGACTTTTTCTAGTACTTACTATACTTTATTTAATTTTATGCGGGGCATTTGCTTACATCGGTACAAATAAGTATGTTAATTATCCACCGCACGAGGCCTTCTTTTTTGCTTTAGCTACAATAGCCGTAGCCGGAATTTTTATATCAATTGCCGCTTTAACATCTCAGCTAATGCCATCAAGATCAAAAGCAGCTGGACTTGCTTCTTTCATTTTTGGAATTTTCTTTATATTAAGAGCTGCTGGAGATATTACTAATCTACATTGGCTACTTTACTTAACTCCACTTGGTTGGATAGAAAATCTACGGCCTCTTAGCAATTCAAACCCATTTTGGCTGCTTCCAATATTTGTATCTATTGTTTTAATTAGCTTAATAAGTATTTATTTATCTTCTCACCGAGATTTAGGCGACAGTATATTTAAAGATAAACCTGAATCTAAACCAAGACTAAGATTACTTAATCATTTAATACCATCTGGTATAAGATTTACGTATTTAAATAATATTGGGTGGTTATCAGCCATAAGTTTAATGGCGCTATTTTATGGAGTACTTACAAAATCTGCTGCCCAAGCTTTAGCCCAATCAACTTCTTCTACAAAAGCTTTTCATAATATAATCCACAGCGGTCCAAACTCAGTAATAAATATATTCCTCGGTGTAGCATTTTTAATCTACATAATTTTGATTATGTCATTTTCTGCAGCTCATATAAGTAAACTTAGGGAGGAAGAGGCAACAAATTTAGCTGATAACTTTTTTGTTAGACCTATTAAAAGATACACTTGGCTAAACAGCCGATGCTTTTTAATTGCGATTGGTATTATTATAGCGGCCATATTAAGCGGTCTATTCACATATTTAGGGGTTATATCTCAAAATGCGACAGTCGATTATAAAGATTTAATCATCGCTTCACTAAATTGTATAATCCCAGGCTTATTTACTCTTGGCGTTGGAGTTTTTGCCCTTGGCTTTTTACCAAGACTCACATCCATCATTGCCTACAGCGTAATTGGTTGGTCTTTTTTAATCGAAATGCTAAGCTCTGGTATTAAATTAAATCATTGGATACTTGATACATCTCTTTTAACTCATATTTCGCTGTCTCCTGCTGTATCAATTAATTGGCGGACCAATTTTATTATTTTAGGCATTGGGACGGTTTTGTTTGTTCTTGGACTACTAAGATTTAATAACCGTGATTTAGTGACAGAATAAATTACTTCTTCGAAATAAATTCGTTATTTTTAATATAAAATCTAAGATACAAAATCAGCTGATCAATTTAAAATATCAAAATATTGTTTACCCATACTTTTATTGAGTGTTAAAATATATTTAAACACGTGATATAAAGATGGCGTCAAAAAAGAAAAAGAAACAGCATAATATTGAGTTATTAAGTAATTGGTTAGGCTTTTTACTTCTTAAACTCTCTTATATAAAACCAAATTACATAATTGAAAAATCTATTCATGCCGAATCAGCCAAACATCACAAAGCAAGATTAAAGTTAAGCCAGTTGCCAAATGTAAAATATAGATCATATATTGGGCTGGCAATCATCTTATTAATTATTAGCTTTGCATATTCATCTCTAAACTTCAGAAACTTTAAATTAGATGATCGGCTAATTTCAACAAACCAATCATCTAGCGAAATATTAAAAAAGGTTACCAATCTGACCAATAATTACAAATTAATAATTAAATACCCAAATGGTTCAAGTAAAAAATATCCTCTTAACCAACTTGGTTTAACCATAAATAAAACTCAAACTCTAGTTAATATTCAAAAACAGGACAATAATTTAGAATCTAAATTACTTTGGTGGAAACCAATAGATATAAACGTAGCTTTTAATCAAAATAAAAACTCATTTAATAGTTTTATAGAATCAGCCACGCGAATAATTGTTGAACCAGCTGTTGACGCCACTTTGTCTATAAATAGCGGTCAAGTAAAAGTGTCAAACGCCGTAACTGGAAAAGAATATGGACTAACTAATTCATCGACTAATATATTAGATATTGCTTCATCTCTTAGTCCCCAGGCAATTAAATTAAAAACCCTAGCTAATAATCCAGCTATAACTGAGGAACTCCTCCAACCATATAAAATTCAACTGCAAAAAGTTTTAACTCAGCCAATTAGTTTTGTTATTGGAGTCAAGACAATCACACCGAACCCAAGTACAATTGCCAGTTGGTTGGATATATCACCAAACGATAAAACAAAATCATTAGCTATAACAGTTAATAGCGGTAAAGTCTTATCATATATAGATAATATAAGCGCGCCGTATATCCATCCGCCAAAAGCCCAAGTATCAATGGTGGCAAGTGATGGCAGCAGCCAGATATTAGTGCCAGGAATTAACGGTTCAGGTGTCAGCGGTGATAGCTCTATTGCTACATCAATTTCCAATAATTTATTAAGTGGAAAGGGCATAAACGAATCATTAAGTGTCAGCTATAAGCCATTTCAAACAATTACCGCTGGAGATTACCCAAAATGGATAGAGGTAGATTTAACTAATAAACGTCTCTATGCATACCAGCATGCTGATTTAATCAACACATATCTCGTTACAGCCGGTGCACCAAAAACTCCAACTGTAACTGGACAATATGCAATTTACACAAAACATATTTCACAAAATATGACAGGCGAAAACGTAGATGGGAGTACATATTTTCAACCAAATGTGCCTTGGGTTAATTATTTTTATGGTGGATATGCCATACATGGCAACTACTGGCGACCAATAAGTTATTTCGGTAATGTCAATAGTTCACATGGCTGCGTTGGTATGATGGATGGTGATGCAGAGTGGGTATATAACTGGGCACCTATTGGTACTCCCGTAATTATTCATTATTAAATATTTGGAACCAAATAATATTCTAAGCTACCTTCTTCGCCGACTCTTGTTAATGAGTTAGTAGCCATCTCTCCATTCCCTGTCTGAGGATCTTTTTTAGAAGAGTTTCCGTATATAAATGTAGGGTGAACACCGCCTGCGACTACTATTTCGACATGACCACCACCATAACTAAAATATCCAATATCACCAGCTTTAGGTATATATTTTGCCGGATATCTTATGCTAAAGCCTTGGTTAACTATATTATTAGCATTATTTTCATCCCAGCCATCAACCTCACCTTTATTAAATGGTAAACCTGCTTCTTTATATACATAACTAACAAAGTCGGCACACCATTCTTCTGTCGGCGCACCATCAGTATATTTTGTAAGTAACTGCAAATGATCAGAACCATTTTTTTGCCAGACTTGCCACTCTATTATTGCCGAACAAGCAATCATCCCACCAGCTGTTTGAGCGCTGCAGCTTTGCTTTTGCAGTTTCCAACTTTGACTTTGGCTATTTCGCTGGCAGAGTTGGCCTTCAAGCTGAACCCCAGACTTACCACTTGGTATTGTTAAGCAAAGTCTAGTATACGGATTTAATAAATTAGAATAATCCGTTAGCCAGCGCTGATTTGGAGAGTCGCTGCATCTATCAAGCAATACTTTATATGCGTCATTTAAAGTTAAACAATTATTACCATGTTTAATATATAACCCCTCAATAAACCAGTCTTGAGCCGAAGTATCATTGCATTTATACGCATCAACTTTTGTGCCTGAATCTTCTCCTGAATTTTTATCATCTAAACAATAGTTAAATCCAAGAGCTTTAATAGGACTCCCAATAATCTTTGCGTGTGTGGAGGAAGTTTTTAAGACATTTATTCCAATAAAACTAATAACTAAAATAATAAAAATTAAAAATATATGATGTACGGTGCCATTTTGATCATATAAATAAAACAGGCGAGGACTTATTTTTTTCATAAATTGTTTTTTATTTTTGTTTAGTCTAAATAGAATTTATAGACTAAAAGATAATAAATTACAACTCTTAAAGCTTATGAAAAATATAAAATTAAGGTTAAAATAATATTAATCTAACTCGATATGGTTAAAAATATAAAAACCAAAAAAATTGCTAAATCTGCTTTAACCCTAACTATTTTAGCAGCGGTATTATATAACTCTTGGCCACTAGCATTTTGGTTAGACCCAGGTACAGCTAGAAGAGGATTAGCCAGTGACCTAGAAAAAGTTCACCATCCATATTTTTGGTTATTTATTTTATTAGATATCCTGACAAGCCTAATAATACTTATTGTTATCTATTTATTAAGGGTGAAATTATCCGGGATAGTTCACTCTAAAATGCTTAAATATGTAATGATAGGTCTTGGCATTTTCTCAGTTTTTACTATCACGGCTTCACTTCTGCCATCGGATTGTTCAATTACCCCAATTCTTAAATGCCGAGTAATTCATCAAAGTGGTTTAGGTATTGACGCTTTAACTTCTACTCTTGCCGCGCTAGGATTATTTTTGTCTTTAATAGCAATTAGAAATTTAAGTTTACATCACAAATTGAGTAAAAAACTACATCTTTTTACTCAACTAATATTTGTACTTTGGATAATAAGCGGACTTTTATTTATTTACTTTACATTTTCCAAAATATCCACTATTGCCGTAGAAGATATCCTACTAATTTTATCCGGTGCAATAATTGTCTTAATAGGAGTTAACATTAACGAAATAGTCAAGATTGAAT
Organism: uncultured Candidatus Saccharibacteria bacterium; assembly: GCA_964578305.1. Classification (GTDB taxonomy): domain Bacteria; phylum Patescibacteriota; class Saccharimonadia; order Saccharimonadales; family UBA4665; genus DATJNI01. The sequence goes on from CAZOCM010000005.1 coordinate 33,337, forward strand.
TAAGAAATACTAAGAAAGTATTGAATTAGTCTAATTGACAACAACAATCCTCACCCCTATAGTTAATTAAGTCACTATAAAAAATCAAAAATTTAAAAATAAAAAAGGTGATAATAGATGTCTCAACCAATGAGAATCGGGCTGGACAATGACGTATTTAGAGACCGACTAAGAGTTAGGTCGGATATTAAAATATTAAATAGGGCTCCAATAGATTTTCAAAGTCAAAGATTCAATGCGCCTCCACCTGCGCCTACACCTACACCTACACCTACACCTACTACATATTCAAGTCTATCTAAAACTCCAGTTAATCAGATTTCATCACCAATTAGCCAAATCCTTAACGATCTACCAAAAATAGACTTACCTGTCGAAAATAGAGTAACTAAAAAGAAGAAGTTTAAACAATGGCAGCTAATGGTTGCTGCCAGTTTCATCTTAGTAATTGGCTTAGTTGTAACTATCCAAACTATCCTTACCAATCATCATGTCAACACACAGATCTCTGCTCTTTCAAATGATGTAAGTAAAGGTCCTAATGACATCAATGCCACTTTTGTAAGTACCAATAAACCGAATTCTACAGATATTAGTCAATACCAGGTTAATCCAGAATATCCACGTTATCTTAAAATAAATAAAATTGGTGTAATGGCCAGAGTATTACAAGTTGGTTTAACAGGCAGTAGTGCTATTGCAACTCCAAGCAATGTTTATGACACCGCCTGGTATCGAAGTAGTGCACTACCGGGTCAAAAAGGAGCCGTTCTAATTGATGGTCATCGATCTTCGTGGACTTCCAAAGGTGTATTTCATGATTTAAATAAACTTAAATCCGGTGATACATTATCTATAACAAAAGGTAATGGTCAAGTGATCAATTATTCTGTCATAAAGACAGCTATTTATAGTGCCCAAAACGTCGATATGAACGCCGCCATGCTGCCAGTTGACTCAAATAAAGCCGGATTAAATTTAATTAGCTGCACTGGCCAAGTAGTAAAAGGCAAAAATACTTTTAACCAAAGAATAGTAGTCTTTACGGTTCAAACTAACTAATATTAGTATTTATTAGGAAAACGTCAGCAAATACACAGCTTTTATTGGCATTTTAGATATACTAATTTTAAGAATATTTGATTATGAAAAAATATCTTTGGGGCATCGTTTTAGCAGTAGTATTTGTGATCTATAGTTTAGCTATTAGACATAAAAACCCCGATCAAAATATTGTCCTTGCAAACAATTCAAAAAGCAATAATTCTTCACCAAACTTAACTCAACAAAAAAGTTCTTCACCTCAGATTAGTAGTAACAACTCAGGGGGGTATAAGGACGGGACATATACCGGCAAATTGGTAGATGCTTTTTACGGCAACGTTCAAGTAGCAATATCAATAACTGGTGGCAAAATAGATAACGTTAAATTTCTCAGCTACCCAAATAATGAAGAAACTTCAGTCATGATTAATCAACAAGCAATGCCACTTCTTCAAAAAGAAACTATTAAATCACAAAGCGGCAATGTTCAAATTATATCCGGAGCCACATTTACTTCCAAAGCTTACCAAAAATCACTTCAAGATGCTTTAAATAACGCTTGAAAAAGTGAAAAAAACAAAAGTTATTATGGGGATGCCGATTACTGTTGAGATTGTTGGTAAAGCAAACCCAGAACACTATATTCAGATTTTCAAATATTTTAATCAATTAGATGATAAATTTAGCACATATAAAAAATCATCAGAAATTAGTCAAATAAATAATGGCTTAACAAAAGAAAAGTGGAGTGACGAAGTAAAATTAATCTTTAACTTATCTAGACTGACTGAAAATCAAACAGAGGGATATTTTAATATTTATAAGAACGGGTATGTTGATCCATCCGGGATCGTAAAGGGATGGGCCATATTTAATGCCGCTCAAGAACTATCTAATCTAGGTTACAATAACTTTTATATTGAAGCTGGAGGAGATATTGAAGCCAGAGGCCTAAATAAACTTAAAAAAAAATGGCAAATCGGAATTCGAAACCCATTTAATTTAAATGAAGTCATAAAGATAGTTGAATTGACTAATATGGCAGTCGCTACGTCTGGTACTTACATTAGAGGAACACATATTTATAACCCTCATAAAAATAATCATGAAGTAAAAGAAATAAAGAGCATCAGTGTCATAGGTCCAAATATTTACGAAGCAGACCGATTTGCTACAGCTGCATTTGTCATGGGTGAAAAGGGGATTAATTTTATAGAAAAATTAGCTGGCTTTGAAGGTTATATGATAGATAATAATAAAAAGGCAACTTTAACCAGCGGATTTAACACTTATGTGGCTAAAAATACTTAAACCAATAGATCGATATATCGACTCAATCACAATGTACCGATTGCTGCTTTATTACCTTCTTAGCCTAATAGCTATCGCTGTTTTTTATTGTTTGATAGGTAATTTAAATTATCATGCAATAAATATTGCCGTCTCGACAAGTGTAATAACATTAACTTGTTGGTTAGCCAATAAGTTTTTTTCAAGAATATTTAATGCACCGACTAATCCTGAATCCTCTATTTTAACGGGGTTAATCTTAGCCTTAATTCTCCCGCCCAATATAAATGCAAAAGGTATAGCTTTCTTTATTATGGCTAGTATTTTGGCTATGGCTTCAAAATATATATTTACATATAAAAGAAGTCACATATTTAATCCAGCCGCAGTAGCAATTGTTTTAACAAATTTAGGTGCTAATCAAAGTGCTACCTGGTGGATTGGAACTTCAACTATGCTGCCCTTTGTCCTAATTGGCGGCGTGCTTGTTATGAGAAAAATCCAAAGGGAAGAAATGATACTTACTTTTTTCCTCTTTAGTATTCTAACAACTACACTATATTCAATCTTAGGTCATACATCAGTCAGTTCTAACCTGCATGCATTGATTCTTAGTTCAGGGACAGTATTCTTTGGCTTTGTAATGTTTTGCGAACCTTATACATCACCATCTAAAAGACAATTACAAATATTATATGCAGGATTAGTTGCAATAATTATTCCACCGCTATTTCACATCTTTAATTATTATTCCTCACCAGAAGTCGCACTTGTAATTGGTAATATCTTTTCATTTTTAAGTGACAGAAAATTAAAACTTTTCCCAACGTTAACAAAAAAATTGAACTTAACTCCAAATGTGATTGAGTTTTCATTCGCTCCAAACGATAAATTAAAATATCTGCCCGGTCAATTCCTAGAATGGACATTACCTCATAAAAAAGTTGACAGTAGAGGTGCACGCCGATTCTTTTCAATAACTTCATCACCAACTGAAGAAGATATTAAATTAGCTGTTAAATTTTATCCAAAAGGTAGCAGCTTCAAAAAAGCTCTACAGAGTATTGATGATCATACGCCAGTGTCAGTCTCTAAATTAGGAGGAGATTTTATTCTGCCATCAGATAAAAACAAAAAACTAGTTTTTATTGCAGGAGGAATAGGAATTACTCCTTATAGGAGCATGATTAAATACTTAATGGATAATAACGAACAAAGAGATATTACGCTTCTTTATCTCGCTAACTCACAATCGGACTTAGCTTATAAGAATCTAATTGAACAAGCTAGAAAATCCGTCGGGCTAAAAGTCTTATATATCTTATCTAACGAATTATCTGATGCTAATCTAGCCAATACTTTAGTTGGCACCAAACTTGACTCTAAACTAATTAAAAAATTAATTCCGGATTTTCAACACAATCACTTTTATATATCGGGTCCTCACCCATTAGTAAAAGATGTTGAGATTATGTTACTCAATTTAGGAGTACATTTAAATCAAATAAAAACCGATTTCTTCCCTGGGTATGTCTAAAATAAAAATTTTGTTGTTTACAAAGCATTAGCATATTACTACAATAAAAATAGTAAGAAATTTCACTAAAATGGAAACTATAAACAATAGGATCAAAATGGCACCTGTTGTTGTGTTGCCAGGAGTACTAGCAGGTCCAGAGTCAAAACCACTTTACGCCGGTATTTTAGATGAGCAAAGATCAATAGATCCACCAGATACAACTAGATTTCATCCCATTCCAGAAAGAGGGTTGGGAGATAAAGACGATATGTATTCTCAAGTCGAGGAAGATCTACTCAAAACATATGATCATCTTGAGCAACCATATGTGTTAGTCGGACATTCTCTAGGTGGGTATTTCGCAGTTAAATTTGCAATGCAGCATCCGGAAGTCGTGGCCTCGACTATCTGTTTAGCTGGTGCACAAGAAGGCATTCAAAAGGAAACATTAGCGGTAAAAGCTCTGAAGTCCTTTATTGAAAATGTAATTGGAGCTAATTCGGATTACGAACATCTACTGCATGACTCTGAAACAATGGTAAATTTTCGCGAAATGTTAAAAAAAAGTTGGCCAGAGCATAACTCACTTGAATTAATATCATCCGATAGGGATCCACTTTTCCCACTTCCTTATGGACTTGGAGTCAAGTTACCAAAAGGTCAGAAACCAAAAACTTATATACTAGGTAAAACTACTGCACAAGCTAGACAGATAGAAAATGTCCCAAGACATACAATTGGCTTTCCTTCACCCCGACTTGTAAGATCTTCCGGGATAGTTAATCCAAACGGCGTAATTAGCAGACTAATAAATAACCATATCTCTATTCCGGCACATAAATCCGTAATTGATCACACTAAAAAAGTTAGAGCTGCAGCTGCTACTCTTACGTCAAAAAGCCCAGATTTTGCAATGGCAGCTTAAGAATAGTTTCGTGTAAAACTTTATACAATCTCTTAAATAAAATTCTGCCATAATTCAATAGAAATTAAGGAGGATTCAATATGAGCCAAGTGGAATTTGCACCATATATTTTTTTTCAGGGCAATTGTGCAGAGGCTATGACTTTTTATAAAGAAGTATTTGGTGGAGATCTTGACATACAAAAATTTGACACAATGCCAAAAGAATTTGATATGCCTAATAAAGAAGAAATGAAAGATAAGGTAATGAATGCCAACTTAAAAAATGGCATGGTAGTAATTAGAGGCTGTGACTCAATTAAAGCCAGTCCTCAGAGTAAGAAAATAGAGTTATGTTTGACAAGTAGCGATGAATCAAAACTGAGGCAAGTTTTCGATAAATTAGGCCAGGGTGGTGATATAAAATATCCTCTTAAAAAAGAATTCTGGGGCGATATTTTCGGCATGCTGACAGATAAATTCGGTGTTGACTGGATCGTGGATATAACTAAAGAGTAGTTTATTAAGCAGAATTTGCTTGTGCAAGTGCTGTTTTTGCGTCAACTTTTCTATTTTTAACGACAAACAAGACAACTACTACTGCTATCAGTGCTAATCCAATGCCAACTTGGAGTCCATTTCTATATCCATGTACTTGGGCATTTAGCGGAAATACTCTTTGAGCAGCGTCAGATTTGATGGTTGAAAACGCCACCGCTGATAATATAGCCAGACCAATAGCACCACCGACTTGCTGAGAAGTGTTTAATACTCCAGAAGCAAGTCCTGAAAAATGTTTTGGAATACCTGAAGTAGCAGCTAATGTTCCAGAAACGAAAGTTAGTCCCATGCCAAATGCAGTAGTGGCAAGTCCAGGGAATACGTTATGCCAATAATTACCACCAACTTTAAGAGTTCGACTTAATATAAAGAGCCCTATAGCTAAAATAAACGGGCCAAGCAATAATGGAGGTTTGTAACCAATTTTGCCAACCAAATTTGACACTATCCCTGATGTAATTCCAATAATAAAGGTTACTGGTAAGAAAGATAAACCTGCTTTAACTGGTGAATATCCCAGAATGTTCTGCAAATAAAGCGTTAAAAAGAAAAACATAGAAAACATGGTGCAGGCGATTGCTAAGAAAGCTAAATTTCCCCCTAGTACATTTCTTATCCTAAATATTCTAAGCGGCATTAAAGGTTGCTCAACACGGTTTTCGTTCCAAATAAATGTTACTAGCAGTACTAAAGCTAAAATAATAAAACCTAAAACTGTTTTTGAACCCCAACCGAGTGTTGGAGCTTTTGATAGACCGTACACTAACGACATTAAACCGCTAGTTGCGAGGACTGATCCTCTTAAATCAAGTTCAATTTTCTTATTTTCTTCACCAATGTGGTGCGGCAATAATCTTAAAGCTACAAATATAACTAGAATTCCAACAGGTACATTTACAAAAAAGTTCCAGCGCCAATTTAAATATTGTGTCAAAATTCCACCTATCAAAACCCCAGCTGCGGCTCCACCAGCGGACACTGCTGCCCAAACTCCCATAGCTTTATTTCGTTCTTCGCCCTCTTGAAATTCAGCCAAGACAATCGATAAAGCTGCAGGTGACATAATTGCCGCTGCTAATCCCTGTATTGCTCTGGTTATAGTTAACATCATTGAGGATTGGGCAAATCCACACGACAGACTAGCTAAAGCGAAAGCAAAAACAGATGCAATAAAAAGTTTTCTTCGACCAAATAAATCTGCTGCTCGACCACCTAAAAGTAGAAATCCACCAAAGGTTAAAGTGTAAGCCGTAATTACCCACTGAAGACCACCTGCTGCAAAATGTAGTTGTCTATTAATAGAAGGAAGTGCCACATTCACTATTGCAACGTCCAATATAACCATAAATTGTGCAGTTGCAAGTAATGCAAGTACTGCCCATTTATTTTCTGAGTGACGAGACAGTTGTCTTTTTGGTTTTGCCAATTAATCCCTTTCTCTTTTATTCAAATATTCACTTTAACAGATAAGTTATATTAATGAAATATACAAAGTAATTATTTGACATTCAAAAATTTTAAAACTTAAACTTCAATAATAGATAACATAAGCAGATTGCTTAGTGAAAAATTTAATAGAGTAAATTTCATACTTACCAGAGAAGGGTTAATATTTATCGCTAATGCTTATTGACAATGTGCCGTAGGAATGATTATTATTGAGGTAATTAAAAAAATAAATTAAATTTAATGACAAAAATACAAACAACTTTTCGAAAATATCAAATATTAATTAAAAACAAAAGAAAATCACTGGCTATTTCTATATCATTGGGTGTTTTAGCACCTGCAGTAGTTTCATTCATGGGTCTTTTCAGTACAGGACTTGCTCAAGCGGCTTGCTCAACTTCGCCTAATGCAGCTAACGGAACAGACACACTTAGTATCACTGTCCCAAGTACTGGTACATATTATTTATGGACTCAAATGTTAGCTCCAGATACAACAAACAATACAGTCTTTTTCCAACTTGATCCTGCAAGTTCTGCACCAGCTTGTTATTTAGTTGGTGGCAGTAATATTCCAGCAAACACTTGGACCTGGGAAAATAAAGACAATACCGGTACATCAATAGCACTTACTAATGTAAGTAGCGGAACACATCAAGTTGTTCTTACTGGTAGTGGCGTCGGCGTCGGTGTCGGAAGGATTTTATTACTTAGTGACCCACCTACCACGTGTACTCCAACAAGTACGGGAGATAACTGTACTACTACTGCACCAACTCCATCAGTAAGTTTCACAACACCATCAAATGGTGCAACAGTTTCAGGTACAACCAACATTACTTCTTCAGCAAGTGAATCCGGCGGTTCAATTGCCAATGTCCAATATCAGCTTGATGGTACTAACTTAGGTAGTGCCCTTCCAACCAGTCCTTATAGTTTTAGTTGGAATACTGCATCAGTCAGTAATGGTAGCCATACATTAACTGCAATAGCAACAGATGGTACAGGCAAAACAGCGACTGCAACTATTAGTGTCACAGTCAATAATCTATCTCCACCAACTGTCAGTATTACCGCACCTACCAGCGGTTCAACAGTGACTGGTACAACTTCTGTCACAGCCAATGCTAGTGAAACAGGAGGTACAATAGCTAATGTTCAATTCAAACTTGATGGAGTTAACCTAGGTACTGCTGATACTTCAGCGCCTTATAGCACTAGCTGGGATACGTCAGCCACTGCTAATGGTAGTCACACTTTAACTGCTGTCGCCACTGATACCACAAGCCATAGCACGACCTCTTCAAGTGTTTCTGTCACTGTAAATAATATTTCAGCTCCAACTGTCAGTATTACTGCACCTATTAATGGTTCAACAGTGACTGGTACAACTTCTGTCACTGCCAATGCAAGTGAATCCGGAGGTACAATAGCTAATGTTCAATTCAAACTTGATGGAGTAAACCTTGGCAGTGCTGATACGACGTCTCCTTATAGCACTAGCTGGGATACGACAGCTACCGCAAATGGTAGTCACATATTAACTGCTGTCGTCACTGATACCACAGGACATTCTGCTACGTCTTCCAATGTTTCAGTAACTGTTAATAATGTTGCAAGTTTCTCTTGTTCAGGAAGCACTGCTTTGATCTGTGAAGACTTTAGCAGCACGGCTGAAGCAAACAACTTTACAACAACAGGTGGAACCTGGTCAATTAGTGGCGGACAATACAATTTAACAAGTCCAATAGGAACCGGCTCACAGAGCGGTCTACTAAATATAGCTCTTCATAAAACCGCTATTACAGGAGACTTTACGATGACATTTAATGGAATGGTATCTGGTTCAAATACATTCCGTGATTTTGGTGCAGCGTTTGATTACAAAGATGCAAATAATTATTATGCAATAGAATTAAGTGAAGCTGATGATTCAGGTACAAATGGAATCTTCAAAATAGTTAGCGGTGTTCAAACTAAAATTGCAGATTTTCCTAGCTTAAGTTCTGCTAACACATGGTACGGAGTTAAAATTACAAAAAGCGGTTCGACTATAACTGTTTACCGAAATAATATACAACTTGCAACAGCAACAGATAGCACATTTATCCAAGGTCAAATTGGTTTAGGTAGTAGAAACGATCCTTCCAGTTTCAGTGCTTTGGTGCTAAATGGTTCTCAACTTGATACTACTCCACCATCGGTTACTATGACTGCGCCTTCTAGTGGAGCATCAGTCTCTGGTACAACTACTGTTAGTGCTAATGCAACAGATAACTTTGTACCTGCAGATGCTGTAAATGTACAGTTTGTATTAGATGAAGGTTCAAGCGGAATAGTAAATCTTGGTAACCCAATACCAACTAGCCCATACAATTATTCATGGGATACCACCTCAGTTCCAAATGGCACCTATTCGCTATATGCCGTTGCATCTGATACAGCTGGTAATTCAACTACTTCCTCACCAGTAAGCGTAACTGTATTTAATGCTCCCGTTGATACTACTCCACCTACTGCACCTACGAACCTTACTGCCCAAGCTGTTTCAACTAGTCAAATTAACCTAAACTGGGGAGCGGCAACAGATAATGTTTCGATAGCCGGTTATAAAGTTTACCGAAACAATACGCTCATAACTACATTGAATGGATCAACATTAAGTTTTGGTGATTCAGGTCTAGCGCAAGGGACAAGTTACAGCTACTATGTCGTAGCATTTGACTCAGCAGGTAATTTGTCAGCTCATTCAAATTCAGCTACAGCAACAACACAATCTACAGTTACTACTGCCACAGTAGAAGGCGTTATGTTTGATGCTTCTACTAATAATCCACTTGTTGGTGCAAGAGCTACAGTAGGTAGTAGATCTGGAGCAACAATTTCTCAGTCGACAACCAATAGCCAAGGTCAATATCTTCTATCAGGTATAACTCCAAACCACACATATCACTATACATATGTAGATAACCATTACTTCAACAGTGGATTTTATTTAGCTTACCCAGCCGGTACAAATATTAAAAATGTTGGATTAACACATAAATAAGAAAGAATTTTGATGAGCGAAAAAGAATCTAACACTCAAGAACCAATCCAAACTAAACCAATAGTTGGCCCTAAAAACAATAGCCGAATGATAATGGCACTAGTTTCCTTCGTTGTTTTAATTGTAATAATTAGTCTAGTTGCATTTCATGGTAAATCTAAAAAAACTGGATCTATTGTTACACCACCTAAAATTGAACCGGCACAAGTTCAAATTACTAGCACTGGATTTAACCCTTCGACCATTAATATAAGAACTGGTCAAGCTGTTGTCTGGATCAATGATACATCTTCAGATCAATCAGTTGTTAACGATAATCCATCACCGGTATTTAGATCATCAGTGATTAGAAAGAGTAACAATTATACGTACGTATTTAACCAAAAAGGAAGCTACGCATACCACGACAGTGAAAACCTTAAGTTCGCTGGTGAAGTAGTCGTTAAATAGATTTTCGAACTAACTTTGTAGTATTTAAGGGTTGATTAAAGCTACAAAAGTTCGCCAATCAACATTGGAATCATCTGTGCTTGAAACGTTGTATTGATTAGTTTGCCATACTTGACCCATATTGCCGGTTGTAGGAGCACCAGGGAATGGGGCTGCGCCAGGATAATCTCCCCATCTACAATAATGGTATGAAGGTTGAAAACAAGTGTAATCCACATTAGGGCCAGGAGATTGTTTAATCCGCTTAAGCGCTGATTGTGGAAATGATCCTTCTTTTGACACAACATCTATGGCAGGGTAAGTGCTACTTGAAGAAGTATTAACCGTAATAACTGCATCACTACCATATAAACTTGTTGAACCACTAATAAGTCGATCTGGTGCAATAGCGCCGTTAAAAACGTAAAGTGATGGACTATTTATTTGTCCGTATTGATCAACACCACTAACTGATGGGTTAATTTCATACCATCTAACTTCAGAACCCGCACCACCTGCAACTGTGTGCGCTGTCCAAAGTACATTGTGACCTAATCTTGGATCAAATCCGCCATAAGTTTGAGTTAAATATTCCCTTGTTTCAAGCGAAGGAGCAGGTTGTCCAGCGGCAGTCTGTCCTGCTTGAGGGGCAGTTGGAGGGATTGCATAAGCAGGTACGCTTATACTAGTGGGCGAACCAATTATTGCTCCACCGGTAGTTATATTTTTAGTCACACTATAGAGAGACAGTGTTGAAGCATTACCGAATGTTGGAGTAGATATAATCCATCCTGTACCGCTACTGTCTGTTTGTCTGGCTGAAGTTGGAGAGTAAGGGAAAGTTGTGCCGCCAGGGTTTTTTAAACTCTGTACACCGTCTATAAGTGAACTTTGACTAGGGCAAGTTGAACCAGGACCAGGTTTAGTCACCCAGGCAGTGTCTGATCCTAGAAATGCACCAGTACTAGTACTAAATCTATCAGAAGATATTAAAAGAAAGTCAGAAGTATCACCCAATGATTGTCTATCAGGGAAAGAAGTAGAACCATAGTTAAAACCAAAAAAGTATGTACAAAAATCTGCAGGGCTAGAAGGAGTAGCTGTTTTACTAAAACCTAATACAATTCCTTCGTCTGGAGAAGATGTACCTCTGTTTTCAAACATACTGAAGTAAAATCTACTAGTTGATGGGTCCCAAAAAGTCTGCGGATCGGATAAAAATACACCGCTTTGGTTAACTAACTGGGAAACCGTTCCAGTCGTACCAGATCCAGATAAATTAGATATTTTATAATTAGAGTTAACAATTTGTAGAATTTGAGTAGGACTTGCAGCAATTGTAGTACTTGGAGGCGCAGTTGAAGTGTCATGAATGCCGCTAAATTTAGTAGATAGTCTAGGTACACTAATAGTCTGGGCAGCAACTAGGGCTGGAATTGCCAAAACAATTAAAGCTAAGAATATAGATACAAATCTTAAGAATTTGTCAGATAATTTAGGATACTTGATTTTCTTTAACATATATCTCCAAACAAAAGTAATTATATACTAAAAAAGCAAAAAAAGCAAGTATTTAATTTAATTACTTCTTATAATTTAAGATTTTGATGATTTATTTACAAGTAAATTGCTTACATTATTAATAGACAAATTTAATAAATTGACAGATTAAGCATAACTTTTTTCATGATACAATTACAAGATTGAAAAAGCCTAATAAAGTTTATGTATATTGAAACGCGGGTTGAATTAACCAAAGATGACATTATCCGCGTGACAGTTATTGGTAATGTAAATGCCTCGACAGTTATCGAAACTCAAAAGAAAACCCAAAGTTTAATAAATAATTTAAAGAGTAAAAATAAACCATCTTTAATACTCGTCGACCTTAGCCAAACACTTAAAGAAGATAGTGGAGCCAGAAACGCAGCTAAAAAGTTTCTTAACATGAAATTTGACCGAATAGCAATATTCGGTGCAACCAAACCACTAGGTAAGACCGTAATTTATTTAATTAGAAGCGCGGGTATTTTAAAGCATGCCAAATATTTTAAAAGCGAAAAGAATGCATTACTTTGGCTAAAAACAGGTAAATCAACTAGTAGTCCAAGCTTTAAGAGAACAATCACTTTAATTTCATTAAGTTTATTTTTAACTCTAATTGCCCTATTTTGGCACAAAACAATTACTCCTTATCTGTTATCAATACCTAAGAATTTTAATTATAACGCTGACATTATTTCCTATGATAATTTCTATAATCCAGATTTAAAACAATACGGTGGTGAGTCACTTTCCCAGACAAAATATTCTTATCAGTCTGTCGGGTCGCACGGTAATATACTGACTATTAAAAATATCTTCGATGTTAGAAAAGTAAGCGGTGAGAGAATATTCTCAGTTGAAAGAACTTATGCTGTTAATAAAATAAACGGTCGCCACGAATATTCAAAATTTGCAGATGAAAATAGATCAGGTTATTTATTTGCACCAAAAAATCTGCATAAACAACCATTTACTTACTGGCATATAAACTACGACATACCAGCCAGGATGTATTTTAAAGATGAAGAAATAATCTACGGCTTAAAAGTTTATCGCTACGAATCAAATTTTCATGCTGATCAAACTAAGAATTTAACCAACCTTCCAGGTGTAGGCCAGTCTCGTGGTATAAATTTAGATATCAACTTGCAGCTATGGGTAGAACCACTAACAGGTCATTTAATAAAATATGAAGATCATTCGTTAGCATATTATTATGATCTCAAAACAAAATCTAGAATTTATCCATGGAACAAATTCCATAATCAATTTACGCTATCCTCCATTAATAGCCATGTCAGAATTGCTGAACAAGCGAGACAAAAGACTCTATTAATCCAAACTGTAATTCCACTTATTCTAATAATATTGGCTGCAATTTTACTGTTGAGTATTTTTATACCAGCACTTCTTTCTAGTAACTTGTATATTTTACTTCCAATAGTTCTTCTAATTGCCAGTATTTATGGAACATATAAAACGACGACTTTCGTAAATGATAGAGGTCATACCCAAGCTCTTAATTTTTTAGACACTCAAACTAACGTCGCTCAAAATACCATACAAAACCAACTTACCAGCGATGCGAATGTGCTGTATGGCGCCAAAGGATTTATTCAATCTAACCCTACCGCAAACAGAAATCAGTGGGCTAATTTTGTAAATAGTTTGGGTCTTGCTCAAAATTATCCAGGAGTTCAAGCACTTGGTTATGCTAAAGTCGTTACTGATTCCCAAAAAATAAGTTATATAAACTCTGTTAGAAGCGAAGGGTTCCCAAGTTTTAGTATATGGCCAGATAAAAGTAGTACTAAATACATTCCGGTTACTTTTATTGAACCATTTGATACACGCAACAAAAGAGCTTTTGGCTATGATTTAATATCTGAACCTATAAGACGCATAGCAGTTGAAACGGCCACCAATACAGGTAATCCGACAATGACTGGAAAAATTAAGTTAGTCCAAGAAACTAAACAAGACGTTCAGCCCGGATTTCTAATTATATTACCAATATATAATCCAAATTTACCTAATATAACCTCAAGTGATAGACAGTCTGCCGTTATTGGTTATGTCTATGAAGCTTTTAGAGCCAATAATTTTATGCAGGCCGCATTAGGTCAGCAAATAAGTGGTATTAATTTACAGATATATGACGATTCAATTATTAAACCAAACAGTTTAATTTATAAAACTAGTAATATATTACCTAATCCTTACTTTAAAGAAGATAAAGTACTATCTTCAGCACAGCACAACTGGACAATTAAATATTCTAATCAAGCTGGCTTTGATCAAACACCTGGCCAGACTTTATTAGCAGACATAATACTTGTCATTGGCCTAATATTAAGCGCCGCCATAGCATCCAGTATTTATCTTATAAGCTCATCACGTCATCAAGCGGTAGAGCTTGCTGAGCGAATAACCGAAGATTTATTACATAGTGAAAATCAATTTAGAGTAGTAGTTGATGCAGCCCCAGATGGCATTATTGTAGTCAACGAACAAGGAGAAATTGAACAATTAAACCACCAGATCTCTATCTTATTTGGCTATGAAGAAGCCGAGTTAATTGGATATAAAATTGAAAAACTAATTCCAAATAAATACATTACTAAACTTGTAAACAATAAATCTTTTAAAAGTAAATCCCAAAATATCAAAACTTCAAGTGAAGGACTTGAGTTTGTAGCAAAGCATAAAAATGGCAGTGAATTTCCGATTGAACTCAGCTTAAGTCCCATAAAAGAAGTCGATAATACCCGCATTATCGTGATTATTCATAACATTACCTTTAGAAAACAAACTGAAAAAGCTCTAGCTATGCGGGCAAGTGAAATAGCTTCAGCCAATGCAAAAGACGAAGCTCTAATAGTAGGTATTGGTGAAGGGCTAATTGTACTAAACAATGAGGGAAAAATAGAAAGGTTAAATAAAACAGGTTCAGACATACTAGGCTATTCTGAGAGTGAACTTCTCGGTAAAAACTTTGCATCTAGTGTTAAAGCTTTAACATACGATAAAAAAACTCCGATCAAGGAAGAACAAAGATCTCTTTATAAAGCTTTGGATGTAGGAAAAGTAATAAATGCCTATTGCTATTACTTAAAGAAAGACGGTACTCCGGTCGCAGTTCAGCTAAATGTTTCACCTGTTAAATTAAATAATAAAATAACAGGCGCCATTGAAGTATTTAGAGATGTATCCTACGAAAAACAACTCGATCAAGCTAAAGATGATTTTCTAGCTCTCGCGTCTCACCAGCTTCAAACTCCTGCAACGGCTGTTAAACAATACCTCGGACTATTACTAGACAATTACTTTGGCAAAGTAGATAAGAAACAAAAAGATATTGTTGAAAAAGCTTATCAATATAATGATGAGCAAATTAAAATAATCCAAGATCTTTTGGATGTTGCACGAATAGAATCTGGCCGATCTATTCTAAACTTAAATAAATTTAATCTAAAAAAACTTATTGAAGGTGTAGTAGAAACTCAGCAAAAAAGCTCAACCCATAAAAATCTTAAAATTAACCTAAACGTTGATAGCAAACTAGCCGTAATAGCTGATGAAGTTAAAATCAAGATGTGTATGAATAATTTAATAAATAATGCTATTAAATTCTCACCCGATAGAGGTGAAATAATTGTTAGAGTTGAAGTAACTCCAAAATTTGTAAATATTTACGTTATAGATAATGGTCCGGGTATTGCTAAAAACCAAATAAGCAAACTATTTAGCAGATTTAGCCGTATTAATCAGCCAACTCAAAGTCACATAAGTGGAACAGGCATCGGACTTTATATAAGCAAGCAAGTAATCGAAATGCACGGGGGTGAATTAACAGCCACTACGCAGCTTGGAAAAGGCACAACTTTTAAGGTACAATTACCGAAGATATCTAAATTACCAAAGAAACAAGAATAATGAAGTCTATCCTAATTATTGAAGATCACGTCGGTCTTAGGGAATCTTATCAGATCCTATTTAATAAAGAAGGATTTGAAGTAGAGATGGCAGAAGATGGCAAAATGGGTCTAGATATGGCCTTAAAAAAGGTATACGACGTAATTCTACTAGACATGTTAATGCCGGTAATGGATGGCATTACATTTTTAAGAGCCTATAAACCACTCAAGCACCCAAAGTCAAAAATAATCGCTTTCTCAAATCTTCAAACGTCAGATATTGTCAAAGAATCTGTTGAGTTAGGGGTTAAAAGATATATTACAAAGTCTATAACTCCACCTAGAGAAATGGCTAAAACGGTCAAAGACGTTATTAGCAAAGCATAACTTCGAAAATACTTAACTTCGAACTAAACCAATCAACACTCACAACTTACGAGTGGGAGGTCTCATTAAAAGATATTTGTTATGATACATAGGTGGGCACCGAAAATCCTTCAATATTAACCGTCAATGCTGGCTCATCAAGCATTAAAATTAATATATTTGAATATAATACACTTGATTTCACTTTAAGCTTAACTGTCAAAAACTTAGATCAATCTCAACCAAAACTTATCTCAATAAACAATAAAAACGAACAACAAACTGAATTTTTACATGTTTATGAAGATCAAGATATATTAGTTATCTTATTAGATAAATTATTTTCTAAGATAAAAGAAGCTGATATAAAAGTTATAGGGCACAGAATTGTTCATAGCGGTAAATTCTTCACAAAACCTGAATTACTTAACCCAGATAAAATAGCTGAGTTAAAAAAACTAATTAATTTTGATCCAGAACATATGACTCTGGCTATTAATTTTATCGAGGCGTTTCAGGAGAGATTAAAAAATATTGATCAAGTAGCATGTTTTGATACCAGTTTTTATAACGACATGCCAGCAATAGCTAAACTACTGCCAATACCAAGAAAATATGAAGCTCTTGGGCTTAGAAGATATGGTTTTCATGGACTTGCTTACGAATCAGCTTTAGATTCATTTAATGATTTAGCAGGTGACAGTGCTAGCAACGGGAACTTAATATTTGCCCATCTAGGTAGCGGAGCCAGTATTACAGCCTTAAAAGAAGGCAAGGTAAAAGACACTACTATGTCGTTTTCAACAGCTTCAGGTATTTTGATGAGTACAAGATCCGGAGATATTGACCCTGGAATTTCTTCGTATTTAAATCGACAAGCTGGACTTTCAAACGAAGAATTTAATCATATGGTGCATTTTCAATCAGGTTTACTTGGAGTATCTGAACTATCATCAGATATGGAAGAATTGTTAAAGGAATATGACTCAAATCCGCGGGCCAAAGACGCAGTAGATTTATTTTGTTACGAAGCGAAAAAAGCAATTGGCAGCCTGACAACAGTACTTGGTGGAATAAACTCACTAATATTTTCGGGTGGAATTGGTGAACAATCACCCGTGATAAGACAATATATTTGCAGTGATCTTGAATATCTTGGTTTAAAACTAGATGATGAAAAAAATTCAAGTAATGACACCTTAATTTCAAGTAGCGATAGCCAAATTGGAGCACATGTAATAAAAGTCGACGAAGCAATTGTCATCGCCAGACATGTTAAAGAATTAACTAAGAATATAAAAGACGATGGATAATTTAAGTCTTGATGATTTAAATAAAATTCAAAAGTATTGGCAAGCCGCCAATTATCTCTCTGTTGGACAAATATATTTGCAAGATAATCCACTATTAAAGAGACCTTTAGTACTAGGTGATGTTAAAAAGATATTACTAGGTCACTGGGGTACAACTCCCGGTCAAAATTTTATATATGTCCACTTAAACCGAGTTATTAAAAAAGACAAACTAAATATGATATATATTTCCGGACCAGGGCATGGAGGGCCAGCGGTTGTTGGCAATGTCTATCTTGAAGGAACATTTAGTGAATTTTATCCAGAAGTAACACAAGATGAAAACGGACTAAAGTCACTTTTTAAAATGTTTTCATTCCCTGGAGGTTTATCTAGTCATGTCTCACCACAAGTTCCCGGTTCAATTCATGAAGGAGGGGAACTTGGCTATTCTTTGTCACATGCATATGGTGCTATTTTAGATAATCCAGATTTAATCGCAGCCTGCGTAATAGGTGACGGTGAAGCTGAAACAGGTCCTCTGGCTACTGCCTGGCACTCCAATAAATTTATAAATCCAAAAAGTGATGGTGCAATCCTGCCAATCTTGCATCTTAACGGTTATAAAATTAGTAACCCAACTATTCTAGCCAGGATAGAAAGAGAAGAATTAGAAAAACTTCTTCAAGGTTATGGTTGGACACCGTATTTTGTCGAGGGTAACGATCCAATGACGATGCATTCTCTAATGTCTAACCAACTTGACAAAGTTATTAATGAAATTAAAAGAGTTCAGTTAGAAGCCAGACAAAAAGATAATACGGTTCGACCTCGTTGGCCAATGATTGTTCTCATTACTCCCAAAGGTTGGACAGGTCCAAAGATCGTAGATGGCAAAAGAATAGAAAATAATTTTCTATCTCATCAAGTACCACTGCTAGTTGACGAAAATCATCCAGAAAATGTAAAAATTCTAGAGGATTGGCTTAGAAGTTATCAACCAGAGAATTTATTTAATGAAAATGGACAATTAAAATTTGAACTAAATGAATTAATTCCGGATCGTGAACATAGAATGGGATTGAATCCCAATGCCAACGGTGGTGAGCTATTAAGAGAGCTTCATCTTCCAGAATTTCGCAATTACGCCGTTGAAGTTACAAAAAGAAGCACTAATAACGTTGGCAATGTTCATGCTCTTGGACCATATCTAAGAGATGTCATAAAATTTAATCAAAGTCATCATAACTTTCGAATTTTTGGTCCGGACGAAGCACTGTCTAACCGCTTAGAAAATATATTTGAAGTTACTAATCGTCAATGGGAAGCCAGAATATATGATTCAGATGAATATTTAGATACTTCAGGTGAAGTTTTAGATTCAATGCTTAGTGAACACCAAGTAGAAGGTTGGCTCGAAGGTTATTTATTAACAGGTCGTCATGGACTACTACACAGTTACGAAGCTTTTATCCGAATTATAGATTCAATGGTTAATCAGCATGCTAAATGGCTTAAAATGTCAGCCGAACTACCATGGCGTAAAGATGTATCTTCACTAAATTATTTATTAACTTCACATGTTTGGCGTCAAGATCATAACGGTTTTACCCATCAGGACCCGGGTTTTATAGACCATTTGGTTAATAAAAAAGCAGCCATCGCAAGAGTATATCTGCCGCCGGATGCTAACTGCTTATTATCTGTTATGGACCATTGTCTTAGAAGCAGAAACTATATTAATCTAACTATTGCTGGCAAACACGACTCCGCCCAGTGGCTAAATATAGATGAAGCTATTGAACATTGCTCAAAAGGGATAGGTACGTGGCAGTGGGCTAGTTCGGATAATAATCAAGAACCTGATGTGGTATTGGCTTGCGCCGGAGATATTCCAACTCTCGAAACTCTTGCAGCAGTCGCCATTTTACGAGAACGATTACCCGAATTAAAAATTAGAGTTGTTAATGTAGTTGATCTTATGAGACTTGAACCAAATACTGAACATCCACACGGCCTAAGTGACCCAGATTACGATGAATTATTTACTTTAGATAAAGAAATAATATTTGCTTTTCATGGATATCCATGGTTAATACACCGTCTAACTTATAGACGAACCAATCGAAATCTTCATGTCAGGGGCTATAAGGAAGAAGGGACGATAACAACTGCCTTTGATATGACAGTAAGAAATGACTTAGATAGATTTCATTTAGTAATGGATGTAATTGAAAGAGTTAATCTGACTAGTCCAGAAGCGGGTTCACTTAAAGAGGATATGGAGAAAAAACTAATTGAACATAAGAACTACATCGAACAATACGGTATAGATATGCCAGAAATTAGAAATTGGCAATGGCCAGAGTAATACCTATGTATAAAATATCTTAATTATTTAGAATACTGAATAGTTAAATACTTATACTATTTATCATATCTATAACTAAACCACCCCAAGTAAAATCGATCGCACCAAGCGGCTCACCACTCAATGGATTAAAATGTTCTCTCAAACCGTGTTGACTTAAGAGATTTATTGAATCATTCAAGATTTCATTTGCTTCTTTCCTATACCCATAATTAAGAAGACCTTTAAAAATAAACCAATTTGTAGACATCCAGACCGGTCCCCGCCAAAAACCATTTGGATCAAACGATGGTTCATCCATGGCTACAGTTGGTAATAAGAATCTCGATTTAAATTCTTTTTTATTTTTTAGGTGTTTTTCAATTAATTCATTAGCTTCTTCAGGAGTTAATATATTTGCAAATAGTGGAATAAAAATGGACCAAGTTTTTACTTTAATATGATGGTAATTATGTCCCATAGTTGACATCATTAGTACTCCATCTAGCATGTACTCTCTCATAGCAGCTGCAATTTCATCAGAATGCTGCCGAGCAAGTGAAGATTGTTTAAGAAGTTGAAGTTCACCGGCTATTAAACTTTCATAAACTAGTGCGTTAACAAGAATTGCATTAAAAGGTACGTCTCTGACCCAGTGAAAATTTTCCATATGTTTTTTAATTTTAAATTGCTGTATTTTATATCTATCCACTAAGATTAGACGTCGATGGTAATTAGCATCTATTGTTTGTTTTGCCTTTAATTGAAGAACATCATCAAATCTAGGTGAGTTATCTTCACCAGATTCATCAGGGTGAACAAGTCCAGCCAGATGATGTTTATTTGGGTCTCTTAATTTTAATAAATATTTATGGAGATCAGCAATTACTGGCAGCATTCTTTTCAAAAATTCTATGTCGCGGCTTTTTTCATAAACAACCCAAGTTGCATAAGCCAGCATTGGTGGCTGTACAATACTGCTCGTCTTATTAGTACCCCAAGGTATTACAGGCGAAGCAACACCAGGTATATGAAATTTTTTAGGATTTTCCCAATAAATCATGTGGGGAATCATGCCATTTTTAAATTGTTTAGATGAGAGGGAATACAGTTCACTCTTTGCTGCATTAATATCAAAATAACTAAGGATAATAGCATGAAAACAACTATCCCAAAACCACTGAAAAGGATAACTAACAGGGGACGGAACAGTATAGCTATACTTACCATGCTGACGCCGGTTTTTAATCATTAAATGTTCTATTTGACTAATTAATTTTTGTTTAATTTCCATTTACTAATAGTATATCTCATGAATAGATTGACTTTATGCTTAAATTTGAATAAATTTAAACATAAGTATTTAAATAAAAAATGCCTTTGACGAAAATCTATAAACACAAAAACTTTAAAAATGTAACGCTATTAATATTTATAGCAGTCTTCATTTTAATAGGGATAATACTTTTTACAAGCTCCCGTGCAACCGGTCCATTTGTAAGCGTAAACTCTGATCAAGGTAATGTAAAAACCCCAGCATCAATACAATCATCATCTCAAGTTAACGACGGTAAATATGTACTATTTGGAAGTGGTGCATCTGGTAATGGTTCGATTACTTTTGACGGAACATTTAGCACGAACGACCCAGCTTCTGGGCCACACTGGAACAATGCTTACGGTAGTTGTTATCAGTTTACGGCAGCAAACCAACTTACTATGACTCCGAACTCATCATGTAGCCCAGATTCCAATCATTTACGAACGGATATTTGTTCATCCCCAGGCTGCAATGCTACTTCAAGCACAGGTCAGTTATTTACCAAGGGCGTGTCCTCATGTACAACGATTCCATTCTACCTCCCCAGACAGATACCAAGTCCTACTGGTAACAGCTGGTATCAGATAGCTGAAATGAAAGACTATACCTCTAATGCTGCCGACTGGGGGATTTATATTTCGGGGGGTCTAGAAATAACAGGTGCCACTTCAGCTGATCACTTTACTACTATTTATCAAAATAGTACGACTATAACTGCAGGTATTTGGCATACTGCCTCTATATGTACAAATAATAACGATGTAGTTATTGGTGCTTGGTATGATGGAAATCGACTGACGTTTAATGCAGGAGGATGTTCTGGGTCACAGACTTGTAGCGGCCGAGATCTGTTTTATGACGGTTTCAATACTCAACCTCTAGACATTAACGCATATACCGGAAATACATCAGGTACAGACCCATATGGAGGATACACCGTAATTCATGGAGATCCTCTAATTGCAACAATTGGTTCTAATGGACTTCCACCAATTCCACCTAATGGCTGGAATAGCCCTTAATTAGTGCTATATATACTCGATAATTAACTAGTTATTAATAGGGGCAGGTTTTAGTTATAGTCTTTGACTGTATTGCCAGTGCATCTTGAACAAGGGCATGAGATTGCCAAAAAGTTTTACTTTCTTTAGTAGCAAAATTATCTCCTGGAAAAGCTGGATGATTGGCACCTATCCAAGTATCACTTACCTCATAATTTCCATCATTATCCTGAATTGCTACTACAGTTAAAATCGAACTTACCTGCGGGAATCGATTTTTGGCAAATCTCGAGAATACATCGGATTTAATAGGTTGAGCGTAATATATGGTGTCTTTCTCACTAGTTGGGACTATATCTGTTCGACCAATTTCACGACCCATATCCTGTTCAATAATTATTCGTTTACCGCTTAACTCTTTTGATGAAAAAAGCTCTTTAATAAGACCAATAATATAAGGTCGTCGACTTAAGTAATGTCCAGCTGGCGAAGATATAAGATTAATATAAATATCATACGCATCATTAGTCGCGTCTATCATAAATTTATACATGTGTCTAACTAGTATACGCCAAAATGACTGATTGAGCACACTTTAATACACCTTGAATCTGTTATATGTTATACTAGGACCTACGCAAGTGGTTACTAATACCTCTCCGTTGTTATTGTTAGTATTTCTAACTTAAGATCATCGCGAGCAGCAGTACTAGCGCGAGCGATATAATAATAAGGAAGGAAACAATAACAAATGGCAATGAAATTATATGTAGGTGGTCTAGCTTATAGCATCACCGATCAAGAACTAGAGCAGCTTTTCTCTGAACAAGGGAAAGTTATAAGCGCAATAGTCATTAAAGACAAATTTAGCGGTCAATCAAAAGGTTTTGGATTCGTTGAGATGGAAGATCTAAAAGAAGCTCAAAATGCTATTAAAGAACTAAACGGTAAAGAAGTCAGTGGACGAGCAATAATGGTTAACCAAGCTCGACCTCAAGAAGAACGACGTCCAGGTGGCGGTGGCGGTGGACGACCTCAAAACGGAAATCGCAACTTTCGAAGATCTTATTAGATAATCGAACAATAAATTTAAAATAGTATATATCTATAATTAGATTAGCTTTAAATTACCTAATGGGTATTTGCTATTTAGTTTTGTCTTTTTAGCCATAAGCCTTATTCTATATAAGATTATGACTGCCAGAACTCACGATTTAGCTGCCCTAACAGCTTTAGGGATCGTTATTTTAATTGAACCAATAAAAACATTCAATTTAGCAACAGTCATAATATCCATTTTTGCTAATTTAATTGGTGGCATTACACCAGATATTGATCAACCAACTGCACCACTCTGGCGAAATTTACCAATTGGTAAAATTTTTGGTAAGATTTTTGATAGTTTAACAGGTGGTCACCGCTTTTTAACTCATTCAATAATTGGCCTAGCTCTATTTGGCTTTTTAGTACATTATTTATTAATTTTTCTGTCTCCAATTATGCATTCTGTAGATACAGGGTATGTTTGGTGGGCATTTATGATAGGTATGATTAGCCACTTAATTATGGATAGTCTGACAAAAGAAGGTGTTCCATGGTTACTACCTTTGCCATTTAAATTTGGATTTCCACCTATAAAAAGCTTTCGAGTAACTACAGGTAAAATAGTTGAAAAATTTATAGTCTTTCCAAGTTTGTTAATTATTAATATCTGGATGTATTCTGTTAATCAGGACAAACTATTATCTATTATTCATAAGCATATTGTCTAAGCTTATAGACCTTGTACAGATAACGATAGTATATTTTGATATCCGGACTAGAGTATTATTTGGGATTAATTATTCTAGGCTGCTTTAGCATAAGATGTTGCACCACCAATGTCGATTCCTACTGCCGGCTCATCTCCACCTACCCAAGCATCGTGACCAGGAGGAATATCTACAACATCTCCTGGGTTTACTTCAAATTCAGATCCGTCATTTAAAACTCCTTTTAGCTGACCAGAAAGTGCAAATATTTTATGGTGAACTTGGCAGCTGTCGGTCCCAACAGTTGGCTTAACGTCATTTGACCATTTCCAACCTGGCTCAAAAGTTGTACGCATATAAGTTGCATCTCCCATTGTTACAACTTCAACTTTGGTTTTTGGTGGTGTTCTAGTTTCATCAGGCGAATTAAAACTTTTCTTTTGCATATTATCCTTCCGTTAATTAGTTATTTAAATATATCACGAGGCGTGGGCAAAAGTATTAATTTGTCTCAAATGTCTGAAGAGTAACTAAAAAAACGGATACAAAGTTGGATTAACCAATGTTGGCAAGTTTAATCTTTTTGTAATCTGTTGGCATTTTGGGTTGGTTTGATGTTACATACTTTATGAAATCAATCTTAGTCATTGATAAAGCAGGATTCTTTATTTTTTCTCGTCCCAAAGTAGAAATCATCTTAGCAGACATGCCTTTACCACAAGCAGAGCCAGCAAAGTGACCTGGGTAGATTTCAGTCCACTTGGGTAACTTTAGTAGTTTGTGAATTGAACCAAAGAGTTGTTCTGCGTTGGCTTCAACAACACCTTCTTTTAGTTGACCAAGTGTCAAATCAACACGTCCGACATCACCAACAAACAGCGTGTCACCAGTAATTAAATACCAATTGTCTACATAAAGAGTTATTCCATCGGCTGTGTGTCCTGGTGTAGAAATAACTTTAAATTGCCTATTGCCAACAAAAAATTCATCACCATCTGTGACTTTTTGGTCCAAATCTTTAACTTCAGAGTTCTTATTCATAAGTAGCTTAGCTCTCGAAGACTTTGATAATTTACGGGCTCCAGATATATGGTCGGCATGTGTATGAGTGTCAATTACTAGATCTATTGATAAGTTATGACGCTTAGCTGTTTCAATGTATAGTTCAATGTCAGCTTGAGGGTCAATGACAGCAACGGTACTTTTAGTAGTGCAGCCAACCATATAAGATAAACAGCTTTTTTCTTCGTGAATAAATTGTCGAAAAATCATGATTTATTAATCGGTTTTGATTTCAAGTGATAAGGGTATGGGCTTACTCAATGAATCCCCAACTGGAGATGAGCGTTCACATCGTTCTTTCAAATATTCAATCTGTTTTGCAGTTGCTTTCGGAGCTTTGAGATGTATTATGTAGGCTATACTTTTGTAACCTGCTCCTGAAGGGTCTTCGATACCATAATAAGCTCGTGAGTTAAAACGTCCTGATGTCTCTATCCATAGCTCCTCGATAGTAACACCTATGAGAGCTGCATGAGTTGCTACTAAGTCTATGTCACAGGCCGCTAAGCTAGCTAAAAGCGTTTGCATAGCGTTTAAGTTGCCGTCGCTACCTATTTCTGATGATAAATCACCAAACTCAATTCTTGTTTTACTGCCGCCTTGCCACCGAGCAATTATTTTTGGTTCCCGCTCTGTTGCCGATGGATCCTTTTGAGCCTGTTCTTTTAAATATTGAATTCTATCTACATCAACTCCGTTTATTAATTTTGACATGCTACTTCTCCTTTGGGGGGCTAATTAAAAAAACACTTATCTAAATTTTACACGATTCGACTATAGATGTTTTATGTAGCGGTGTTTGATTTAACCATGTGGGCATCTTGGCCCCGGTTATACGTCTTAGAATTAGCATCAAAGGCGCTGACTTGGGCAGGTGTTTTGCCTGGAAAAACTTCAACTTTCATATCCTGCTTATCCGTCATTTGTAAAAGAGCTGTAGCTTGAGTAGTCCCTGGAGTAAGTCTAATACCGGTCGCGTATTGTCCATGCCAATAATCACCGGTCGATGTTATCCAATTACGAGCAGCGAGTTCGACTTTAACCAAACCAGAATTCTTAGTAATCTTTTTCCAATCAACACTCCCTTTAACGGCAAATTGCATCGGCTGACCCTGATAGTCACCAATTGAAAAAGTTAGTGCACTAGGGTCAAGAGCATCATAAGCAAGTGAAAGATGGCCGGCATATGCGCTACCTCTAGTATCATCTCCACCAGCATAGCCATTGGTACCGGTCAAGAACCAAGTACCAACAGCTTCGCCATCAACATCATAATCTATTTTGCCATCGCGAGGTTCTACAGTGCGAATATAGCGTGGTAGTATCTGTGATTTAATGTCATTAGTGAAGTAGTCTAAGGGTGCAACTGTATTTACTTTCCAAGCCTCGCGGTTGTTATATGCAATACGGTAAAGCAAACCTTTCAAGGTCTTTTGGGTGTTCCATACTTGAAAGTCCAAACTTTGGTGTCCTACATAACCTATCAGTTCACCTGATTTTACTGGAATATGTATACCGCCATTGCTATTAGGCCCCCAACCAGCTGGTAATTTGGCCTTTAATGTAGGTGAGATGCTGGTTAAAAGATTATAGTTGCTAATGAAAGTGCAACTATGGGCAATGGTGACCCACCAAGCATCTTTCGTTCCATCATTAACAAATTCTATACCTACAATAGTTCCATCTGCATCAGCATAAACCGGGTAAGTATTTACTGGTGCATTTTGGTTAGCTCCATAATAGTATTCATGATCAATTGGTGTAACATGTCCGCCAGTCATTTGACCCATTGGGGAAATTGTACTCACGTCACTTATATTCATTGGTGCATGAGTTAAAGCTTTACTTCCGCTGCCGCTACACTGGTTGTTGCTTAGAAGCTTACCCTTGATTAAAGGATCAAGAGAATTTGCATCATCTTGATTAAAGACGTGAGTTGAAGGAGATGCCGTATGCACAGAATTTTTAAGTGATGTGCTCTTATGTCTAGTAACTTTGTAGCCTACTAATCCAATTGCACCAATTACTAATATGACAAAGAGCAAGATTATAAGATGGAATCCTTGTTCGTTGTTTCGAAGTTTTTGTTTCATCATATGTTTAAGATTAATAACAGATTATCACTACAATCTTAGAATATCAATACCGCTTGTGCTTGGCGACACAAACAGATCTAGCACTATTCGGGATAATTTGTAATCTCACTCTGACTGTGAGTTACCAACTAATTTCTTTCGTTCAATCGAATGCTGAGTTATATCCAGATTGCAGCCCTGAAACTCTCTACAAAAGGTTTCACACTTTTTAGCCATTTGCTGATCTAAATAATGTAGTCCGCATTCAGGACATTGAAAAAAATCTTCACTAGACATATTCATATTATATTCCAATATAGAAAAATCTAATCTATAACAGATATAAATTTTACCGTGATACATTAAATAACAAGATGCTTAGTAAACGCTATAGGCGATACGTACAAAGCTTATTACTAGTAGTGCCCATGACTGGATTAGTTACAGTTATAAATACATTTGTAGCAAGTGGTTTAGACGCGGTACTAACCTTGGCTACACTTGAAAGATGGGTCATCAGCATAGCGATTGCATTTCCGGCAGTACTTTTTGTAGCGCCACTTTCAGTTAGACTTACAAACCGTTTAGTGAAAGGTGATTAGTCAAGAATTGAACTCAATAAAGTGTAATTTACAATACTGTAACATAGATTATACCTAAGGTTGAGATCGGGTTTTGTAAAAACTCTAAAAGTCCGCAATAACTAGTTTTTTCATCTTCATCATGTTTGCAAAAGCCCCTGGACGCTTTAGGAGTTCATCTGTATTTTTCGGAACTATCTGCCAACTTAGACCGTACTTATCTTTTAACCAGCCGCATTGTTCTGATTCAGGAACCGCTGAAAGCTTTTCCCAGTAGTAATCAATTTCTTTCTGATCTTCACAAGAAACAGCAAACGAGACAGCTTCATTAAATTTAAAAGCTGGCCCGGCATTAATTGCAACGAAGTGGTTACCGCTGAGTTCAAAGTCAACAGTCAGTACTTTTCCCGCCATATCCAATTGAAAATCAGCAAGTCCTTCTTCTTTGGATTTAGGATAGTACATGGTCGCCCTTATTTTACTTTCAGGGAACACTGAAACATAAAAATCAATTGCTTCCTTGGCATTATTGTCAAACCATAGATTTGGTGTAATAGACTTAATCATAAATTCCTCCTTACAAACTTAATTCATTATACAGAAGCGATTCGCATCATCGATATCGTTTATATTACAAAATTTTGGTCGTGGATAAGTTGGTGAACGACTTTCTTACTAGCTTATATCTAATGCTAATATAAAGTTATCATGAAGACTGAGCGCTTATACAAAACGAGCTTTGCTAGTGTTTATCCTTATTACATTGCTAAAGCTGAGAAAAAAGGTCGGACAAAAGCAGAAGTTGACAGAATAATTTTGTGGTTAACAGGATATAGCCATAAAGAGTTTGAAGATCTGCTTGAAAAACAAACAAACCTTGAAAACTTCTACTCGAAAGCTCCTCGACCGAATCCTTCGAGGGATTTGATTACGGGTGTTATTTGTGGTGTTCGAGTTGAAGACATTAAAGAGCCAATAATGCAGGAAATTCGCTATTTAGATAAATTAATCGATGAGTTAGCGAAAGGAAAAGCTATTGAGAAGATATTGCGGAAGGTTTAATTCCTTGGCTGAGGTTGATGGGTTCGAAACTCTTATCATATTATCAGGACTCGTCGTCTTATAATTTCAATTGGATTAATAGATAGTTAATACAATACTAAAATAAGTTTTTATACTACTGTTGTTAATATTGCTATGTCAATTACTTGACTGTTAGCTAAGCTTGATGTTTAGTAAGCATAAGCCTTAAAGGTCGTCTAAACTGTATAAATTCGAAAATAAAGTTTTATGCCTAAATCAAAACAAAAGCACCGAAGCAAAAATATTAAATCTAAAGGATTTATTCGTCCTTCAAACTTGTCATCTCTACAGTTGTTTGTTTTTATTCTTATTTTTGGCGGTGTTGGGACGTTTTTAATAATAAAGAGCCTTGCCACTCCGCCTAGTCTTGCAAGCTTATCTTGGAATAGATATGGGTCTAATATACTAAATCCGCTCGATGGAGAAGGAACTCCCACTTCACCTGTTTATAACACTACGCATTGTGCTTGGAATGATCAAGATAATATTGTAAATCTCGGCAACGGTAACTTAGACGGTAGCACTAGTAATAATATTTGTCTGGTCGCGGACTATAATGGTCTCCAACATCCCCAATATCCAAAAGTAATTCTCTTCAATGTTTATGCAGCGTCAGATTCACTTGATGTATCTCTCACAAATGATGCTGGTAATAGTTGGCACGTTCCTGTGTCGATCAGCTCTGGGAATCAACGGTTATGGCAAATGTGTGTAATTGATCCTGTTGCCGAGTCTATTGGTGTAAGTAATGAGACTGAACTTAGTAGTTTACCAATAATCCCCGGTACAAATGGTGGCACTGGTAAGATTGTTAATTACACATTGCATATAACAAGCCTTAAAGGTACAACACGAAAAATTGTTGCTTATTTTGAAATAGGACCAAGAGGTAATACAATTCCACGAACTGTGAATACTCCATGTCCTGCGTAGTAAAGATTTACCAATATTAAAAATATTTGTCTGGGAAAGTTTTTCCTTAATGAAATTTTTTAGACCTAGATTTAGTTAATGGACTTAGTTTACAAGAGATAATTGATCTATATTAAGTAGACAATTAGGAATAAAAAGTAAAAATATATTATATATTTAGATTTTTATCATTCACTTGTTCAAATGATCGAATGATTTCAGTAAAAAGACTTCAGGTCAAAGACTTATAGTCAGTTAAATCATGAGCTAAATTTGCAATACTTTAATATCTTAGTTTAAAATATCCAGAGAATAACCGTGTTAATCTCTGTGAGGTTAGAGCGAGTGAAAATACAAAAATACCGAACATATCAAAGAGCAACATTATATAGAACTAGAGGAGTATAACTTGAGCCGTCTACCTATACCTGGTAGTGATGATGGTACATGGGGGGATATCCTAAATACTTATCTAGAAGTTTCACTCAATAGCGATGGCACCCTAGCAAATAACACAGTCGGCACCAACCAAATTCAGAATAATGCTGTCACTAACGCTAAGCTAGATAGTTCTACCCAGAGCTCTGTTACTAAAGCTAATAGTTCCGTACAGACTGTCAACAGCAAAACTCCTACAAGTGGTGATGTCACCCTGACAGCTAGTGATGTTAGTGCTGTCCCCATCACCAGGCAAGTCAATGGCAAAGCCCTAAGTAGTGACATAACACTATCTGCAACCGATGTTTCCGCAATACCAAATTCACAAAAAGGTGCAGTTTCCGGTGTAGCCACCCTAGACGGCTCTAGCACACTGACTTTCAGCCAAATACCGAGTTCGGTGGTAACTACAAGCTCACCGAGCGCAATTATCAAGCGCAGCAGTCAGTTCGCTTTAAGGGACACAATTAGCGTCCTCGATTTTCCTGGTGTAGTTGGAGATGGCGCTAACGATGATACCGCAGGAATCCAAGCAGCTGCAAATGCTGCAGTAGCTGCTAATAATAGTGTACTGTTGTTCCCTGCAGGTTATACTTTTATGCTTAACCCAGTCACAGCAGGTTCAACAGGCAATATTATTAATTTAGGTGGTGCTTGCGAGATTTACGTCGATAGAGGCTGTATCATCAGAGTAATGGCTTCGTCGGCAACCTATGCATGGATCTTTGGTCCAGGCGCCGTCAACAACGATATGACTGGTTTCCGTGTCATAGGAGGTGGTACTATCGACGGAAACAGTGCTACACGAATTTCAGCTGGAGTAATTCCTACGGCTGACACGGCTTGCGGGGCAATTCATATGGGCATCGGGTCTCACCAAAAAGTAATCGGCCTACGATTCACGAACTTTGATGCTATTTGGGTGGTAACAGGGTCCTCAGACGATATTGCTAACGCATCAGACTTTGAAGTCGCATACTGCCAGTTCGATAATCTTGGAAATACTATACCTAGTCAGGCTCATGATTTCTCTTGTATCTATTTTGATGCCATTGGAATGCACGTACATCATAATGTTTTCTGGCAAGGAAATCCGGGTGGTCAGTCATCAAGACTCGGTGGGTCGGCACCATCATTCGTGACCAACTATGGCGCAAGGACGGCAATAGAGACCCATGGCTCTGGCGCTCATGTACATCATAATCAGAGCTATGGACTGCCCTGGGGTGGGCAACTCAATGCTTCTTCCAACAGTTGGATGCATCAGGATTTTTCAGGTAGCTATAATTCTATCGGACAGCACTGGCATGACAACGACTTCCAGTATTGCGGTGTAGGTATACAGGTTGCACCATATAATGTGACCAGTGGCAACTATTATGGCCTGGAGGATGTTGACATCCATAACAACTCGATCACTATTGACCCTTCGCTTTGGAATAAATATTTAGGTGGCGGCGGACCAGCCTTCGGCGGTGTAGTACTAGCAAGTGGGGCACAGTCTGGGTCTATGTTCAAGCTTCGTATTATTGAGAATGATATATCAGTCACACCTAATAACACAGCTATGAATTCATTTAGCTACTACGCGAGTGCCGGAAATCTTGCATCGAGCTTATCACTCCAACTCGGGGGAACAAATCCCGTCCGTGACTGGACTATCGCACGTAATACTATCGATGGCTCATTATATGACGCGATCACAGTCTTAGCCGACGCGATTGATGGCCTCAAAGTTAAAGACAACATTTGTCGTGATGTTGGTCTATACCCAAACTCGATCAGGTATGCCGTCGTAGTTGAAGCGAGTGGTGGCCCTATCCTTAATACTGAGATTGCCAATAACGTATTAATTGACGATCAAACTTCCTCCAATAAACCATACGGCTATGGAAGTCACACTGCTAACGGATTGATATATACAAACGCCCCAAGTAGCGGCAATTATCAGATTCTTGACAACTCCGCTCGGTGCGCCGATGGTGCCTCCCTTACCTCAGTTCAAGGATTTACCGGCAATCCTGGACCTATAATACGAACTGCCTCAGCCACTATCGCTACCACCACAGCAGCGATTGCATATAGAAGCGGTGCATTGTCTTTGGTTGGTGGATGGAATCTAATCACAATTGACACTATTACCAGCGACACAGGTAATAATATGGACGTTACTACTAATCACCGTTATAACGTACCAACTGCAGGTATATATCAGGTCGAAGGACAGGTGTTATGTACGGTAACGGGAGGTGTGACTCTCCTAATTTGCTCGATCTGGAAGAATGGCAGTGAAATTCTTCGAGGTAACTGGTTTACTCTGGATAGTGTGACAAATGGAGATACATGGGGTACGTCAGTTTCTGGAAAGATCTTCTGTAACGAGGGTGACTATCTTCAGCTTTATCTTTACGATGAGCCGGCTGGTGGATCATTATCAATTGATACGGGTTTTAGCAATCGTCTATCGGTTTGTATAGCATCAGCCTAATACTAGTTCAGATCGTCTATTAATTTCTACCGATGCTTCAGGTCTAAGACTAGTAGTCAGTTAAATAATGAACTTAATTTGCATAATATTAATCTTTCAGTCTAAAATATCTAAAGAATAACCATATTAATCTCGATGAGGTTAAAGCTAGTGAAAATACAAAAATACCGAACATATCAAAGAGTAACTTTGCATAGAACAAGTGATGGATAAAATAAACAATGGCTAGACTACCTATACCTGGTAGTGATGATGGTACTTGGGG
>CAZOCM010000006.1:0-2040 GCA_964578305.1 uncultured Candidatus Saccharibacteria bacterium
GAATATAACTTAAGTCTAATAGTGACTAATCCTTCAACAGATTACCAAGTAATCTTAAATAATGATGAAGTACTGGATATCAAAAGTGCTTCAGATCTTCCAGATGTAAGTAATATTAAAGAAATAAAAGAACCTTGGATAAAAGGTGAAATAATTACTCCAAAATCGTATATTGGAAATGTTATTCAGCTAATAAATCAAAAACGAGGTCAGCAGAAAAATATATCATATATTGAAGATCGGGCGATATACTCATTTACAGCTCCGCTTGCTAATTTACTAA
This sequence comes from uncultured Candidatus Saccharibacteria bacterium, assembly GCA_964578305.1. Lineage (GTDB taxonomy): Bacteria > Patescibacteriota > Saccharimonadia > Saccharimonadales > UBA4665 > DATJNI01. Next base: position 284 of record CAZOCM010000006.1, read on the forward strand.
CAGATTTTTATGATCAACTTAAAAGTATAACCAATGGTTATGGTTCATTTAATTATGAACTTGATGGTTACAAAACAGAGGATTTAGTCAGGTTAGATTTTTATATAGCAAGTCAAATAGTTAGTTCCCTAAGTTTAATGGTCCATAGATCTGAAGCTGAAACAGTTGGTCGAAGTATAGTTACTAAATTAAAAGATATAATTCCAAAACAAAATTTCCAAGTTGCCTTACAAGCTGCTATTGGAGGTAGATTTATAGCAAGAGAAGATATAAAGGCATATCGAAAAGATGTAACTAGTGGCTTATATGGTGGAGACGTTACCAGAAAGAAAAAGGTTCTAGCAAAACAAGCAAAAGGAAAAGCCAGGTTAAAAAGATTTGGTAAAGTAGATATCCCGGCAGAAGCTTTCACAGTTATGCTTAAGCGAGACTAGATAATTTTGTTATACTGCATTAAATGTCCGAAGCTCTTCAAAAAAAACTCATTAAGTATACTCCCACAAAAAACACAATTGATTTAATAAAAAATACTAAAATTCTACTGCTAGTTGGTCCATCCGGTGCAGGAAAAGATGCACTAAAAGATGAACTAGTTAAAACAAGTAAATACCATCACTTAGTTTCGCACACTACTCGTGCACCAAGAATTAACAAAGGGAAACTTGAACAAAACGGCAAAGAATATCACTTCATAAGTGAAACACAAGCCGAACAAATGCTAGACAATAAAGAATTTGTAGAAGCAAAAATATACAATAACCATATCTATGGCACTAGCGTAAGCGAAATACAAAAAGCTAATAAAGATGGAAAGATAGCTATGACAGATATTGAAGTGCAAGGCGTGAAAGAATACATATCAATTGATCCAAATGTAAAAGCTGTTTTTTTATTACCACCAAATTTTAGTGTTTGGTTAGTTAGACTAATAAAAAGATATGGCAAAAGTATTGATGAAAAAGACTTAAATAAAAGATTTAGAATTGCCTTAAGTGAATTAAATGAAATGTTAAAGAATAGCTTCTATAAAGCAGTTGTCAATGATGATCTAAATAAAGCTTTAAGTCTTGTAGATAAGATTGCTAGTAGTAACGATTTTACTTATTCAGATTTAAGTGACAGAACTGTAGCGTTAGGGCTTGTAGCCGACATTGAAAAATACCTTGCATAATTAGTTAGAATTAAAACATGAAGCAAAACAATTCAGATTGGTCAAAACGACTAGTTAATTTAGGTATATTAAAATCATCCAATCTTATTAAAAGCTTTTCAACTGTTAAAAGGGAAGATTTTATACCAAGTGAATATATAGAATATGCATATATAGATAGCCCAATAGAAATAGGCCATGGTCAGACAAATTCTCAACCATCGTTAGTCGCTAGTATGCTTGAGCTATTAAGCCCTAAATTAGGACATTCAATATTAGATGTAGGTTGTGGTTCAGGTTGGACAACCGCACTTTTAACTACGTCAGTCGGACCTAAAGGCAAGGTAATAGGGACAGAGCGAATACCAAGTCTTGTTAATTTTGCCAAAAATAATCTAAAAAAATATAAATATAAAAACGTAGAAATAAAATTAACGCGTTCGGAAATTGGGTTAGAAGAACTAGGGCCATATTATCGAATTTTAGTTTCAGCAAATTTATCAAAAGATTTATTACCACTGCTGACTAAGCAATTAAAAGATAATGGGTTAATGGTTGCTCCAATAAGAGATGAAGAAAATTCAATAGATGATTTTTATAACCAAAG
>CAZOCM010000006.1:2140-54307 GCA_964578305.1 uncultured Candidatus Saccharibacteria bacterium
TATTCTCGTCCGTTTATAACTCCGGATCTTAATCTAACTATAAAAGCTTGTCTTGGGTCTAACTCTCCTACACGCTCATTTATCCATGAAAAAAATACGTTATTTATTGCAGTAGTTTCAGTATCGTTTCCTAAGCCTTGTAGTTTATCTACTAAAGTATATCCATCTTCTTCAGCAACTGGTTCATCGAGAGATTTTATTGGCTGTACAGCTCTACGAATAAATCTAATATTTTCTAAAGAAATACCTGTTTCAGATGATAATTCTTCTGGTGTTAATGGATGACCTGTTTCTTGTAAAGAATTATTATTTGCTTTATTTATTTTTACCAATTTCGCAACTTCTCTTTCAGGTAAACGAATAGCCAAACCTTGTCTTGCAATTGCTGCCTGCATAAATCTATTTATCCATGGTTCTGCATAAGTCAAAAAGGTGAAACCTTTAGATGGATCAAATTTTTCAATTGCCCTACTTAATCCAAATACACCTTCCTGCAAAAGTTCAACAAACTCAACACCTTTATTAATCTTCCTACCCGCCATTAAAGCAACAAACTTAATATTGTGTCTGATCAATTTATCTTTAGCATTTTTATCTCCTTGGCTTGCCAGTGTGGCAAGTCTCATCTGTTCCTTTTTAGATAAAATTTGATGATTTAATAAATGAGCTATAGCAGACCTCTCATCTGCACCTAATATATGATCTTTAAGACCATTTTTAGGTTTAACAACTTCAGTCTGTGACTCACTATATTCATCATAAGTAATAGATAATTCTTCTTGGATTTCATCAATAGAAATCTCCTCGCTTTTTTCAACTTTTTCACGAAACAATGATTGAACAGCTTGCCTCCCTATTTCAAAAACAGCTAGCTCATCTTTAATTTCACCTAACTTTTCTTGAGCAGTTTCAGTAATAAATCCATCACTATAAGTTGCAGCTAAACCTAAATATGTTTCACTAATTTCAATATTAATGTCCGTCAGTAGATTATTAATATCATTCTCAATTACCGATGGATCACCGCCGGTTCTAACTAACCACGCCTGGTGGAGTGTGTCTAAAAGATCAGCTTCTTCATCGAATTCATATGCTTCACCACTTTCTATTAAAGTTAATTCTGGTTGAATCGTTGATGACATTAATTAAAAATACTTTCTAAAAATTAGTTTTCAGAATACATTTTAGCCTAAAACATATATTTTAGCACTCTTGACTAAGGAGTGCTAAAATTGTAATCTGTTAAATATGACTGAGCGACAAAAAAATATCTTAAACGCTATTGTTGAACAGTATGCTGAAGTAGCTTCTCCAGTAGGTAGTACCTTACTAGCTAAGTTATTTAATGTCAGCTCAGCTACAATTAGAGCCGAAATGTCTGAACTTGAAAGACTAGGCTATATTGATCAACCTCATACCTCAGCCGGTAGAGTCCCAACAGATAAAGGCTATAGATACTACGTTAATAATGTTAGTAGTGAAGATCAAAGCGTGACTCACGAATCAGGTAGAGCCGAAAAAGCCCTAGCACTTAGAGTTAATAGTGCAGGAGCACCAGAGCGCATGATAAAAAGTGCCGTTGATACATTAGTTGAACTGACTCATAACTTAGGCCTTGCCACTATTGGTAATCAACTGTATATGAGCGGTCTTTCTAATTTATTTGGTCAGCCAGAATTTATAAATACTATACAAGTTAAACAAGTCGCAAATCTTCTGGATAATCTTGAACCTTGGCTTAAAGAAGCTGCACCTAATAAACCACTAAGTGTATATATTGGAAGTGAAAATCCAATCGGTCGTACTGCCGGTTGCTCACTAATAATCAGCAAATTTAGAAGTCCATTTAGTGATACAAGCTACATTGGAACATTAGGTCCTACTAGACAAAGTTACAAAGAAGTAATGGGTTTAGTTGCGGGAGCAGGTTTAGCATTAGAACACGGTATTTACGAGTAATAAAGTATGACGGCAAAAGTACCTAAACCAGCTAAAAAAACACAGTCACAATTAACAGATTTAAAAAAACAATTAAACGAAATTACACATGCTCTACAAACTGAAAGAGCTGACGCTATAAATATACGGCGCCGTCACGAACAAGAATTGTCTGGTCTTAAAACCCGTCTAAAAGCCAACATTATCCGTGAATTATTACCCGTTATAGATAATCTAGAGAGATCACTAAGACATGTCCCTAAAGGATTAGAAAATAACGATTATACAAAAGGTATAAAAGGAGTAGTAAAACAATTTGAATCAACTCTGGGTCAAATGGGTGTCAATAAAATAAAAACTATAGGTGAAGAGTTTAATCCTAAATACCATGAAGCAGTCAGTATGGATGATTCGACCGAAGGCAATAAAGAAATAGTCAGCGAAGAACTACAAGCTGGTTACACTATAGAAGACGAAGTTATCCGCCACGCCATGGTTAAAGTTAAACTACAGTAATTACAACACTTAGCACTCTTGACATGTGAGTGCTAACTGTCTTAAACTAGTCGTAGTTTATTCATTCAAAACTTGATCACGAAAGGGAAAATATATTATGAGCAAAATAATTGGAATAGATCTTGGAACTACTAACTCAGCCATGGCTGTAATGCAATCTGGAAAACCCGAGATTATTACCAACTCAGAAGGAAATAGAACTACCCCAAGCGTAGTTGCTGTTAATAAAAACTCTGAAAGATTAATAGGTCAAGTTGCCAGAAGGCAGCAAGTTACCAATCCAAAAGATACAGTTTATGAAGTTAAAAGACTTATTGGTCGTAAATATACAGATAAGGAAGTTCAACGTGACCTTAAATTAATGGGTTACGAAATTGTAAAAAGCGGTAACGGCGTTAAGGTAAAAATGGCTGGTAAGGAGTATAGCCCTGAAGAAATAAGTGCCATGATTCTTGGTAAGTTAAAGAGTGATGCAGAGAGCTTCTTAGGAGATAAAGTAAATGAAGCAGTTATTACAGTTCCAGCTTACTTCGACGATTCTCAGCGTCAGGCTACAAAAGATGCCGGCAAAATTGCCGGTCTTGAAGTAAAAAGAATTATTAACGAACCAACGGCTGCTGCACTAGCGTACGGTTTAGATAAAACAGATAAAAAAGATGAAAAGATAGCAGTTTTTGACCTTGGTGGTGGTACCTTTGATGTGTCAATCTTGGAACTTGGCGACGGAGTTTTTGAAGTTAAATCAACTAATGGTGATACACATTTAGGTGGAGCAGATTTTGACCGAGTTTTAATTAATTACTTCGCTGAAGAATTTAAAAAAGAACATGGCATAGATATTTCAAGCGACAGCGCCGCTATGCAAAGACTTAGGGACGAGGCAGAAAAAGGCAAGATAGAACTTTCAACTGCTATGGAAGTCGACGTTAACTTGCCGTTCTTAACAGCTGACGCAAGCGGACCTAAACATTTTGAACATAAATTAACTAGAGCTAAGCTTGAAAGTTTAGTAAGCGATCTATTAGATAAAACAGCTGTTCCTTGCGAGAAAGCCCTCAAAGATGCAGGGTTTAAGGCCAGCGAAATAGATGCAGTGGTTCTAGTTGGTGGAATGACCAGAATGCCTATAGTCCAAGAAAAAGTTAAGAAAATCTTTGGCAAAGATCCTATGAAAGGCGTTAACCCGGATGAAGTGGTAGCAGTTGGTGCCGCCATTCAAGCAGGAGTTCTTCAAGGAGACGTTAAAGATGTACTACTTCTTGACGTAACACCACTTAGCCTTGGTATTGAAACTATGGGTGGAGTTATGACTAAGCTTATAGAGAGAAACACAACCATCCCAACTTCGAAAAGCGAAGTCTTCTCAACAGCTGCAGATAATCAGCCTCAGGTAGAAATTCATGTTGCCCAAGGTGAAAGAGATATGATTGAAGGCAATAAATCTCTCGGCCGATTTATACTGGATGGAATTCCTCCTGCTCCTCGAGGTGTACCTCAAATTGAAGTTACATTTAACATTGATGCAAATGGTATTTTAAATGTTTCAGCTAAAGACAAAGGGACATCGAAGGAACAAAGTATTACAATCTCTGGATCTGGTAATTTAGATAAAACTGAGGTTGAGCGTATGGCTAAAGAAGCCGAAACTCACGCTGAAGAAGATAAAGCTAAAAAAGAAAATGTTGAAGCTAAAAACTTACTAGATAGTACGATGTACCAAGCAGAAAAACTTAAAAAGGATTACGCAAATAAAATTAGTGAAGATGATGAAAAGTCACTTGATGAAGCAATTGAAGCAGCTAAAAAAGTAATTGCTGATGAAAAATCTTCAAAAGATGATCTTGAAAAAGCCGCTAAAGATCTAAATGAAAAACTGATGCCAATAGGCGCAAAGATGTATGAACAAACTGACGGAGATGAAGATACAAAAGACGAAACTAAAGAAGATAAATCCGACAAACCCAAAGACGATACAATAGAAGGTGAAGTAGTCGACGACAAGAAAGAATAATGTGAGCGAATATTCGCGGGCAGAATATGTTGAATTAATACTTTCTTGTTCAAGTTGGCAAGAGGCTCAGAAAATAGCTGATCGATTACTCGATAAACGTTTAATTGCCTGTGCTGAATTTATAGAATCAAAAAGCAAGTATCACTGGCATAATAAAGTGGAAGAAGCTAAAGAAGTTACCCTATTTATGCAATCATTAAGTCATTTATTTTCAGATATTGAAAAAGAAATAACAAAACTGCACAGTTACGATACTTTTGTTCTTAGACAAATACCGCTAAGCCAAGTTTCCCAAAAAGCAAAACGATGGTTAAAAGAAGAGGTAAAAAATGGCTAAACGGGATTACTATGATGTACTTGGTGTTAATAAAAGTGCCTCAGCTGACGAGATAAAAAAAGCATTTCGTAGAGCCGCTGTTGAACATCACCCCGATAGAGGAGGTGATGAATCTAAATTTAAGGAAATTAACGAAGCTTACGAAGTACTTAAAGATACTGAGAAAAGAAAAAGATATGATCAATTTGGCCATGCCGGTGTAGGTAATGGCGGCGGTAGTCCATTTGGTTATGACTTTGGTAGTGCCCAAAATATTAACTTTGACTTTGGCGATCTTGGGCTTGGCGATATATTCAGCAGTTTTTTTGGAGGAGGTCCAAATAACGGTCAAAGAGCAACTAGGGGCAGAGACGTTGAAGCATCTATTGAAATAAATTTCGAACAAGCAGTTTTTGGTACCGATACTGAACTAAGCATCACCCTTAATGATACTTGTGAACACTGTAAAGGTACAACTGTCGAACCAGGTTACGAGTTAAAAACTTGTGATGAGTGCCAAGGCAGTGGTCAAGTGGTCTCTGTGACAAGAACTATTTTTGGCAATATCCAACAAGCTACAATTTGTCCTAAATGTAAAGGTGCCGGCAAAATACCAGAAAAAGCTTGCAGCGTTTGTAAAGGTAAAGGCGTTCAATCTAAAAAACAAAACTTAAAATTAAAAATACCGGCTGGAGTAGATGACGGGGCAACCATAAGATTAAGAGAACATGGTGAAGCAATAGCAAATGGTCCAAAAGGAGATCTATACATTAATATACGAGTAAAACCTCATAAACAATTTACTAGAGAAGGAGATCTAATCTTAAGTGAAGAACATATAGATATGGTCGATGCAGCTCTAGGCAGTGAAATAGAAGTAAATACTGTTGACGGACTAATAACTATGAAAGTACCTGCAGGAACTCAATCAGGTTCAGACTTTAAACTATCTAGTCATGGCGTACCTCATCTTAAAGGTGGCAGTCGAGGCTCTCACATTGTAACTATTATTGTTGATACTCCTACAAAATTAACTAATAAACAAAAACAGCTTCTAGAAGATTTTTAAATTTAGCGGGAACCTGGTTTTTTAATGCCTGAATAATCTAGTAAAGTTTGTCCAATGACATGAGCCATAACTTTTCGAAGAGGTTTATGTATTAATTCATGTTGATATCTAGCTTGTTTCTTTCCCTCTTTATTTTTATACATTAACTTGTCTGCTGATTGAATTAACTGTTCCTTTGATTCACTTTGCTTATGAGGAACTGCTGCCATTGAAGCAGAAACTCCCGCTTCACTAAGTGCTTTATCAAGTCTTTTCATAATAATCTCAAGATTTTGTTCTGTAGTAGTACCAGCTCCAGATAATATTGCAATAAATTCATCACCACCTACCCGATAAGGTCTTCCAGCAAATAGTAAATCTGGTTCACGATCTTTTGAATCGGACCTAAGATTATCTTTTAATACATCTGCGGCTGCTTTTAAATATTTATCTCCAGCTTCGTGTCCACCTTCAGTATCATTTTTGATTTTTAAGTCATCCAGATCAATATAAAGTAAAGAAAATTCACCCGGATATTTATCTATAAATCTGTCTAAAGTTGGATTTAACTCGCTGCGATTTGGAAGCCCAGTTAATTCATCTAATTCGTGGAATTCTAAAGGTTGAATTTCATGAAATTGGCGAGATTCGATATCTGTTTTTGATGCCATTAAATTATTATAACATAAGAAGTTTAATTAATCAAGATATTTTATCAAATTATTGATTTATATTAATCATAAGCTTAATAATATAGTTAATGAATAAAACAAAACTTAATGAAAATGGTCTTATACCGCTATTAATATTAATACTACTTATAGTTGTAGCAACAATTTATCTGGTATATAAAAGAGTAGTTACGTTTCACCATTAATTACTAATTAATTAATCAACCCCTGTATGAAAATAGACTATGATCATAATCTTAAAATTGCCGCTGTTGGCATTATGCCATGGTCAAAATTAGGCATTGAGAAATGGTTTAACTCATATAAAGTCGCTAGTCTTTATAGCTGGGATCTAGATAAAAATAAATCACCAGTTGAAAATATATGTCTAATTAAAAATGGTCACAGGCCTACAGATATTTTAAGGTTAAATACTGAAAACTTATTTAAATATAAAGACTTTAAAAATCTATTAGATACGAAAATTAAAGATTATTATCTATTTCCATATAAACCTCTTAAAAATACCGACCATAATTTACTAGCGAATAATTACGAAATAAGTAGATTTTTTGAAAATAAAGCATCTTTTAGAAAAATATTCTCTAAAGAATTTAATTTACCTCCTTTCAAGATCTATGAGAAACAAAATATCCCTTTAAATTCCACTCGACTTTTTAGAGATCTTGAGGCAGAAAAGGTCATTTTACAAGATGAAAATCTAAGTGGTGGAAAAGGTACTTATATAATTACAAACGATGATGACTTAAAAACAGCTAGAAATTTCTTTAAAAATCGAAACTCAAATAATATTGTCGCATCTAAGTATATAGAAGGTCATGAATTTAGCATTCAAGCCGTAGTAACCAAATCTGGTATATTCGTTGGACCAATTCAAAGGCAAATTATTGACGATCCGCTCTTAGTTAACCCACATCTTAATAAAGAGAAATTCTGTGGTGGTGTTATAGATAAAGAAGACCAGAGCGGAACACTATTTATAGGTCTTAGAGATTTAACAAAAAAAATCGGTCTACAATTGAAAAATCGTGGTTACAAAGGAATTTTCGGAGCGGATTTTATTGTAGATAATAATGAAATATTTTTAATTGAAATTAATGCTAGGCTGACCGGATTAACGGCTTTAATAAATGCTATTTATGAAGAAGTTGAAGATATGCCCTTAAGTCTTCTTCATATATTAGAGTTGGGAAATTTTAAATATAAGATAGTGGATAGTAAATTAGATTTTAATAAATCAGGATCAATACTTGTTCTTCACTCTTTATCTGATAAAAACTATATTCTTCTAGATTCACCCAAAAGCGGAGTTTATTCTTTTAAAGAGGGGAATTTAATATATTTAAGTAATAAGAATTTAGTATTAACTAATCTTAATAAAGATGAATTTATTATTCAAAAATTTGCGCCAAATGGCATGTTAATTAAACCTGGTGGTAGAATACTTAATCTGTTATTTAACAAATCCGTACTAGACAAAAAAACTAATAAATTGTATAATATAGACAAATTATTAACTGAAGTAAGAAATAACGTATCTTTAAAGAAGGTAGCTATATGAAGATCAATGAATTAATTAAAATTGGATCTGTATCAAAAGTATCTCTGCCCGAATATAACATTCAAAGTGTACCATCAAGAATTGATACCGGTGCACAAACTTCAGCTATTTGGGCCTCTAATATTGTAGAGCGAAATGGTAACCTTTACTTTTCATTATTCGATGTGTCTTCACCATATTTTATTAATAAAAAAATAAAAGTAGATAAATACTTAATAAAAAAGATTAGATCTACTAGTGGTCATGTTGAAAGTAGATATGTGGTTAAATTAAAAATTCAAATCAAAGGTAACGTAATGACTGCTTCATTTACGCTTGCCAACAGACAAAAACAAAAATACCCTATATTAATAGGACGTAATATTATTAGGAGAAAATTCATTGTGCAAATCAGGAAGGCTAAAAAGGATAATTCATGAATATTGCAATACTTTCTAAAGGGGCAGGTAACTACTCTACTAAAAGACTTAAAGAAGAAGCTATTAAAGCTGGTCACGAAGTTAAAGTTATTAATTATGCAAAATGTTATGTAACACTTGAGAGCGGCAGACCAGTTGTTCACTATAGAGGTGAAGAAGTCAAAGATATTGACGTAATAATTCCAAGAATTGCATCCAATTTAACCAGGTACGGTGCATCTATAGTCAGACAATTTGAAATGCAAAATGTACCGACAATTACTAGTTCAATTGCAATCGTTCGGTCAAGGGATAAACTTAGAAGTCTCCAACTACTTTCTAAAGCTGGTGTAGGAATCCCAAAAACAGTCTTTGCCAGAGAAACTTCAGACTTTGATGGCGTCTTAGAACAGGTTGGTGGAGCTCCAGTCATAATTAAGGTGGTTCGAGGGACACATGGAAATGGTGTAGTACTTGCAGAAACACGAAAAGCAGCCCTAGCCGTGATGCAAGCTTTTTATGTAGAAGGAGTGAACTTCTTAGTACAAGAATTTATTAAAGAAAGTGCAGGAGTAGATATAAGGGCATTTGTGGTAAACGGTAATGTTATTGCCAGTATGCAAAGGCAAAGCCTTGATGATGATTTCAGATCAAATCTACATCAATCAGGAGAAGCAATACCAATTAAATTAACAGATGAAGAGCGAAAAACAGCCCAAAAAGCAGCTAAAGCAATAGGTTTAGCAGTTTGCGGAGTTGACATGATGAGATCAAATCAAGGGCCATTAGTTCTAGAAGTTAATTCAAGCCCAGGTTTTGCTATAGAAAAATTCACTAATCACAACGTGGCTAATAAAATAATTCAATACGCAGAACAAATAACAAAATCTGGTAGACGTAAAGACAAAGTCGGCGCTTAAAAAAAACTAAAACGCTCATGTTATAGTTTAAGATATGACTCCTATCGACACCTTTATTCTAGTTGCTATAATTCCTGTCATTTTATTAATGTGGTTAAGAGTTAATGCTGCAATAGTTTTCTTGAGTCTTTGCCTTGGTGATGTACTAGTTCAATTTGTTGCACCGGATGCTAATCAATTTCTAGCGCTATTCTCAGCTCATGTACCTCATGGTCTAGATAACGGAAATGATTTAATAAAAATATTACTGCTTACCCTACCTGTAATCTTAACGGCTATTTTTATGATCAGAACTATTCATGGTTATCCAAAACTAATATTAAACTTACTTCCTGCACTTGGAGTAGGATTACTCGGGAGTCTATTGATAACACCCCTTCTACCTAAAGGAGTAAGCCATAGTATATTAACCTCATCTCTTTGGTCACACATAAAAAACGCTCAGGCATTGATAGTCAGCGGTAGTGCAATAATTTGCTTATTAATACTATGGCTTCAAAGACCTAAAACTGGCCATAAAAAAGATAAGCATAAATAACTTCTAATTGACTTTTTATCTTAAAAACGGATAATGTAAGGAGTTATTTTTTTCTGGGCCCATAGCTCAGTTGGTTAGAGCACCTGCCTTTTAAGCAGGGTGTCGTGGGTTCGAGTCCCACTGGGCCCTCCACATTGATAATAATGAAATATAGTGTATCTTATAATAAGATAAACATAAGCAAAAAGGATCATATTAATGGCCAAAAAATCTAGAAAATCTAGTTTCCTAAAAACCAAAAAAAGTTTTACAGGTCTACAAGTAGTACTCTTCGCAATAGTTTTTAGTGCGTTAGGTATTATTACTATTTGGCAGACTTTAGCTGCACCAAGTGGTAGTAAAGGTGGAGGTAAACCAAGTAGAGGTGGCACAGGAACAATTAGTGCTCCAGTTATGGTTACAGATTTAAATTCTAATGGCTTACCAAACTGGAATGACACAATAACATTTAATATTTCAACGACTGCAACGACAGAACCTTGGGTTCATTTAAAGTGTACTCAAAATGGTACTTCAGTATATCAAGCATATGACGGCTACTTTGACAGATCTCTAACTTCTCGCAACTTTACTTTGTCATCTAATGGTTGGACAAGTGGGGCGGCTGACTGCACAGCTTGGCTTGAGAATGGGCAGGGGGCACAGCTTGCTTCCACTAGTTTCCACGTAAATGCTTAGTCGATCTCAATAATAATTCACGACTCCAGTATTTCCTCTAACATTGGTATAAACTTGTTCATTGTAAAACCTCTTTAAACATAAACGTTTTGACATTAACTAATATATTCTTAATAATTAATTTGTGAATAAAAATCAAAAAGGTTTTGCGCTATTTGAAGTATTATTCTTTATACTTCTAATTGCTGTATTAATAGGTGTTGCTTATTACATTGGTACCAAACATGATAATAAAATAAGTACTGCAGCTAAGAGTAGCCAAGACACAAAGAGTACAACTTCAAATACCACTACTAACCAAAGCCTATTTAAATTCACAAATCTTGGGGTACAGTTCAAATTACCAAGTTCGTTGAGTGATCTACTGTATACTCCACAAACCACTACCGACGGGAGTATTGGTGGCTATCTATCCACTACAGCTATTGAAAAATTAATTAATAATTGTCAAACCGATCAAACAAACGACACAGAAACTCTAAGTATCGCCGGACTTGACAAAATAAATGGTCAATATGATCCTGGTCAAATAATAGAATCAACGTTGCTAAAACAATTTAGTACTTTTTCCATAGCTATCTCCTACCCAAATGGTATTAATCCATGTTACCCAAATCAAAACGCGATGGATCAATTAAAGAGTCAAGAACATTCCACAACTGAAGCATTTATTAAAGCATTTCAGTCTTCTGCAGTAGAGATTAAATAACAACATTAGATGATAGTAAAATTAAAATATTTGTTTTCGACTCTGCTTATACTTTCTATCTTCTTTACTGTTTACACCTATAAAACAAGATCCGTCATAACAGAATATCCTTTGTGTAGTGGAGGTTATTTTAGAGCACCTACTGGCCCTGGTATATACAATTTACCCTGTATCGCTTCTGATCGTCCTACTCTAAATGTGCATGATAATGATAAGTTTCACTTTTCTATTGGCTTGTTTTCAACACTTCTAATCATTAATGGAATAATATTCTATAAGTCACAAAAGAAAAAATAACACTTAAATAACTTAATACAGTAAACATTACTAAGAATAATAATTTGATCAGATTAAGAATTTAATAATCTATAAGTTCAATTTATTGTAAGAAGATTTGAAGAACCATACTCGCCAGTCTTGACCATATTGCGACAGTTCTATTTTAATGAAGTAAGGTTTGTCGCTACTATCATCTTCATATAAAACCGAAACCCAATTACCTTGATCATCTGTTCCCGTTCTTTGATCTATTAATTTACTATTTTCGATTCCTTTGAAATTACCATTAACTAAAAATTGATTTTGGGCTGTATCATTCTGTAGTTTTGGACTTTCCAATTGTTCAGCACTTGAAATATTTTCGAGTCCAAGATCGTGAATAAATTCATCACTTACTTTTAAAGCATTTGCGATGTCTGTAGTTGTTAATATATATGAGGATTGTTTTGTACCTCGCGAATTTGAAGTTTGTCTCGGAGCATTTATAAGTGCAATAACGAATAGACCAAGCCCAGTTATTGTTAAAAGAATGGTTAAAACTATTCCAAATTTTCTTGCAAAAGGATGGGCTTTACGAGTTTGACTCAAATTAACAGGAGTTTGAATAATGGCTGCATCATGCTGTAACCTTGAAGCTAGTGGTGCAATTTTTTCTATAAGTTGTTTAGCTAAGGCAAATGCTTGTGTAAGATCTTTTGTATTAGTGATGAAACCGTTAGAGTAAATATAAACTCGGTCTCCGCTAAATTCTACAGTTAAGTGCTTGCTTTCGTCCTCCATTATTGCCATAGTGTCCGGGCTAAAAACTTCCAGTGCTTCAATTTGGTTATTTTCTTGTCCATAAAGAGTAAAATACTCGTTAAAGTCACCTTCAAGTTTAAAAGTATTCTTTATACCAAAAGTGCCAGCTAGGTCTATTTGCCCATAATGAGATTTTTTATTAACCATCAATAGATTCGGTAATTGGCCGTGCAAATCAAGCTCGATAACTGTATCCTGGAATCTTTGTTGATACCGTCCTTTATCTATTGTCAGCTCATATATAAAAAGACGTATTGTGTTGTTATCATAATTGCCAATAACTACATCTGATACACGTTGATCACCTTTTAAGCGAAAAATAGTACCATAAGTTTCGTCAACATTGCCATTTTTATTAAATGAGTAACCATTTGCTAGGGCAAACTCCTCTAAAAAAGCATCTTCAAATTGTTTTTTTAGTTTATAAAGCCAACTAGAAAACGCTACAAATGGTGCTGCTATTAAGTAACCAAATCCCTTTCCACCATTAGAGCTGTTATTTGTTGTAGATTGAAAGTATTTAACTATTAAAAAAACTAAGAAGATTTCCCATACTATAACCAATGGAGCAAATAGTATTAATTCCCATAACTTGCGCTTTTTTACATATTGCCAAAGACTTTTATTAACATCATCAATCTTAATGCCCACACCAGCAGGAGTTGAAATAGCAACATCGTTATGGGCGCTGGCTAAAGTATGGTCAGTATTTTTAAGTGTTGTACTCTGCCTGTTAGGTCCAAGTGAATTATTTAAAGGAGGCATTTTTATTCGTAAACCGTATTTGATTCTTAAATATAGCTTACCATCTGTAAACAGTTTTTATTACATATAAAGAGATCTAATCTTAATTTGACCTGTCTTCCTCTTCAATTTTCGTATATTTTGTAATTCTAATAAATTTTGAACGAGTATTCCTTGTCATATTCTTAAGCAGATTAAATTGATGACGATAATCTTGATCTAGTTCATGTAATCTATTTTTTAATCTTTTTGATCTGCCTTTATCAATTTGGTACAAGTTTTTATAGTAATCATTAATAGCAAGATCAGTAATTAGATCTCGCTTTATTTTCCGTGTCATCAATTACTCCCAATTAATTTAATTTTGTATATGCAAATTCGCATATTTGGGAGCATTATATTCTACAAATGCTTCAGTTTGTGTGTACTTGCTAAACTAAGCATAAATAACATAGATTAAATTGTATGTGCGTATGGTCACAAAATATTATAATTTAAAGGTATAAAATAATATTATGTCCACAAGTACTTTGGCGGGTAAACCTACAAGTAAAATTAACGACGAAAGCATCGTTGCTCATTTTAATAATGGCAAATTAATAGACTTTAATAGAGAAGAAACTATTATTAACGGTTTTGATGAACCTGAAGGGGTTTATCTTATTAAGCAAGGTTTTGTTAAGTCACATTCAGTATCAAATAGTGGTCATGGGAATCTATTGTTAATACATGATGCTGGTGAATTCATACCTCTCCCTTGGGCATTGGACGGAGCACATACAACTGGACTATTTTATACCGCCATGACTAATGTAACTGTACTCAGAGTCTCGAAAAGTAAATTACGAGCAACAATGGGTAATAATGCTTGGCTGTCACAGGAAATAATGAAACAAGCAGTAAATATAATCACTGTCTACACTAAGAGAATACAATCATTGGAGTTTCGCTCAGCCCGGGGCAGAGTTATTGCCGAAATACTAAATTTAGCAGAAAGATTTGGAATACTTCACGGAAAAAAGATATTGATTAATGCTCCGGTTACTCACCAAGATATTGCCGACTCAATTAACGTTAACCGGGAGACTGCAAGTAGAGTCTTAGAGCAACTATTTGAAGAAGGTATGATTAGTCAAAAAGATCATCTTTTTACAATAATAGATTTACCAAAATTACAATTAGCGCTTAGCTAATCTCTTTATTAAATATCCAAACTTAATAATAAAGATAGAATAATGAAGTTTAAAAAAGACCCAAGAATTGATAAATACATCGAAAGTCTACCACTGTGGCAACAAAATATTTGTCAACAAGTTCGTGAAATTATACATGCTGCTGATAAGGATGTTATTGAAACAATAAAACGAACTAACCGCCCTTACTTTGTGCTAAATGGAAATATTTGTGCACTACTTGCTGCAAAATCACATGTTAACATTTTTATTTATGACCCAATTGCACCAGATCCAAAAGGATTAATTAATCAAGGTCAGAACAATTTAACTGCTAGATCTATACAACTGCACGAAAACGAAAATATAGATAAGGATGCACTAATAAAATTATTTAAAGACGTTATCAAAAATAACAAAGCCGGAGGATGGCGATTATTAAGGTATAGTGATAAAGGTGACAAAGCATAAAGGTTTTTGGTTAATTACTTGTTTTATAGCAGTAGCCATAGCGTTTGCAATTAGTAACTTCGCTCTTAGTAACAATTTTCTTGCGGCACTAGACGCGACTGATAATAAGATTGTTAAATGCAAAAATTTAGGTGAAACGCACACGGTAATTATTCAAAATAATCAAGTTAACCCCAAACTAATTTTAGGTAAACTTTGCGACAAGCTAATCTTTACTAACAAAGATAATGCAGTTCGTCTTATTGCTTTTGGCCCTCACGATAGCCATAAACCATATGACAGCATTACAGAACAAGTTTTAGGCCCAGATCAAAGCTTTAACATCACTTTTAATGAACTCGGATCTTATCATTTTCACGATCACATAAATGATATAATTCAGGGTGACTTTAAGGTAACAAAATAACTGTATGTCAAAAAGACGATCACTAAAAGAAGTATTACCCTATATCCTATTAATTGGGGGAATAATTGGTGTCTTTTGTGCTGGTATTTTAACTTATGATAAAATTCAGCTTCTTCAAAATCCTAATGCACATTTAAATTGCAACTTAAATCCTATAGTTGCTTGCGGACCAGTTATTAACAAACCTCAAGCTTCAGCTTTCGGTATTCCAAACCCATTTATTGGTCTTGTAGGATTTGCTACCGTAGCTACAGTCGGAGGAGGTATTTTAGCAGGGGCAACTTTTAAACGCTGGTTCTGGCTTGGACTTGAGATTGGGACTCTATTTGCAGCCGGCTTTGTAACTTGGTTACAGTTTGAAACCATTTACCGTATTGGTGCACTTTGCCCATATTGTATGGTGACTTGGGTAGTGACTATTCCTATTTTTTGGTATACAACTTTATATAACTTGCGAGAAGGTAACATTCGAATACCAGCTAAACTTAAATCTACATCAAAGTTCGTTCAAAAACATCATGCGGATATTCTAGTAGTTTGGTTCTTACTTATACTAACAGCCATCACAACTCACTTTTGGTATTACTGGAAAACTTTATTTTAAATATCTACATACAAAATAGAAATCTTATATTCCAAAATTAAGTATTGCTCATGTTTATTAGTGATTAGTCAGATATAATCCATTGTCGAAGTTATGTCTGGAATAGAAGTTGCAGTAATTGGTAATGGTGGTCGAGAACATGAAATAGGCAGAGTTCTAAATAATTCTGACGAAGTAGATAGTATCTATTTTCTAGATGGTAATGCTGGTACTGAAACTTTAGAAAAAGCAGTAAATGTAGATATAAGACCAGATTCAATCCAAGAAATAGTTAGATTCGCACATGCCAAGAAAATAGGCCTAACAGTTATTGGACCAGAAGTACCGCTATCTTACGGACTTGCAGATAGATTAAGAGAGCACGATTTATTAGTTTTTGGTCCAAATAGAGATGGAGCAAAAATAGAAACTAGCAAAAGATATGCGGTTAAATTTATGAGCGAATTTGGAATAAGACATCCAATGAGCCAAACCGTGCATGACCTAAGTAGCGGACTATTTGCTATGCAAAGGTTAAATCCTAGAAATTACGTTTTAAAAGCAGATGGCTTATCTGGAGGAAAAGATGTTTTCCTACCTGACAATATTGAAGATTCTAAACTAGCACTTCAACATCTATTTTCAAATCATAAACCAAGCAGTACCGGCAGAAAAAATGTAATCATACAGAGTAGATATCATGGTTCAGAACTATCTGCATTTGTCGTAACTGATGGAGATAATTTTACTCTGCTTCCTTTTTCTCAAGACCATAAACGTTTAGAAGATGGTGACAAAGGTCCAAATACTGGCGGTATGGGTGCATATTCACCAATAACAGAATCAATACTAAATAAGTTAACTGAAGAAAAAATTCACGATATAGCCGAGAGAACAATAGCCGGACTAAAGAAAAGAAATACTCCTTACCAAGGAGTAATATATATTGGACTAATGCTCGCCGAGGAACTTGACCGAGAACCAGTAGTTTTAGAATATAACGCTAGATTTGGAGATCCTGAGGCTCAAGTAATACTGCCACTTCTTGAACAATCAGGCGTTGACGTTTTTAAATTATTATTAAATACAGCCGAAGGACAATTAGATAAAACTAAAATAATTAATTCAGTAGGTCGATCAGCTTTAACTGTCTGTCTTGCTTCCGAAGGATACCCAATTCAATCTCATGTAGGTGACGATATATCTGGGTTAACTCAAGATTATCCTGATGTAATTATTCATCACGGAGCAACTTTAAGGGAAAAAGATAAAATAAAAACAAATGGTGGCCGAGTGTTGTATTTAACTGGACTTGGAAAAAATGTAGATCAAGCCGCAGAAAAGAGTTACGGAGCTTTAAGTCATATTAATTTTCCGGGAATGCAATATAGGACGGATATTGGTTATCAAGCACGAACCAGCCCTCAAATACTTGAGTAATACTAAAAAAGATTGTATAATAATAAAATGTTAGAAATTCCTTCTGTTGAGGTGATTAAATCTATCCAACCAGCAAATCAAGGCACTGGTGAAGCGGATTTAGTATATTCTGCACTTAGTAACCGAGCTTTAACTTATAGAAAAACAAGCGGTACAAGATGGAATAAATTTAGTGATGCTACACCTAGATCATTAAATGAAGTTTCTAAAGCCAGACAAGTAGCATTAGAGAGTTTAGTACTAACTTCTGAAATTCTTAATCAACAAACCGATACAGATCAATACAATACTTGGGCTGATCGATTTACAACGGGTTCAATTGAGCTTTATGGACAACCAGAAAAATATGAAGCATTAAATTTAGTAGCTCTCTCGTTAAATGATCTTGACAAACAACGACGATCTTGTGATCAACTTTCAATTCCTTATATAGAGTTTTTACAAAGTATTTATAGCAAGCTACTTCAAGGAACAATATTTGAAGATAGAGATTTATATTGGGATAAACTTGATAGATATAAAGCAGATATTGAACTTTATGGCCGAGCGGTAAGAGAAAGATATCAACCTATTTTTGATATTGTTGAACTGTCTGAAAAAAAAGAATACTCAGCTAGTGAAATACGAATAGTATTCGAAAAAGCAATAGATTGGCTTAAGGAAAACGATGAGCCAAGTTGGTCACAGTGGAAAATAATAAACAGCAACAGAAAAGCTCTGATGGTTAGTTCAATCAACAGAGAAATAGATATTCCAGACGGAAGGAAAAATGCTACCGCCAATGAGCTTGTTAGTTTATTAGCGCATGAACTGTTAGTCCACGCACAGAGGGCAAATAATGGTTACTTGAGAGTGGAAACTACAGGAACTAAAAAATTAGCAATTGGACTTCCAAGATATGATGAAGCTGAAGAAGGACTTGCTGTAATAACTGATCAAGCGATAAGCGGAAAACGACCAAATAAAATGGTTGAAAGATATATGGATATCGCTTTAGCACTAGGTATACTTGATGGTCAACAACGAACTAGACAAGAAATGTATGACATTTGTTTTGCCAGACGAGTCATTAACTCATTTGGCAGTAATAGATTAACCCAACCAGATATTAATAAATTAGAAAAAGATTCTTGGAAGTATGTCGATCGGATTTATCGTGGAGGTAGAGGAAACCTTAAAGATAGAAGGCAAGCCATCTTTACACGTGACGCTGTCTATTATGCAGGATATTTAAAAATGAGGAGTTATATATCAAAACAAATCACAGAAGGAAAATCAACTAGTCAAATATTAGACTATTTAAGCCAAGGTAAATTTGATCCAACCAATGAAGATCATAAATATTTTGTATTACTAAATTAACTTTTGAATAACTTTTAAGTTTGATCCGAATTTGGATCATCAACTAAATGACTAATCGGATGTCTTAAACTAGACCTACCTCTTAGTTGTATTTCATCTAACTCATCACGATCTTCTTTGTTGAAAATTGTACCTTCTTGACTCCTCTTAATATTTTTTAATAAATTGTCTTTTATAATATCTGCAAATTCGCCATTTATTAATGAGCTTGAAACGTAAGCAACAAACCATACTAATTTACCTACTGTGATGGCAAGATCTTGTTCGGTTAATTCCCCAGATAAATCCTCGTCTATTATTTGACTTAAGATCTGAGAAGGACCACTATCAACCGTTATCTTTCGATCTTTATTTTTACCAACTTGGATATCTCTAAAATATGCAAACTTATGGCTTAAACTTATATCTTGTGTCAATTTAAAATCTAAATTGTTTCTAGCCCATTCGAATTCTTTTTCTTCATTTAAAGCAAAAGCGTCTCGAACACCAGGAGCGTCAGAATATGCCAGATACGATAAAAACGCATCGGATAATGTTATGTCATGATCAGCTGCCAGTCTTGCGCAGTACCACATAACGTCACCAAGTTCTCCTTCAATTTTTATTTTCCTTTTATGACTAATATCTGCGAATCTCAATCTATTAAAATCTAAAACTTGAGATAACCAAAGACCAGCTGAATCATCACCTAATTTTTCATATTGATGATATGGATGCTCAAGGATAGCTGCATCAAATTCCTCAACTAGCTCTGTAACTTCATTTCTTAAACCTTTTTTATACCTACCAATCGCTTCAGGTGATTTAGATGGATATTTAAGATCAATTTCCGTTACCGCTTGATAAGCATTTAATAAAACAGCTTCAGGTTTTTGGGTAATGTGTTCCCTAATTTGTGCTAATCGACCTCCATTAATCGGTGAATACAACTCTGGGTTTAATACATATGCTCCGACATCGCGATAAATTTCCATATAATCTTGTGGTAAGCGACGACCGGTTTCAACTTCAAAAAGATTACTTGCAAGTTCGCTTCTAATTTTCATATTTAAATTCTAACCATTAATAAGCTACAAAGGTATTTCTTATGCTTTGAAATTGATTTATTTTAACTATAATTCAAATTAAGAAGATTTAATTATGAGCAGAACTGCATATGAAAGAGAAATACGAATCGCCAGACAGGAAGAAGAACTAGCACGAATAAATCCCAATGGCTCACAGTATATGAGTCATCTTTGGGAAATGGTCAAACATGAAACTGATTTAAACATAGTTTTACGTACAGAAACTCAAATCTTCAAAGATAATGATGTTAGAGCATGGTGGACATATTATAGTCAGAGTCGTGACCAAGCTAGAAGCTTACTTACTTTTGAAGTAGCTGATGAAATCACTAGAAGTATTCAAGATGAATATCAGAAAAATTTAAGATACAAATTTTTTGGAGAAGTAACTCATGATAGTTTAATTAAACCTATACTTGGTCATGATTCGGATGAGGATAGAACTGGAAACAGGTATCATAATTCAAATCCAGATGTTAACAAAGAATTAATTATTGATGATTGGCCAAGATTAAAAGCTGCAATTCAGTCAACTGCTGAAGATAGCGGTTATAATCTTGGCGGTCAGAGAATTACGTTACTAGGTACTACTGGAGAATCAATCGGACTTGCAAGTGTAAGAGGTAGCGATTTAGAGATTTTGATACATTCCCAAATGGTAGATAAAATCAATAAACTTTGGTCAGATGCATTTAGAAAAGAAGTATTACTAATACCTAACATCTGAAATTATATATAATACTTGACGCTTAAGCTTACAAAGTAATATTATTAAAATGTGAAAGCTTTAAACCAAACTTGGCAATTTCCGTCAGTGAAGCACTTTGTGCTCACTATGATTATTGCCAATGCTTGGAGCTAGCACCACTCATTTTTTTCGGGAAAATAAAAAAGAGCTCCAAGCAATAAAGCGAGGAGCTCTATTTAAATAAAGGAAAATAAAATGACATACAAAGAATTAATGCAATTTACTGATGAGGTTGAATTAATGGAGAGACAATCCGGCGGTTTGGATATTTCATTAGTTTGCGACAGATCTTTTGGATTAAATTCACTTAGAGTTATTGTCCAGGATAGAGTGCAACATAAAACTGACGTTGTGAATGTACTCGAAGGAGAAAACATTATGGATGTATTTCATCACCCATTTGCGTATATGGCATTTCATGAAACTTTGGAACTACCTATTGCAGCCTGACAAACAGACCAAAATATTATAAAATAACAGATATAATGTCTGGTCACAGCAAATGGTCTACCATCAAAAGACAAAAACAAGCCAAGGACTCAGCTCGTGGAGCTACTTTCACTAAACTTGGTAATGCTATTGCTATGGCTGCTAGAACCGGCACAGAACCAAATACTAACTTTTCTCTTAAACTAGCCATAGATAAAGCTAAAGCTGCCAATATGCCAGCAGCTAATATACAAAGATCAATTGACAGAGTTAAGGATAAATCAGCGGCTGAGCTAAGCGAAGTTATGTATGAAGGTTATGGCCCAAGTGGAGTAGCTATACTAGTCGAGTGTGCAACAGATAATATTAATAGAACTTATCCGGATGTTAAAACAGCTTTTTCCAGACACGGTGGTAATATTGCGGAAAAAGGTGCAGTTAGTTATCTTTTTGAACAAAAAGGAATTATTAGATTTAATCAAATATCTGATGATCTAGTCCTAGATGCACTTGATGCCGGTGCAGAAGATGTAAGAGATGAAGATAACGAATCAGTTGTTTATACTCAACCTAAAGATCTCGCCAAAGTAAGAAATAATCTAGCAGATAAAAATTATGAAGTTATTGAAGCAGAATTATCTTATGAGCCGAACAATGTAATTGAAATAACGGACGAGGTTACAGCTTCTAAAATACTGAAACTTATGAATGCGCTTGATGATCTTGATGACGTTGTATCAACCCACGTTAATTTTGATATACCAGAGAATTTAGCAAATAAACTATTAACTTAAAAAATTAAAGATTAATTAACACTTGATATATAAAATAAAAATATGAGAATAATTGGAATAGATCCCGGAACTGGAATACTGGGTTTTGGTGTAATTGATGTTGAAAAAGGTAAACCAAAAATAGTTGATGCAGGAGTAATACGAACACCAGTAAAAGATGAAGATGCTAATAGACTTCAAATAATATATACAGAGTTAACAAGTATTATAAAATCATCTAAGCCATCAATAATGGTAGTTGAGAAATTATTCTTTGCCCAAAATGTAACTACAGCAATGAGTGTCGCTCAAGCTAGAGGAATAGTTTTACTTTGCGCCAAGCAGTTTAATTTAGATATTTTTGAATATACTCCACTTCAGATTAAACAAGCTTTGACTGGATACGGTCGAGCTGATAAAAAACAAATTCAAGAAATGGTCAAAGTGATACTAAAACTTAAATCTATTCCTAAACCTGATGACTGCGCCGATGCTCTAGCGGCTGCTATTACACATTCCATGACTATGCGATAATATTTACCATATGATCGCTTCCTTAAAAGGTGTTGTCAGTGAAAAACTGACAGATAAAGTTATTATTGACGTTTCAGGTGTGGGTTACGGAATCTTTGTAATTAATGACGATTATTCAAAACTAAAACTTGGTGAGAAAACTTCACTTTGTATATATGAATATGTCCGTGAACAAGCTCATGATTTATTTGGTTTTTTGTCCAGGGAAACCCAAGATATATTTGAAAAGCTACTTGAAGTTAATGGTGTTGGACCTAAAATGGCGTTAAGTTTACTTAGCATTGGACAAATTAATAATATTGTAGATGCTATAACCTCTGGCGATATAGATTTTCTTCAAAGAGCAAGTGGAGTCGGCAGAAGAGTTGCTGAACGAGTAGTGATAGAACTTCGAGATAAGATCGGTATATTAGGAGGACAAGTTACAACAAAAGATTTACTAAACGCAAAGCATGGAATAAAAGACGAAGCAATTGAAGCCTTAATCTCGCTTGGTTACACAAGTAGTGATGCTGCCAAAGCGCTGACACATGTCGATAAAAAACTTCCTACTGAAGAGCGAGTTAAACTAGCTCTTAAAGGTAAATAATGAATAAAGTTCCACAAATTAAACTAGCTAATGGTAAATATATTCCACAAATTGGACTTGGGCTTTGGCAAATTAAAGATCAGAATGAATTTGATGCAGCTTTTAGAGCAGCCATAGATAATGGCTATACACATTTTGATACGGCACAAGCTTATGGAAATGAACAATTTCTAGGTAATGCATGGAATAGAAATAATATAAAAAGAGAAGACATTTTTATAACCACAAAAATCCAAGTCACCCATTTTACATCGAATAAACTAAGAGAATCATTTAAGACTTCACTAGAAAACTTAAAGACAGACTATGTTGACCTTTTATTACTTCATTTCCCGGTGCCACTAGTTAGAAAGCATGCCTGGTTAGAACTTGAAAAATTAAATAGTAGTGGTCAAGCCAAATCTATTGGAGTCAGCAACTATATGCCTCGGCACATTGAAGAAATGGACTCTTATGCATCTCAAAAACCGGTCATTAATCAAGTTGAACTTCATATATTTCTCCAGCAACCTGACTTAATTAAATTTTGTCATGAACGACAAATTCAAATAGAAGCTTACTCGCCACTTGCTCATGGACATATGCCTGAAAATCCAACAATAACTAAATTAATGGAGAAATATAACAAAACCTACGCTCAAATTGTTCTTAGATGGTTAGTCGAACAACAAATAGTTATCATTCCTAAATCTGTTACACCGGCTAGAATCGCAGAAAACATTAATATATTTGACTTTAAATTATCTGACGATGATATGAATGAGATTGCTAATCTAAATTTAAATAAACGCTATTGCTGGAGTCCTGAACGAATACCTTAAAACTTAAGCTAAATGTTAATTAAAGGTATAATAAAAATATGATTGACCGCATTGTCAATAGTGACGTAGACGAAATAAAAGAAGAAGAATTAGAAAATACACTTAGGCCAAAAGACTTTAAAAACTATATAGGTCAAGAAAGACTAAAAGAAAATATTCAGCTTGCTATAGATGCTGCCAAAAAAAGAAATGAAACCTTAGATCATATTCTTCTACATGGTCCACCTGGGCTAGGCAAAACTACCATGGCTAGTGTTATAGCTCACGAAATGAACAGTCAAATTAAAGTTACTTCCGGTCCGGCTATTGAGCGGGCAGGGGATTTAGCCAGTTTACTAACTAACTTAAGTGACGGTGATATTTTATTTATTGATGAAATACATAGGCTTAATAGAACTGTTGAAGAAGTACTTTACTCAGCTATGGAAGACTTTCAGCTAGATATTATTCTTGGCAAAGGTCCAACCGCCCGGTCGTTAAGACTTGATCTACCAACTTTTACCATAATCGGTGCTACAACCCGAACCGGTTCTTTAGCCGCTCCTCTTAGAGATAGATTTGGCATGATACACCGATTGGACTTCTATACCTCTGAAGAAATTGAAAAAATAATAAAAAGAGCAGCTAAAATATTAAATGTAAAAATTGATCAAAAGGCTGCCTTTGAGCTTTCAAAAAGAGCTCGTTTAACACCAAGAATTGCAAATAGATTACTTAAGAGAGTCAGAGATTACGCAGATGTAAATGGCGATGGCATAATTGATGTAGACATTAGCCATAAAGCTTTAACATTACTAGATATTGATGATTTAGGGCTAGATACTTCAGACAGAAGATTAATGGAAGTAATAATAGATAACTATAGCGGTGGTCCTGTTGGAATCGAAACACTATCGGCTTTAACTGCGGAAGAACGTGGCACAATTGAAGATTTCTATGAACCATACCTCATGCAAATTGGCATGATTGAGCGAACACCAAGAGGTCGAAAAGTCACAACAAAAGCCTATAAGCATTTAAATAGAACAAAGAATAAAAAACATAAATCCCAATCGACTCTACTTTAAGGAGTTTGAAACGGACTATTTCTAGCTTGGTCAAACAAGCTCTGGACACTGACGCTATTATCTTGGAGAGACTTTAATTTTTCTACTACTGATTGATCAATATGCGGAATAGCAGCTGCTTTTACTTGACCTTGAATTTGATCTTGAGTCGGTTGCTGATTTGTATAATTACTAATATTTAAATAAATGTAAGTATATATACCGGCGACAAATAAAATAAATACAACAACTTTATACCTGCCAACTTTTTTAAGCATATTTAAAGCAGAATATTTATATTTTTTAAAACTAAATACTGGTTTATCTTTCATGGTTTTATGTACTCGACTAGATTAAGTGTAAAAGTTAAATTACCTTTGGATTTATTATCTGGTGTAATTGCAATATTACTAATCTGTGCAGTTCGTCTATTATGTTCTAAATCATTTAAAAAACTTATAAAGTTATTATATGGAACGGTTTGATCACCACTGCTTTGGACATTAATTATTAACTCATAAACCCCAGGCAAACTCTTAATTGGGATTAGCTGGGATAGTTTTACAATCTTCGGATTAACAGCTTGTGGAGTTGTTAGATTTGCAGAACTTCCTGAATTTGTACTGGTTGGTGCAGTTAAGGTAGATGCGGGAAATGTAATTGATGCTAGAGTTATTCCATTTTTAGTTGCTAAATTAACTATTTCTCTAACTGCCTCTGCTTGGTTTTTATCCTGTGGGACAATGGCTTTTGCAATTTGATTTAAACTAGCATAATTTTTAATATCTTTTTTATCCCTTTTTAAAATATTCTGTTCTGTAGACAATGCCTGCGAAGTTGCTTTTAGGCTGGTTAGTTCATCTGATTGTTTAGCTAACATTGAATTAATACTATAGGCACCAACCCCTAGCCCAATAACTAACAGAAGTATTACAGAAGTTAAAACCATGAATACTTGTTTGGAAGTCATTATTTAACACCTTTGCTATTAATAAATAGATACGGTGTGTTAGGTCCAAGTAGTGCATTTACAATAACGCTGCAAGGATACTGTGGGTTTATAGTATTTTTACTATTACAAGTAACACTTACTAAATCGGCATGACTAAAAACCCCATTGGCAGGATCAGCTAAATTCGCTTCAACTTGAGTTGCAGTATTATAGCTTGTTGCTTCGGCGGATATGTTGATAGTTTTTTGCGTTTGGCTAATTTGGAGTCCGGTTAAATTAGCATTAGCAGGAATTATTGCAGCCACTTGTTTTAGTAGTTTAGAAAAGAGTACTTCTTGGCCAAGTACTTTCACAACTAATTTAAAACTATTAGAGATATCTTGTATTTGAGTTTGAACACCGCTGTAGTTTTCTTTTTGAATCTGATTTTTTGCACTAGCGATTTGATTTTGGGTATCTAATTTAGATTGGTGGAGCTGCACTAAACCAAATGTTGTAATACCACCTAGTCCAAGTAGAGCAATCAAACAAATTATTACCCAGCGCCTTAAAGTTACATTTAATCGCCCGAATTTGTAACCTTGTTTAACATCTGGTGGTAGTAAATTTATCATTTGGTAAATACCTTTATGGGATCAGCTAAACTTAGTCCGGCTACAGTCGAATACATGGATTTGTCTGCCAGAACTGGTAGTTCTAAATCTTTATTATTTATGTAATTCCAAGGCTCAACTTGTCTAACTGGTAATCTAATAGTTTCAGTTAAATATTCACTGAGTCCAGGCATATTAGCACCACCACCTAATGTTATTATTTGGGCAAGTGGTCTATCAGAACCATATCTTTCTTCATAATATCTAATCATTCGCTTAACTTCTTTTACAATTTGTAAAAGGGTAGGCTCTAAAGCAATCCTAATCTCAGTTTGTTTTTTTGAAGCATTGAGTCCGTAACGAGTTTTAATTAAGGCAGCTTCTTGAAGTGTCACATTTAATTTTGACCTTATTGATTCTGTAAAGTTAACACCACCACCTTGAACAGTACCTGTTACTAATATTCTTTGGTCATAAATACTAATGTCAGCACTTCGTGATCCAAAATCTATAATAAAAGTCGCAACTTCGCTGTGTTTATCTAAGGAAAATAGTCGTCCGGAAGAACTAAGAGTTGGTTCAATTAATATAGTTTCCAGTCCCAAAATACGAGTCAAATTAATGTATGAATCAACTATTACTTTTGGTACTGCTACTATAAAAAGCTCGACCGTTTCCTCCGTTTTACGAGTGATCTCATAATCTAAATACATTTCTTCCATTGAAAGAGGAATATACTGTTCGGCTTCAAGCTCAATAGCTTCTTTTAATTCTTCATCTTTTAGTTTTGGAAGCTCGAGTGATCTTGTAAATGTTCTATATGCAGGGATTGCAATAGCCACTCTTTTCGTTGATATATCTCCAATCAAATGATTTTTAAACATTGCATGGGCTGCTTGAGCCACTATTTCAGGCTTTACAACCACACCGTCTTTTTGGGCAGTTTTATCAAAAGTGTTAAAACCGTAACCAGTAACTTTAGGCTTTAAACCTTTCTTTAATTCTTCAGGATCAAATTCCTCAAGTTGCATTACTTTGAGAGTGCCGTAGCCTATATCCAAGCCAAAAAGAGGTTTATCATGAAAGAATTTTGGTGTTTTAGATATTTTCATTTGTTGCCCACCGAATGGTAATTTCCTTATAAGTATATCAAATACACTGTAATATTAAATTCGCCTATATCCTTTAACTATCCAGGTTGTTGTTCCAAATCCTAAAGAAGCTCCAAAAGTTATAGCTGCAGTATTTGACATAGAAATTGTTTGACCGACAACCGCACCAATCGATCCGGAATTAGCCATACTTACTTGAGTCCAATAGGCATAAAATATGCTGTTAGGTGCTGTTACGGACTGATTTAAGTTTATTGTTGAAACATGTCTAGAATTTACTAGGTCTATACCTGTTACACTTGAACAATCTGGAGAACATCCATTGGTTGAATAGAATGTATAAAATTCTGCACCGGTACCGCTTGGATTAGAAACAACTCCCGAAGAATCGTTCAAATTTATACCATTAATACTATCAACCATTATATTAGGTCTAGATGTTCCAACTGAGTTATCTACTATTAGTTGAGATGTATTACGAGCTGTTAATGAACCAGTAATCCAGACATCACCTTTAATAGATACTGTACAAGATTGAGTTAATGTCACATCACCAGTTATTTTAGTATTAGCTGGCCAAATCACATTTTGTTTATTAGAGCATGATGCATCATCTCCATTCAAAGAATGTATAGCTGCACTCTTTTGAGCCGACCGATCATATGTTGGTAATGATTGCGGTCCAGGTGATCCGGGTACTAGTCCTGGGTTACTCATATTAGTTCCAGTCGATTGATTAGTTGCCATTACTTGACCGTATATGTGAGCGGTCGGGCTACTTATAGTAATAGGTTCTGGTCCTTCACTTGGATTACAAACACGCGGATAACCCGAGTATGGAGAAGTAGTCGGACATATTTCATCCGCAACCTGCACATTAACTGGATTAGTAGTTAATCCGATCTGAGCTGAATTTGACATGGTTAATTCACCATTTACAAACACACTTCCGCCTACAACCTTTGAATTATTACTCATAAGCAATCCGCCAACTCCGGCAACAATACTATAATTACCATTTGTAACAGGGTAGAGTTCAACTGCAATTGAAACCGATCTACTGGGAGTTAATGAATTTACCGGAAAATATGTTTTACCGGTAATATTTATTGTCTTATTTGGCGAATTATCTACAACCGTTGAAATAAAAGTTGTTTTTAATTTACTATCGGTATGAACTGTAAATTCACTTCCGGTACCAGGCCAGTTACTATTTTGAGCTAATTGTTCAATTGAATAATCTGCCCCGGCATCAGCTGCTTCTTGAGCTTCAGTATGCTGCTGGTCAAAGTTTGCCACTTGATAGCTTGTTAGTGATTCATACATATCATAAGTTGTAATCGCAATAAGAAACGGAACTACAATAATAAAGACTAAGATTATTGAACCTTTTTCATTTAATTTTTTTAGCTTAAACATGGTTAAAACCTATTTCTTAGTGTAACCCTAGTTGTAGTAGATAAATTAAGTGGTTGTCCAGGAGCGTTTCGCTGCATATTGAGCGTAATTAATATTGACCTAGCAAGAGTTGGATTGGTTGTCGAAGCAGAGTTTTGGTCATACATTGAAAACGTCATTAAATTAACAAAAGTTGCGAGTTGTTTATCTGATGGACAAGATGAAGTGGCAATACTGGGAGGACAAGAGGTTTCTAATCTGTTGCCTGTTGCTGACGAATTTGCAATTGTTCTCTCCATTAGTGTCGTCCCATTTTTATAATAAACAAGTTCGTTCATATAAGGACTACCGGTGAGTGGATCAATTATATAGTTACGAGACGCATCAACTGCTGGTACCGGAAGAACAATTACAAAAGAAGATACGCTAGTATTCCAGCCACCAGCTGGAGCATTTGAGTCAAAGTTTTTATTTGACTGTTCTACACCGTTACCAAATCTTATATTCTCAACAGTTGTTCTAAGTAAATTCTGTGAATTAATAGTTAACTCAGCTAATTCTTGATTCCTAGTAATGACAACAAAATAATTTACTGCCAGACCTAGAAAAGTCACACCAACAATTGCTAGTACAGATACTACAACTAATGCTTCTACTAAAGTAAAACCTAATTCATTTAATCTAATTAGATTATTGTCCGACACCTAATTCTCCAATATATGTTGTATATGCATAAGTTTGAGTTTTACCCTGATCTTTATACGAAATTGAAATATCTACTTGGTCGACCCCTGTGTAAGGACTACTTACTGTCATTGATGCTGCACGACTAAGAGGAAGCTGTGGTGTCAGTTGACTAGTTAAGCTAGTTGTACCTAAACTTAGCGAGTTAAAACCATTATTTCTTAATTGCTCAAACTTACTTTCGACAAATGAATTAGCTAGATTTAAATAACGACCTCTTTGTGCAACGTGAAGGTAGGTAGTCACAACAGTGGTAAGGGAAACCACAACAACAGCTGCTAAAGCTATTGTCACTAGTAGTTCAACTAAAGTTAGACCACCCTCATTTTTTATTTTGACCAGCTTCATCTTTAAACATAAGTATAATCTAAAAACCCCTGACTTACTACAGGGGTTTTTATCTTGTTAACTTAAATTATCAGTCTAAGTTATTGAGAGTTTCGAATGTTTTACCACCAACGCTGTTTTCAAAGCCGGCTGTAAGGACATACTGAGAACAAGTTGTATCAGTAGCTTCACAGTTAGCACTTGAATTATTAACGTCTTGAGGGAAGTACCTATACTGTTTAATGAACGAGGTTGCATTATTATCTGCCAGACAACTTGTCTGAGTGCCTGCGCTACAAGTATTTGAAGTACTTGAAGGATCAACTAATGCCTGTGCATCTAAACTCTTCATGTTTGAAGTTCGCCACGAAGGAAGATTTAGATCGGCATTAGATGGATAATAGCCGTTTTGACTAAAGAATGCTTCAATTTGTGTTTGCAACGACTTTAAGTCTGTCTGACGCTTAGAGTCTCTTGCTTTAGATTGGATTCCAGCGTATGTCGTAATAACTAATAGCGCCAAAATACCTATTACTACTATAACGATCAAAAGTTCAACGATAGTGAAACCTTGTTCGCGTTTTTTAAGGGAGATCATAAGAGCCCACCCTCCTTGATTTAATTTTTAATATTGATCTTTGGTAAATACATTCATTACCGAAAGTCTGAATCTCATTATAAACATAAGCACTGGCTAGTCAAGTACTCTTGTAAACTGAGATTATGAACCAGTACCAATACTACGAGACAGATTGGCTATTGAACCCATTACACTCGCAGCTATCAAACCAACCCCTGCACCTAAGAAAACTATCATGATTGGTTCAATTATAGCCGCTAGACCATCAATTAAAACTGCAACCTCTTCTTCATAAAAGTCTGCTATTTTAACTAAGACTGTATCAATTTGACCAGTTTCTTCTCCGACTGATAACATCTGTGAAACTATAGGTGGGAAATGTTTACTTTGAGCAATAGGCACACTCAGCGGTTTACCATTCTTTACTTCGACTGCTGCAGCAGCTAATTCCTTTTCAATTACTTTATTACCAAGTGCTTTTCCGGTTACAGCTAAAGAGTCAAGCACACTGACACCTGAACCCATCAATGATGCAAAAGTTCTTGAAAATCTAGCAATCGCTACTTTTAATACTAATATCTTGATGACTGGTATCCTAAGCAGTATAGAGTGAAACTGATACTTACCATTTGGAGTTTTAATATATCTTAGTAAGAAAACCAGCCCAATTAGAAATACAACTAACATTAGAATTAGATTTGGCAGATTAGATATTATAGGGATGTGCAATGGCCCTAATAAAGTTGGCTTAGCACTAAAATTACTTATTTCTAATAGCACTTTTGTATAAACAGGCAATTTATAGTGCGAACCACCAACTGTTGCAAATATATTTTCAAGTTTCGGCATTATAAAAAGCATGATGCCAAAAAAAGCAATAATAGTAATACTTAAGATAACTATCGGATACATCATGGCGGACTTTATCTTTTTTCTAATAGATGCGTCCTGCTCAACTTGGGTTGCCAGTCTCTTTAAAATGTCATCTAAGATTCCACCTTCTTCACCAGCTTTAACCATATTTATATAAACTTCAGAAAATACATTTGGAAATTTTTCAAAAGCACTACCTAAAGCCATCCCACTTTCAACATCTTTATTTACGCTTCCAATAACTTCCTTCATATATGGGTTTTCGGAATCGGTTTGTAGAGCTGCCAATGATCTTGCCAGAGGTACACCAGCTGAAATCATAGTTGAAAGTTGTCTAGTGAAGATTACAAGATCACCCAGCTTAACTTTTTTCTTCGGAGCGAATAAGTTAAACCCTTTTGATTTATCCGCTTCTATAACAATCGGGTGAAGTCCTTGTTTATGGAGAAGGGTTAACAGTCCTGCTTTATCTTGTGCCTCAGCCTTACCAGAAACTGATGCACCTTGTTTATTTGTAGCTTTGTATTTAAATAACATTTTTATTCTTCTTCAGTTACTCTTAGCACTTCCTCTATAGAAGTTTCACCCCGAAGTGATTTAATTAATCCATCAAGTCGCATTGTTATCATGCCTTCAGATATACCAATTTTTTCAATCTCATCAGCTGTGGCATTGGACACTATTTTACCTTGTATTTGGGTTGAATTATTCAGAACTTCGTAAATGCCAATTCTACCTTTATACCCAGTGTGGTTGCAACTATCACATCCTTCTTCATGAGCTTTCCAGATTCTAGATATATTTGAAGGAGTCGTACTTAAATCGTCAGCTCCAGCAGATTTTCCAGTTGGACTTTTGCCAACTCCATCACCAAATGCTAATTGTTCAAGTTCATGGATTCGTTTAATTCCACCATTTCCGCTTAAATTAAAAGTTTTCTCAAGCTGCTTTAAGACTGCTTCATCTGGTTTATAATTCTCTCGGCAATTAATACAAAGTTTTCGTACTAATCTCTGGGCTAGAACAACCCTAATTGTAGAAGCAATTAAGAAAGGCTCCACACCCATTTCCAGAAGTCTTGGTAAACATGTGGCAGCGTTATTAGTGTGAAGTGTCGAAAAAACTAAATGTCCAGTTAAAGCTGCTTGTACTGCCAAATCCGCAGTTTCAACATCTCGTATCTCCCCAACCATTATAATATTTGGGTCTTGTCGGAGCAGGGCTCTTAAGCCATTTGAAAAGGTCATTCCAGCAACCGGGTTTACTTGTACTTGGTTAGCTCCGATGATGTGATACTCAATTGGGTCTTCAACAGTCGATATATTAATATTTGGCGTATTAAGTTTTGTTAAGACACTAAATAAAGTCGTTGATTTTCCAGATCCAGTAGGTCCAGTAACCAGAACCATTCCATGTGGCTGAATAATTGCATTTTGTAAGTCTTTTAAGGCTGTTCCCCAAAAACCTAATTCATTAAATTCAGCTGCCTTTGTAGATTCATTAAGAATTCTCATAGCCACTTTTTCTCCATCAAGTATTGGTAAAGTCGATACTCTTAGTGCATAGATTTGTCCACTTATATCTACTTTAAATCTACCGTCTTGTGGAGCTCTATGCTCATCAATTTTAAGATTGCTAAGTATTTTAATTCGACTAACAAGTGCCCCAAGTAGTTTTCTAGGCAGTTTGTTTGCTTCTCTTAAAAGTCCATCAATTCTGTACCGCACAACTACAAATTCTTCTCTCGGTTCAATATGAATATCACTGGCACCAGTTTTTACGCCATACTCAATGATTATATTTACAGTTTGAGCAACCGGTGAATCTTCAGCAACATCTTTTTCATCGATTTCTTCTGAATCTACAATATCTTCTTCAGAAGAGATTACTTTAGTCAGTTCACTACTTATATTGCCCCGATATTGATCCAGAGCTGTTTGAAGTAGAGGAGAAGGCGTAATATATACCTTTATTTTGTTACCCAATTGTTTTCTAAGGAAATTAATAGCCTGGATATCGTCTGGGTCTTCCATGGCAACTAGTTTTGTACCGTCAGACTCTTTTCCAAATACTACTGCCTTATATTGCCGGGCAATACGTTCGGGTAATTGTTTTAAATCGTCAAGCTTAATTTCCGAAGCTTTAATCTCAACAAAAGGGACATCTATTTCTTCGGCATATAATTTAGTTAAATCTTTTTCGCTAAGTAAATTGTTTAAAATAATTAGATCTTGAAAAGGTTTCTTTTCTTTGGTTGACTGTTCATGCAAGGTTTTTACTTGATCATCTGCCGCTTTGCCGCTGGCAACAAGCAAACTTTCCGCTAATGAATCCGGAATACGCATAGCTTTTAACTCTTATATTTAAGAGCAATTTTTTTGTTTACAGGTTCACCCATCCTGGGCATATTTTAACAGTAATGGTCAATAAAACGTAAGCTTAATGTATTAAATAATTTATAAATAATGGTCTAAAATACTCACTTCACTACGACTATTAATGTTATTATCCTTAGAAAATGTTAAAATATACTAAATTAGCAACATTAGACTTTATGCGAAATCTGTTAATGGCGGAGGGTTATTATGGCGACTAAAACCAAATCTATTAAAAAGGTGCAACCAACTGAAAATAGCACCAAATCTAAAGCCTTAGATATTGCTTTAGAGTCTATCGAAAAGCAATTTGGTAAAGGCAGTATCATGAAGCTTGGTGAAACCCATCACTCAGCAGTAGAGACAACACCTTCTGGTTCATTTGGTTTAGATCTAGCATTAGGTGGCGGTATACCGAAGGGTAGAGTGGTTGAAATATATGGTCCTGAATCATCTGGTAAAACAACTCTAAGCCTACACGCAATCGCAGAAGTCCAAAAAAACGGTGGAACAGCAGCTTTTATAGATGCTGAACATGCACTTGATCCAACTTACGCTAAGAGAATTGGTGTGGACGTCGAAAATCTTCTTTTAAGTCAACCAGATAATGGTGAACAGGCACTTGAGATAGTCGAAACATTGGTTCGCTCTAACGCAGTCGACTTAATAGTTGTTGATTCCGTTGCTGCACTAGTTCCGAGAGCTGAAATAGAAGGCGAGATGGGTGATTCATTACCAGGTCTTCAAGCTAGGCTTATGAGCCAAGCTCTTCGAAAATTAACAGGAATTATTAGCCGAAGTAAGGGTACAGTTATATTTATTAATCAAATTAGAATGAAAATTGGTGTTATGTTTGGTAATCCTGAAACGACAACCGGTGGTAATGCCCTTAAATTTTACTCTTCTATCAGAATGGACATACGACGCATTGGCCAAATTAAACAAGGTGAAAATATTATCGGTAACCGAGTAAGAGTCAAAGTTGTTAAAAACAAAATTGCACCGCCGTTTAGACAAGCTGAATTTGACATCATGTATAACGAAGGCATCAATTATATTGGTGATGTAGTCGATCAAGCAACAAATGAAAACATTATCGAAAAAACCGGTGCTTGGTATGCTTATAAAAATGAAAAAATAGGGCAGGGAAGATCTGCTGCCATTAAATACTTAAAAGACAATCCGAAAATAATAGATGAGGTTATAGCTCAAGTAAAAGAAATTGACGCAGCTAAAATCTAAAAAAGCTGTATGAAAATTACAGCAATTAAGAAAAACAAAAATAACCCCAACAGATTCTCTGTTTTCATAGATGATAAATTTGCCTTCTCTGTAAGTGACAATTTATTAATAAAATTAAAAATTAATAAAGGGGATGAATTAAGTAAAGATAAGATAGGGGAGTTAACAAAATCATCAAACTCAGACAAAATATATTCTCAAACTTTAAAATATGCTACTTCCCGTCTAAAAACTAAATGGGAAATTGAAGAGTATTTAAATAATAAAAATGCCCCCCCTGCCCTAAAAACAAAAATACTTAACAAGTTAAGTAAATTGAATTTAATCAATGATTACACTTACTGTTTGTCGTTTATAAGAGACAAACAAAGACGTCATCCCTGCTCTAAACTAAAATTAATTTACGACTTAAAAAAACGCCGGGTTAATATTTCATTAATAGAACAAGCCTTGGAAGAGTTAGGTGTTGATGATACCACCTCTGTTAAAGAACTTATTGAAAGTAGAAATTTATTAAATAAATATAGAGACAAAACAAGATTAATGAGATACTTAACAAGTCAAGGATTTAATTATTCGGATATAAAAAGCGCCTTAAATATATAGTTTATATATTTGGCATTGTTGCTGGTGATGGTACTCTGCCTTTATCGTAGAGATCATTAATTATTATTTTAGTAGGTGTTACTTCGTTAATTTGACTTCTATCTATACTTAAACTGCCTCCTGTAAAACTTTTTAATATAGATTGTGAAACATATATCTTTTGAATATAAAAAGTGGTTGTTTCAGTTGCATAATCACTAACTTTTCCAATTTTTTCTTTACTAAGAGTGACTACTTGTTTGCCTAATAATGAAAAATTAAGATCAATCACTTTTTTAAGCCTTACAAGTTCATCTTCTTCGACTAGTACCTCGTGATCATTAACGACAAAACCATTTGACATCACTTCCCTAATATCTTGAGTAACTAATACTAAATTTTTTTTGTTATACTTATCTTCACAATAAAAAGCTTCAATTTTCAAGTTATCTGGATTTATAATTGGTCCAACTACAACTGCAATAGGAGTACCTGTACGCAGTGACAAGATGTTTCTCTTAATCATGGAAGTACTAAGTTGGAGCATCATAGTATAGTATACAATTTGTAATCTGGAATAACGTTAATTCAATTTAATAAAATGAATAGTAATGAAGAAATTTAAATATTTATCTGGCTCTTATGAGCAAACTATGGAATTAGCAGCTAAAATTGCTTCTCAATTAAAGGGAGGTGAAATAATAGAACTTGTAAGTGATTTTGGTGGGGGGAAAACTACATTTGTCAAAGGACTACTTTCTATATTAAATAAGAAATCAAATGTGACTAGTCCAAGCTTTACACTGTTAAATGAATATAAATTAAATAATCTAGATATTTACCACTATGATTTTTATAGACTCCATGACGCAGGACTCATGAAAAAAGAAATAAGTGAAAAGCTAAATCAAAAAAATTCAGTCGTCATAATTGAATGGTCTGATGTTATAAAGGATATTTTGCCTAACGACAAAATTAGTATTAACTTTAAAGTACTCTCAGAAAATTCCAGGCAAATAAACTGCGAATATACAGATAAATATAACTATATTTTTAAAAACTTATGATTATTTTAACCATAAAGACAGATAACCCAGTGGCTGAAGTTGGATTATTTAATAATTCTAAAAAACTCGACTATATTTCCTGGGAGGCTCACAAACAACTTTCAGCTACCATACATTTAAAAATAAAAGAGATTTTAGATAATAATAATCTAAGTCTTAATGATCTTAATTCAATCATAATCTATAAAGGTCCTGGAAGTTTTACTGGACTAAGAATAGGTTTTTCAGTTGCCAATGCCTTCAGCTATTCATTAAATATTCCTTTAATTGCAGAGTCAGGAAAAAACTGGGCAAGCAGTGGCACAACTAGAGCCATTAAAGGTAATAATGATTTTATCGCAGCACCTGTTTACGGCGCTAAGCCACACATAACAATACAAAAGAAATAGAGCTAGTTAACACATGAATAATTTGACGGTTATACCCCTAACAGCGTATATTAAAGACAAAGGAACTAGAGCTTCTTTAATTTCAAGCGAGTGTTTAGATCCTTTTAATTATTTAAGATAAATTTTATTTTTATTAGAGACAGACGAGTATTTTTAAAACTAGAGACCTGATAGCAACGTCTTAAAATATACTTCTCAATATCTCTGGAAAGAGAGGCAACTATGATAGAAGCTGTGCTTGCTATCGTTGGTATATTTGTTGGTTTTGGAGCCAACACAGTTATAACAAAACAAAGATTAGGTTCTGCCGAAGAAAAAGCCAAGAAAGAATTAGATAAAGCAAAAAAAGAGGCTACAAAATTAGTTGATCAAGCAAAAGAAGAAGCTCATAAAGCAGTAGAAGAAACAAGAAAGGAAGAACAATCTAGGCGAAAAGAACTAAAAGACCTGGAAACTAGATTAATTACTCGTGAAGAAACTCTAGATAAAAAACTAGACGAATTAGATAAAAGAAATGAAGCTATTCGAAAAAACGAAGACGAAATAGATCAATTAAAAAACGAAATTAGGGACATTAGAAAAAAACAGCAAGATAAGCTTGAAAAAATTGCCAAGCTTACTAAAGTCGATGCTTCAGACAAATTAATGAAGATGACCGAGAAAGACATTAAAAACGATCTCATCGGTTTAATTAGCAAACTACAAAATGAAGCTAAAGAAAACGCAGAAGAACAAGCGGCTTTAATTATAACAACTGCAATGGAGCGGATGGCATCTGAAGTAACTGCTGAGCGTACTATTACTAGCATTAAACTTGAAGATGAAGAAATGAAGGGTCGAATAATTGGTAAAGAAGGTCGAAATATTCAAGCTCTGCAGCGTGCCACCGGAGTAGATATTATGGTTGATGATACGCCCGGCTACGTAGTTCTTAGTAGTTTTGACCCAGTTAGACGTGAAGTTGCTAGACAAACACTTGAAATGCTCATGAAAGATGGACGAATTCATCCAGGGAGAATTGAAGAAGTTGTCGACAAAGCACAAAAGACTGTAGAAAAAGATGTAATTAGAGCAGGTGAAGATGCAGCCCGTGAAGTTGGAGTAATTGGAATACCAAAAGAGATACTTCATTTACTGGGAGAGCTTAAGTTCAGAACTAGTTATGGTCAGAATGTGCTTAAACATTCGACTGAGATGGCGCACCTAGCTGGCATTATTGCAGAAGAAGTAGGAGCAGATGTAAAAACAACTAAATACGCTGCCTTGGTTCATGACATTGGAAAAGCTCTGACACATAAAATTGAAGGTAAACATCACCATATATCAGGTGAGATTTTAAGGAAATACGGTGCCCCAGAAGAAGTTTCCCTAGCTGCCGAACAACATCATGATGACGTTGATACTACTACTGTTGAGGCTATAATAATTCGAACGGTTGATGCTATAAGTGCAGCTAGACCAGGTGCAAGAAATATAAGTGCTGAAAACTTTGCCGAAAGAATGAAAGATTTAGAAAATGTTGCTAATAGCTTCCCTGGCATAGATAAATCCTACGCTATTAGCGCCGGAAGAGAAGTTCGAATATTTGTTAAACCAGAATCTATAGATGATTTAGATGCAATTAAACTTGCCCGTGACGTAGCAAATAAGATTGAATCAACTATGCA
Organism: uncultured Candidatus Saccharibacteria bacterium; assembly: GCA_964578305.1. Lineage (GTDB taxonomy): Bacteria > Patescibacteriota > Saccharimonadia > Saccharimonadales > UBA4665 > DATJNI01. The sequence goes on from CAZOCM010000006.1 coordinate 40,635, forward strand.
ATATCCTGGTACAGTTAAAGTAAATGTGATTCGAGAAACCCGAGCTATTGAATTTGCCAAATAAAATATGAAGATTCTCTATATTGGTGATGTCATGGCTCAACCTGGGTTGGACATCGTTTCAAACGTCCTTCCTAAATTAAAACAAAAATACGATATTGATCTTGTAATTGCTCAAGCTGAAAATGTAAGTGACGGAAAAGGTACAGAAGAAGATGACTATAAAAAACTTTTAAGTCTTGGAATAGACTTCTGTAGTGGTGGCAATTGGTCCTTATTTAGACAAAGTATTTACCCATATTTTGAAGATCCTAGTGAGCCAATAATTCGACCAGCAAATTATCCAAAAGGCACTCCAGGTCAAGAATATAAATTTATTGAAAAAAATAACAAGAGAATCTTAGTAGTTAGCTTACTTGGCCAAGTTATTGGACGAGATGCCGATAAACCAAACCAAAACCCGCTTAAAAAAATTGATGAAATATTACTTAAAACAATAAATGAAAACAAAGATGCCATAATTGTTAACTTTCACGGTGATTTTTCATCTCAAAAAGTAATCATCGGACACTATTTAGACGGTAGAGTGAGCGCTGTAATTGGAGACCACTGGCATGTACCAACTGCAGACGCCCGGATCTTAACTAACGGAACTGCACATATATCTGATGTTGGTATGTGTGGAATATTAAATGCTTCTCTTGGCGTTAGCTATAATAGTGTAATCCCTCGGTGGCGAGATAATATTAAAACTAAAAACGAATTAGAAACTCTAGGACCTAAACAATTTAACGCAGTTCTTATAACGACTAATAATTTATTGGCAAAGTCAATTGAGCCAATCCAACAAATAATAGACTAAAACTATTTAAGACAAATATAATATAAGGGGTACTTAAGGTATAATTTAATGATTCGGGGTGTGGCGCAGTTGGCTAGCGCGCCGCGTTTGGGACGCGGAGGTCGGAGGTTCAAGTCCTCTCACCCCGACCAAAATTAAAAAATGATTTACTTAATTCTATCCATATTCGCTATATTTATTATTTTAGTAATTAATGAATTTATTTGGCGAAAAAGAAAGATCCACGGAGAATTCAGCCGTAAATTCGTTCATTTGACTGTAGGTAGTTTTGTAGCTTTTTGGCCTCGATACTTATCATGGACTCAAATAAAACTTATTGGTCTAATATTTTTAGTATCAGTAATAATTTCTAAAAAAGTTAAAATATTTCAAGCTATCCATAGTGTACAACGTCCTACATATGGAGAAGCATTTTTTGCACTGGCCATAATAATTGTACCTTTTATTTCTCAAAATAAGTGGGTTTTTACTGCTGCAATCTTACAAATGAGTTTAGCTGATGGTCTAGCCGCAATTATAGGTCTCAGATTTGGAGGAAAATATAGTTATATAGTTTTGAACCATACTAAAACCTTAGTCGGTACTCTTACTTTTTTTATCGCGTCGTTATTAATACTAATTGGATTTGTTCACTATAGCGGCATTAACTTAGAATTTACTACTTTATTAATAATTAGTTTTATTTCTAGTTTGCTTGAGAATATAGCGATATTCGGACTGGATAATTTAATAGTACCGCTCTTTATAGCTACTTTAATTTCGCACCATTGATGGCTTAATGGAATGAGCTCTAAGAGCATTAAATATTACAAAGACATCAACGAACTCTTGAGTAATTGCACCGTATAGTGGTAAGAATTTGCCTGTTGCAAAAACTAACATAAGAGCAGAACTAAACGCAATTCCAAGCCAAATACTTTCTTTTGCAATCTTAAAAGTCTTTTTAGAAATCTCAAGTCCGGCAGCTACCCGGCTAAGATCATCTAACATTACAACCATATCGGCTGATTCACTGGCAGCTGTTGATCCTCTTACCCCCATGGCAATCCCAACATCGGATGCTGCTAAGACTGGAGCATCATTAATGCCATCACCAACAAATACTACAGGTTTAGGTTTCATTTGACTTAAAATATGTAGCTTATCTGCCGGAAGAGCATCGGCATAAACTTTATCAATACCAAGTTGATCGGCAATTAACTTAGCAGTTGGCATATTATCTCCCGTGATCATCGAAATCTTTTTAAGTCCTAAATCGTGTAGAAAAGATAATGTATCTAATGACTCTGGTCTAATTTCATCGGTAAATGTAATGACTCCTGCTAATTTATCATTAAATGTTATATAGGCAGCAGTCTGATTAATTTTGTGATGAAGATAATTTTTAGGCATTTCTATTTTCTGTCTTTTAATCAGGGTATAATTACCGATTTGGACTTTATCTGACTTAATATCTCCAACTAGTCCTAAACCGGCAATTTCTTCTAAATGCTTAACTTTTAAAGGCTTTACTCCTTTTAATTTTGCATCTTCAATGACTGCTTTAGCCAGAAGGTGATTTGAGTTTTGCTCTAAACTAAATGCATATTTTAGAATTTCTTCTTTTTTAAATTTATAAAAAGTCCTGATGCTCTTAACAGATAACTCACCCTTAGTTAATGTTCCTGTTTTATCAAATGCGATAGCTTTAGCTTCAGCTAATCTCTCTAGTGCTTGACCGTTTTTTACAATAATTCCATAGCGGCTTGCTTTAGCCATCCCACTAATAAATGCTATCGGGGCAGCTAATATTAATGGACAGGGAGTGGCCACTATAATTACTTCTAAAAATCTAATTGCCTGACCAGAAATAACCCACATTGCTATACCAATTGAATAAGCCGCAATTGTAAAAGGTAGAGCATAGCGATCTGCCAGCCTAACAAAAGGTGCTTGACTAGCAGCAGCACTTCTAACCAATTTTATAATTTGTTGGTACTGACTATCTTCTGCAGAAGCGACAGCTTTGGCAGTTATAACCCCATCAATATTTATGGATCCACTCATAAGAGAAGATTGTTTTTCCTTTAACTGAGGTAAACTCTCCCCCGTTAGCGAGGATTCATCAAAATTTGCCTGTCCATCTACAACAATTGAGTCAACTGGTACAACTTCACCAGCTTTTAAGAAAATCTTATCTCCAACATTAATATTTTCAACTTTAACTATTACCTCTTTACCTTTTCTAATAACTACAGCACTTCGAGGTGCCAATTTTAATAAGGCTCTAAGTTCACTTTGAGATCTATTCGCGGCATATGCTTCAAGTGCTTGACCACCACTCAACATTAAAACAATTACGATGGCTGCCCAGTATTGGCCAAGTATTACTGAAGCAATAATAGAAGTAGCAGCAAGTATATCTATACCGTATTTTCCAAACCTGATATCTTGCCACATTCCCCAAAGTAGTGGTGTTGTCTCACCTAGCGAAACAATTGCCAAAAGGATATGAGCGATTTTTTTATTTCCACTAAATTCTAAAATTAAGCTAATTATTAAAGAAGCTATTGCAACTGTAAAAAGTTGATAGTGTAAAAATAGCTTTAGTAAGCTCTTAAAATTAGATTTAACTTTTCTCTTAATGACAAAATTATATCAGGTAAACATACCTTCTTTAAGACTTAGCAAAACTTAACTTAATGAAGTATTAGAAGCAAGCCTTTTGAAATTGTTTTTTTTGCTTTGTATATTAGCGTGTCCACCACGAAGTACATGCTTAAAGTTTATGCTTTAAATTTAAAGCTTGTCAACTATTTAATTAAATATTTATACTATACTAAATATAGTATAATGGAGAGATTATGAAGTCAGTGCAGCTAAAAGAATACGGCGATACATCAAATATATTTATAAATGAGATAGAAATACCTTCACCAAACAGCGATCAAGTTTTAATTGAAGTATATGCATCAAGTATTAATCCTTCAGACATAAAGCTAATGGAAGGAGTTATGAAACCTGCTAGTCACACTGTACCTCCATTTACTTTAGGCGGTGATTTAGCTGGAATTATTAAACAAACAAATACTAAAGATACATCTTTTAATATTGGTGATAAAGTTTACGGACAAGCCAATGTTCTAGGTGGAAATAGTGGTGCAATAGCTGAATTTGCCGTGACTAAACTTAATCAAATAGCAAAAATGCCCAGTAATTTAGATTTTAATCAAGCTGCATCCTTACCGTTAGTTGGAGTAAGTGCGCTACAAGCTATCATAGAAAATATTAATTTAAAAACTGAGCAGAAAATATTTATTCTCGGTGGTGCGGGTGGTATTGGATCAGTTGCAATTCAATTAGCAAAGAGAATAGGTGCTTATGTTGCAACGACTTCAAGTAATCAAGATATTAATTTTGTTAAGGGGCTTGGTGCTGACCAAGTAATTGACTATAAATCACATGACTATTTAAGTTTACTTAAAGATTATGATGCAGTTTTTGACACAGTTGGTGGTGAAGACTTTAATAAATCACTTACAATTTTAAAAATAGGTGGAATTGCAGTATCTATGAATACTCAAGCTGATCAAGAGTTAGCAAACGATTTAGGTATAACCATAATTTCACAGTTTACAAAACTCAGCACGGAAAGATTAAATAATCTCACTAAGTTTGTTGAAAGCGGAGCGGTAATACCTAAAGTAGATAAAGTATTTCCGATGGAAGAAGTAGCAGATGCAATAGAAGCCAAAGAAAACGGAAGAGTCAAAGGTAAGATTGTTATTCAAATAAAATAAAATGGGGCGAATGATGGGGATCGAACCCACGACTTTCGGGACCACAACCCGACGCTCTAACCGACTGAGCTACATTCGCCTTAAAAACAGAGGTGATTATACGTTAATTTATGTACTTATTCAATTATAGATATATAATTAACTCTAGGTTAGTTATATGAGACTTAAATTCTTTCTACCAGGGCTTATTATCTTGTTTTTGGGTATAGCTACAAAGATTGTATTTGCCGATTCAATTAATAGTGTCGTAAGCGGCACTTCAAATCACACAATTTATAAGACTGGTCGAAACATTAATATTACTGGAGTTGTTAACGGTGACGTTTTTTGTTTAGGTCAAACAGTAGATATTAATGCTACGGTAAATGGAGATGTTATTTGTGCAGCTCAAAATATTAATTTAAATGGAATTGTTAATGGAAATGTAAGAATCGCCGGGCAAACAATTAATATAGAAGCTAAAGTTTCTCGAAATGCTTCAATTGCCGCACAAGACTTAACATTAGCTAGTAACAGCGTTGTTGCCGGAGACTTAGGAATAGTTGCTCAAGGTGCTGTTATTGATGGAAATGTTAGCAGAGATGTTAATGCAAGAGTTAATAATATAACGTTTAATAATTTAATTGGCAGAAATGTAGATATTGTTGCCCATGATATTAACTTGTCAAATAATTCAAAAATAAATGGAAACTTTACTTATACCAGCATTAATAATGTAAATAAAGAAGCTGGATCATCTGTTCTCGGAGTAATAAATCATAAGCCAGAGCCAATTCATCATAAGAATCGTTTGAGTATTATTCCATTTAAGATATATCTACTTTTCGCCACTCTTACTACTGGATTAATTTTAGTAGCCCTGTTCCCTCAGATTTTTGTTAAATGGAATAACGTAGCTAAAAATAAAATTTGGCATGTTCTGCTAACAGGTCTTCTAGCAATGATAGTTGTTCCTATTGCAATTGTTATATTATTTGCGACCGTAATTGGTATTCCACTAGCAATAATACTGCTACTTCTATGGTTTATTAGTTTAATTTTAAGCGGTCCATTAGCCTCATACTATACAGGTCATTTAGTAGCTAAAAATATAGAAAAAGCACCACTAATTATTTTAATCGGGACTTTAGTACTTGGAATAATATTTCTAATCCCAATACTTGGCGGAATTATTATATTAGTCGCCACTTGGTTTGGTATAGGAACAATTTTATTAAATTTAAAAAAGCTTTATTTAAAACCAGATTATTCTACTAAGTTAAAATAAAGCCAGTTAGATTTGAAGAAAATACCTTTGCTTTAAGTCATAAAACATATTTGGTGTTTCTGTTTGATCTCCATAAATAAGCCAGCCAAGCCACTTTATGGTATGCCTAGGTAACCTATCACGTTTTAAGACCTTAGTAACTTTTTCAAAATTAACATTAGCTCGATTTCTTTTGGAAGTAGCTATGTAGCAATTACTATCTCCAAGTTCGAAAGTTTCAGTATCATCTTCATCACAGATTAATAAAGAAAAATTAATCCATGCAATTTTATCAACTTGATCAGGTCTAGATGCTATTCGTTTTGTTTCTTCTCTAGAAGGTCTTATAGCTATTTCACCATCACAATCTGCATAGCCATTTGAGTCAACTGTATAATATTGGGCCCAAACTTCATATCTTGGAACTACTAACTCTGACATTAATTAATTATCTAAGTAATTTACCCATTTAGCAAGAAAAGTGTATATGCTTGCACTTTATAACTAATATAAGTAACATATCGATAAATTTATAGGAGATTAAATGAAGCCAAGTAGCATTAAAAAAATATCTGAAGCTGGAACAGAATACAACGAAGCCGATTTTAATTTAAGAGCAGCTAGAGATAGTGCATTTAAAGCAATTAGTAAAAATGCTAGTCAATTATTTGATAAGTATCAAGAAGATGGCTTATCATCGGATGCTCTCAGGCAAATTGGTAACGAATTAGGTATTAGGGTCAGAACTCTACTAGATGGACTTTGGGAATTTGATAGCCCACGAATTTCAACTGAATCCATCCAGGAAGATGTTGAATATAGGATAATACGAGCACCAAGATTTCCAGTTTTACGAATTATGAAAGAAACTGTAAGCCCAAAAGGTTCATACGAGTTAAAAGATATTTCTGGTCAATGGGAATTACGTAATGCGGAAGGCATAAATCCAATTTCTACAGGAGATGTTTACACTCATGCATTTTTATACGACGATATTGACACTTTATTAGGTCTTTATAAAGTTTTAGGTTTAGAAATTAAAGACGCCAATAATTAACAATTTGGTACGCCAAAAGGACTCGAATCTGATAACTAGGAATCTGTTGGATGAGTTTCGGGCTTTGACTGATCACTTATTTGAAATCGGATATCTTCAATTGCTTTCTCATCACCACCGTCTTTGAACTGCTGCCAAAGTCCCACTGGGATCATTTGCGGGTTAACCTGTAGAGATGTTAGGTTTTCCCCGTCATCAACCATTAAAATGGGCTGCACATTCCAGCCGACTAGTCGAATGCGAGGGGTTTGTATATGTTTTCTTGTGCTCATGTGCCAATTACTCCTATTGTGTTTAGATCATCAATTAGTGCTTTGACGGCTTGTGCTAGTGCAGGAAGTGTAACACTAGATGTATTAAATGAAGTTCGGGTCGCAGTGCCGGTCGCCGCTGACCAACCTGTAGGTCGGGCAACGGGAGAGGCACCCCAAAACCCAAGCTTCTGGCTGGCAGACCCGGCGACATTGAATCCTGTTACTCCGAAACAGTTAATGGCAGCCTGATCACGAATGGACAAGTTGCCAGTTTCAGTAATAATGAGGTTTACTGCATTTGCTGCACCATTTAGATATACTACACTTCCACTACTAGTCCCTGCTCTCATGTATAGATCCTGTCCAGCCCCTGAGGACCCAACTAGTGCAGGCGTGACAGTAAGTATATGCGAGTAGAAAATGCTATATGCGTCAATTTCGGTGGGAGTAATGGCAAATAGTGAAGTAGGAGTTCCAGAAAATCCGCCCTGTGTTTTTACTAGAAATTCTCCGGTACCATCAGTTCCAATGTCGAATGTAATAATGCATCCATTACGTGCGTTGGTGTCACTTGAGATTCGCGCATAGAATGGTCGTAAACCCTGTACAGAAGTGCCGTCTGGCGAGAAGTACTCGACATACCATTCCATCCCGAATAAGTTTGTCCCGCCGCTGTCATAGTAATTGTCCTCCATACCCATGATTAAGGAGGGCTTGCCGCTTACGGCTGGTGTTCCTGTTCCGTGCGTACTGGCATTCCAGCCAAGAAACATTGCATGATTGTAGGTACCTGCGCCGCCACCTGGATTTACATATGAATTCATTTGAACCTGGAACGGCTCGAATCCACTAGTCTTGGGGTTAATTGTGAATAAAGGTAGTACCGTATTCTCGGCACTCTGGGTTTGATTATTAGTCACTACTGAACTTGGCAACTCAGCCGTCTTCAGTAGACCATTACCGTCTAGCCCGGCATAACCGTTAATTTGGTCTTTGTTGACTGTTTGTTCCCTGGCAGCTAGCCCAGGTACTGTGGGGCTGGTAGCTGTACCACCTAAGTCTCCTACTAACTTAACAATGCCTTTAGTAGTAGTACTAGCATCTGGAAGGTTAGAGGCTACACTTGAGTTCTTTAAACTGCCATCACTATTGAGCGATTGGGAGAGGAAATCATTAAGGACACCACCCCATACATCGTTATCCTGACCTACTACGGGGAGTCTAGACATCTACCTTATTTACCTTTTGATAGATTGTTTGTTTCATGGAACTTTCCAGCTCTATTTGCTAATGCTAGTTTAACATATTATAGCTACTGACAATAGATATCCGGGTATACTATGTAATAATATCTGGTACTCCCGGAGGGATTCGAACCCCCAACAATGGTTCCGAAGACCATCGTGATATCCATTTCACCACGGGAGCAATGAAAGTCAAGGATATTTTAACAGATAAAAGACTCTTATAATAACTTATGTTTTCTAATTGATCGTAAGTGCGATTATATTAATTTATTTTTTTGAGATTTTCGTAGCTTTGATAATAGGTGTGGGTGATGATGCCATAGCTTGAAGCTTTGAAAAATACTTTTCAATAGTCATCTAATTACGCCTTTTTATTTTTAAGGATATAATTTTGAAGCGTAAACCTTAAGCTTAATTCTGTCAGTTAAAATTCTTACTCGTTATCAATATTTGGCGGCAATAGTTTATTGCGGTGGGTATACTTTGCATGAAGCAATGCAGTTTGTAGCGTAGATATAACTTTATTAGCTTGGTCATAACTCATGCCGACTCTAGCAACTGGTAAATTCTTCATAGGATTATCTACCACTGTAATTGGACTAGTTTGAGTAAAATTAATTGTTAATCCTGCAGGGTTCCAGGTTACTTCGACCCCATCTGTATACATTGTTCTTATATCAACGGAAAACATCATCACCATATTTTTAGCATTTAATTGGCTTATATCATCTTTTGCATTTGACCCATCAGAACTAATATCTAAATGTTCTGTTAAATCACTCTTGTATTTTGCAAGTGACCAAATACTCATTGCTTCTTGATCAGGTAAATTAAAATAACTTATAAAAAGCAGCATTAAATCTTCAGCTGGTCTCTTATGTCCTTCTTCGATTTGCCTTAAAAATTTTTCTTCAATCTCTACCGCACCGGACACTTCGGCCAAACTTCTCTTTGTTTGTACTCTTAGTGTCTTTAGATGTTTGCCCAATTTAGAATATGGTTTATCAAAAGTAGCCATATACATATATTTTAAAATTGCATTAAGCTAAGTGCAAGCATAAACGTCCAACTTTAAATAGGTATAATAAAGATAATGAACCGTCAACAAAATGTTAGCTTAGCTAATTATTCCACAATGAAAGTCGGGGGTATTGCAGCTTACCTCGTTGAAGCTGAAACTAATCAAGATATCACTGAAAATATTTCTTGGGCAAAAAATAACAATTTACCTTTTATTGTAATTGGCAGTGGCAGCAATATTGTTTGGCGAGACGAAGGTTTTAATGGCTTGGTAATAGTAAACAATATTAAAAAATTTGAGTTATTTAAGGAAGACGATATAAACTATTATCTAAATATTGGAGCCGGAGAGAATTGGGACGAAGTTGTTAAAAAAAGTGTAGATGAGGGTTTAACCGGTATTGAGGCACTGAGTTTAATACCAGGTAAAGCTGGAGCTACACCTATACAAAATGTTGGGGCATATGGTCAAGAATTATCCCAAACACTAACTACTGTTGAAGCTTATGATAGCCAAGAAAATAAATTTGTAATTATCCCTGCTATTGAGTGCGGTTTTAGTTATAGAAACAGCCGATTTAAATCGACAGATAATCATAGATTTTGCATTACATCCATGACTATCCATTTAATGAAAGGCGATCCGTCTCCGCCATTTTATAATTCTCTGCAAAATTATTTAACAAATCATCAAATAACTACTTACACGCCTCAAATAATACGAGATGCTGTAATTGCTATAAGAACCGCCAAATTACCTGATCCAAAGGTTGTTAAAAACGTCGGTTCATTCTTTCACAACCCAATAATTGATAATCAAGACTTTCTTTATTTAAGCGATAACTTTCCTAATATTCCTCACTGGGCAGTGGGCGACTCTCAAACTAAATTATCAGCCGGTTGGCTTATCGAACAATGTGGCTTTAAAGGAGTTCATGATAATGAAACTGGTATGAGTACCTGGGATACACAAGCTTTAGTATTAATTAACGATAATGCTAAAAATACTGAATCTGTTTTAAAGTTCAGAGATAAAATTTTAAAAAGTGTCAAAGAAAAATTTGGAATTACTTTAATTCAAGAACCTGAACTATTGCCTTAATCACTAGGCAGAGGATAAGTGCTAGCAAACTCTTTGACTTCAATACTTAACTTGTTAAGTATTTTGGGATTATCCCTGTTTTTTATGGCTTTGTTTATCCATTTTGCTAGCAAAATCATATCTTTTTCTACTAAACCACGAGTCGTAATAGCTGGTGTGCCTAGACGTATACCACTTGGTCTAAATGGCGGTAAGGGGTCATTAGCTATTGCATTTTTATTTAGAGTTAAACCTATTTTATCTAGAGTTGTCTCAGCCACACTACCGTCAATATCAAAGCTAGAGTAAACGTCAGCAAGCATTAAATGATTATCTGTGCCACCAGTAATTAGCTTAAACCCATACTTAAGTAACTCATCAGCTAGAACTTTAGCGTTTTTAACAACTTGTTTAATATAAATCTTAAATTCTGGTTGAATAGCTTCATAAAAAGAGACAGCTTTAGCAGCAATAATATGCTCGTGCGGACCACCTTGCATACCAGGAAAGACTGCTCTATCAATTAGTGTAGGTATATTTTCAAGAGTTTTATCTGGTGCTTTAAGCGGATTTCCAACTTCTCCTTTAGACAGAATTAATCCACCCCTTGGCCCCCTTAATGTTTTATGAGTAGTAGTGGTAATTACATGAAAACCAAAATCGAATGGATTATCTGATTCTCCCGCCACAATTAAACCAGCAATATGTGCCATATCTGCCATAAGCAATGCATTAACTTTATTGCCAATTTCTGCGAATTTAGCATAATCTAATTGTCTTGGATAGGCACTAAATCCAGCTAAAATAATTTTTGGTTTATGCTTTATTGCTAAATCATAAAGCTCGTCATAATCTATTTCACCTGTTTCAATATTCTTCATTTTATATCGGATAAAGTTATATAACTTAGCTGACCGCGTAACCGGTGCACCATGAGTTAAATGACCACCATGACTTAAATCCATGGCCATAATTGTGTCGCCTGGTTCCAACCAACTGCTATAAACAGCTTCGTTTGCCGGTGCCCCTGAATGTGGCTGGACATTAGCATGATCAGCTTTAAATAATTTTTTTGCTCTGTTAATAGCTAATTGCTCAACTCCATCTGTAAATTCTTGGCCTCCGTAATATCTTTTGCCTGGATATCCTTCAGAGTATTTATTTGTAAAAACACTACCCATAGCATCTAAGACTTCTCGGCTAACATAATTCTCTGAAGGTATTAACTCCAATCCTTCTCTTTGTCTTTTGGATTCTTGATCGATTAATTTAGCAACTTCTTTATCTAACATATTTAAATCTCTTGTTGATTAATTAATTTTAACATTCATAAGTAAAATTTATACTTTGCAGCTTTAACATCATCCGTGATATAGTACTTTATCTATGCCCTCAACTAATGAGAAAATAGGACAACTTATTGCTCAAATAAGAGTTGATAAAGGCTTAACTCAAGCAGAATTTGCCAAAAGAATAAATACATCTCAGTCTGCAATTAATAGAATAGAACATGGAAGACAAAACTTAAGCCTAGAAACTCTAGGTCGAGTTAGTGATGCATTAAATAAGCAACTTATTTCTATTAACCGTGGAGCAGTTAATTTATTAATTGAAGGAGGTCATGAACTTAGTGGATCTATAACACTAAAAACTTCAAAAAACGCCACGGTTGCACTTCTTTGTGCGAGCTTACTAAATAAAGGTACAACTAAATTAATTAATATTGCCCGAATTGAAGAAGTTAATCGTTTAATAGAAGTCCTTACAAGCATTGGCGTAAAAGTTAGGTGGATTGAAAGTAACAGCTTAGAAATAAAACCGCCTGAAAGATTTAGGCTTGGCAATATGAACGTTGATGCTGCCAAACAAACTAGAAGTGTCCTTATGTTTATAGGACCTCTTATGCATATATCAAAACGTTTTGAAATTCCATATGCTGGAGGCTGTGATTTAGGACGACGCAGTGTACTACCGCATTTATACGGTTTTGAAGAATTCGGTGTTGGGGTCTTAACCAAGTCTGGTCATTATGAAGTTATGTCAAACCCGCAAACACCAATTCGACCTGTTGTTCTATATGAATCTGGTGATACTACCACAGAAAATATATTAATGGCCGCAGCGAGGTCAAAAGGCGTAACAATAATTAAAATGGCCAGTGCCAATTATATGGTTCAAGATCTTTGCTACTTCTTAAAAAGACTAGGTGTAAAAATAGATGGAATTGGCACTAGTACTTTAACTGTCTATGGTGTTCCAGAGATACGAAAAAATCTTTCTTATTCACCAGCGGAAGATCCGGTTGAAGCAATGACTTTTATTTCTGCTGCTGTGACCACAAATTCATCAATCAAAATAAAAAGAGCACCAATAGAATTCTTAGAACTAGAACTACTAAAGCTTGAAAAGATGGGGGTAAAAACAGAACTTAGCAGGAAATATAAAGCACAAAACACATATACGGATTTAGTAGATATTACCATCCACAAACATAACGGGGCCTTAGTAGCACCAAAAGATAAGATTCATCCAAATATTTTTCCAGGACTTAATATTGACCATTTACCATATTTTGTACCAATAGCTGCAGTCTGCAAAGGCAGGACCTTAATACATGACTGGGTTTATGAAGATAGGGCTCTAATGTATACAGAAATGAAAAAAATTGGTGTCAATTTAGAGTTAGCTGATCCTCATAGAGTATATATTGAAGGACCAACTAGGTTTAAACCTGCTGATTTAATATGCCCAAGCGGAATCAGACCAGCTGTTATGTTACTCATTGGCATGCTGGCAGCACATGGAAAATCTATATTAAGAAATGTGTATACAATTAATAGGGGTTATGAAGATTTAGCTGAAAGATTAAACTCATTAGGTGCTCAAATAACTGTACTTAAGGAAATTTAAAGATTGGTGCGGGCAGGGAGAGTCGAACTCCCGTAGCCAGTTTGGAAAACTGGAGTAATAGCCGTTATACCATACCCGCATTGGTAGTACATTCTATACCGGATTAATACCTCTAGCAACTTCTAAAAGAAATTTGCTAATCTATGTTAATATTCCTGATAGGTTTTGCCCCGGTAGCTCAGCTGGATAGAGCAGAGGACTTCTAAGCCTAAGGTCG
>CAZOCM010000007.1:0-45033 GCA_964578305.1 uncultured Candidatus Saccharibacteria bacterium
ATTCATCAAAATAACTGTCAAAAATTAAGGCTCTAGTATTTTTATTAGTTGATATTACTGGTGCAGGTAACTTGTTAATAATTGCTTCTAAGAGTTCATCTATGCCTTGACCATTTTTAGCAGAAATTTTAAATATATCTTCACTTTTAATACCTAGAAGTTTTGTAATTTCCCGGCTGACTTTTTCAATATCTGCAGCTGGAAGATCTATTTTGTTTATAACAGGTAATATTTTTAATTCTGCTTCAAGAGCTAAATAAACATTGGCAATAGTTTGAGCTTGTATGCCCTGACTGGCATCAACAACTAATAAGGCACCCTCACATGCTTGTAAACTTCTTGAAACTTCATAGCTAAAATCTACATGTCCTGGAGTATCGATTAAATTTAACTCGTATTCCTTGTATTTCATTCGGACTGGTGCGAGCTTAATTGTTATTCCCTTTTCTCTCTCTAAGTCCATCTTATCCAGCAGCTGTGGTTTCATTAATCGTTGGCTAATTGTATTTGTTTTTTCCATTAACCTATCTGCCAAGGTTGATTTACCATGGTCTATATGAGCAATTATACAAAAATTTCTTATCTTATCTGATGACATAATTAAGGCAGTATACTAAAATTCGTAGCCGCTAAGCTATATATCTAGTTTTACAGGTGATAACATTATTTTTCTAACTTTGGCCACAATAGGTCTAACTTCCTCAAGATCAAATAAAGCTGAAACAAGTAAATGAACCAGAAAAGTTACAGTAGTAATAAATAGTAGCTTGCTGCCAAGAGTAAATATACCTTTATCTGATATTTGGAGCGGGAACAGAGAGATCATAATAAAAGTTGAAACAACACTAAACCCAGTAACGGAAATAATTCGTGATACTCCACTCCAGAAATATCTATCAAATAATTTATGGTCTCTAAATAACATAACAATAGAGAGTATAAAGACTTCAATAACTGCCACAATTGATTGAGCTAAAGCAAGACCTTCAACACCATACCTTTTTGGTTTTGCCAGTGAAACAGCTAATATTACATTTAAAGTAATAGTGACAAGTGAAATGTATAATGGGGTTTTAGTGTCTTTTTGGGCATAAAACCAACGAGAAATTATAGAGTATAAAATTCTAAAAAATATGGCGAGAGTTAGAAAACCAAATATAGCGGCAATTTGTGGGCTGCCTCGCACATAAATTAATCGAGCCAAATATCCTCGGCAGAAATACATTAATACAACTAGTGGCGCACTGATCCAAATCATAGCTCGAATTATCATCAAAAAGTCTTTTCTAAATAAATCTGGTCTACCTTGAGATAGTCTGGCATTTAATCTAGGGAAAGCGGCAGTTGATATAGCAGTTCCGACTAATAGTATTGGTGCTGTACTTAAAATATACGCATTGTTATAAAAAGTAATGTTGCCGCTACCAATGCCGCTGGCTACATGAGTTTCAACAACGCTTTCCAATTGATCCATTCCCTGGTCAAGTGATCTCGGTGGTAAGTTTCTAAGAATTCCATGAAAATCTCGGCTAGACCAATTAATTTTCGGTCGCCAGTGAAAACCTAATTTCCAAAGACCAAGCATAACTATTAACAGCTGTAGTATTGCTCCGATTAAAGCGCCGAGTCCAAGTCCGGCCAGACCAATATTGTGTTTAAAAATATAGATACTAATAATAATAGACAGGTTATAAAAAAGTGGAGCTATGGCATAAAAGAAAAATCTACCAAGAGTTTGTTGAGTTGCAGTTAGAACTCCAGATAAAGTAAACAGTAGCGGATTAAATGCTATTAATCTCATAATATTAACTGCAATATGAAGTTGAGGTGGAGATAATCCAGGTGCTACAACGTATTTAATTAACGGCGTTGCAAAGACAAACATAATAAGTCCAACAACAAACATAATTAAAGCTAAAAAGTTCATTAAAGAATTTGAAAGTTCCCAGACACCTCTTCTATCACCTCGGTGTAGATGATCAGATAAAAAAGGCATGAAAGCAACACCTAATGCCCCTGCCGCAATAGTGAAAAAGAATAAATCAGGAATGTTAAAGGCGGCGAAGTAAGCATCGGTGCTATGGGGACCAGTAGTAGGAAAGTTAGCATTGACTAATTTGGTTCTTAAAAAACCTAGCACTTGACCAATTAAAGTAGTGGCCGCAAGAAGTGCGGCTACGTTTCCGATACTTATTCGAGGAATCTTTCTTTTGGCCGAAGATGGGTTCATTTAGGTTCTAGTATAATGCAGCAGCTGTCGGAAGTTTAGAGCCTTTAAGTAGTTCGTCTACCTCTTTTGCTTCGACTGTTTCTTTTTCTAATAATTTATCCTTTAGATGTTCTAATTTGTCTAAGTTATTTTTAATCACAGCTTTTGCTCTATTGGCAGCTTCTGAAATTAAACTTTCAACTTCTAAATCTATAGCCTTCGCCGTATCATCAGAGTATTCACGCTCATGTACAAGTTTGTCAATCATCATGCCGTCATCAACATGAAATACTTGGTCTCTTAATTTTTCTCCCATGCCTTGATTAACAATCATATCTCTTGCCAGTTCTGCAGCTTTTTGTAAATCATTGCCTGCTCCAGTAGTTATTCGGTCTCTTCCAAAAACAACTTCTTCGGCGATTCGACCACCTAAACCTCTAGCCAGGATATCTTTAAATTGGATAAGTGACACAAATACTCTGTCTTCAGGTGGAATAAACCAAGTCACACCACCCGTTCCGCCTCGTGGAATAATCGTTACTTTATGGACTGGATCGCTATCAGGTAATACGTGCCCAACTAATGCATGCCCAGCTTCATGATAGGCAGTAGTATTTTTATCTGATTCAGTCATAATTTTACTTTTGCGTTCAGGCCCAATTGCTACACGTTCAAATGCTTCAGTGACATCTTGAGAAGTAATTTCGTTATGGCTATTTCTAGCTGCAATTATTGCCGCTTCGTTGGCAATGTTAGCTAGATCAGCTCCTGATGAACCGGCAGCTTTAGCAGCCAGCGAATCTAAATCAACAGCTTTAGCCAAAGGTTTTTTAGCAAAATGTACTTTAAGTATTGCTTCACGATCTTTTCTATCCGGTAGTCCAATATTAACTCTTCTATCAAACCTACCTGGTCGAAGTAGTGCTGGATCTAATACATCAGCTCGGTTTGTGGCTGAAAGTACAATCACATTTTGACCTTGTTCAAAACCATCCATTTCAACAAGTATTTGATTTAAGGTTTGTTCTCTTTCATCATGACCACCGCCCATACCTGATCCTCTTCGCCTACCAACTGCATCAATTTCATCTACGAAAATTATACATGGAGCATTCTTTTTAGCTTTAGCAAATAGGTCTCTGACTCTAGATGCACCAACACCAACAAACATTTCAACGAATTCAGAACCAGAAATACTAAAGAATGGTACGTTGGCTTCACCGGCTACAGCTCTAGCTAACAATGTTTTACCTGTACCTGGAGGACCAACTAACAATACACCTTTGGGTATTCTGGCTCCCATACCGGCAAATTTTTTTGGAAATTTTAGAAATTCTACAACTTCTTCCAAATCTTGTTTAGCTTCATCTGACCCTGCTATTTCGGTAAATGTTACCTTGTCTTTTTCATTACCATATAGCCTAGCTCGACTTTTTCCAAAACTTAGGGCTTGATTACCTTGGCCCTGAGCAGACCTAAGCATGAAGTAAAGTAGTCCACCAATTAAAATAACTGGGATAACGGAACTAGCAATATTAAGCAGTGCGGAATTGCTTGATGAGTTTGATTTGTATACTACGTCTGATTTACTCGTATTAAATCCTTGTTCTTTTAAGCTTGCATTGGGGTCAACAAATGCTTTAAGGGTAGGGTGAGCTGCACTTTTAGGAGTGATTTGAATCTGGTTACCACTTACTAACAATTTAGAATACTGGCCGCTGTTATTTTGACTAACTGCAGTCGAACTACTAATCTCCTTTAAATTGCTAGGTTGATTGTATGCTGCAACTGCAATTAATAGAAATAAAATAACTAACGCAGCAAAACCAGCGTTTTTCATTTTTCTATTCTTAGCAGTTGGTTTACGTCCAGAAGTTGGTAGTCGATTATCCATTTGTAATGATTATACCTCTAAGAAAATAATTTGACTAGCGCTCAATGGGTTCGAGTGCTAATTTATTTTTATACACCTTTAAGTTTACCAGGTTTTTAACAGGATACCTTTGGCCAGGTGTTCCAATTTTTGCATATACCACAGTTCGCTCTAAGATTTTTCGATCGAACGAACTAACATTATTTGCTCTGAGCCAATTAGCTAATACTTCAATTGATACGCTGTGTGGTAATTCATTAAAACTTACTCTGTTTAAGTGACGAATGTCTTTATTTAGATAGTTTTTAAATAATAAATCATCTATCTCAATATTTAGTGTAGAAATATTATTAATTAAATTAACAAACTTTAACTTATCCTTAGCTTTTAATTTAGAAGTAATGTTAAGCCTAATATAGTTTCTAAGATAATTGTCATCTGAATTTGTTGAGTCTTCTCGCCACATTAAATTATTTTCTAAGCCGTATTTAATTAAGTCTTTTTTGGGGTAGATAATTAATGGTCTTAGTACCTTTTTATTATCTAATATTGAACTTAAACCTTTACGTCCAGTTCCTCTAATTAAATTAATTAGAGCTGTTTCAATTAAGTCGTCTTGATGATGGGCAGTTAGGATCGCTTCTGCTTTATATTTTTTTACGACTTGGGTTAAGAATTTATATCTTTCTTCTCTAGATTTAGCTTCGGAAGTATTAGTTTTTAAATTTAGTTTTTTACTAACAAATCTATGTCTATATTCCTTCGATGCGTTTTTAACATTAATTTTATCTAAATCTGAATCAGTTCTGATTCCATGATCTAGGTGAGCCACAATAAAGTCATATTTAGTATCTTTATTTTTTAGTTTAGCTGCTAAATCCAAAAGCACCATAGAATCTACGCCACCGCTGACGGCAACAACATATAGACCAGGTTTTGGCAACTTAAGATTCATAACATATTATTGTAACAGTGGATTAAAACTAAAAATATATAAAATGCTTCATGATATAATTCTATTTTTTGCGGGAATACTAGTTGGCTCTGTAAATGCAGTAGCTGGTGGAGGTATGTTAATTGGATTCCCAATACTTCTTGCTCTTGGTATGCCAGCTCTAATAGCTAATGCAACTGGTAACTTAGTGGTGCTACCTGGAAATATTTCAGCAACTTTTGGTTATAGAAAATATTTAAATAGAGTGCCAAAAACTTATTTAGTTCTATTAATCCCTGCAATAATTGGGTCAGCTTTAGGGGCATTAGTACTAAGACACACTTCTTCTACCAAATTTACCCAAATTATTCCTGGATTAATAATCTTTGCCGCAATATTATTTGCGTTTCAACCATATCTTTATAGAAAAATACATAAACATATACACAGCGTAAAGGGTCGTAAAATGTCTTTTAAGACAATTACTTTTATTAGTTTTGCAATCTTGCCAGTTTGTTTCTATGGTGGTTACTTCGGTCCAGGTTTTGGTTTTATTATGCTGGCTTTTTTAGGTTTTACAGGGCTACATAATCATATCCATAGAATGAACACACTAAAATGCATTATTGGTATTTGTATTGCTTCAACTTCTTTAATAGTTCTTTATAGTTCTCATTTAATAAATTGGAGGCAAGGATTAATAATGGGTACGGGTAATTTATTTGGTGGATACTATGGAGCGTTAGGAATTCAAAAAGTTTCTACACATACATTAAGAATTCTTATTGTAGCAATTGGTATTTGTACTGCGGTTTATTTAGGATTTCGGAGTTACTAGATATATATCGTAGTATCATATTCATTAAAATGATATATTTACAATTTGATATAGGGCGGCGTAGCTCAGCTGGTTAGAGCGCAGGACTCATAAGCCTGAGGTCAGTGGTTCAAGTCCACTCGCCGCTACCATACTGCTTATGGTTATTTATTTTTTAACTAAGTCTACGAACTAATTATATCTTCAACCACATTTAAAGTTACCCCGGGCTGGCTACTTGATATTACTGAAATATTGTATCCAGGGTTTACGACTGTTCCGGGCCCTACGCACACTTGATTTAAAGCACCGAATAAATTATAGGATGATATGGTTTTTGTTATTACTTTATTATTACTCGCAAAGTTGGCTTTAACAGATACAGAACCTGTGGTAGGCGTATCAATATAGACCAGATAACAATCTTTGACATTCCCTTTTAAGCCATTTGTATAGTAGAAACTCTGCCCGGAACCTATAGACGTAACTGTTTGATTAGTTCCTATAAAGTCCAAGTCTTCACTTGAAGTTGTATTCAAATTTTGGTCGTTAACTAAGTTAGGTCTTAATATTGCCGTTGTTTTTGCTGTCGTAGATACAGTTTCTACACTATTAGAGCTACTTGTTGTCAATGGGGTGATATTATCAGCATGGCTACCTACAACGTATGCCACCCCTACTATAGCTACTACTACAACTACCATTACTAAAACAATGTCGTGAGTAAAACCTTTATTATTTAATTTTCTCATTTTATTCCTTTTATGGTTATTATGAGCAAATTATACCATTATTTACATTCTTGTTAAGCTATATAAAGTAAAGTATATTCGTCTTTAATTGGTTCCATTACGTCCAATGCTGGTCTACCATTCCGTTTTAATTAAATAGCGGTTTATTATAGTAATTGTGCTTTAGTGTATCTAATAACTTCTTTTTTAAGAGGATTTGATTGAATTGCTAATTGGCCAAGTGCGGGACATTTTTTGCTCTTAATAAATCTGCTAATTAGGTTCATTCCAGATAAATCTCGATTTTCGCACGTAACAAGTCTTCGTTCAATACGTTCAAGTACATCTGAATTATCGTCAGGTAATAAAAATGGTTCAGATATGTTATATTCTTCATCCACTAACACACCGATGTTAGTATTTCCGGATATTTCTGCCCACTCACCACTATTTACTTGGGTATGAACTTCGTTTATTTCGAAGAGATTGATAATATCACCATATATTTCACCTCTCATAGGGCAGCTCTCGCAAAATTGAGTCATATATTCAAATTACTTATTAATTTAATATAGTGCAAGCATTAGCTTATTAATACCGCATCCTACTTAGTCTTTCTCGACTTTCAGCACGTCTTCTCATATCTGCTTTATATTTTTGCATGTCAATAGCATGTTTAGCTGCAAAAATAATCGCTGCTCTTCCTAATATTAATTTTTTAGGATTTACATGAGCACTGAAAGAATCTAGCATTTCTATATCAGGTAGATTTATCTTTTTAGTAACTTCTCTATCTTTAACTGGTACAATTAATTTACTACCTTGGTTAAAATTAGCTCTTATAACATTCAATTTTGGAAGATTAAATGATAATGCAAGTTCATCATCTTCTTGGAAAATTCGAGGCTCATCACAGATAATTCCTGATTCAGGTTTTACAACTCTGTAATATTCCACATCAGTAGGTTGTTCATAGAGTGTATGAGGACTTTGTCCACGTCCTACTGTAAGTACAACTCCAGGAGTAGTTTTAATATGTTTACGATTTATTTTTAGTTTCTTTTCAACAACTGAAATTGCATCACCAATTTGTGATCCGAAAATAAATGGATCTTCAGACCCATGTTTAAAGTCAGAATGTTTTAAATCTGGAGTCTCACCACTAAAAGTTAGATTCATTGTTGTTTGTAAGATACCAACAGAATCCCTAATGTGACTACCTGCTCTTACCTGGCTTGCAAATCTTTGCAAACCTCTTAATAATCCAAGTTTATATGGTAGTTTTATTGGAATATCTTCTGTGATTACTTCTGCTTGTAAAAGTTGAGTTGTATCGACAAAAGAATTTCTTAATTCTATAAGTTCTGCTTGCGCTCTTAACCATTGAGGAGAATTCTCATCTTTAACAGGCATTCCTTGTGAAGCATTGTCGATTTCTCTATTACTTTCAAACCATATTGGGTAAGCACTTAATCCCGAAACTACTTCATGTAATTTATCTGCTTTCATTTTATACAATTGTTTATTAACGGTTACTGAATTGCAAGCAATAGTTTTTTATGAATTCCTGTTATATAATAATTTGCTTTTGCTATAGTTTAGATATGTCTTTATATCTAATTACTGGCAATGCTGGGACTGGAAAGACTACCGTATGTCAGAAACTTAGAGAAAAAAATTTTGAAGCATATGATACTGATAACGACGGATTTTCTAAATGGCAGAACAAAGAAACTGGTTATATTCATCCAAAATCATCAGTTAAAGCTGTCGATAGAACTCCCGAGTTTTTAAAATTGCATGATTGGAATATACCTCGTTATGAAATAAAACAATTAAGTAATAGTTCTGCAAAAAAAATAGTTTTTCTTTGCGGTGTAATAGATAATTTAGATGAAGTTAGAGAATTGTTTGATGGAGTGTTTGCTCTATTTGTAGATGATAAAACGCTTAAACATAGACTACTAACGCGCACTTCAGGTGATTGGGGTAAACAAAAACATGAACTTACGCGCACTTTGGATTATCACCACATCGTATATGATAAATGGAAAAAATTAGGAGCTAAAAATATTGATGCAACAAAGCCAGTTGAAGAAGTAGTCAATAGTATTTTAGCTGATGTTTGATTTGACTTTTTTTGATCACATTTTATTTCTACACAATTAAGTAATCAGGTAAGTAATCAGGCTATAAATTATATTAAAATAATATTGCTTTTTTTACGAGTCTATGTTAATAATTAAGAATGTTGAGAATTAACACTTACCCTCCAAAACAAAGTGGAGATATTGAATTATCTAGAACTAGCTTGCAGGATTTAGATAATGCTAGAAGTGAAATATATTTAGGTCAGATAATTCGGGATATTGGGAAAACCGCTGGTCACCAACTTGCTTGCATTGAATCACTTGGTATGGAACAGATATCAATATTGGCAAGTGAGCTGAGTATTGATACCGTTAGTTTTGATGATTTTGATAAAAGAGATATATTTTTAGATGGTGTTGAAGAAGGTGCAGCTGTTGAGTTGGCACTTAGAAAACAAGCACAAAGACCTAATACACATTAAATAGTGCTTAAACTTGCTTAGAGTAAATCAATATTTATTATTAGATTATGAATAATTTAGAGGATAATATGCCGAATAAACTAATTGGTTTATCTGGTACTTTAAATGCAGGTAAAGATACAGCTGCAGAATATTTAGTTGAAAATTATAATTTTATGCATGTTTCAACTGGGGATGTTCTTAGAGCTGAAGCGGATCTACAAAATAGATCTAAGGATTGGGGATCTTTAATTGAAATCGGGGTTGAGCTTCGAGCGCAGTATGGCAGTGTTGGTGCTTTAGTTCTTAAAAGTATTGAGAATTGGCAGAAAGTTTCCAGTTCATATTTAGGTGGTTTAGTAATAAGTGGATTGCGTGTAATAGGTGAGGCAGAAGAATTAAAGAAACTTGGTGGTACTCTAGTTTTTATTGATGCACCAATAGGTGAGCGATATAAACGAATGATAAATAGAAGTCGTGGTGCTGAAGCAAATAAAACTTATGAAGAATTTGTTGAATTAGAACGGATTCAAATGGAAGGTATAGGTGGTGATAATCGTCCAAATCTAAAAGCTGTCAAAACTATTTCAGATGTCATTATTATGAATAATAGTACCCCTGGGCTATTCTTTTCAGAACTCGAAAGAGTACTAGCACTCAAACATTGAATTCGAAATATAAAAAAGCAATAAATAATTTAGAGTAGATTATTATTAAATCGTTTTAGACCAAACATAATCGTATCTGTCTATTTTATCTTGCACCTTATCGATTAATTCTGTACCTTCCAAAACGTATTCTCTTTGTTTAATAACACTTAATAGTCCGCTATATGCTACTTTAACTCCAAATGCTGCTGCAGGTATACCGATTATTGGGTCTTTATCAATAGTTTTACTAATACCTATTGCTGATAAAGTAATTCCACATCCAACAATTGCAAGACTTGCCAGAGTATTTCGTTTAGCTTGGTTAATTGTATCTTGAATTGTGTTTTTTTGATCTTCGTACTTTTTTCTTATACCTGAATAATTGGATACTCCGCCGTTACCATTAATCGCATGTGGATTATGATCTGCAAATGTATTAATGAAAGGTAACAATTGAAGATTCCTTAAATCTAACTTTCTAAACCAATCTTTATTTCTTTGTCGAGGTGATTTTTCTTGTTGGTCTGACTCTAATATAGAGGTGAGGAGTTTCATGTTCAAGAGTTTAACAGTATAAAAAATATTAACCAAAAGCTTTAAATAGAATTATCTATTATTTTCTCTAAGATCTGAGTAATCAAATAGTAGTTTATCTACGTCATGTTTCCAGTCCCCAGATTCATGAAAGAATGTGGTTCCAGCTCCAGCAACAATATTTTTAGTTGCATGACTAAAATCTAATCTTGTATATAATTCTTGTGCTGTAGTTATACCGCTAGAACTAACTACTTGGTAATCACCTTTTAATGCATGCCCAAGTGTTTGAATTAAAGATTTTTTAGCAGTATATGGGCCGCTTAAACCACCAACCCCACCTTTAACTTCAAGTTGGGGAAGATGATCGGGTGGTTTATTACCTGGCCAAGAATTTGGAGTAAAAACAACGCTAACTACACCAGACAAATTTATTGCAAGACAAATTTTTTCTAACATATTATCTTCTTCGATAGGGGAAACTCTCAGAAATATTTTATTATATTTGTCTATTAAGGGTCTTAGAGCTCGTAGAGTTTTAAATAGAATCTCGGGATTACGACTTAATATTTCTTCTCGACTACCGTCTTCTCTTAAAACAGTTGGACACCCTCCATTGAGTAAAACAGCATCTGCACCTGCTTCATATGTCCTAGCTATTAATTCTACTGATTCATTTACAGGATCATTTGACACCGGCGCTACATTAATAATTAGAGGTTTGCCATGTTTATTTGCAATTTCTTTCATTTCGGGAATATCTTTTTCAACGTCATCCATCCCTTTATTCGGCATGCTCAAAGAATTCCATGTTTCTCCAGTTTCTGGATCATGAACATACACAACTTCACCATTAGGGCTAAGCCCTACTCTCTTTTCTAATGTATAAGATCCGGCTTCGATCCAACCTACTCCCGTACGAGCAATAACATTTAATTCTCCAATGCCTTTTATTACTCCACCTGCGTTAGCCCATGGAGATTCTATTTCCAGATGGCCGAGATTTAGAGTTTTCGTCATTTTGAAATAATATCCATCAATTTATATAAACTAATTACCATTTTGTGCTTCAGAACTATGAGGAATAAACTTCCAGTTTTGTGCACAATATCCCGAACTAATACATTCTTCTTCTTCGTATGTTATTAATGGTTCATTAATTATTGAGTGGTAAGGAATACCTGCTTCTTCTAATCGCTCTAAATTTGGACGACGCTGCCATGTTGTAACTACATTAACTTCTTGTGCACCAGAATTAATTACTTGTTTAGCGACTTGTACAGCGTTAGATCCAGTAGTTCCTACATCTTCAATAACTACTACGAATTCAGGTTTCATAGCCGAAATTAATTTGCCGGCAGCTTTGCTTAAGAATAGCTCTTTAGAGTTTAGTGGATTTTTCTCACTTACCGCTCCATAAATCCTACCATTAAACTCACGTGCAACATCCAAGGCTACTCTGTTGGTACCGTAAGCAACACCAATAATTACTTCAGGAAGATTTGGAAATTGCTCTTCAATAAAACTAGCTGAATTGTTAATCCACTCTTTATATAAGGGTGTGCCATCATTAATAACACCAAAATCTAATTTCCTACCGTGCATACCACTAGAAAAACCATAATGAACTCCCACAGGATCTAAAACCCCGGCGTCAATTATATGAGATTTAAAAGTTTCTATGTTTTCTAGCAGACTATTCAGATAAAATTTCCTTTTTTATTCTAAGATCAATTCACCACCATCGTATAAGATTTGAGCGATTTCTGATAACTCAAATAAATTAGAATAATCACCAAAATAATATGAAATTCCACCATCTTCAAATCTTCTAATAATTTTTTCTGTATAACTAATGGGTATTTCGGCACCTGGAACAAACCTTTCTCCTAAACTTTCGTTTATAAAATCATATGCACCTTTAAAATGTGAATGACTTTCCATGGGTTTTGAACCCAGTCTTAATACAAATGTTAGACCATTTTGTTTAGCGTAATTATTTACTTCTTCTAAAACTTCAGCGGAATTAATAAAATCTCTTTTTCTTTCTTCTTGGCGTCTAATACTGTCTGAATTTATATCTCGATGCCAAAATCCTAGTGTCCCGGCAGCACCAAGAAGTCTTCCTCTAATAATGCAGAGTTCTTCGTGGCTATCAATCGGTGCTTGTTCATGCATATCTTACTATT
Organism: uncultured Candidatus Saccharibacteria bacterium; assembly: GCA_964578305.1. Classification (GTDB taxonomy): domain Bacteria; phylum Patescibacteriota; class Saccharimonadia; order Saccharimonadales; family UBA4665; genus DATJNI01. Next base: position 12,489 of record CAZOCM010000007.1, read on the forward strand.
TAACACTTTGAATATTTCTAAGCAAGCATTAGTAATATATTTTTGTTGTAAATTATTTTTAAGTAAAAAATATAAGTTTCTAGATGAGTATTAATAAAAAAATACTTTAAGTGATTGATATCACTTTGCGGTTATGACTGTTTAGTACATAATTATGTTTATGTTGCGGGGTGAAAATCAACACTCAATTTCTCCTGGATCAGATGAAATATTCAATGACCAAGCACCAGTAGATTCAGATGAAGTTATCAAAGAATTTGGAAGTTTACTGAGGAAAATGTCGGGAGATACTTCCCCTTTAGAAGTTGATGTGGAACATGAAGAATTAGATTCTTGGAGTAAAGTTGGTAAAACTGCTGTCAGTTTAGTAAAAGATTCTAGAGCTTTAGCTGTTGCAACAAATAAACTTATAGTCCAATCTACAGTTAGTTTTATCGAGAGGCCATTGCAAGTTCTTCTGAAGATTGAATAGGTGTTCCTGTTGGAACATTAGTAGTTTCAACTCTTGGGCGATATGGAACAAAAGGTCCTTCAAGCCACATATTATCTCTGGGAACTTGACCTACAAGTTCAAGAGTCACAATACCGGTTCTTTTTATTACATCCAAACTTATTCCTTTACCTTTAAGAGCTTCAGCAATATGCATATTTTCCATCAAAATTATTATCGCTGGGTCTTTTGTAAATGTTTCTGCATCTCTTTTTGGAAATTCTTCCATCATTTCATCGGTGTCTTCAACTGCATGATTAATTGCCCTATAAAATCTTCCTGTTGGTGATAATTCCGAATCCATAATTATTGGTTTAGTATCTAAAGTAGTTTCATCGCTTGGTTTTTCACTTAAGATAGCTGACATTAGGGCACGTGCGCCTTTTGTTAGTGCGCTTCTACTTTTTCGAGAACTAAATTCATTAGTTGCTGTTCGGATACTGAGTGGTCTATGTCTATCAACAATCTCTCGTTCGATTAATCTTGATAAAACTAGTTCACCATGAGGATGATCTAAACTTAGTTCACTCTCTCTCGCAAGTCCGACAGCTGCTATTCTTTTACCAAACAGTTTTCGTTGTGAGTCAGCATGTTTTGAAGTTTCTAAACTTCTTTCTAGCGTGCCATAACCAGGAGAAGTTCTAATAATATTTAAGGGTATTCTACCAAGTAATCTTAAACCACTAATAGTGAGACTTCTACTTCGTCTTTCATTATTTTTAAGGGTTTCAATAGGGGTAACGTTTGGCGACACAACAACATTACAATATATGCGCTTATGTCATTATTATCAGTAACATAGCTAACAAATTAATAGTGAAATATATTAATAAACTTACGTATTTTTTTGTATTAGTCTAAGATTTTTAGTTGCCATAAATATTTATAAAATTTCTAAGTATTTTTTCTGGTTCAGTAATAACTTCGTGTTTAGATTCTGCAATTAGCATGTCTGCATCTTCAGGTGGAAAGTAACCTGCGTGTTTATAAATATTAATTCTAAGTTCTAAGCCTTGCTGATCAAGTTCTGTATGAAATTGAGTCGCATATATATTATTTTTATGTCTAACCATCTGTATTGGGCAAGTTTTACTGCTAAGAAGTAGTACTGTGTCATCAGATATGTTTTGACAAGCTTCTTTATGTCCGGCAAAAGCTTTAAAAGTAGTTGGTAAGTCTTTTGTTAAATTATCTATTTTACCTTCCTCTGTTTTGCTTAGTTCTACCGCCCCTACTCCTTCAGAGTATTTTTCTTTTGAAACTCTACCACCAAGATATTTTACTAACAGTCCAATACCATAACATGTTCCAAGAAACGGAAAATCTTTTTCTATAACATTTTTTAGTAGAGTATTTAGTTGAACTTCAAATTTCTTCTGATTATCTGACTTTTTATCTTCACTGTCGCTTACGTTACTTGGTCCACCGCCAATAATTATGCCCGAGTATTTATCTAAATCTACATCTATTAAATCTTCTTTATCTATTCTTATTCTTTGTATGTCTTCTCTACTTAATTTGCCAAACTTTAAGAAGGCTTCCATTTCATTGTCGGCAGCTTCATCTTCTGGTCTTAGTTGCAAAAATAAAAAGGGTTTAGTCATCAAACTAACTTCTTTAGAATTATTACTTATTTACCTAATCACGTAGTATATAATATGAAATAGTTCAAGCAAACTCTTCTAATTAGATAAGTCCCTGCTTAGACTTTCAAACTTTAAGGAAGTAATACTTGTTTTTCAAGTCCCTTACTTACCTAATTAATAGCGCTAACCGGCTCAAGCAAGTATGATTTGTTGTTTTTAGTCGAGTTAACGTCATCACTTACTTGATACATTTCAAGTCCATTGTCTTCGTAAGGGTGCAGGTAAGGCTCAACGTCCTCGCGGCTCACTTTCGATGGCTCCAGCCAAGAGGCTTCTTCCTCTTGATGCAACATGATTGGCATACGGTTATGTATGCTCGACATTTCTTTATTTGGCTCAGTCGTAATGATTGAGTAAGATTTTACTTCTTGACCACTACTGTCTTGCCAGCTGCTCCAAACGCCGGCAAAACTAAATAAATCTGTTTGTTTGGGATGAATATAAAAAGGTTTCTTTCGTTCTTTAGAGCCTGATGGTGGCTTTTGCCACTCAAAAAAACCAGATGCTGGGATTAGGGCTCTTTTCTTGAGGATTACACTTCGCCACATTGGTTTTGTGAAGATAGTGTCGTCTCGGGCATTAATAAGTTTGTAGCCAATTGATGGGTCTTTGGCCCAAATTGGTATCAGACCCCAGCGCATTAGCTGAAGATCCCGACTGCCGTCTTCATTTTCTACCACTACTGGCATTACCTGTCCTGGAGCAGCGTTGTAGTTTGGCTTTATGTCGGCTGGAACCCGAGCTATGTTATAGCGTTTGGCAATATCTTTGGAGCTAGAAGTTAAAGCGTATCGGCCACAGGCATCATCAATAATAACCATGAATATATTTTATAGGAGACATTAAAATGCGTGAAAAAATAAACGAGGAAGTCAGTGTCGTTATGTTCTATAACGCCGCTAAGAGACTAGCCATGCCTCATTTAATAAGTTGGCAAAATAAAGAGTATATCGTTAAAGAAATAGGTTACAAGCATGCTGTTAAGGAAGGTCAGACGCTGCATCATATCTTTGAGCTGACAGTTAAAGAGACTAATCTGTGGATGCGTCTAAATCTAAATACCGGCAATTTGCACTGGCAGCTGGAGATAGTCAGCGATGGACTTGCCTCTTAACTACAATCGTCCGCTCATAATGCATATTGATCTTAATTCCTGCTTTGCCATTATTGAGCAGCAGGCTAACCCTTTAATTAGACATAAGCCAGTGGCCATAGCAGCTTATGACAGTCCAAGGGGAGCTATTATTGCATCTAGTTACGAGGCTAAAGCTAAAGGCGTTAAGCTGATGGTTAATGTTCGTGAAGCCAAGCTTCTTTGTCCGGAGGTTATCATAATGATGCCGGATCCGGAGAAATATTTTGATGCTCATAGGCGTTTTAAAAAAGTACTACTTAATTACACAGATAAGATAACGCCAAAATCTGTTGATGAGTTTGTTATAGATTTTAGTGGCTCATTAGCTGTTCAAAGAGGGCTTAGTTTAGAAGATATTGGCCTTAGAATTAAGGAAGATATTAAGAGGGAACTTGGTGACTACGTAACAGTTAACATTGGCATTGCTACCAATAGGTTTTTAGCCAAAGTAGCAGCCGGACTTAATAAGCCCAATGGGCTGGACGTTATAACGGCAGATAATTTAAGAGATATTTTTGATCAGCTGGAACTGGTTGACTTGCCGGGGATTAATAGAAGATATGAAGCCAGGCTAAATTTTAGTGGAATTTATACGCCGCTTCAGTTTTTAGAAGCTTCTCAAGTTAAGCTAAAAAAAGAAGTTTTTCGCAGCATAGTCGGCTTTTATTGGTACGTTAGGCTAAAAGGACACGAGATAGATAACGTGGATTTTGGGAGAAAGAGCTTTGGTCAGCAGTATGCTCTGGGCGACAAGACAACAGATAAACAAAAACTGTCCCGACTGCTGATGAAGTTATGTGAAAAGACTGGCCGGCGACTTAGGCGTCAAGGTTATACGGCTGGTGGCGTGCATCTTTGGCTTAGTTTTGAAAACAGGGCTTACTGGTCAAAAGCTCAAAAAACTAAGTCCAGGGTCTACTCCACTCAGGATATTTATCTTCATGCCAGACGACTGCTCAGCTCAGTCAATATTCCAGCTCGGGTAACTAATTTAAGTATTTCAGTCTATAATCTTGAGCCGGCTGTGCCGATTCAGCTAGGGTTATTTGACGGTACTAATCTTGATACAAAGTCCTTAGCCAGAGCAGCTGACCTAATAAATGATAAATACGGTGAGTTCACAATGGTGCCGGCTATTATGGCAAATATGCAAGATGTTATCTTAAAGCGAGTAGCCTTTGGCAGGCTGGATTAATAAAAATAGACCCTTTGGGGGTTAATCTCAGGGTCTACATTATTTGAGGTTTATAGCTTTTTCAGCATCTTATCGATTTTTGTAAAATCTTGTGCTGTAGAGCTGAGCTCAAATACAATTCCACTACCAAGTGTCATTTGATAGCTCCTTTTTTAGTTATATATTTTTGTTTTGTGATCACGAAAACACCTATCATTATACATATTTTTTACGAAATGTCAATACCTCTATAGGGGTTAGGGTGTTTTTGTTTGACCTCAAAGGTATATTAACCATTAGTGGTTTATTATGCAAGTAGAAAATTATTTTTTCTTTTTTGTGGCTTTAGCCGTGGTTGCTTTAGCAGTGGTTGAAGATTTAGAAGTTTCGTAAAATAACCAGATTGCAAAGGCAAATAGGACAACGGCTACCATAAGTAGACCGGGGTTTATATGGCGTGATCCGCTACTTGTAGGTATTGATTGTGCTTGAGTACCAGCTGGTAAGTTTTTTAGGTTAATAGATGATATATTTGTTGGGCTTAATTTAATACCGTTATGATTTGAGTATAAAAATGTAGATGCGTTTCCTGACTGAATACTTTTAGTTGAAATATTATTATTAAACGCACTATTAGTTCCACTTTGTGGACTTTTAGTAGACCCTTGTGAGCCACTATTAATTGAAGTACTTAAATTGCTTTGTTGCATAACTATAATTGTATAAGGATTCTAACTATTTCAAAAGAGTTAAGTTAGATTTGGTATTAATCTAAACCCACTATTCGAACTTGAGAAAGAACAGTTGCTGCTCTTCCTGCACTATCAATTATAGTATTAAATTTGTCTCTAGTTGCTCTAGGTCGAGATTGAAGTTCTTTCCAAGTACTTTCCGTTTTTAATATTTCTCTCTTAATAAATTCACGTTTTTCATTGTTTGGAACACCAATTCTTGCAATATAGTCTTTGCTCATCTCTTGCCTATGTTCTATTAATTTGTGAGCAAATACAGGATCAACTTTACTTAATCTAATTATTTCTCCATCAATTTCAACGAGTGGATCAATTTGTCTAATTTTAAGATGAGGTAATAATAATGTAAAACAATTTTCATCTTCTTCACATAAAGTTTTTAATTCTTCTATGGATACTGAATGGTGAGGTATATTTTTATCAAATTCTCCTTGACTATGAATTTCAGGTAGATTTGAGATTCTTCTCTCGACTCTCCTTTCTCTAGTCATCCAACCGAAATTTCTTTCATGTTGGCCAATGTCTCTTAAAATTGTTCCTAGAACAAAACTAAATTCATCATATTCTTCCATGGCCATTGCATACTCTTCATCACTACAATACATGATGTCTCTTGGATGGAACTCTAACCACTCAATTCTATGTCCATGTTCTGCTGTATGAATCCTTTTTGATCTGAGTAAATATAGATTTAATTGAAGTCTGTGAATTGGTTCATTCCAATGTTCTCTACCTAACTCTAAAAATGATTCGGCAAATATTTTAGCTTTATCTAAATCTGTCATAAACATTTGACCTTGTTCATTGATATAAAAGTCATCGGAAGTTATTCGTCTAAGAAGGCGTCGGTCAGGAATCCAACGTTTCATTTCTCTAAGTCCGTAATCAACTCTGTCAACACATAAGTTTGGTAACTTATCTTCTAGCCAATCAGGTTGTTTAGGTGATGTTATTTCATATGGGTCTATTCCATATTCTTCAATGATTTTATTCAATCCTGTGTAATCCATATACTTATAAAGTTCATGTTCATGTAAATTTTCTTCTCTATGATCATCTTGACATGCCCAGTCACCTAGATGAGATCCAGTAGAATGAGCTAGATCTGAAACTAATGCTCTTAATTGAAATATTAAAGATTCTTTAGGTGAAATATCATTTTGTCTACAAATTTTCCTAGTTAATTCTAGTATTCCAAGTTCATGTTCGATTCTTTTTAAATATGAAGTATTTGGTATAGTTGTATATTCTTTAGGTAGAGTTAACTGTTCTATATCCCTAGATCTTTGTACAGCAGGATGTCGTATTAGTTCAAGTAGTAACTCATCACCTTCTTGATCTCCTATAATTTCCTCACCCCAAACAGGGTCATTGATATATAAAGAGTTATTTTCTTCATCAAATTTTAATTCGGGTATCCAATCAATAACACCTGAGACATATTTTTCATGTAGATTAGTGTCGATATTACTATAAATTCTTAGATCTTCAAATTCTCGGGAAATAGTCTCACCAACTCTGGTCATTTGACATATTTTGAATATAATTTAAAAAAAGGGCAAGCAAAAGAGTTATAAAATTAAATATTTTTTAATTTTCTATTAAAACTTTAAATAAATCCCAATTTGGTCTATCACTACCGCTATGACCAGCAATAGTTGAGTAGTATTTAGAATTAGGTAGCTTTTTATGTAGATTATATGCAGCTATTGGGGGACAGATAGAGTCGTATCTGCCTTGGATTATTTCTATTGGCATTTTAAGTTTATGTGCATTCTTTAAGATAAAATCTTCTTCTAAAAAGAAATTATTTTTTAAATAATGACTCTCAATAATTGTTGGTGTTGGGTCAAAGTCTTTATATTCTTCTATTTTAATTCGATCATCTAGTTTTAAAAGTGAATTTTCAAGTTTAGAAAAGATATATGCGTATTTTTTTGCTACTTTTTTATTAGGTCCTAATATTTTTGAAAATATATATATAAATGGATCTTCTTGACGATTTTTTGGGATTTCAGATATAAAATCTGACCATGCTTCAGGAAATTGATATTTAAATAATCCTTTATATAAATAAACTTGTTCTAATTTTGAAGCAGTTAAGACTCCTCTAATTATTAATCTTTTAACTTTATTTGGGTTAGAAATTGCATAAGCTAAAGCTAAACAAGATCCCCAAGAACCACCAACTAAAGTAAAGTTATTAAGATTAAATTTTTCAGCTATTTTATCTATATCTTTTATTAATTCTTGAGTATTATTGTTTTTCAATGACCCATATGGAGTACTTTGGCCCGATCCACGTTGATCAAAAAATATAATTTTATGTTTTTTTGGATTAAAGTAATTCTTCTGACTATCAGAGCTACCTTGTCCAGGTCCGCCGTGGAGGTATATGAAAGTTTTTTCAGCATTTACATTACCCCATATTTGAACATATAGTTTATGTCCACTATTAACTGGTAAGTGTAGCTGGGATATTGTGTGATCGTCCGGAGTCATTTTTAAAAGTTAACCATTTCTTACTACTTTGTACACCAAGATTTCTTATTTTTATTTGAGGATTATCTCTTACAATACCAATTTCTTTGGCATGTATGCCAAAACGTTCAGCTTCTTCAATTACTTTATCTGGTTCGGGTGTAGCTATGACCATTCCAGTCCCCATATTCCATGATTTATGTGCTTTTTCATCAGATATATTACCTTTTTCCTGAACAAAGGACATAATGTTTGGTGGTTCAATTGGTTCATCAATAAATACACCATTACCAGATGGTGTTAACATTCTTCCCAATTTACCTGGTTGACCACCACCAGTTATATGAGCAATACCGTGGATCACAGCTTTCGGTTCTTTATCTATATCATATCCACCAGTAAGTTCATTGATCAGTTTTGTATATATTATTGATGGTTTGAGAACTAATTTACCTAGCGTAATTGCTCCAGCTGCCCTAAATATTTTTTCATGCCAATTTGGTCCAAAACTTTCTAGTAAAACATCTCTAATTAAAGTAAAGCCATTTGATCTAAACCCAAATTCTTGTAATCCGACCAAATGATCACCAAGTGCTATCTTTTCTCCAGATAACATTCTTTTTTTATGCGCCACAGCAATTGCAACAGCACCCCAGTTCACATTAAAGTCTCCATATCCACCAACTCTATCACCTAATGTTGCAGATTCGCCTTTAGTTATAACTACACCAGCTTGTCGTGCTGCTTCTATATATCCACTAGATAATTGACGTATTGTATCTTTAGTTGTTTGTTCCTCATCTAGTTGATTAACATCTAATATTGTTGCAACAGCTATTGGTTCGTAACCACAAGCCACGGCATCATCACATACCATTGCAAATAAATCTGTAGCGATAGTACTATGATCACCAACTCTTTCAGCAATCTCTATTTTTGTTCCCACACCATCAGGAAATTGATCAATACATAAATCATTACAATTTTTAAAATAACTAAGTTTTATTCCCCTTAAACTAAAAAATGAATCATGGTAGTCATCCACTAAACCTGGTCTATTTTCTCGAGTCTGTCTTGAAGCTTCATATAACAATGATGATAGATCATCACCTAATTCAAGATTAAATTCTTTAGGTGTGAATAGTTCAGACATTTAAATTTATCAACTATTTTGTTTAGCTATATGAGGAGCTAACCCAATATATGTTGCTGGAGTTAAATCTCGAAGTTTATCTTTGGCTTCTTCAGGAAGTGACACGGATTCAACTAATTCAATATACTCGACTTTAGTCATAGATTTACCTCTAGAAACCGCTTTGATTGCTTCATAGGCACCAGCGATTGAGTATCGACGCATAACTGTTTGAACTGCTTCAGTAAGTATTGACCATTCCTGATTTAGATCTTCAGATATTTTTTCAGGGTTAGCGTGAACTTTACCTAATCCTCTTAGTAGTGATTTTTGTGCAACAACGGTGTGCCCGATCGCTTCACCAAATGCTCTTTGAGCTGATGAGTCACTTAAATCTCTCTGAAGTCTAGAAATTGGTAGTTTAAGAGCTAGATGGTTAAGAGTCCCGTTTGCTAATCCAAAATTCGCTTCAGCATTTTCAAAATCTATTGGATTAACTTTATGCGGCATTGTTGATGAACCTACTTCACCTGCTTTTGTTTCTTGTGCAAAATAACCCATTGATATATATGACCACATATCCCTAGATAAATCAGTTAAAACAGAATTGCCGAGAGATATTTCATTAAGAAGAACTGCCATCCAATCGTGTGGTTCAATTTGCGTAGTCGTATCATTTACTTCAAAACCTAGAGATTTCACAAATTCTGAAGTAACGGACTGCCAGTCAACATCAGGATAAGCAACCACCATGGCATTAAAATTACCTGTTGCTCCATTAAATTTTCCAAATAACGCAACTTCACCTAGTCTTTTTTGATGTTTTCTAACTCTTTCTGAAAAGACTCTCATTTCCTTACCAAGCGTTGTTGGAATAGCTGGTTGACCGTGAGTCCTACCTAGCATTGGTAAATAACTATATTCTTCTGCTTTTGATTCAAGATTATTAGCAATTTTTCCAATATTTGGTTGTAATATTTCACTTCTTGAATTTTGCAATTGCCAACCATAAGCTAAGTTATTTATATCTTCAGACGTAGCCCCAAAATGAATTAATTCTATATATTGATCAAAGGTTTCGTGAGCTTTTAGATTTTCTCTTAGCCATATTTCTACCGCTTTTACGTCATGCTTGGTAGATTTTTCAATTGTTTTAATTTCTTCTGCGTCACTTACTCTAAAGTCTTCCTCTACAGTTATCAAATGATCTCTTGCTCTATCACTCAGTGGAATATGGTCAGGGAGAACACCACTTCCAAGTAATGAAAGCCAACGAGTCTCTATGGCTACACGAGCTCGAATCAGACTAAATTCAGATAAGATTGGTTGAAGCTCTTCAGTTTTATCTCCGTATCTACCATCAATAGGTGATACTGCAAAAAGTCTTTGTTCAACCTCGGACATAAGTTAGCTAGAGATTAACAATAATGTATCGTTTGTGCAATCAAAAGCATTTTAAAAGATTCTAGGCTGGTACTAATTCAATTAAATCTTTGACGGCAACAGCTCCTACTTCACGAAATTGTTCAATTGAGACTAGTCCTGTTTCAACACCTATAAATTGCAAACCTGCTTCACTTGCTGCTTTGAAATCTTTAATTCCGTCTCCAACATATAAAGTTTCATGAGCCTGAATATTAAATCTTTTAAGCCAAGAAAGTGCTGGGCCAAAAACGCGAGGATCTGGTTTATGATAGATACTTTCATCCGATGCTTGAGTGTAATCAAATAAATTTGAAGGTATCCCTAAATCTTCTAAATCAAAATTAAGAGCAAATCTTGATGTTGCAGTAATAAGACCTACTATTTTATTTTTTGCTCTTATTCTTTCAACAACACCGATTGAGTGATCAAATAAAACTTTTGGAAAGTCGTGTTTAACTTCCCTGATTCGCTCTAGTGCAAGATCTATATCTTCAGTTTCATAAATAAGACTAAGCATCTCATGAAGTGGTTTGCCCCAGTGCTGTCTTAGTTCTTCATCGCTTAATTCTTTGTCGTAAAATGTGCGGGCAATATGTTTGTGCTCAGGCCATTTATTTTTAATTGTTGCGACTAAACAATCATCCCAATCAAAAAATACCGCTTTAGTTTCTTTAGGAATAAGTTCGGACATTATAAGTATTTAAATTAATTAGATAAATCATGGACTGCTACGAGAATGATTTTTTCGACTGGATGTCGAATCACATTCTCGTAGCGAGAGCCTCAAGGAAGTTTCACCTCCTTCCATATATTTGGGGCCAGTTGGACCGATTATTTGACTAGGAGATCCTGAGCTTCTTGGTACTTCTTTTGGGTTCCCGAGATGATTTCATCTGGAAGATCAGGTGCTGGATCAGTCTTGTCCCACTCGGGATGCTCGTTTGCGTAGTAGTTTCGAACGTACTGCTTGTCGAATGAGACGGGCTCCTCGCCAGGTTGCCATGAGGCTAGCTCCCAGAAACGACTTGAGTCGGGGGTTAGCACCTCATCGCACAGAGTGAGTTCACCGTCAACTATCCCAAACTCGAACTTTGTGTCGGCGAGGATGATGCCTTGTTTTAAGGCATATAAAGCAGCTCTGGTGTAGATGTTGCTACTTATGAGCTTGATGCGCACGAGTTCGTTTTGATCTACGAGTTCTTGAGCTTGCTCCAGCGTTATATTTACGTCGTGGCCAATATCCGCCTTGGTACTTGGCGTGAAAATTGGATGAGGCAATTTTGATGCCTTGACCAAGCCCGATGGCAGTTCTACGCCTGCAGCTGTACCGTGCTCTTTGTACTCGTTCATGACTGAACCGTACAAATAACCACGCACGATGCACTCGATTGGCAGCATTCTTGCCTTTCGAACGAGCATGCTGCGTCCCTGCAAATCCGGAATTGACCGGAGCCTAGCATCAAGACTGCTCATATCCGTTGTGACCAAGTGATTGTTCACATCGGAGAGCATTTTTATTAGCCAAAACTCCGTAAGTCTTGTCAGTACCTTGCCCTTGCCTGGTACTAGTTGAGGTAGGACAACGTCGTAGACGCTGATTCGATCTGATGCCACTACGAGGAGATTATCGTCATCAACCTCGTAAGTGTCACGAACCTTGCCGGTCCGAATTGGATTTGGGGCTGACACGATTAAACCTCCTCGAGGTCAATATCGAAATGCGGTGGCTTGATTTGTTCTATCACTTCATCCAGCTTTTCTTGATTGGCCTCAGGGTTATATTCCTGCGCCAACCTAATCACTTCATCAGCGATTTGATCGAAACCCTCAGTGCCAACTCCTGCCAACTCGACTTTGACTCCCGGTGGCATTCTCTCGATGCTAATCTTTGCATCATATGCTTCCGGGTAGTCTTTTGAGGGTAGAGCAACTCCAAAAACCGTTGCTAAAGAGAGTCTGAGTAACAATCCCTTGACGACACCAGGTAAAGCGGCCGCCATTCCAGCAGCACACACATAAACTCCAGTGTAGTCATAGGTCTTTAGGATCCTCTCTTTAAGTTCCTCAGAATTTCGATGAGCTGAGCAGACTGAAACTGCGTAGCTGACACCAGCAGACTCAAGACGACCGATCAGATTGGACTTAGTCAGTTCTGGCAAGTCGGACTTGCTTCCTACCAAAATCTCTACATGTGCCATGATTCCTCTTTCAAATAGAACAGCACAACAATGTACTTTTTGAGACTTAAATAAGCTTTTTCTCCTTTTATAGTGAAAAGGTCCGTGTAGTAAATTAAAACTACATCTTGTGATCATGTCACAGAGAAAAAGTGACTGCAAGCATTAGTTTAATAAGAGGTAATACTAATAATTTATTTAATTTTTACTTTTTTAGATTTCTCTTTTATCTCTTTTATTTTCATCTTTTTATATTCACTAAATGTCAAATAACTTTTTGTATCTTTGACTTTATCTACGAAAAGAATACCGTTTAAATGATCTACTTCGTGCTGAATTACATGGGCCATTATTCCGGCAAAATCTTTTTCATGATTTATTGCTTTTTCATCAGTCCACTTAAGTTTAATTTTGTTATATCTTGGCACTAAAGCATATAGGTTTGGGCCGCTGATACAACCCTCCCATTTTTGAGTTTTATTGCCGTAAGTATTAGTAATTACTGGATTAATAATTGTGAGTTTTTGGCGTTTTAGTTTTGGTCTGGTTGGAGTTGGTTTGGTGTCAATTATGCAAAGAGATTTATCTTGACCAACTTGATTTGCAGCAAATCCAACACCATACTTTTTGTTTTCAAGCGTAAAGTACATATTCTTTAATAACACTTTAGTAGATTTTGAAAGTATTTCAGATTTACTAAGTTTATTTAACTTAGATCGTAAAATAGGATTTCCAAATTCAGTTTTTTTAAGAATTTTAGGCATAGTAAAGATGTTAAATACTGTTTAAACAAATATTATTTATTTGTATTAACTATTTTAAATCTATATTTAAAATATCTAAAGCTAGAGAGAGTATAAATTATTTACTTAAGTCGAGCTAAATGAATCATTCCCAGCCAGACAAGCAAAATCATAACTCCTGCACCCACTAGCGCTGCAATAGCAGCAGTGTGAGCGATTTGACCAAATGTCCAATAAGCATATCCATCACCTAGAAGTAATCCACGCAGTGTTTCACCTTTAAATAGTACATTTGCCTGGGTTTGAAGTACGGTGTTAGTTGGATTTGCTAACGCTTTAGTACTAACTTGAGAATATGTTTGACCTTCAGCTGCTTCATTAAGATGAACTGCGATAAAGTTATTTGCATAAACTTTTGCTTGAGCACCATCAACTAGTTGTTGACCGGCATATTTATTCATCTGTACTTGATCAGTTGATGGTAATGCTGCGATTGCAGGACTATTTAACGGAGGAAAGAATATTTTCTGTGCGGCAAGTTCATCGTGAACTGAGTTTTTTGCGAAATTAGATGCATGCCAAGCTAAGCAACCAATAGCTAGAAGTACTAAAGCTGTTACGGTACCTAACATAATAAATACTTTGTCGATCGTTTTTCTTTGTGTTTTAGCCATTTTTTATATCCTTAATTACTACTTATATATTTTATCTTATCTCTTATATATTGCTAGTGCTTTCTTTAACTAAAACCACTTGAAACTATTAAATAATGCTACCCCCAAAGAAATAACCAACCCAATTCCAATTATTCCTACTAAAATGCCGGATATATAAATGTATATATCTTCAAAAATTAATGAAAGTCCAAGTAATACTACAGCTAGAGAAGGAAGGGTATCTAAGCCTGAAAATGGCGGTGCTAAGAATGCACTTAGGCAGAAAATAAAAAGAATAAATCCGGTTAATCTTATTAATAAACTATTCTTTAACAAACCCTTAAGATGAGGTTTGGAGTGTTTTTCTATCCAATTAATCTTATTTAGAATCTTGGGTAATGCTTTAGTTAATGATGAAATATTTAAATTTTGCCAACGTTTTGGCAACCAAATTGTTTTTCTTCCTAATATCATTTCAATAGCAAGTAGCATTGCTACTATTTCGAAGATATGAGTTATGCCTCCAGTAGGAAGAGGAAGTGCAGGAATAAATAGAAGAAATATAAAAGCTACAGCAAAACTTTTTTCATCGAAAACACTAATAAGGCTATTTAATGTTTTAGGTTCATTACCTTTTAACCAGAGTTCAAGTTTTTTACCGAATGATACTTTATTCACTTATGGTCATATTAACAGAAATATTTGGAATAACAGAGGCGCTGGTATTGAAGTTGCCTCTAAAATCTACCTAGAACACCAAATAGTATAGATACTATAAATTGTCCAACAATATATATACCGAGTAGCCAAATTAATGGGTGAATATGACGTTTTTGCTCAACTGCCTTAACTTGTATAGGATCTCCGTTAGCATCCAGCTTTGTTGTTACGCTAAAAATAGCACTTTGAGCTTCGGGATGTTTTTGAATATATAGTCTATGTAGAATTACTGCCAAAATTGTTAGCGTTGCATCTATAATTCCACACGCCGCTAGCAACCTAAAATAAAAACTCGGAAAACTATAACTTGTATACCAGATTAGAGGTAAGATCAAGGAAATAACTAGAGCCATTAGTGCGTAATTAATATTTACGATAGTGTCAATATTCGATTGCTTTCCCCTTGTTTCGACAAGCATCTGACCGTGCAAACATGCAAACAACAAAATGAAATATGTACCATAAAGTTTAGCTACAAACGAACCGCTAAATATGCTCCATACGCCAAATATTGAGGTGAAAAAGCTAAGCACTATGATGAAAAATACTGCGTTTTCAAAAAATCTGAAGTTTGAGTTTTTTGATTTACTTGTTCGCTCTACAAACGCCAAACTCGCAAGTGAATGTGCCATAACAAGCAACAGTGTAATAAGTGCTTTTTCAAACGTATGATTGAAACTTCCGGCTAGTACTGCAATGACTGATAGCACGGCTGCACTAATCAAACCACCAATCATTATCTGTATTGACAGCTTTTTGATTTTTTCTACTTTTGGAGTGTTTTGAGAAGAGTTATCTTGAATTGGATTTTGACTTTGGTTAACAGGTGATTGATCTTGAGAGGGTTGTAAAAGTTGGTTTGTATTTTGACTTTCCATAAAATGATAATACCCTAATGATTATTTATTTCATATGTCTAAGAAGAGAAACAATGATCGATTATGCTAACTCAGACTGTTGCTAGCCAGTCTTTAAGAACTTCAGCTGGATTATCTTCTTTCATTAACGATGTACCCATAAGCACAGCATTAACACCTAAAATGCAGAGTTCTTTATAGTGCTCGGGTCTTCTGGCGCTGTATCCACTTTCTGCAACTCTTATTATATCTTGTGGAATTTCACTGATTAGTTGTCTGGTTGTATCAATATCTTCTTCAAGTGTTACTAAATTTCGATTATTAATACCAACTATTTTAGGTTTAATCTCAAGTGCGATTTCTAAATCTTTTTCATCGTGCACCTCAACTAGGCAATCGAGATCAATTGCCTCAGCCTCTTCGCATAAATTTTTAAGTTCTGGTTTTGTGAGACCAGCAGCAATAAGTAAAACTGCATCAGCACCTAGGGCTTTAGCTTGGTATAGCTGATATTCACTTCTGATAAAATCTTTACGTAAAATTGGTAGCTCTGTGGCGAAATTTGCCTCGGTTAAATCTTCAACGCGACCACCAAAATGTTTTCCTTGTGTAAGAATTGATATAGCTGCTGCTCCACCTTCTTCATACATTTTGACTACCGTAGTTACATCACTTCCTGGTCGGATATCTCCTTGGCTTGGTGATTTTCTCTTATGTTCTGCAATAACTGACAATCCTTTAACTGCGAGTGCATTTGCAAACGTTATTTTAGGCTCGGGTAATTCACAGATTATCCATTCAAGTTTACCCAGAGGTAAATCTACCATTGCTTGCTGAGACTCTAGTTCAGCTGCTTCATAGTAGGGCGTTAATGCCTCAATCATTTAGTCTCCAATTTCATGCTTAATGATCATATTCTGATTAATAATGCAGATAATGCAAGCGTAAGAAATTAAAAAGTACTTTTGACTGACTGATGTCCTTCTTATAATGGTTGGGTACTAGATTCTGAAATGGATACTGATTGCTTCCAGGCCATTATAAAATCTTCCGCGAGTTCTAGATCAAGTGTGGTAGAACCTACTGACCCTTTTCTTAATCTACCTTCTGCATCACAGCTAAGATTTGGGTACATCTCAGCTAATGGTCCGAACAATTCTTCGACATTGCCAGCTTCTAATCCTCCTGATACAGCTACACCAATTGGGATTTGTTGCTGATAAACTTCATCTACATACCCTCTTATTCTCTCGACTTCTAATTCTTTTCCCATGCCACCAGAATGATCTAATAATACATAATCTGCAGGCATATCCTTTAGTTTTTCCGCAACTACTTTAGGGGAATAATTATTTAGAATAATGCTACCAGCCTGGAGAATAATTGATTGGTCAGGGTATCGATCTTTATATGCAGAAAATATAGGATTATAATCTTCTTCCATCCATGCAAGCCCATTAATTTGTAATCCTCTTATATAATGCCTGGTCCTGTCCATTACATTAGTAATGCCAGGAACTAATTCGGACTGACCATCAAAAAAACAATGTACGAATGGTTTTGTTAAACCTGAATCTTCACTTGCTGCCGCATCAGCTATTTCTTCACCCACTGGATGCCACATTTGACCACGTTTATTTTCAATATCATGAATTTGAGTTTTTCCAGTTGCTTGTACCCCAATCATCATAAAATAGCCCATATTATCAATTCTCTCCCTTAATGCCACGTCAAATAGGGCTATATGCTGATCAATGTGGGCTACACCGCTAATGCCGATATATGGCTGTGGTCTTTCAACAGTCATACTTGAAATTATTAAAAAACTATTACGTTATTGCAACCATGAGCAAGATGGAAAATAATTACATTCCAGGGACAGGCATCAACTCAAAAACCTCAACGCTAAATTTACCTGTTTTATCACTTAGAAATGGATGTCCATCAACAAGTTCTACTGCTTCGTCCATATTAGTTGCCTCAATAATGCTATAGCCAGTCAGTTCTAATGGTTCCTTGTTTGAACCATCATCTACTACTGCTCGACCATTAGCCATTGGTTGACCCATATCGATCATAGATGGACCGAGTTTCTCCATCCAAGTTTTCCAATTACCCATAATTTTTTGAACTTTCTCTTGATCCATTTGCTCTGGTGGTGTTGCTGGGCCATTGTACAATAAAATAAATTTAGACATCAGATAGTACTCCTATTTAATAGTATTTGATAACTCTTTATATATCATACTCTTACGATTGGCGATTCAGTAACGATATAATAGGGTAAGTTATAAAAATACTTAGGGGAACTTGGACAAATTAAAAACTTTGATTAATTTAAATAAAAAAACCACTGATAATATTACAGAGGTGATAGTGCTTATGGTTGCGGGGGCAGGACTCGAACCTGCGACCTCGTGGTTATGAGCCACGCGAGCTGCCGCTGCTCCACCCCGCGATAGAAAGATTTTTAAGTATAACAAACAGAGGTGATATTGTCAATTATCACTAGCTTTATGTAAAAAGAAATTAACCCATGAATTAATATTATTATGGTTTGTTGTTTTATTTGGCGATTGGATATTAGCGTAATTGCTAATAGGAATAGTGTGAGCAAGGGCTACTTGTTTTGATACTGTTACTTCTTTTTCTCCAGGACTCGCTAAACCGAAGTTTTGTCTAGCAGATAATTCTAGAAATTGATTGGAGTTATAGTATGTATTTTCAAGTGCTAAGTTGTCATTTTGAAGTTTTTGAATTTCATTTTGTTGATTTAAAGTCGTAATTTGTTTTTGAAGATTATAGTTTGTTTGAATCGTTTTAACACCGCTCCAACTAATAAGCAGCACGATTACAATAAAGCAAATTTGGCCAATAAATCTAATGTCATTTAATTGGCTAATATAATATCTTATTGGTAATTTTATATTTTTATTTTTTAGCATACTAGCGTAGTTTCATTATATAACTTTTGCTTTATTCTGCTATACTTTGCTCTGTTAGTTACACTTGGGGGTGTAGCTCAGTGGTTAGAGCAGTCGGCTCAAGTTAACAATTTAGCTAAGTCTAGGCTGGGGTTATGAAATTCAGCATGGCAATTACTACAGAGAAGTTTACACTTTGCAACTTCCTTGATAATGGGGTCAATCTTCCTGTTTGAAAGTGAGCGTACATCTAGTTTAAATTCTTTATCCCTAATATGGTGAAAAGATAGCGCAGCAAGGTTGGAAGAGTATCCACACTTTGAGCATTCGCCTCCCAAGCTACTTACTAAGTGAAGTTTGCGCGAAAGTCCACGTTTCTTTTGTGCACTATAAGATTGATGAAACGAGTTTTTACAGGTAATTGAGCAGAATAAAGTTTGCTTACCGACTAGAATTTTGTTACAGACTTTGCAGTAAGATACATTTGTCATAACTTTAGATTAATATAGATACGCCAAAAAGTTAAGGGGCTGCTTATCAGGTAACTGGTAAGTATATCCTGTCAAATTCGGGGAAGCCTTACATAAACTTACGGTAATCCCGAGCCAAGCTTTATTTATTAAAGTAAAGAAGGTGTAGAGACTGAACGGCAGGCATCCCATGTGGATGAAGAGACAGTCCAGACCACAAACTCGAAAGAGGCGGTGAAAACCGAAGTGGTAAGCATAACCGATTGGTCCCTGGTTCAAATCCAGGCACCCCCACCAAGGATTTACATACTATTTCCTACAATTTGAGTTTTTTAATTATTTGTTTAATTTTTTTTAAAATTATGATGCTACATGACTACTATAGCGGTTTTACAGATGCCACTATGGTCTTAATATCAGAGCTGTATGCCGAAATATCTATTTTCTGAAGACCTGCCCTTGCTTCTTGTGGACTACTCAAAATTTTCTTAAAGTTTGCGTCTTGGTTAAAGAGTAATGCATAGTAGTCACTACCTGATTGTAGTATTCCTAAATATAATATTGGTGCATTTATTCCTTGATTGTGAATAGAACACAGATTAACTTCATTACCCGTCGGTTTATTTAAAATCTTTAATGTTTCACTAGAAGCATATGGATACCCACAATTTAAAAGGTTTGATCTTGGTTTTTGAGTCCCTTTAGTAATATTAAGTGTTAGTGGATAAAAACCTTGATTTGATACTTTAGATACCAGTTCCTGTAACCCACTCTTACTTCCTGGTGCGTCCTTTACAGAATGTCTAGAATAGAACTTTAACTGAAAGCTTGAACCTCTTCCATTATCATAAGTAATGTTTTTAAATTTTGAAATTGGCAATATACTCGTGAAGTTTAGTGCGGCTACTATAGCCCCAATGGTAATTAAAATAAGTGGCGTAAATAGTAATACTCGTTTTAGTCGCTTCTTTTTATTGGCTTTTTCGGCTTCATTCTCTGCTTGAGCTCGAGTAATTAGATTTGTTGGTTCGGGGTAGATATTGATAGTAGATGAATTAGTTACTGGAGTAGGAGCAGTCTGAGTTGGCGAAGGTACAGAATTTGAAGATTGAGTAGAAATATTGGGGATAGTATTTTCAACTTGATTGTCTGAAGAAGATATTGGCTGAATAACTTTCATTCCTCCGTTAGTAGCTTCTACGGGTGGAGTTGATGGTGTATTTCGCCTTGATGGGTCTGTATCCATTTTTTATTTTAACTTATGCATAAATAATAGGGGTTACATCTACTAGAAGCAAGTTGATTTTCAAATCTTAGAAAATTAATGAGATAATCAATATAAATTTTTCAAGGAAGTAGAATATGGAAATTATAGGTGCGATTGCAGGAGTACTTACAGTATTTGGATTTGTACCACAGGCAATAAAAACAATACGATCCAGAAAGACTAGTGACTTATCGTTACATACATATTTAATCTTAACGACATCTGGTACTTTATGGGTGATTTATGGGGTAATGATAAAAAGTCCATCAATATGGGTGACAAACTCTATTGTTGCGTTTCTTTGTGCAACAGTTTTAGTCCTCAAGCTACAAGAGTAATAAATTTTTTAATTTTTAAATGCACCAATACAACTCTAATTAAAGTAGATAGTAATTTTTGTTATAACTTAAGTTTTATCCCCTATCAACTTCTGTGTATGGTGTAAAATTACGCACTCTGTTTAAATTTTGAGACGTATCACTAATATTAAAAGGTTCACCTAAGCTATAAGCTGAATCTAAAATATGAATCATAATACCGTGCTCTAACGGATCGTTACGATATGCTGAAGATACATATTTAGGTAATAAAACTTTGCTAGTTTTTATTGCTAATGCAGTGTCGTCCCTATCTCTTGTCTCAGTAACAGTATCAATAATGTCTCTTTCAATTTCCCGATCTTCAATTGTTCCAATATGTTTTTCGCTCATTTAACTCCTTAATTAATTTCATAATTCATAACTACTTTGCTAATTTAGCCCATTATTAAAAACTAACTCACCCCAGCAATCATTCGAAAGTAAATAGTCTTAAATACTTCTCTTGAATATAGCCATACTTAAGAAAATAATTAACAAATTTTAACTTCAATAATATGTCTAACTAGTTTTACCAATTAGAGTACAAATCATAAATTAATTCTTATTAACAAATCTGTATATTTAATCTAGTATTGGTTTGTTATGTATAACAATTTTATAATATATTACGTTATATTGCAACCATAGAGTTTTTTAGTCTTCTTTCGTTTTGTAAATAATTGCAATAGTATTTCTAATTTAAGATTTACTATTTGATCTTAGAATTCTCTTTTTTATGGATAGTATTTTGTCCAGAATGACCACGCAGCTAGTGGTTCACTTAGCCCATCTGCCTGACTGTAGTCAGTACCAGAGGCACAGACACTTCCAGTTGGTGAATTGCAAGGCCAAGTATCAGGCATATGTAAACCGTTATATACATCTATTGATTGCATTGCAACATTAGCATTAGTGCAGTTAGAGTACGTTCTTGTAGCTATTTTGCCAGTAAGTCCAGTTGTAGTCGTTGCAGGTGTCTGGGAACAACCAAAAGCAGATCCGAACAGTAAGCTTGCCATTTGTTTCGTACCAAAAGTCCATAAGCCTGCATTATTTAAGAAACCATTACCAATACAGTCATTGGCTGCTGAAACTGTGCAACTGGTAGAACTAACGCCAGGATCAGCTGACCCCGAAATAAATTGCAGAGAAATATTTTTGTTTGGAGCAACAGAAATACAATCATTGAAACATGAGCTAGTTGGCGGAAACATTGCTGGGCAATTAGGTGGAGTGGCTGAAGAAGCTCCGACTGAGCCCAAGTTATTACTTATGTCTGATATACCAGCTATTCTGGAGCTCGTCCTGGTATCGCACGCCACGGCTGTAGTTGCTCCTCCACCTTTGCTACCACCTTCTGTGAACACTTCTTTAGTATTGTAACCTTGACATAGCGATGTGCTACCACCACTGACATAAGGACAATTCAAAGCATTTAAGACGGCTACAACTTGGGGTATATCATCGCAATCTGACGTGCCATTAACGCCACAGTTTTGTTCGGGTGTAAGAGGCCTAAAATTTGTGGTAGGAAAGGCATATTGGAGATTTGTAGGAGTACCAGTGTTATGGACATTGAAAATTAATACCACAACGTAACCTTTAGCTATGGCACTAGCGTACCATTGTGCATTGGTGCCAATACTGCCAGCAAAGGAAATCAGTAAAGGTGGAGCTGGATTAGTTAATAAGTTATTTGGTCGGTATATTTGAAAGTTCCTGGTAACACAGCCAGGTCCGACAGCTGTACATGAAGTGGGACCCCCACTGGCACTACTATAGGGTGTATAAGAAGCATCAGGTACGATTATGTTAAATCCATGG
The DNA here is from genome assembly GCA_964578305.1 of uncultured Candidatus Saccharibacteria bacterium. Classification (GTDB taxonomy): domain Bacteria; phylum Patescibacteriota; class Saccharimonadia; order Saccharimonadales; family UBA4665; genus DATJNI01. The sequence goes on from CAZOCM010000007.1 coordinate 34,721, forward strand.
ACGCTAGAGGCTGTGCAGCCTCCGCTGCCACATGTCCCTGGAATAAACTTTGAAGTACCTGTTGATCCAGCGAAGAATACACAGCTACCAGTACTAGTTACTGTGCAACTTTGTTTCGTAGCGTTGCCGCTTAATGTGCCGTTAGAAGAGTTTATAGATACAAAAAGTGACGAGTTGACTGCCCTAGATCCAAGTATTAATAAGGTGCCTACAACTGCAACTAGTAGAACTATTATTATCGCGGTAAGCTGTTTGTGTTTTTTGGGCATGGTTATTTTTATGGTTAAAGTTTAGCATGAAGTGTCATCTTTATTGAACAATACACGCTTAATATATAGTTGTTTAAACCCTTGTAATTAATATAAACATAAGAATTTTTAGTTATCACTTGACATAAGAGATATAATTAATATTAGAGACAATTAAATAAATATTTTAAAAACATAAAAATGACAAACACAGTATTAAATTCAATTAGAGCTGGGCAGGAACTTTTAGGTGTTAAATTCCCAAATGACCGAGGAGAAATGGTAAGAAGTTTAATCCTACATGATGCAGAATTACCTGATGGGCAATTGTTAGACAATGGGTCTGAACATACTATTGTCGTTAGAAAAGCTGATCAAGTCTATGATGATTTTAATAGAAGAACTAGCTCATTAATTCCAGAAGTTGTTGTAGTACTAAACGAAAGCAGTACAACTCGAGACGTTGAAATGGATATCTTTTCTTTAGGTGATGATCTATCAGAACACCCTGAACATTTAAGAGGAATTATTGCTGCTGCAATCAAAGCTAAAAATATTGAAGCTGAGAGAGTACATTTAAGAGAATTGCCGACCTTGCCTGATGGATTATTAACAAGCTTAGGTGTTCATCAAGAAATTATAGAGCTTGCTACAGCAGCTTGATTTTTAAGTTCTAAATTAATTAGATTTTTAAGTTCATTTGTTGATCTTAATTTCATTAATTTTTCTCGAAGTTCTTTTGCTCCATAAAAGCCGGAAATATATACTTTGCAAAATTTATTAAGAGTTTGGATAGGTCGTTCATTATTTTTCCAAGTTTTACTAAATAAATTAATGTGCTCTTTATATAGATTTAGTTTTTGATTTACCGTGTAATTTGACCAGGGACTAATAATGTTAAAAGCGAATGGATCATCAAATAATCCTCGACCTATCATAATTCCATCTAATCTATATTGTTTAGCTAATGCTAACCCATGAGTTTTGTTTTTAACATCTCCATTTCCAACAATTAGGGTTGATGGTGAAATTCTATTTCTAAGGTTGATAATTTTGTCGAACACTTCCCAGTGTGCAGTTGTTTTACTTTTTTCTTTTTTTGTTCGGGCATGAATTGTTAACATAGCTAGTTTTTGGTTAAGTAAGAATTCTATCCAGCTTAAATCAATTTCATTGTAACCAAGACGAGTTTTAACACTTAATGGGAGTTTATTACCAATCCCTTTTTTAGTTGAACTTATTATTTCTTCAGCCAGCGATCTATTATTCATAAGTGCCGCACAAGTGCCGCTGTTAATTTCATTTTTCTGCGGACAGCCCATATTTAAGTCCACTCCTATATAATTATGGTCGATTGGTAGACCTAATTCTTTGGCTAAAGTACCACCAGCTATTTGTTTTGAAACTTTGAAGAAATTACCTGGATCTTTTCCCCATATCTGAGCAATTAGTGATTTTTCATTTTGTGAAAATCTTAATTTTGTCAGAAGTTTATTTCTACCTGGACTCATTAATCCATCGACATTTACAAACTCTGTCATGTATAGATCAGCAGGTGAATTATTTATTACAATCTGCCTAAAAACTAGGTCAGTTACATCATCCATCGGAGCCAATATAAAGAATGGCTTCGAAATATTATTAATGTAAATGTTTGAATTACTACTTAGATTTGACTGCATTTTTAATAATTTTAGCAGCCAATCTTTGTGTTCTCTTAAGAGTTCGTTGATATCTGTCTCTTTGTCTTCGGTTCTCGGGGCTTGAATATTTAGTTGTGAATCTTCGCCAATCATCTCTTTTTATTGCTTCAATTTCTCTCGTTGGAAAAAGGTAAGTTTGTTTCAACTCTTCATAACCACCGCCTTTTTCAAAATCTGATTGAGCTTGTTGAGCAAAACTTTTTACATTAGCACTTGCACCAGATTGTACAAAAGGTAGTTTCTCTTTATATTTATCCTCAATAGAATCTCTATAAGGTGTATAGTTTGAAGCTAAATCAAAACCAATTCTTTGATTTCTTTTTCCAAAAGCTGTCAGTGCCCCACCAATGAAAGCGGCTCTTCTATCTAAATCTACATAGCTACCTTGTGGACCCTTCACAACAGTTTCAGGTAATGGTCTTTCAGGTATGGATTCGTTAATTAATTCTGATCCGTTTATATGATCGAAAAAACTGCCTTGCAATTCGGCTACAGATGAACTTTTAGATTTTGGCATAATAATGTATTATACAATACTTATGCTAATAATACAAGAGGGTTTTGGATATTATTCCCACTGAAATACTCTAAATGCAATGGCGTAGATAACTATGAACCATACAGCTATTAAGCCAAGTTGAGGCCCAACATCAATTAAGTGCTTGCCTTCAGTCGTTAGTAATCTAAGACCATCAATTACTGGTGTCAGAGGTAAATAATTTGTAACATGTTGAAGCCATTCTGGCATTAAAAATCTAGGGAAGAAAGTGCCAGATAAAAACAGCATTGGGAAGACTACAATGTTACTTAGTGGTGCAGCTTGACGTTCATTCTTAGCCCAGCCACCAATTGCTAGCCCTAGACCAAGAATCATAAAAATGCTCAGGATGGTGAAAATAATAATTTCTGGATAATTTCCGACAACTTTTAAATGGAAGATTTGTATTGCTACTAGAAACTGGATTGCTATCGAGATTATACCTGTAACCGCTTGGCTTAGCATTGTTGCAGTAAAATATTGCCAAACTCTTAGAGGTGTTGTGTGAAGACGTCTAAGTATTCCTTGTTTTTTAAGTTCCGGAAAGACATTGACTGGTCCGAATATACCCACACCAATTATTGAAAAACCAAGTAAACCTGAAAAGGTGTAGTCAAAAGTTGTTAGACTTTTCTCGTTTAACTCTTTTCCGACTACTGTAAATGGTGCTTGAGTATAAACAAATTTTGAATTTATTGATTTAAAAACACCATCGAGAACTGAAGTTAAAGTCTGTCCAGTGCCTGAAGTTGATTGGCTGTATAGAATCTGAGCTTGTCCAGTTGGCAAATGCTGGCCTGGATTAATAGCACCAAAGTTAGGAGGGAGTAATATTATTCCATCAATCTGGCTCTTAGTTAGCTTATTTTTAGCTTCTTTAACTGTGTTTACAGTACGATCAACTTTAAAAGTCTTACTGCGATCAATATTTTGTTCAAAACTTCTGGCAAAAGAAGTATTTGATTCGTTTATTAGAGCCACATGAAAGGATATGTTGCCACCATTTTTATTTAGACTGCCAAAAACGAATAAGAATATTAGTGGGAAAATGACAGTAAAAAATTGAGCTAGTCGATCTCTAAAAAAGCGCCTTGTATTAAGTTTTGTGAAAGTAATAATAGTTTTAAGTTGAGTTTTAAAGGATTTACTATTCATTGACTTCTAGTCCCTTAAGCCTTTGCCTGTTAAATCAATAAATACGTCATCTAGATTAGCTTTTTCAACTTCTTGATGCTTTGTAAAGCCTCGAGATAAGAGTTGTTTTATAAGATTGGTGGGTTTATCCAAAGCAATAATCTTTCCATTGTCCATAATTGCAACCCGATCGCACAGTATTTCAGCTTCTTCCATGTAGTGAGTAGTCATAATAACCGTCACACCTCGTTTTCGGATATATTTAACAAGATCCCATAAATTTCTTCTAGCTTGAGGGTCTAAACCGGTTGTAGGTTCATCTAGGAAAAAAACTTTGGGTGAGTGGACTAGCGCCACAGCGATTGAAAGCCTTTGTTTTTGACCACCGGATAGTTCCTCTACAAATTTGTCAGCTGAATCTATCAACTGAACTTCTTCTAAAAACTCAAGTGGGTTTACTTTTTCACCATATGCTGCTGCAAACATTTCAATTATCTCTGTTATTTTTTGTTTATCTTGGAATGAAGCAGTTTGTGGTTGAACTCCGATTATGTATTTGATCTCTTGAGGATCTTTAGAAACATCAATACCGTCAACACTAATCTTGCCACTATCAATTGATCTCATAGTTTCAATCATTTCAAGTGTTGTCGTCTTACCGGCGCCATTTGGTCCTAAAATGCCGAATATTTCACCTGCTGCAACTTCAAAAGAAATACCATCAACCGCAACTTTATTGCCATAAGATTTCTTTATATTCTTAACTCTAACAATCGATTTAGTCATAAGATTATCTAATATATTTGCGAATTATATATTTTAGGGTAAAAAAATACCTAGCCTTTTTAGCTAGGTATTTAATTTAGATTAAATTTATCTTATTTTCTCTTAACAGTTAAGAAACCGTTTCGTGGGTTTTCGTTAACTTCCATGCCTGATGGTAAGTCAGTTGCTTCAGGTCGTTGATCTTTTGAGAAGTAATAAATTACTTGCTTTTTTCCACCTCTCAGGGTAACTTCCTTTGAGTTTAGGTAATATGTTACACCTTTTGAATTAGTGTGCTTATAAGCCATAGATATGTGCTCCCTCTCTTCTTAAACTTACTAATGTACACCTAACATACTCTGAGGGTAATCTGTTTGTCAACCCCTTTAAATACTTTTTAACTAATTCTAAGAAGTTAATATTAGCAGAGAAAAATTTTACAATTAGTTAACTTGCATTACTTACGCAAGTTATAATAAACTGATTCGGTAACCATTACTTGTAATAAAAAGGTGGATTAAATATATGGATTATTCTAATAGAAGTACTCATCAAGTACCTGTGAGCGGTCAATCAGAGGCACCAAATGCAGCTGCCCGTAGATCACACAAAGGTAAAAGCGATAAGAATATGTGGTCTAGAGTTGGAATTGTCGCTATTGTTGTTGCTGTCGCAATACTTCTAGTAGGCATGATCTTACTTCTTTTCGCTAACAATCCAAACAAGAATAGTGAAAGTAAGTTTGTCTTCACGAATAAACTTCAAGCTGTCTTTTTAAACACCGGCCAAGTATATTTTGGAAATATTACTAATTTAAACAATAGATATACGACTTTAACTAACATTTATTATCTTCAGACCACGAATTCTAGTGGTTCAGCAGCAGCTGCAAATAGTAGCTCAAATAATGTAACTCTAGTAAAACTCGGTTGTGAACTTCACATGCCATATGATCAAATGGTAATTAATAATAACCAAGTTACTTTCTGGGAGAACCTACAAGACAATGGCCAAGTAGCCAAAGCGGTGGCAACTTTCCAAAAACAAAATCCAAATGGTCAAAAGTGTGCTGACCAAAGTACTAGTTCAACTAACACAAGTAATGCTGTCCAGAGTTCAACTCCAAGTACAACCACTTCAGGATCTTCAACTTCAAGATAATTTAACGATACTTTTTAAAAGCTAAACCTACTAAAAAGCTAATAACAAAAGCAATCAAACTAAATATTGATGTAAGCAGTGACCAGCCTGCTAAATCTGGTGACCAAGTTGGACTACTAAAGTCAAACTCATAAAGAGAGGTTGGTATGGCTGCTACCGGAGTTGGGCTGTGAGACAAAATATACTGTTCAATACATGGGACTCGAGTTCTACCTGAAAAACCAGTTGGAATCTGCGACTGACAATACGACTGAGCCTTTGTATAAAGCAGGCTGTTGCCGCTCGATACTTGGTCTGATTCGGTCTGAACAAGCCTCTGATATGTGTATTTAAGCTGTATAGGCGGATATACTGAGCCTTTGCTGCTAGTTAGGTTTGTATTCATATGATGAGTGACGTAACTTTGTAAGTTTTGTAGCGCTAAAGCCACATTTGTATTATTTTTATCGGCGTCAAATACAGCACTTCGTAGTTTTGACATATGCTCATTGTTAGCTCTAAGCGCAAAGACAGAAATTAATAAGCTTAGTACTGCAATTATTAGAAAATATTTTGGTTTTATTTTTTTTAAAAATGTGTATTTCATAAATAACTTATGCCTTTGATTATATATTAGCTAGACTAAGGAGTCGTTATTTAGTTAACTGGTTCTTATGCATATCTATTTTTCAGGAATTGGCGGAGCTGGTATTGGACCCCTGGCGCAAGTTGCTAAAGATGCGGGTTACAGCGTGTCTGGATCAGACAAGCAAAATTCTACATATATTGAATACTTAACAAATATGGGGATCAAAGATATACATATTGGGCAAACAAAAGATTCGATTGAGAAAATTCATTCAAAAAATCCAATCGATTGGTTTGTCTTTACTTCAGCTCTAACGCTTGAAAATCCAAATCCGCCAGAGCTTACTTTTTGCAAAGTTAATAATATTAAAATATCTAAGCGTGATGAGCTAATTAATCAAATTATTAAAGATAAAGATTTAAAGTTAATTGCGGTTGCTGGTACACACGGTAAAACAACTACCACAGCTATGATGACTTATCTGTTTATTAAAAATAACTTACCAGTTAGCTATTTACTTCCTGCAAAAACAGGTTTTGCTGAAATGGGTAAATACGACGACAGAAGTAAATATTTTATATATGAAGCAGATGAATTTGATCGAAATTTCTTATCTTTTGAGCCATATATATCCTTGATAACAGGGGTGAGTTGGGACCATCATGAAATATTTAATGAAAAAGAAGATTACCAGGCAGCATTTGTTGAATTTATCTACCAATCTGAAAAAACAATTATTTGGCAAGAAGATGCAGATTATTTGAATTTAAACGATAGTCCTCAAATTGAAATACTAAGTAGCAGTGATCAAAAAATTAATGAAATCAAGTTAGACGGTTTGTACAACAGATTGGACGCATTTATTGCGATTAGTGCTTTTAAACAAGTTCATAGTTCAAAAGATGAGAATCTAATAGGTCAAATAAATAAATTTCCAGGACTTAGTAGAAGGATGGAATTAATAATCGATGGTCTATATACAGATTACGCTCATACTCCTGAGAAAATACGTGGTGCCATGAGCGTAGCAACTGAAATGGTCGGACATAATAACAAAAAAGGGTTAATAGTCCTTTATGAACCGCTGACTGATCGAAGACAACATTACATTATTAAAGAATATAAAAATTGCTTTAGTGGAGCAGATAAAGTTTATTGGCTACCAAGTTATTTAGCTCGTGAAGATCCTAATCAAGCAGTTTTATCACCTCCGCAGTTGATTTCAAACTTATCTGATCCTTCAATAGCTGAACCTGCTAAGAGAGATAAGAATTTAAAAGAGATAGTCCATAAATATTTGAAAGACAATTATATGGTAGTTGGTATGGCCGGTGGAGGTGGTAACAGCTTAGATGACTGGCTAAGACAAGAATTTAAGTAAAACTTATCTATTGTCTCCAGAACCTTTTAATGCTCCTCTAGTGTGACGACTTTTAAGTTTAGTGAGGTTTTCTTTGGCGATTGATTCAAAAGATATTCCTAGGTGATGAGAAAATACCGCTAAGTACCAAAGTACATCTCCAACTTCTTTGGCTAACTCTTTTTTATCTTCATTGCTAATAACACCATCTTTATCTCTAATTATTTTCTTAACTTTTTCCGCTACTTCCCCGGCTTCCCCGTTTATGCCAAGAACCCAGTGTAGCGTTGCTAAAACTTCATTTGGATTAGAAATTGCAGTTTTAAGGGCTTTCTTTTGATATTCGTCAAATGTCATTAAATTATTTTAACTTAAAGGTACCTTTCCTGCCCCTTGTCTAATAATATCTACGGCGTCATCAATAATTCGTAATAGAGTTGATGATTGGTTTTTAGATAAATCTCCACCATCAATATATATGTCTACCTTGTCGCCGAATATTTTCTTAGCTTCATTTATATCTCCAGCTGGTGTTTCGCCTGGTTTATTAACACTTGTTGTTAAAAGTGGTCCTGTTGTTTTAAGCAAATCTACTAATTCTTTTTTATCTGGAATTCTAACCGCCAGTGTTGGGCTGTTTTGTGAAAGATAGTAAAGATTATCACCTGAAAGTGGGACAATTACACTTATTGGTCCAGGCCAGTACTGAGTTAGCGGACTTAAATATCTATGCTTTATTCCAAGATTTTCTAGTTGATTAATGTCGGCCGCTATAACTGTTCCTGGTTTATTTTGTCTATTTTTAAGAGAGTAGAGTTTTTCAACAGCTTGTTTATCCTGTGCTATTGCTACTAGTCCATAAATAGTATCTGTTGGAATTACTGCAATAGACCCAGAATTTAGAAGAACTTTCTCTGCCTTATTTAACATTAACTTAGTGCTGCTTTAGATAAGCATAGACAGCTAAACTTGCAATAATTGCCACAATAATTACGGTAGCGAATATTGCCAGTCCAACATTTGTCCCGTTCGATTGTTTTTTAACAATATTTGATTGAGTTTTTTGTTTGGGCTGCTTTTGGATTTCACTTGCTTGTTTATTTACTGGTTCAGGTAGTGGTTGAGGTTGATCAGGAGCTTGCGCAAGCATTGGATCATTTGCGCTAGGCGGAGTTGCTAGGTTGTCTGTATTTGGTAAACCGGCTGGTTTTATTGCTTCTGGATTCATTAAATACATTTTATCACTTCTTAGGTTAATCAGTTTAGTCAGTGTATTATATTTATTAACTAATGCTTCAAGTAATTGTTAAGCTTGCGAAAAGATTCGCAGTCTTTATCCCTGGTATTATTATTGCTTACGTTTCTTTCCGTTTTACTCTGCCCTTTTTTGACAAACGACTGCCTGATTCAATAGCAATTTTAGTCACTTATGCTTTAGCTGCTTATATATTTATTCCAGCTTTAATAAGAACTTTTAGGATATTCTTTCCACCTAAGCATTTGCCACTGTACTGCATCACACCAGATGGGTTTGCTTCTGATCCACTAAATATTGGACTAATATGCCGTCGGCATGAATTAATCTTAACTATGGAAAAAGCCGGTTGGTTTATCGCTGATCCGCATAATCCTAAATACATTATTAAACATTTACTTAGTCTATTTTTTGATTGGGAATATAACCATGCGCCTGTCAGTAACTTGTATTTATTTGGTAGAAAACAAGATTTAGCTTTTGAGAAGTTTGTTAAAGACAGAACTACTAGTCGTCACCACGTTAGATTTTGGGCAACTACATTTGACGGCAATAAACCACTGTCAGCTCGTAGTATCCATTGGCATAATAGAAAGAGACATGTCCAAGCAGATGAACTACTTTGGGTAGGTGCAGCTTCATTAGATATAGGAGTAGTGCCTATTAGACACAACTTGCAACTTACCCATATGGTCGATCCTGATACAAATAAAGAGAGAGAATTAATAATTAACCAAATACAAAAAATTAAAAAAATTAAAAAAATTGAAGATATAAAATTAGATGACCCTTATAGACTGGTTAATAGAACATGGAGAGGTGAGTTAAATACAGATGGCAAAATGAGGGTTATTTGGCTTAACTAAGTTTTATCTTTTTCTTCTGCTTTTTCTTCTTTTTGCTCTTCAGATTCAACTACTTTTTTATAGTCTTTAAAGTGACCGATTAACTCCTCAAGTATTTTCTCAATTGTTACAATACCAATAAATTCTTCAAAATTATTAACAACAACTAAAAGTTGATGTTTGGTGTCGTATATCCTTGACAGGGCATTAAGTAAACTATCATCTTCATTAATAAAGTCTGTCGATTGATCCATGGTGTCTTTGACAAGACCTACGCTTTTTATACTTAATTCCTTAAAAGCAAGTGAACCTACAATTTGTTTTGATTCTTTATTTTTAACAAGAACGTAGTTTTGCCCTGATTCGTGTATTTCATTTATTAAAATTGGGCCGATTACATCATCGTCATATATGGTTTTAACTTGCTTTTTGGATATTAAAGCGTCACTAACTTTTTTTTCGGAAAATTTAAGAGCATTAGTTGTTAGTTCTATATCTTTTTTAGTAAGTCTAGTGTGCTCTCGTTTATTTAAACTAGATAGAAGTTTAATTAGATCAGCTTTGGAATATATTTTATTGACTTGGGTTCGACTAGAGTCATATTTAAGTTTAAATCTAAATCTGTTTATAAGTGGATGGATGTAATAAAGAATTAAGGCCAGTAGTGGACTAATGAAACTGGCGATTTTCACACTAGTTTTAGATGTTTTTAATGAGGGTACTAATGAAAAAAGAA
>CAZOCM010000008.1:0-8069 GCA_964578305.1 uncultured Candidatus Saccharibacteria bacterium
TGGTGCGGACGAGAGGACTTGAACCTCCACGAACAATGTTCACTAGCTCCTGAAGCTAGCGCGTCTACCAGTTCCGCCACGTCCGCTTATCTTTAGATTTTATACAAATAATATTAGTTAAGCTATATAGGAATTAGTTAATTAGGAGACACTTTTGCTTGCTTTACTGCCCAATCCTGGACATTGTCAAATCGATCAATTGATGTATTTAAGCTTTGATTATCTATGGCTCCTACAGGTCCATTAGTTAGATATAGTAGTCTTGGCTGAAACAGTCCAACTGCTGGTGTGTCTTGCTGCCACTGAGATAGAAGAGACTGGTATTTTATAATCCTCTCCGTCGGATCTATTCTTGTTCGACCACTTTCAACTGCTACGTCTACAATTGGGTTTTTATACTCAGAAAGATTTAATCTATTTGCTGAGCGTATATCGGCTTGGGAGCTGTCCCAATAAACAAACACATCCGGATCACTGCCAATAGTGATAGAAGTTAAGACTGCGTCATAGTCATGATAAGTTAGCGATTGCTGAAAATCTGTTTGATTTTGAAGTTGTATTGTTAAATTTACTCCAAGTTTTTGCCAATTAGATTTTAGTATTTTTGTAACAGTTTGATTTTCGGTTGTATTGGCTGCAACTAATGTAAAGTTTAAAAATTGGTTATTTTTTTGTCTAACTCCTTTTTTGAATGACGTCCAACCGTCACTCATTAATTTTTGCTTGGCAGCACTTAAGTTGAATGGACTTTGTGCATAAATTGGATTGTAACCAAGTTGTCCAATTAAGAGGGGTTCTTTAACAGGTACAGTCATATATCCAAGGTGATTTAATATATCTTTTTGATTTGTTGCTTCTCCAAGAGCTTGTCTGACTGATTGATCACTAAGCACACCAGTAGAAGTTTTAAAGAAAACCATATTAGCAGCTCTTAATATTAAGTTATGTTTAATTACTCCAGCACCTTCAAAAACACTACTGGGTGGTGTATTTACGGCAGCAATAGCAGTTAGAGATTTATTTTTGAAATCTTCATACATTTTATTTTGATTTGCATAAATATTCATAAAAAATTGATCTAACTTAGGCCGTCCATTTACATACTTAGAAAATGGGTTAAAGCTAATCTGTAGAATTCCCTGGTCAGAATTTTCTGAATTTTTTTCGTTTATTGATCCCCAGCTAAATGGACCAGCGCCAATTGGATGGATAGTATTAAAACTAGCTGACCTTAAATTTTGAGGTGGAATGTTCTTTAATAAATGCTCCGGTATAATTCCGGTTGTTAAATTGTTAGGGAAAGATGCAAGTTCACCTGGGAGCTTGAAACTTACTGTGCTTTTATTTATGGCTGATACTTGCACATCTTGCCAATTTGCAAATAAGGGTGACTGGGCGTCAGCATTTTCGATAGTATTAAATGTAAATACTATGTCTTTAGCAGTCAGCGGTACTCCGTCTTGCCAGAATATATTTGGTTTAAGATGGACTGTATACTCGTTACCGCGGTTATTTATTTCCCAGTTTTTTGCTAAATCACCAATTAATTTTCCTCTGTTATCATATGTAAGTAGTCCGGCAAAAATTAATTTTGAAACACTTGAATTGGCATCTCCAATTGAATAAATTGGGTTGGCATTGGTAAAAGTTCCTTCTAAGCCTTCACTATAAATGCCGCCTTTAACAAAATTGGTAGATAAATAATAATTATTTAAATTATTAAACTGAATTACTAAAATTATTATTGTTATTAAAAATAAACCTAGCCAACCTAATACAAACCTTTTGACCGATTTTAGTCGCTCAATTCTTTTTAAGAAAAGTTTATCTATTGAGCTTTCAATATTTGAAGTAATATTTTGACTGTCAATTTGTCTTTTTTTTATTTTTTTTGACCAGCCTAGTTTCATTAGCCTATTTCTCATTTGATAGACTTTCTAGATTTCTGAATTCATTTAAAAGTTATCTGGCGACAACATCTAAAATGAGGGATAGACTAAAAACTAGTGCGCTAATAATTGTTAGTTGAAAAATAGTTTTATCAGTTCCTCTTCGAGTTGTATTTACTTCCCCTGCACCGCCTAAGCCTGCACCTAAGCTGGCTCCTCGAGTCTGAATTAGAATTAGAAATGTCATTAAGGCCATTGAACCAAGTGTGACGTAGTTATATATACTCATTTATGCTCAGCTAAAATTAATGTTACTAAATAGTTTACCAGGCCTATTACCATACCGGCAAATACAGCTGCCCAGAAATTTGTCACGCTAAACCCATGATAAAGCTTAGTGACTAGATAAACGCTAAATCCGTTAATTACTATCATAAATAGACCGAGTGTAATGATTAATGCTGGTAAGGATAAAATAACCAGTATTGGCCTAATAATTGTATTTATAATTGCCAAAATAAAACCGGCAATAATTATTGCACCTATGCTATTACTATAAGAAATACTTTTACTTATTATCCCGGCCGCAATAAAAAGTCCTAAACTGCTAACAAGCCACCGTAGTAGAAATTTTTTCACTAGTTATATTTTATAGCATTAAAGCGTTTTGGGTAGATTTTGACTAAGTATTTTATAGCCATTTTTTGTAATTAATACGTCATCTTCAATTCTTATACCGATTCCTTCTTCATTAATATAGATGCCTGGTTCTACTGTTAAAACCATATTCTCTTTAAGAGGTTTGCTATATTCTCCGACGTCATGGACATTTAATCCTAGAAAATGTGAAGTTAAATGTGGATAATACTTTCTAATTTGTTTTTTGTTTTTAGATTTTATTAAGTTTAATTTAGCTAACTTGTCATGGACGAAATTTTCTATTTGGGTTTCATATTCCTTAATAATTACTCCTGGTTTTAAGATAGAAAATGCAAATTGTTGAATCTCAATAACTGCATTAAACACTTGCAACTGTCTTGGAGTTGGCTTCTTGGAAGTGCTAATTGTTCTAGTTATATCTGCCGAATAATTATCTACTTCAGCACCAACATCAATTAATAATAATTGGGATTTATTTAGTTTGCTCTCATTTGACGAATAATGAATTATGCAAGCGTTTTTACCGCTGGCTATTATTGGATCATAGGCAAATCTCTTTAATCCTTGAGACCTAATAGACTTAAACAATTCTGCTTCAATCTGATATTCAAAGTCATATTTATTAGCTTTAATGTTTTTAATTACTTTTTCTAAAGATTCAGTAGTTAAGTCTATTGCTTTTTGAATTAGATTAATTTCGACAGGTTGTTTAATTGATCTTAATTTAATCATGTCTTTCGAAATATCTACAAACTTAAGTTTTGGATATTTATACTTTAATTTTTCAAATAATATTTGTTTTGCTGGATTTGTATAAAAGCCGAAGTAGTCTATGTATTTTGGTGGAATTGGCAAGGTTGCAATACGCTTATTTTTTTCAATAAGTTGTAATAATTTTTGCCAACCTTCTTTTTCGTTATATATTTTTTCAATGCCAGATGTATTTCTAATCAAGTCGAATTCAATTTTACCTTCAAATATTTCTCTTGTTTTATTTTTGCTGTGGGCAATGATATATTCTTGATCTTCATCAATCACAAGAATTAAGTCAGGCAAATTTAAACCAGTTAAATACCAAAAGCTGGCGTCTTGTTTGAACGGGTAATGAATTTCACCTGAACTCTGAATTAAACCATTTGAAACTAAAACTATTGGGTAATTTTTTAAGTTTAAATTAATTAAATTCTTACGATTGTTTTTAAAAAATGTACTTTCTAATTTCGTTGGCATAACTAGATAAATATATCAAAAAAGATATACTATAATTAAATTAGATTTGTTATTTAACAGAAATATATTCCTTAATTGAGTTAGTTTTGGCTTTGCCAATAAGTTTTTCAAGTTGATTAAATTCTTCTATTTCTAAGGAGTTAATTTGGCCAAATTGTTTTAATATTTTCTTTCTTGTTATAGGGCCGATGCCTGGTATATCTTCTAATTTGCTTTTAGTTTGTCTTTTAACTTTTAAGGATGAATGATAACTTACGGCAAATCTATGGGACTCATCTCTTATTCTTTGGAGCAATTTAACCAAGTTAGAAGTTTTTGGTAAGTTTAATATTTGATATTTCTTTGATTCTTGAGAATAGCCGTTTAAATTCTTTAAATATTTTTCACTTAATAAAACGTTAGATGAGTTCATATTTATTACTATTTGTTCTTGGCGTTTGGCTAGACCAATAATTGGTACTTTTAATGTTTTAACTTCAGATAACGCATTAATAGCAGCATCAAGTTGGCCCTTACCTCCGTCTATTAAAACTAAGTCTGGATTACCCCAAGCGTTTAGATTTTTTTCGCTAAAACGTCGTTTAATTGTCTCGTTCATATTGTAAAAGTCATCATTTTTATTTAATTTGGTTTTGAATTTTCGATACTTTGCTTTATCACTGACGCCGTTTGTAAATACCACCATACTAGCTACAACATCAGTCCCTTGCATGTGCGATATGTCAAATCCCTCAATTCTAAGTGGAAATTTAGATAAACTTAACAAGTTAACTATTTCGCTTAAAGCGTGGTCTTTTGATATATCTAAGAATTCTTTATCGCTAAAAATGACTTGTTTATCTAAAGATTTTAAATAATTAATTCTATTTCTAATCTTAGCTGCAGTTTCATAATTATGTGTAGTAGATGCTTTTTTCATATCTTTTTCAAGTTCTTTTAGTATTTTTGGTTTCTTGCCTTGAATTACAGCCATCAGTTTTCTTAAATTTGCACGGTAATCTTTTAGTGTAGTTCTGCCTTCTTCTAAACCTGGGTCTAGCCCAAGATGGTAATGTAAGTTAGCTCTTTTTTGTTGAGAGAATGATCTTGTCGCATAAGGAAAGATTTTTCTTAAGATTTTTAGTGCCTGCCTAACTGAAATTGTTGAAAAATATGGTCCGAAATATTTAGCACCATCATCTAATGGTCTCCTAGTGATGCTGACGGTTGGAAAATTAGAATTATAGTCAATTCTGATGTAGCTTAATGATTTATCGTCCCTCATTAAGATGTTATATTTTGCCTTATACCTTTTAATCATTTCAGCTTCTAGAAATAGGGCTTCCATTTCACTGTCTACTTCCATCCAATCAAAATCAAAAATATCCCCGATTAAAGCATCTGTTTTTGGATCTCTAGTTTTGGATTTTTGAAAGTATTGTCTAACTCTATTTTTTAAGACTGCAGCTTTACCAACATAAATAATCTCTCCAGATTTATCTTTAAAATAATAGACCCCAGCTGACGAAGGTAGTTTAGTTAATTTGTCTATAATTTTTTGACTTGGCACAAGTTAAATTATACAACTGCTAATTGATTACAGTTTTGGCAATTTATACTTCCCGAAAGTAAACACTTTTTACAAATCAGGATTAGTTTATTACAAGCTTTATTTAAACAGTTTTCATAGTTACTGGTTTTATTTGGGCAAAAATTGCATTTAGCTATATCTTTTGCCTTACTGGAAAATTTAATATTCATCCGTTTATCAAAAACGAATAATTTACCCTGCCATAGTCCTTGGTCTTTATACTTTTCTCCATATTTAACAATTCCACCATCGATCTGATAAACATCTTTAAAACCGTTTTCCTTCATTAAATGTGTTAAGACTTCACATCTAATACCACCCGTGCAATATGTAATGACTGTTTTATCTTTTAATTTATTGTATTTAGGTTTTTTGATTTCATCTTTAAAGTAACGGCTGTGTTCTACATTTGGCTTGATTGAATTTTTAAAGTTGCCAATTTTTGATTCAAAATTATTTCGACCGTCGAAAAATATTATTTGTTTTTCACCTTTTTCTTTAATTAAGTCATCTATTTTTTCAGGTTTAATACGTTTACCGTTATTAATTATTCCTCTGTCATTAACTTTAATTTGATTTGATATTCCAAATGTAACAATTTCATCTTTCACTCGAACAGATAATTTTGGAAAATCTGAACTATCACCATCACTCCATTTATATTTCATATTTTTAAATGGTTTATATGATTTAGTTGATTTTATATAAGCTTTTAAATCTTTAGTACTGCCTCCGACAGTACCGTTAATTCCATGATTTGAAATAATAATTCGCCCAAGAAGATTTAACTTTTGGCATAAGCTAAGTTGCCAGAGTCTAATCGCTTCCGGATCGGAAATTTTTACAAACTTATAATATAAAAGGATTTTTTGCATAAACTAAAGATATTTAACGTTTAATAATCAAAAGTAATATTATAGCGAATATTAATATTCCAACTATTAAAGATAGTGTAGCGTCCAGCTTCTTTATTTGTTGAGATGATTTTGTTTTATATTTTGACTCAATATTTTGTTTTAATTGGTTTTGTTGAAGAGTATTAAACTCATTTATCTTTTCTTGATTATTTATTAATTGCTGGCTTGTCGATTCAACTTCAGAAAAAGTATTTAATTGATCGGTTTGTAAATCTCCTGGGTTATTACTAATATCTCTTATTGCGGGATCTCTTTCAAAATCCATTTCATGTTCAAGAATTTCTTGTTTTAAGAGCTTATTTAGGTCACCATTTTTTAAATATTCTTTCATTATTCTGCGTACCGCATTTTCACCGATTAGTTTAGTTTCAAAAATTCGCCTTAAAGTTGTACCCTCTATTTCAACGTGTTCGGCTAAGGCAATTAAATCAACTCTATTCATGGTTTCAATTTGACTTGGGCTTAGTTGATTAAAAACATTCGGTTTTTGGCTATTATTCTTTTCATTTGATTCATTACTTAGCGAAAATTTACCAAGATGTTCCTTAGTTGGTGAGTTTAGTTTATCTGTTGGCAGCTCAAATTTAACAAAATTTGAGACCGGGTTATTAAACTGACTTTCTCCACTTTTATCAGTCTGAGTGTTTTCTTCTAGGGGAATATTTCTTTCGAGCTGATTCATTTTAATTAAAAAATATTATTTACTTTAAGAATCTAGCTATTTATTTGCCTTCTTCTTTTTTGGGTTCATCTGGAGTAGATTTAGATTCTTGACCTTCTACGCTGCTATCAGTACCTTCTGCTTCTTCTTCTGTTGGTTGTCCTTCTTCAGCTTCAACTTCGGCTTCATCTCCAGGTTCAGCAGTTCCGCCTGCAGCATCGTTGGCTGCTGCAAGTGCACTTGGTTCATAAACTGTAGCTACAGAGTGTTCAAGCTCGGTTAATATTTCAACACCTTCTGGAACTATTAAATCGCTAACGCTAATATGATCTCCAACTTCAGCTAATTTTTCACCATCATACTCTATAAAATCTGGTAGTTTAGTTGGCACAGCTTTTACAAGTACATTTTCAAGCTGTGTTAAGACTATAAGACTTTGTCTCTCAGCAGGGTAGCTGTCATTGTCTTCAGCAAATTTAGCTTTAAGCGGGATGTCCGCTTCAACTGTCTGGTTACTATCGACAGCGTTAAATACAATATGGGTAAGTTGATGTTTCTTAGGGTCAAACGAAGCGTCTTTTATTAAAGCTGTAAAACTTTTCTTATCTGTTTTTAATTCAATTGGATGGTGTTTACCGGCATCTCGCCAAACTTTAAGTAAAGTAATTTTATCAGCTTGAACATTTAACGAGGGTTTTCCATGGTCGTGAATAACAGCTGGCACAATACCGCTTTTTCTAAGGTGTTTTACACCTTTACCTAGGGTACTTCTTTGATCCAATTTTAATTCAAGAACTTTCTGGGCCATAACTTTCTCTTATGGAGTTCATTATAACAGATATGACTGGACTATTTAAGTAAGCGTCGTTAAGATTAGGTTAATGTTTAATATTGACAGTCTGATACAAACAGGTGGTCTGTTACTTATTGCAGCAGTCATTTTCGCAGAATCTGGTATGTTCATTGGCTTTTTCTTCCCTGGAGACACACTACTACTAGGGGCTGGAGTTATTGCTGCCACTGGAAAACTTAACTTAGTTAGTTTGATACCAGTTATCGCTATAGCGGCCATTGCTGGAGATAATACTGGTTACCAGATTGGTCGAAGATTCGGAAGAAGACTTTTTTCTAAAAAAGACAGC
>CAZOCM010000008.1:8169-36216 GCA_964578305.1 uncultured Candidatus Saccharibacteria bacterium
AAACTTACTTAAGGATTTTCTTTAAATATTGCCCAGTGTAGCTTTTTGGATTTTTAGCCACTGCTTCGGGTGTGCCTTCAGCTACTATAAATCCACCTTCATCCCCGCCTTCGGGACCCATATCTATTAGCCAGTCGGCGTTTTTAATAACGTCTAAGTTATGTTCAATTACAATCATGCTATTGCCCACTTCAACAAGAGCATGTAGCATTTTTAGAAGTTTATCTACATCTGCCATATGCAAGCCGGTAGTTGGTTCATCAAGTATATAAAGGGTTTTACCGGTTGGTCTTCTACTAAGTTCGGTTGATAATTTAATTCTTTGCGCTTCGCCGCCGCTTAGTGTCGTTGCTGATTGACCGAGTTTAATATATCCGATTCCGACGTCAACTAATGTTTGTAGTTTTCTTGAAACTGCAGGAATATTTTTAAAAAAATCTAAAGCTTGATCGCATGTCATTGCCAAAACGTCAGCGATTGTTTTGCCTCGGTAATGAATCTCAAGTGCTTCTCGGTTATATCTTTTGCCATGGCATACTTCACAAGGGACATAAACATCTGGTAAAAAGTGCATCTCTATTTTAATAATCCCGTCACCTGCACAGTTCTCACAGCGTCCGCCACGAACATTAAAACTGAACCTTCCTGCGCTGTAGCCTCTAATTTTAGCTTCAGGCAGACTGGCAAATAATTCTCTAATAGGTGTGAAAAGTCCTGTATAAGTTGCTGGGTTTGATCTAGGTGTTCGTCCAATTGGCGATTGGTCAATAATTATGGCTTTATCTAATAGCCTTATCCCTTCTATTTCTTCATGTTTGCCAGGTACAGTTGAAGCTCGATGAAGTCTAGCAAGTAGTTCTTTGGCTAAAATATCATTTATTAAAGATGATTTACCAGACCCACTGACACCGCTAACTACAATAAATTTACCAAGAGGAATGTTGACAGTAATATCTTTTAAGTTGTTTTGGGCTGCTTTTTTAATAACTAATGCTTCACCGCTGCCAGAGCGTCTACTTTTTGGTGTGGAAATGTATTTATGTCCTATTAAATATTGAGCAGTTATACTTGCTTCTACTTTTTCTATATCACTAGGTGACCCTGAAGCTATTATTTTTCCGCCATTATCTCCTGCGCCTGGACCGATATCTATTAAATAATCTGCTGATCTTATTGTTTCTTCATCATGCTCGACTACTATTACAGTGTTACCAAGAGACTTTAGTGTTTTTAGCGTTGTTATAAGTCTGGCATTATCTTTTTGGTGAAGTCCTATACTTGGTTCATCAAGTACATATAAAACACCCATTAGCCCTGAGCCAATTTGGGTTGCCAGTCTAATTCTTTGGGCTTCTCCACCACTTAATGTATTGGCACTTCTTAGTAAATTAAGATAGTTAAGACCAACATTATTTAGAAATTTTAATCTAGCGTTTATTTCTTTTAATATTAGCTCGGCAATTGTAGTCTCTTTATCATTTAGTTTAAGTTTTTCAAACCAAACTAAAGCATCGTCGATAGATAAACTGCAAACTTCCATGATTGAAGCATCGTTAACTGTAATAGCTAAAACTTCAGGTTTTAATCTTTGTCCTTGACAAGCATGGCAAGGTCTTTCTTTCATAAATCTTTCAATATCCCGCCGAATAAAATCGCTCTCGGTTTCTTTATGGCGTCGTTCTAGATTTGTCACAACACCTTCATAAGTTGTCTCAAAGTTTCGACCTAGTCCTAGAGAAATTCGGTATTTTTCATCACCTGTGCCGTACATTATTTTATTTAATTGTGACTCTGTTAAGTCTGAAGTTGAAACATTTAAGCTGAAGTCATGCCTTTCAGCGACCGCTTGAAGTTTTTTCATATACCAGTTATCCACATTTATTCGGTTATATGGTCTTATGGCGCCTTCAGCTATAGTTAATCTGCCGTTTGGTATGACTAAATCTGGATCAACTTCTAATCGGCTACCAAGACCGGTACATATTGGGCAAGCCCCGTGAGGACTGTTAAAGCTAAATGTTCTTGGTTCTAGTTCTGGGATGGATATTTCTGGATGATTTGGGCAGGCGTACATTAAGCTATATGATTTTGTTATATTTGAATCGGCTTCTAAGATAACAATTTTACCTTCGGCTACATCTAGGGCTTGTTCAATTGATTGAACTAATCTGTTTCTATTATCTGAGTTATTAACTAGTCTATCTATAACTATTTCTAATCGGTGTCGATAAGCTTTATCCAGCTGTGGAAATTCATCGAGGGCGTAAACTACTCCATCAACTCTAACTCTGGCAAATCCGGCACGCATATATTGTTCCGGAATGTGTTCAAAAGCTCCTTTTTTATCTATGACAATAGGAGCGAGTACTAGAATTCTTTTATCTTTAAATTTTTTTTCAATTTGATCTATTATGCCGTTTGAAGTTTGTCTGACGACTGGATTACCATCAATTGGACAATGCGGAATACCTATACGGGCATAAAGAAGTCTTAAATAGTCATATATTTCTGTCACAGTGGCAACTGTAGAGCGAGGGTTTCTAGAGGCTGATTTTTGATCAATAGAAATTGCCGGTGATAATCCATCAATTTGATCAACATCTGGTTTTTCCATTAAACCTAAGAATTGTCTGGCATATGAACTTAGAGATTCAACGTAACGTCTTTGGCCTTCAGCGTAAATAGTATCAAAAGCAAGTGATGATTTACCTGACCCACTTAAACCTGTTATTACTACCAGCTTATCTCTAGGAATACTTATAGATATATCCTTTAAATTATGTTCTCTGGCCCCAATTACTTTAATTTGATCAGCCACCGAATCTCCTTTTCGAAGGCCGTAGTATACAGGAAAATAGCGTTTTAAGCTAGAGCTTAAGGACTAAATATTACTTCTAATGTAATTATACTTGGATATTAATAAGCATAAGAATTTATAATATTTTTTTGACTTTTTGTCTACTTGGTGTATTATTCATATACTTAAATTTGTGGGGCACACGAGTGTTTAACTTTATAGTCGGCGGTTATCTGCCAGGAACCAATATCCAAGTCTCATTTCAGGCATGGTTAGCTATTATTACCCTTTTTTTTGTAGGTCTTTGTATTTTTTGGGTTGAATATAGAATACTTATTTATAAAATCTTAATTTCTTACAAGAATATTATGAAACAACTGCTAGTTGAGATCGTTATTGGTGTCAAAATGCTGTACCACAGATTGGCCGTATAAATTTAACTCCTCTAAAATATACTGGTCTGATTTATTTTTAAAAGTTTTTTTAAGTTCTTCAATACGAGCGAAATATTTGTTTAGCATGCTAGCTTGACCGCCTTGAGTAAGTTTTAAACGGCAATATTTTTGCCAATTATGATCAAGTTTTGAATCTAAAAATTTAGGGTAGTTTTTAGAGATGTAATGGGGAAGCAGACTATTTAATCTGTTATCTGTGAATTTTTCAGAATAGTGCACTAGTGCATCCGGTGTTAAATTTCTAAGTTTTTGTATTTTTAATCTATCTGAGTCATTAAAAAAGCCGTCATATAATCTTTGATCAACATTTATTTCGTTGTCTATTAATGATGCTTGTTCTTTACTTCTAATTTCATCAAGTTTATCTACAACCTGGAGCATTTTGTTGGCAAATTCATTTTGCCTGGCTTTAAGTTTATTTAAATGGCTCGTAATTATTTCAAGATCGATACCTAATCTGTCCCTGGTTTTTTTATCTTTAATTACTCCAAGAGGCGCAATTGCAGGTACCCGGTTATATTTTAGTGTTTTAATAGGTAGCCTTAAGCTTTCGGGATCTTCGGTATATCGCCAGATCTTTATTAAATCACTTGGCTTTAAGTCTAGAAATAGATTTGGGTCTTGTCTTAAATCAAATACTAAAGCTGATCCTGGACTTTTGTGTGGGGTAAGTGTATAGACAACAGATGTGTGTAAAATTGATGAAGAGTAGTGGCTGGATGTATAGACAAAAGGCTCACCGGCTTCAACTAATTTAGAGACGTTTTGTTTACTTCTAAGTGATAGCAGATAGTTAAATAAGTCTGGCTGATGATTTTTTATAAGCTTTGCAATTTCAATTGTTGCTGAAACATCGTTTTTTGCATCATGGGCTTCGTCATGAGGTATTTTATTTATTGCCGTTAAAAAACCAAGTCTGTTGGTAGGTTTGCCGCTAGAGTCAAAAGGCCATTTAATACCATCTGGTCTTAAGGCTCTGGTCATGCGAACGACATCAAGCATATCCCAACGAGAACATCCATTTTTCCATTGCCACTCATAGGGATCGTAAAAATTCCTGTAATTAATGTAGCGAATAAACTCATCATCAAATCTAACGTTGTTATAACCAACAATGACAGTGTCTTTTAAAACGGCTTCCTTGTAAAAAAGTTTTAGAAATTCAGCTTCATTTATTCCATCAGCGATAGTTTGCTGAGGTGTTATTTTAGTGAATAATACCGCGTCTGGTTCAGGCAGAATATCTGGTGTTATTTTAATAAAGGAGCTAAATACATTTCCTTTATTTACAAGGTCAAGATTAGTTCTTTGACCAGCAAACTGCATTATTCTTGAAGTCCTTGGACTTACACCTGTGGTTTCTAGATCATAAAAATAAAAAGTATTAGCCATCTTTAGTTTATAAAGTTTAACAAATTACAATTAAATTATTATTAAAAATACTTAGTACTTAAAGGTTGGTCCATCATTTTTTCCGATTTGAACAATGTCATCCGGTTTAATACCTCTTCTATTAAGCTCATGAATAATGCCCCATCTGCGCATTATATCTTTTAGTCTGTTTAGGGCTTGATCGTTATTAAAGTCAGTTTTTTCAGCAAAAATCTCAATACTTTTGCCACTCACAATGAATGTTTTCTTACTTTTAGAAACACGCCAATTTTCATCTGTTTTAGGAAGGGAAATAATAGGAATTTTTTCTTTTATTCGACGTATTATTTTTTTGCTTTTTCTTTTTTTAATAAGTTCATTAAGCTTGTAAAGCAGCGGATTAATATTTTGACCGGACATTGACGAAATTGGGTAGACTTCTATTTTTTTACTAACTTTTTTTAATTGGCTTATTAAATCGTTTATTATCTCTTGATCCAGACCTTCAGTTTTTGTCAGAGCTACTATCTCTGGACGTTTACTTAAATTTGGATTATATGCGTTAAGTTCATTTCTTATTGTTAAATAAGACGAAGTCATATCTTCTGTGTAGGCATCTATAAGATGAAGAATGACGCTAGTTCTTTCAATATGACGCAAAAAGTCATGACCTAGACCTTTCCCTTCAGCCGCGCCCTCTATTAGTCCAGGTATATCCGCAATAAGGATTGATTCATTTTTGTCTATATCTGCTACACCAAGATTTGGAGTAAGTGTGGTAAAAGGGTAGTCAGCAATTTCTGGATGAGCATTGCTAACTCTAGCTAAAAATGTCGATTTGCCAGCATTGGGCAGTCCGACTAGACCGACATCAGCTATCATTTTAAGTTCTAAGTTTAGTTCAAGTATTTCACCGGTTAGTCCTTTTTCAGCGAAATTTGGTGCTTGTCTGGTAGAAGATTGAAAGTGCGCATTGCCAAAACCACCCTTACCGCCTTTAGCGATGATCGCTTTTTGATTGTCTTCTACGAGATCCGCGAGCATTGCATTGTTCGAAATATCTGTAACAATTGTCCCAACTGGCACAAGAACAATTAAATCTTCACCTGAACGACCGTGTTGTCTTCTCTTGCCACCTGCTACACCGTCTTCAGCTTTTAATTCTTTTTTATACCTGAATGTTGTCAGGGTATTTTGATTGGTACTGGCTTGAAATATTACTTCACCACCATTACCACCATCTCCACCGTCCGGGCCGCCTTTAGATAAATAGAGCTCATGTCGAAAACTAAGCTTGCCATCGCCTCCTCTACCGGCTATAGCGGTAACTTTTACTTTATCTACAAAGATCATTTATTCTAAGGCGTAATATACTGGAAGGTACCGGTAGAAACCGTCCCTGTCCCGACTCGTCCCCAGCCAGCAAAGCCATTCATATCACGAACTGTTACAGTACCATCAGGATTAACACCTGTGACTATGGCCACATGACCTAAACCACCACCCTTTTGTGCAATAGCACCAACGGTTGGCGTTGAGCTGACATTCCAACCACTCGCACGGGCATAATATGCCCAGGAGCTGGCATTACCCCAGTTGCTTGGCACAGAAATCTGAGTTGCTACATACCAAGTACAGTAACCATAATCATATCCGTTATAGCCATAAATTGGTCCATTTCCCCAAGGGAATCCCCGGGCTGAGATGTTTGAAGTAGTTGTAGCTGTGTTTCCAGTGTCTAGAGTACCATTAGGAATTATTATTTGTTCACCAACAGTTAAACCTTTAATTTCGGCGTCGTTATATGCAATAATTTGATCTTTATTTGATTTATACCTAACTGCGAGTGTATCAGCGGTATCACCTGGCTTAACTTTATAAACTATTCCGTTTACGGGAGGGATAATAATTTTGGTACCAGGATTAAGAGTATTGCTAGTTAGCCCATTTGACCACATTATTGAAGTTGAAGTAATACCATATTTTGAAGCTAAGTTTGCAACATCATCTCCACTTTTAGTTATATAACCTAATATGTCAGCTTTAGATTTGAGAGCCGTTGCAACTACTTCTGGTTTAGATACGACATTACCTGACGTGTTAGCCATAGCTACTTTAGCAGCGGCTGTTTGAGCCTGGTTTGCGATAGCTGTAGTTTCAGGTAGATTGTTCATCCTGGCAAGAGTCAAGGCAATACTAGATGAAGAGACTTGGTCAAGTGGATTAACGGCTGTTGAAGATTGAATCGAAGATGTTGATGTTTGAGTCGTCGTACTTGCTTTACTAAGAACTATATATCCTACAGATGCAAGAAGTAATAAATTAGCAAAAATAATACCGACCTTTAAAAGTCGGTGGTTTGAAATATTTCTATTAGTAAGAATTGAGGGTGCTTTAATAACCGGCTTAGTTCTTAAGCCTGGACTTAGTCTCTGTGCCGCAGTTGTGCTGGTGGTACTTATACTAGTTCCAATCAAAAATGAAAAGCAATTTAATCTGTAGCGTAATATTTAGGTATTTTTAAGCATAACCTGTTTAAAACACTACCATACTATTTTATCAAATTATCTACTTATGCCAAGTTTATACACAGGTTTATATATTATTGAAGTTAAAGTGTTGTAAATATATTTAATTAGAACAAAGTTTATGACAATATTGAGAAGTTTGTGCCTGATGATCTGAGAAGTTTGTGGCGAAATATGTTGTACCATTATCACCTGTTACGAAGTATAGCCAACTAGTATTTGCCGGGTGTGTAGCTGCATAAAGTGATGTTGAGTTAATAGAGCTAATTGGAGTAGGAGGTAATCCTGAGTGAATTAGAGTGTTATAAGGAGAATCATAATTTAGACTTGGTGCAATTCCAGCAGCAATCGATCCATAAAGTGCTGTTACATCTGAGCCAAGAACCATCTTACTGTTTAGTCTAGATAAAAATACTTGAGCAACTTGAGTTTGATCTGTGGGTTTATCCACTTCTTTAATAATGATGGAAGTTAGGATAAGACCCTGATAAGTGGTCAAACCTTCAGACGTAAAACTAGCTTGAACGCTGGGTGTTAAGTGTTTACCCATTTCTGTTAAAGATTCGCGAATAATGAATGATGGGTCAGTACTTGGGTCCTTCTGAAATGAATCTGGCCAAAGTAGACCTTCTAAAGTTGTCACATCAGTTGGTTTAAAAGCTATAACCGGCAGATCTGAGTAATTACTTGGGTTTAATGCTTTATCGACAGAATCAGGTGAAAAACCGTTGTTTATCAGGTCGGCTCTTACTTGGTCAATTCTTCTTCCCGGTAAGATTGTTACAAGTCTGGTTGCAACTTTGCCCTGACTTAGGATATCTACAATTTCTGGCAAACTTAAATTTGGTGAAAGATCATATGTCCCAGCCTGTAAATTTGAACTTGATTGATGAGAATGAATATATAATTCAAAGGCCCAAGCACTTTTAATTAATCTTTCCTTTTGAAGCAAACTGGCGATTTGATTTATGGAACTGCCTCTGGGGATATAGATTAGCTTTGGAACAGAGTTATTGCTTAATGGTTTTAAGTCATTTTGATAAATTACATTTGTAATAAAACTGCCACCAAGTACTAAAACAATCAGCACTATTAAAAGAGTCCAGATTCTATTTGGTATTCGCAGAAGTCTTTTACGCTTGGACATATTTAGATTAGCCATTAGATTTATAGTCTTCCCTTAGCCAATCTTCTAGTATATAGACAGCGGACAGGGCATCAATATCGGTTTTTTTATATTGTTGACCTATACTATTTAGTTCTTCTTCAGCTTTAACCGAAGTCAATGTTTCGTCTTTTTCAATAATTGGAATTTTAACTTCTTTTTTTAAATTATCTATAAAGTCTTTTGTTTTTGAAGTTTGATCTGTATCTTGGCCACTTAGGCTTCTTGGCATACCAACAATTACATTTTTAATATTTTCAGATGTAATTATTTGTTTAAGTGTTTTAAATATATTGTTATCAATTATTAAAGTTAAGTAAGGCTCAGGAAGTTTAGCTGACAAAGAAGTTATAGCTAAACCTAGACGCTTATCACCGAAGTCCACCCCTAATGCTTTGGGTGGTTGAATGTTATCCATTTAAGTGCTCTGTTTTGTAGTTTTTGGCTTGGCAATATTTATATTAATTTTAGAAGTATTTTTTGGTGCATTTGTTGACCAAAATGGACTTATTTTAACTTTTACGTCTGTTACACCAGGATAAGAGTTAAGCATAGTTTTAATTTCACCTGCTTTATGACCAGCTATGCTTTTCTTAATACTATTTAAATCAAGCTTTGGCCCAGCTTCAGCGACCGTACTCATTGTCACTTGTCCGCCAGTTGCAGTCAGAGTGTTTGGATTAAATACCGCTTTACTCAAACCTTCAGATAATACCCCCTGTTTCGATGTATCTATTTGTCCGTCTACGCTATGATCAACAAGAGCTTTAAGATCGCTTTCATGAACTCCAAACATTGTGTAATTTATAGTTTCTGTAACAGTTACATTTGAAGCTTGGTCACCGACGTTAGCTGAAGTGGTAACAGAAGGTGTTCCGACATTATATGTAGCGGTTATTGAGAAATACCCTTCACCTTTTAATTGATTAACTAAATCTGTTTTTATGCCACTATCGCTAGCACTTATTTTGGATTTAGCATTATTTATATCGTTTTGATTTACAACTTGTATTATATTGTCAGTTCCACCGCTGGCCGACCCGCTGGCAGAATAACCGCTAATAGTAAAAGGTGCTCCTGATACATTGAAACTTGCTCCACCACTTTGAGCTATTATTGGTATATTACTGTGGCCATTAGAACTATCTTGTCCCTGAAATGTACAATGTCCGCCGGATAATACAGGCTGAAAAGTAATCGCATCCTGAGTTATATACGTAAGTCCGTTTGAACTTGCGCCGCTACCTACGGGTATGTCTCCTGGAGGGGTTGCCGAACACGAACCACCTGAAACATTGCTTATACTTCCAGATGCCTTGTTACCGTTATTTTTTTGGCCTGTTGTACCTACTTGTTGAGAGAACGTTTTTTGTATTTGGTCTTGTTTAGAAGGAATAGTTGACGAACTTATTTCTAGCGTTTTTGCTTGATTTGACAGATTTAAATTCAAATTTGTATCTATATTTGTACCATTAGTAGATATATTTATTGTAGCTTTAGCAAATGCTGACGAAAAAATTAAAATTAATAAGATAAGTGCAATTAATGCTGCTCCACCTATTAGAAGATACTTCCTGAATTTTTCAAAATTAGGTACTTTTAGTTTTTTATTTTTCTTTGATTTATCTTTTGGTGCTTTTGCTTTATCGTCTGGTTTATCTGTATCTTTAGGTTCAGTGTTATCTAAAGCTACAGTTTCTACCCCGTCCTCGCTGGCTGGTGAAAAAACTTCAGCTGATGCCAGCTGACCTATTGTCCGGGTTTGGTCGAGCTCGTCCTGATCAAATGTTGGTACATTTGCATCTTCATCAAAGGCTTCATTATTATCTTTAAACGGTATTGGTGCAGCAGGGATTTCTGGTTTTGAGGTTAGTGTTTTAGCCACATGAATTCCAGCAGATCCAGCTAGAGGTAATAGGCCAGCTTCAGCAGTTATTAATACGATGTTTTTAGAGCCTGAATCACCTGCTTTTTTTAGCAGTTTCATATTGACGATACTTTGAAAGACCGAGGCACGTTTTGGTAAAACCAAGGCTACAACTTTATTCTTGCTACCTTTAACTTTATCTATGATGCCTGTTATTTCATCGTCAATGTCTATGTAAATGGTGTCTTTATCTGAGGCTGCCATATATTAAACGCTTAGCATTTTATCTATTTTATCTCGAATTGATTGATTGCCGCCAGTATATTGTTGTGTATCCATGCCGACCCTTAATAATCCCATGGCGGTAATGAAGGTATGATCACTGACTTTTCCTGTCTTGTCGACTATTCCGGCAACTTGATCGGGTCGTATATGGTGTACGGTTGGCTTTCTAGTTAAAGGCAAGCTTTTATACCAATCGCCGTGTTCAAGTTTATCCATCAGGATGTCGAGTGATGATCCACCACCGCATAAAAACATCCGATGAGGAAGATGATCGAGTTTATCGAATTCACTTAAGGCCAGTTCTATCCCGCCAATCCAAACTTCAGCAGTTTTTGCTAGGGCCGCTTCAACAGATGATCTTTTACCAACTTCAATTTGGTTAGTACTAAGACCTACTTTTAAGCTTTCAGCTTTGTCAAAATCTATACCTAAATCCCGCTCAACAGCATGTGTATAAGCCCGACCACCTATTCCAAACATTTTAGTTCCTTGGACACCTCCATCATTTATAACAGCAATATCTGTCGTCCCACCACCTACATCCATTAAGATTGCACTTAAGTTTTGATTGAAATTATTCCCTATAACGGCTCTAGCTACAGCGAATGGTTCGGCTGCAACGGCGAGTAAATCTAAATCTAGTTCTTGTGCGGTTTTTTCTAAAGCGCCAATATGGATCATTGGAGCAAAGGCTGTGTATAACTGGACGACGACTTCTTTACCCTGAAAACCAATTGGATTTGTTACTGGATAACCATCAATTTCAATGCTGACGAGAGCACTATTAACTAATCTAACTTCAACAGTTTTACCACCTAATTCCCAAGCCAGTTGTTTTTTAGCTTTTTCTTGAGCTTTGGCTTGGACTAGATTAATAATCTTTTCCATCTCGGTAATATCCAAAGCTTTTGTCGGATCTTTTCTTGATACTTTTACAGTTGTCGTCGTGCCTTTTACAAGCTCTCCAGCAATACCAATAATGCAAGTTCTGACACTGATTCCAGCTTGCTCTTCGGCTTGGTTTAGGGCTTGGTCACAGTTTTCAACTACGGCAGCAATATCTGAAATTGCACCAGCTTGCATATCGCTTAGTGCTTGATGGGTTCTGCCGACACCAATTATTTCAACACTGCCATCTGAATCACTAATTTTACCTATAAGGGCTTTGATAAATTCAGTACCAATATCTAAAGCGACTAAGTATTTATCTTCTTTTTGACCAACTTTAACTTTAGTGCGCGCTGAACTAGTAGCTGATTCGACGCCTTTAATCGCACGCTGCGCTACTTTAGAGCTAACAGCTTTAACCTTTTCAAGCATATGCATAATTTTAACATAGCAGGTAACTTGAGAAGCCTAGCCAAATTACCTTAAAAATGACTTAAGATATTTTATTATATTAAGACTGCTTTTATTCTTCTTACTCCTGAGGAGGTTGACTCTTCTTTTATAATTTTAAACTTTTTATTATCTTCACCTAGTTGAGCGGTTCGTTCAACATGAGGACCACCGCAAATTTCAAAACTGTATGGTTTATCTTTTCCTTCTTCAGCTATTGAGTAGACCTTAACTTTATCTCCGTATTTATCGCCAAATTGACCAACTGCTCCAAGCTTGAAAGCTTCTTCTGTCGTGTACTCCTTAAATGATACTTTTAAATCCTGAGTTATCTTTTCATTTACTTCATCTTCAACTTGCTTAATCTGCTCAGGTGTCATTTTTGAAGGATAACTAAAGTCAAATCTTAGTCGTTCTTCAGTTATATTAGAGCCTCTTTGAACAACTTGATCCCCCAGAACTTGTCTAAGCGCTTGGTACATTAAATGCGTCGCGGTGTGATACTTTTTATGAATTAAACTATCTCCGCCAAGTCCACCTTTAAAAACTCCCTTGGCTGCCGTCTGGCTTCTTAGTTTTTGTTCATTCATTAAATTATTAAACACTTCATCAGCATTATCACTTATTAAGATATCGTTTTTAAATGCCTCTTCCTTGCTAAGCTCATTTGGAAAGCCAAATGTGTCATAAAGTTTAAAAATTAATTCACCGCTGAGACTGTCTTTAACACTGCTTGAAAATTCTCTCAAGCCGTTTCTTAAAGTTTGTCTAAATATTTTTTCTTCTTTTGAAAGTAATTGAATGACTTTTTCTCTATTTTCAGCAACTTCTGGATAATCTTTGTGATATAGATCGGCTATTACTGGTACGATTTGTACCATAAAGTTTTGTTCAATACCAAGTTCAAAGGCATACCTGATAGCTCTTCTAATTAAACGGCGCAGTACATAGCCCTGTTCTTTATTGCTTGGTATAACACCATCAACTGCTAAAAAAGTAGCTGCTCGCAGATGGTCAGCAATAACTCTCATGCTTTCAGTGTGATTGTCGTAGTTTTTGTTAGATAAGTCAGACAGCTTATCTATGATTGGTTTAATTAGACTTATCTTAAAAACGTCCGGGTCATTTATGGCTGCCACAGATATACGTTCTAAGCCACCGCCAAAATCTACATTTGGTTTTTCGAGTTCAATAAAACCATCATTTGTCCGTTTATATGACATAAATACACTGTTTGCTATTTCAATAAAACGGCCGCAGTCACAATTCAAGTGACAGTTTTCACCCCATTTTCTGTCGTGCATAACATTTTCAAATTCATAAAAGACTTCACTATCTGGTCCACAGGGGTCACCTATTGGTGTATGCTCTTCGTTGCCTGATCGGCTCCACCAGTTTTTACTGCCGTCATAAAAAAAGATTCGTTCACTTTCTTTTATGCCTCGGTTATATCCGCTTTCATTTGATCCAATGTCTGCCAGATTGACGTTCAGCCCTACATTTTTAAATTCTTTTTGCCAAAGCTCTGCCGACTCTGTGTCTTTAGGAATACTTAGCTGCTCATTTCCTATATAGCAGCTAACATAAAGTTTATTTGGATCCAATTTTACGTGGTTAACAAGGAAATCAAATAACCAAGGTATCTGCTCATTTTTAAAATAATCTCCTAAACTCCAGTTGCCAAGCATTTCAAAAAACGTGGTGTGGCGATTATCCCCAATTTCTTCTATATCTTGTGAGCGTAGACAGGTTTGGGAGTTAACTAAGCGATTACCATCTGGATGATTTTCACCAAGTAAATAGGGAATTAAAGGCTGCATGCCCGATCCGGTAAAAAGGGTAGTCGGATCATTATTTGGCACGAGCTTTGCTCGAGGTATAATTTTGTGGCCTTTAGCTTCAAAAAAATTTAAATATGCCTGTCTAACTTGCTGAGCGTCCATTAACTTCTAGTCTAGCTTATACTTCTTAATTGACATAGATTAGCAAATTTATTAGCTAAATTATTCAATGATTCCCCCACCGATAACTAATTCTTCGTCATATACTACAGCTGATTGACCACTGGCTATAGCTTTTGCCTCATCTTTTAAATAAATTATGTTTTTAGATATGGTGCAGTTAATTGACGGACCTCTGTATCTGAGCTTTACTTGATAGATTTTTTTTAGTTTTGGCGGTGAATCTATCCAGTGAATATCGTTTAGGATTATTTTACTTCGCCATAGATTAGTGTTATTTAATTTTGTAGTTACAAAGATTGTGTTTTTCTTAACATCTTTTTTGATGACATAATACGGCAATCCTCCCCCTATATTTAAGCCATGTCTTTGCCCAATGGTATAGAATATTAGCCCATCGTGCTGGCCAATTTGCTGACCATCGTCATTTACTATTGGACCTGGTTTTTGTGGTCCAAGCTCGTGAATTAGAAAATCTTTTATACCAACTTGACCGACAAAACATATTCCTTGAGAGTCTTTTTTATTAGCTGTAGCAAGACCTAGTTTTTTAGCTAGGCTTCTAACTTCAGGTTTAGTCATCTCCCCTATTGGCATCAAACTTTTTTTTATAGCAACTTTATTTATTCGATATAAAAAATATGATTGGTCCTTATTTTTGTCTACTCCTGAAAGGAGTTTAGAATTAACAATCCGTGCGTAGTGGCCAGTAGCTATTAGATCTGCACCATCTTTGAGTGCAGTCTCTAAAAATAGTTTAAATTTAATTTCTTGATTACATTTAATGTCTGGATTTGGTGTACGGCCCGCTTTATATTCCTTAACCATGTAATCGACTACTACTTGCCTATATTCGTTTTCAAAATCATAAAGTTTAAAGTCGATACCAAGCTGGACGGCAATTCTTTTGGCGTCCATGTAGTCTTCTTTCCAGGGGCATTCAAAACCAGGTATGTCCTTTGACCAGTTTTTCATATATACACCGGTGACTTTATAACCTTGTTTTTTAAGTAAGGCAGCTGAAACTGAAGAGTCAACTCCGCCGCTAAGTCCAACATAAACATTCTTTGTCATAAGTTTAACCATCTTAAATGAATTCATTAGATATATAAAGGGGTTTATTAGTTTAAATTTTTACCTTAAAATACTTAATTAAATGGCTTTTAAAGATGATACAGAAAGCAGAATAAATAAAAAAAGATTAATTTTTCTCTTAAAACCGTCTTGGATAAGTGGACTATTAGCGGTTTTAATTGCTTTTGTATTAACAGTTGGTGTAATTCTAACTTTCAATTTGAATAATAGTCAGCTAAAACAGGATCTTCTTAGTTTTGAACACACGCCTTCGTCTCAGCCAGCATTAACACTACCAGGTGAAGCTCCATCTACCCCAAAAAACTCACTTCAGGGTACTTTACCGTTAGTGGCTTTTTGGGGGATGACAGGGCTGGTTGTGTATTTTATAGTTGAGTATTTTGTAAAAATAATTCGAAATACTGAAGAATTTACCAAAGAGCTTAGTTATGTACATGTTAAAAGAAATGCCATGATAAAAAACGCTTTTGAATATATTATTTTAAGATTAGTCAGCGCACTTTTATGGTTGATCCTTCTAGATTTATTTTTTAAACAGATAATACCTTATAGCATTAGTCTCTCGCACCGCGCAGTCAGCAGTGCTACGGTAGTAAATAGTATTATGGAT
Source organism: uncultured Candidatus Saccharibacteria bacterium (assembly GCA_964578305.1). Lineage (GTDB taxonomy): Bacteria > Patescibacteriota > Saccharimonadia > Saccharimonadales > UBA4665 > DATJNI01. The sequence continues at coordinate 23,642 of CAZOCM010000008.1, forward strand.
GGTCTGGCGGCTTTTATAATAATAGTTATAACGCTTCATTTAAATGTTATTTTTCTTAGGTTGGTTTTTAGAAGAGCTAGAATTATTGGTTCAGCAGAGTTTTTAGACGTCTAAAAAGACAATCACTTGATCGGCTTTTACATGCATAAGACCTCCACCAATACGTATTTTAATTGGTCCTTTGCTATCTTCGCTTGGAGTTCTAATTGTTAATTCACAAGGAGTTAGTAGAGAAATAAAACTGTGATGTTTTGGTAGGATATCAAAAGGTCCGGTTAAGTTTTCACCGCTAATACTAAAAGCTTGACCGTCAAAGTAGTCTCTAAAAGGTGAATATACTTTTACCGACATGGCGAGTTTAGTACTGTCTTTCGTTTGTTTATAGCTAGTGGCAGCTACGCTTTGTTCTTGCTCGTTACTGGATTGAGCTAATTGATCAGGCTGGTCTATAACCTGTTCATCGGAAACCTTAATATCCTCTTGATCGTTCATACTAGTATTTCTTCAATGCTTTTAAGAGTATCCTCTCTGGAAAAGAATTCACCAGGAACACCTGAGTGTTTGGTCATAACAAACATATGCTGAGAAAAGTTATCTATTAGCTTTTTAGCTTTTGCATAGTCTGATCGATCAACGGCACTTAGTTCACTTTCTCCAATAATGGCTATTATGCCTTTAAGTGATTCGTACTTTTGGATTAAGGCTTGGACTTGGACGCTTAAAAGATAGTGTCGCTCACCAACAATTTCCGGTGTTAGTAGTGACGAATTTATTTGGGTTAGGTCAACTGCAGGTCTTACGCCCTGTTCGGCAACTTTTCTTGATAACACTATTATTGAGTCCATTTCGTGTTGAATAAATTGGACGGCCGGATCTGAGATATCATCAGCTGGGACGTAAATTGTCTGGACAGATGTAATTGATCCATTCTCGTTTGAACTAAGTCTATCTTGCAAGGTTTTAACATCACTAAAAATTGTTGGTTCATAGCCACCTTCGTTTGGTACTTGGTCAAGTATTGTAGAAAGTTCATTTTTAGCTTGAACATATCGGTACATATTATCTGCGAAAAAAAGTATATCTTTATGTTCTTCGTCACGGAAATATTCGGCTCCTGCAACTGCAGATATTCCGATTAAGGAACGCTGAACTGGGTTTTCATTCATCTGGGCGAAGTACATACAAGTATTTTTTAATAGATCATTATCGACTAATGTTTGATAGAGTTCGTGGCCTTCTCGGATTCGTTCTCCAATGCCGGCAAAGTAAGACAGTCCAGCTCCACTTTTAGCGATATTATTAATAAGCTCCATAGTTAGAACTGTTTTTCCAACTCCAGCACCACCAATAATTCCTACTTTACGACCTTTAACAAAAGGGGTGAAGAAATCTATTACTTTAATTCCAGTTTCGAGTATCTCAGGCTTTGCAATCTTAAAATTAGATACGCTATACGGAATTTTTAAAATGTCTTTATAGGTAGATTGTTCTTCGGACAGAGCAGCCTTACCATCCAGCGGATCACCGAGCGCATTAAATGATCGACCTATAGTTTGTTCTCCTATCGGGATTTCGATACCTTTATGTGTCCGAGTGACACTCATGCCTTTTACCATCCGATAATCGCCTCTAATATTTAGACAGAAGGCAATACCACCCGGTTCAAGATGGTCAACCAGAAGCTGTGATCCAAAGTCGTTCTCAACTTTGACAAGCTCATTTACGTCTGGAGAATCATCATCAAATTGAACATTAACCACAAAATTTTTAATTGAGTAAATTGTTCCGGCCATATTATACTGCAGCCCTAATTTTTACTTTTTTAATTCCATTAATTATTTCTTTAAGTCGCTCGTCTTTGACTCCCCTTTTTGCTCGGTTCAATTCAATATGAAGTGAACCTTTAGTTTCATCGGCTCGGTTGTGAGCCGCTCGCATAGCTTGGAATCTAGAAGCGTACTGGGCAAGTTTAGATTCTAAAATTAACTGGCTAATGGTAATTTGCATCATGGATCTTTCAAGGTGTGCCACCACAGCAAAAGTACTCGGTTCAAAAATATAAGTTCGCTCATTAATTAAATCTTCTTCTTTTTCAGTAATTTCCTCACCTCTTTCATTTACGGCGTGAGATAATTCAATTCTTTTTACGTCTTGAACAAGCAGTGATACATACTCCTGGTAATATACTTTGGTTGATTTATATTTTCTTATTTCATTTACTACGGGTGTGACATTAATATCTCTGTCACGGGTTGGCATTTTAAAATACCGTTTATAGCTAATTCTCGATTGTGCTAACTGCATAGCACCATGGTGGCCAATAACAATAATCTCGTTTTTATCCTTGTCGTAATCGTTAAGCATTAAATTAACTAGTTTTTGGTCAATGTCGCCACTGAATGAGCCTTCAGCTGTAATTAATATTAGTAACTCTTTATCTATTATTTTAGAACTTGATTCATCACGACCGAACAAGAAATCATGGCTGACTTTTATTTGTGAATAAATTGCCCATAGATGGTGATAAAATTTAGAGCTTTGTACAACTTGGTCTTTAATTTGAGCAATCCGCATTGAGGCTAAGCCCTCAAATATACTAGTGAGTTCAACTAGTGTTGTCATGGCTTCTTCAGAAACAGCCAAATCATTTACCCGCTTCATATTCATAAGGTTACTTTTTTACCTCCGTTGGTTGGCTTTGGGTAGTTGGCTTAGACTCGGTTTTAGCGCCTTCTAACTTAACAACTGCAACTTGTTTTAGAGCATCTCTGGTTTTTTCAAAATCTTCATCTTTAGTTATTTTGGCCGCAAATTGTTCGGCATTTAACTTTAGAGCGCCAATATTAATGTCTTCATTGTCTTTTAGATTTAGAACGATATCAAAAATTAACTGTTGGGCTCTTAAAGAATAAGTTTCTGTGGTGTTTTGAGTCAGTATTTCGTATACTTTTTTACCTGTCGCAAATGCTCTTTTTGCTTCAAGTGCCAGCTCTGAACCAAAGTGAGAGAATTCTTCTGCTTCCCGGTATCCTGCTAACACTTTTAGAGTTTTTGAGGCATAATCTTTTTGCCTTTTATTATGTCCAAGTCCACCTGCTCTGGTCACACTTAAACCAATATTGATGGCTGGTCTTATTCCTTTTCTAAAAGTATCCATATCTAATATCCACTGTCCATCCGTAATCGACATGATATTAGTTGGCAGATAAGCTGTAATGTCTCCGTTGGCGGCATGGACTATAGGAATAGCTGTCAGGGATTTACCGGTGCTGTTTAATCTACCAGCTCGCTCAAGTAAACTTGAATGTGCATAAAACATATCTCCAGGGAATGAGTCCCGGCCAGGACTAACATTACTCAGAAGAGATATCTCCCTATAAGTATGAGCATGACTAGTTAAATCGTCATATATAACAATTGCATCTTGATCACATTTTTGCCAAAGATACTCCGCCATTGAGCAGGCAACATAAGGAGCAATGTAGTTAATTATTAATGAATCAAAGATAGTGGCGACGACTACAATTACTTTTGACTCAGATTTAGTTGACTGTAATCGATTAAGAAGTGTGTCGATATCGCTACGTCTTTTGGCAATTAAACAGTAGATTACTACTTGGTCAGTATTTTTTTGATTTATGGTAATTTGGGTTGCCAGGGTACTTTTGCCAGTTTTAGTATCACCAAGCATTGCCATTCGCTGACCTCTTACTATTGGGAATAGGGCATCAACTGCTAAGACTCCACTTTCAACTTGATCTGATAAAAGTTTTCTTTCATAGATTGGTGGAGCTACATTAAACACTGGCCAGACTCCATCAGCGGCAATAGGTCCTTTGCCGTCTAATGGTTCTCCCGTAACAGAAACAACGCGGCCAACGTAATCTTTACCAACTTTTGACACGAGTTCGCCGTACTGGGCTACAGCAATCATACCGACTCTAATGGGGCTGTTTCCAAGATGAAGGACAATGATATGATCGTTTAAAATTTGATGGACAAAACCTTTAGAACCATCTTCAAACATAATAAGAGTGTGAATAGTACATGGTTGAAGTCCGCGGATTTTAATTAAGAACTTTTCAACTGAAATAATCTCACCGACTGGATTGCCTTTTTTTACAAGTCCATCGAAATGTTTGGTGTTACTCACTAGCTGCTACCTCTGGTTGAGCAAGTACTTGATTTTGACCATTATTTGGGTTGTTTAACTCTGTAATTTTGTTTAGCAGCATTTTATTGTTTTTCTTTAGGTTTTCAATTAACGAGAAATCAAAGTATTTATTAGTAGTTCTTAGTATGCAGCCCGCCCCAATAGTTGGTTGAAGCCCAACAGACAAAAGTACTTCTTGGTGAACGTTGTTTCTAAGCCAGCTGACTATTTGTTCTAAAAAACTTGGCGTTGGATCAGAGCTAAAACTCATATGTACTTTAGGAGCATCATTTTTTATTTTTTGTAAAAATGTAATGAGCTTTTGTCTGTCTTCACTTTTTAGTAAGTTCAATTTGTAGTTGTCGACTAATTTATCCATCAACATTGAAGTTTTAGCTAGTTTGACTTGACTGCCTGATTCTCGAAGTTGAAGCTGGTGCAAATTGTCATCTATATTAATTGCTTCCCTCAACAGCCGGTTGATATCTATTGATCCGGTTATAAACGGAGGTAGGATATTAATGTTACGCTCCATTTATGACATCCTCAACAATGGCGTTTTTATTTGATTCAAGTTCGCCAATAATATATTCAAGCTGGTCGCTCAAATCTATCTGGTTGCCAATAGCTGCCACAATGTAGTGGTTAATAATTTCTGTCATATTTCTTTCAAATCTTTCAATTAGAAGTTGCTTAGTATCATTAACTTGCTTTTCAACTTGCTTAGATAACTCTTTTCTTTGTTCATCGATTGCTTGGTTGGTCTTTTGAATTGAGTCTATCGCTAGTTGTTTGGCATCATTTATTGATTGTTCGTACTTAGAAAACTCTTCTTTTAGGCTTTTTGAGACTTCGGTCTTCATGTACTCGTTAAGTTCTGATGTAGTCAGCCTTAGATCTTGTTGCAAGAACATGGCATTTTCGCCAATAATTTTTTCAAAATGTAGTCGGCCGCGGTTTCTTAATTCTTCCCTAAACTCTTCATTAAAAATGTGCTCGACGTCTTGATCAGCTGCATCTTGAAAGGAGTCAGAGATAGATTTACCTTTACCGCCGGATAGTTGGGACATTTTGACAATAAGCCAAACAAAACCTAGTCCAGCAGAACCAATGAAACTTAAAATAACTACTAGCCACCAGATTGTCATGTTTGTTTACCCACCGCTGTCTGAATCATATTAAATCGATTTTGTTTATAGGATCTTTTTAACAATTAAATATATAAAAAGCCCTTAAGCTTCCAAGAATAAGTATACTATGGTGAATCTTATATTTAAAAGTGTTTGTTTATATTATTTAGCAAGTAAATCATGTAATGCTTTTAAAGTTTGATCTATTTCATTTTTAGTTGTGTATCTACCTATACTTATACGAATTGATGATCTTGTTTCATTATCTATAAGACCAATTGCACTTAGGATGTAGGATGGCTCACCGCTATTGGCAGAGCAAGCTGCCCCATTTGCGGCCAAAATACCTCTTTGTTCCAACTTAAGAAGAAGAGTCTCGCTATCCACACCTGGAATTGTTAAGTGAATATTATTTGGAATTCGGTGTTTTAGGGAACCGTTGATAAATACGTTTTTTAAGTTACTTTGAATTTCGCTTATAAAATAGTCTTTTAAATTATTTAAACGTTTACTCTCAGTGTTTCGAGTTGATTGTGCCTTGTCTAGTGCTTTAGCAAAGCCGATTACTCCTGCCACATTTTCTGTACCTGATCTTAAGTTAAATTCCTGACCACCACCATAAATTATTGGGTTTATTACTATGCCGGATTTTATATATAGACAACCACTTTGTTTAGGTCCATATATCTTTGGACCACTCAAACTCATCATGTCGATCTTAAGTCTTGAAGTATGAAGATCTAAATAATTAGCGGCTTGTGCTGCGTCACTATGAAGTAGTAGCGGTATATTATTTTTTCTGGTTTTCTTTTTTTCTTCTATTAGCTTAGCTACTTGACTTAATGGTTCAATCGTACCAATTTCATTATTGACGAACATTATACTGACAAGTGCTGTCTGATCGTCTATTTTTTTATCTAAATCTTCTAAATTTACTCGACCATCTTTATTTACATTAACTATTTTATGATTATATTGTTTGGCTGTTTCAATTACAGATTCATGCTCAATAGCTGAGTAAACAATGTTACTTCTTGGGTATTTAGTCATTAACCCACTTATAGCTAAATTATTGGCTTCAGTTGCTCCGGCAGTAAATATTATTTCTCTAGACTTTGATCCTAAACAATTTGCTACAGACTTTCTGGCATCAGTTAGATGATTCTTAACATCTACTGCTGGCAAATACGTGGCTGAGGGATTATAAAATTTATCGCTAAAAAAAGGCTGCATGGCACTAAGTACATCCTTGTCGAGTGGTGTAGCAGCAGCGTAATCTAAATATATATATTTTCTTGGCATAAAAAATTAATAAAGCTAGATATTAAATAGTTTATTGGCATTAAGTGAAGTTTGTCGAGCTAGATCTTCTAAATTAACTTCTTTTAATTGGCATAGAAACTTTGCGATATCTAAAATGTATTTGGGTTGGTTTATCTTGCCACGATAAGGTGAAGGTGTCAAATAAGGGGCGTCTGTTTCAAGTAACAAGTTATTTAGTGGTATTTGCTTATATGCTTTTAATTGATCTTGGTCTTTAGTAAAAGTTGCTATACCATTTACCCCGATAAAATAACCTCTTTTTATAGCTTCATTTAGGTTTGATGTTGAGTCACTAAAGCTGTGAACTACTCCTTTAATTTCTTTAAATTGATCAACTATGGGCCAGAAATCATTATAGGCATCTCGAATATGAAAAATAACAGGCAAGTTTAATTCTTGAGCTAACTTTAGGTGAAGTTTAAATACTTGTTTTTGATTTACTTTTGTTGAATGAAGATAATGATAATCTAAGCCGCATTCACCAATCGCTACGACTTTTGGGCTCAATGCCAATTTTTTTAATTCATTATACGTTTGATCAAAATTACTAATTTTATCTGCATCGTGAGGATGTACTCCGACCGCTGCAAAACATCCATCTTTATCTTTAACAAATTCTACCGCTTGATGACTATCTTTCTGGTTGCATCCAACACAGATCATTTTATAAACCGACGCAGACTTTGCTTCTTTAATGACTGATTCTACAGACAAATCTTTAGATTTTGCCCACAGCTTAATAGTGTTTGATTCCCCGCTTTTGGCACTAATTGATTGGATATGACAATGACTGTCAATAAGTTCAATCATTTAACTACGGCGGGTACTTTATTTTTATCATCAAACTTAGGAAATAGTATTTTTGGATCGCCTTTAATTTCGCCACTGCTAAATAGCTGAGAAATATATTCAGAGGTATCAGGTAAAAATGGCTCTAGAAGCTCAGCGATAAATAAGAGTGAACTAACTTGATAAGCTAATACTTCTCTTAAATGATCATTGTCTTTTGCTTTGGCTAATTCCCAAGGTTTTTCCTCATCAATGTTTTGATTAAGTCCTCTAATATGTTCCCAGATTTCATCTAAAGCCCGGTCGAAATGACAATTATCCATGGCTGCTTCATACCCGGCCATGTCATGACCACTTGGAGGAAGTTCACCAATTTTACCAGCCTGATATCTTCCAATCATAGCGGCTGTTCTTTGGACAGCGTTACCTAGTTCATTAGCTAGTTCACCATTATATGCTGCAATAAATTTTTCAATACTATAGTCTCCGTCATCATAACTTGGAATATGTCTTAAGAAGTAATAGCGGAATGCATCGACTCCGAATTGCTTAATAAGATCACTTGGATGAATTACATTCCCAAGAGATTTACTCATTTTCTTACCGTCGACCGTTATAAAGCCATGAACATAGATTCTTTTAGGTAAAGCAATGCCTAAGCTCATTAACATTGCCGGCCATATTGCTGCGTGAAAACGGATTATGTCTTTACCTATAACGTGGGTGTCAGCTGGCCAAAAAGTTTGAAAATCTTTATTTTCTGGATAGCCTAGGACTGTTATGTAGTTCATTAAAGCTTCGAACCAGACGTACATCACCTGAGTATTATCTTTTGGGACTGGGATGCCCCAAGCAATTTTTTCTTTAGGTCGAGATACACTTATGTCTTCCAGGCCAGACTTTATAACGTTTAATATTTCTTTTTTTCTAGAACTTGGGATTATTAAAAGTTCGTCTGATTCTATGGCTTTTACAATACTATCTTGGTATTTAGATAATTTAAAAAAATAGTTTTCTTCTTCAATCTTGTCGTATGGTTTGTTATGAGTTGGGCAAATTCCTTTATTGGCTTTGACTTCAGCCTCAGAGAAAAAAGCTTCATCACCAGTGCAATACCAACCCTTATATTTACCTTTATAAATGTCCTTAGCTAAATTATTCCAAATAAGTTGAGAGCGTTGTTTATGACCCAGATCAGTCGTTCGAATAAATCTATTATTGGTAACATTTAAAAGTTTACATAAATCCCGAAATTTTTGACTTACTTCATCGGCAAATTCTTTTGTTGATTGGCCACTTTCTTTAGCTTTATCGCTTATTTTTCCACCATGCTCGTCAGTACCAGTGCTAAAAATAACTTCGCTGCCTGCGAGACTCGCTCGACGAGCAAGTACATCTGCGGTTATTAATTCCATAGCAAATCCAATATGCGGTTCAGCATTTACATATGGTATAGCTGTTGTTACGTAATATTTTGCCATTTTAATAGTCTAAACGTTTTAGCTTCTGTAAGTAAATCTATGCTTGTATTATTCTGGACGATCCACGTAATCTCGGCAAAGTCGTTCAAATATTGCATTAGTCCAGCCAAATCCAGTTTGGGAAGGGTAGACTCCTTTTACTGGTGGTTTTTCAGGAGAGACCACATTATATTTTTCTAAAAATACATGGTCTCGATCGTACCAAAGTAGATTTGTTTTAAGCCATTTATTGGCAATTCTTCTGGCTTCTTTATGGTAACCATAGCGCTCTAAGGCTTTTATTACAATAAAATGGAGTGGTGCCCAACCGTTTGGATAAGCCCATTGGGTAGGAATACTGCCAAGTACAAATTGACCAAGTGGAAGGGCATCAGTTGTGGCTAGACCTCCTTTATGTTCAAAACGTCTTAGGGATTTTACTAAACTAGAAGCTTGGTCTTCATCAACCATGCCTGCCCACATTGGAAAAAAGGCGGCTAGACTCGAAGTGACTCCTCTTTTTTGTTTGACAAAGTTAAAGTCAAAGTAAAGTCCTTTTATTTTGTCCCACATCAGTTTGTTCATAATTGTTTTTCTTAAGTTGGCTTTATCGTCCCAATAAGCAGCTTTTTTATTATCTCCAAATAATCTAGCCGCTCGAGCGAAGTCTGACTCATACTTATAAAGCAGGGCGTTTAAATCGACAGGTAAAAAGTTAAGTGCTCTACGATCAAATCTAGTAGTCATATCCCAGCCACTTTCAGCTTCGGCTAAATCATGGAGATAATTAATATCGTAGTAACGGCTTAATCCCTCAAATACTTGCCTTTCGTTTGGTTTTTTAACACCCATCCAGACTGTTTCATATTCTTTTTGCGCAACTGAAATTGCTTCTTTTAACCATTTTTCGTCCAAATTATATATTTGATAAACATCAAATATATATGAAGTCAAAAAAGGTGGTTGAGAGCGTCCGGTTAAATATGTCCTAGAAGCATTTGGGATAACTTTAAATCGGTTAAATAGATATAGTAGATTTTCTAAAATTCCACAGGTTAAGTCTTTGTGGTGTTCGTCCATTAAGCCTTGGGCAATAAAATAGCTATCCCAATAGTAAAGTTCGTTATAATCAAAACCTGTTTTAATCCTATAAGAGGGTACCAGGTATGGTTTAGGAAGTCCTAGTAAACTTTCATCATCTTTCGGGTGATAACGCTCCACTTTTTTCCAATAATTAGAAATGTATTTTCTGGCGTCAACAACATCTTCTTTTGTCAGTTCGATATCTGGTCGAAAAGATATATTAAACGGACTTAAGGCACGGCTAACAATATTCTTTGCTTTAGATTTAGCATTTTGAAGTTTGGACATTAACTTAAGACTAAATCTTATTTAACGACTTGGTCAAGGTAATATATTAAATATTTTGTTTTCTGATGCGGGTTCTAAGTTTAACTGATTTATGATGACCGGATTGATGAATTATTAAATATACCATCCTGTACGTAAGTATCGCTAAGCTGACTTCAATTACCCCAAAAAAGTAAGATTGCATTTGTTCATGTCCGGGTTTGGAAGTTAAAATATCGAACCAAGCATCAACAATAAACAAAGTTCCAAGTGCTGAAGCAGATATGATTACCCAGACTTTTTTCATCATTATGAAATAGAGAGTTAGCAGTATTGATATTAAAATAATAATATCAAAACCAACCCAGAGAGAATCCCAATGCTTAGCCAGTTGTTTAGTTGGTAGATATTCTGCGATTATAAAAATCCAAGGAAGTAGCACTAATGCTAGACCTGCATAAAGTATGCTAGCCCATTTTGGTAAATATATATCTTTGACTTGATCCATAAAAAGTTTATTTTATATATAATATAAAGTAATTTTTAATATGAGTGAATTTGAAAGTCAAGAAATCCCTTCAATTGTGCAAACAGAAATTGATTTATTGCATGTTGAAACTTTTAGGTTTGCTGGGGAATTATTGGGAAAAAGTGATTTAAGAGAACGAGCAAGAGCTGTTGGTATATATTTAGTTAAACCATTAGAGTTAGTAAGATTAATTGATGAATTTGGCACTGCATTCATGGGTACGCGTGATATACAAAATTTAATAGGCAAAGTATCCTACGATTTACGAACTTTTACACCTGAAGAATGTCATTTAAGATTAGTCTCTGAAGAATAAAATAATATTTATAAAATTTGGTGGAGCACCTCGAAAAAAGTTCACCCCTCATCTTTGATGAGATACGGAGGTGGAGGTATTTACTCTGGGACGACTATATAGATTACAAACATGAGCAGGAACGGCGAAAGGTGTTACATATCCCCTAGCGGGATACACCGCCCATCAATTAACAAAGTAACCGTCTGTTGTTGGACTGTCAGTACCCCAAACCCAACCCCCCCAATAGGTACTATCTGTATAGACGCTTGATGAAAGATAGAGCTCAATTTGTAATCTATACATTCCTGACGAGTCAGGCGTATACGAAATATCGCAGTGTTTATCATCGATTAATGTGGTAGTTGTTGCAGCTGAAAAATAATACGGTTTATTAACTACCCCGTTACATGTGGTGATTGGTAATAACTCGTTAGTATGGGTGTTGTATGCAGACACATTTACATCTGCCTGTTGACCAATTGAACAAGGATTTGAACTTGTTCCGCAAGTAGTAGGAGAACTGCTATTTATTTTTACAGTCCAGTCTGTCCCTTGTATAAGTATCGGCTGATAATTTTGGTAGACTTGATATTTTACATTCGCAAATGGCGTGTATGTTATGTTGCCAATAATATTGTCAGAAGGGTCGTTGTCACCCCACCAGTTATAAGTTGCCCTAAGTAGACCAGTATTTGATAGTGACTCAACTTTTGTTTGAGCTGAGTCTCCAAGATTATTATATCTAACGACGCTGGTGGAAGTTGCCCTTACAATTACATTGGTAGTACCAGTAGTATTAAAATCATTTCTTACGATTTGGCTATTAGCAGAGTTTACTTCTAGAACACCTTGTCTATATGGATCTGCTGGATTGACAATTCCAATGAAACTGTTATTAATAATAACATTCAAATCACCGCCACCAATCCAGACCAACATTGGTGAGTTAAACCCTTCAAACACATTGTTTTTAATTAACATATTAGAAGGATTTCCATCGCTTCTCAGGGCAAGTTCACCGTTATCTCCATGCGTAGTTCTAACATTATTATTTCGAAAAACCACTCCAGTCAGATTAGCATCAGCCAGTAATATTGCTGCATCGTTTGAATTATACCCATGGCCATTTATCGTAAACCCTTCTGCAGTAACATTACTGGCTGTTATTTGAAGTGAATAATATCCAGGGTTACTTTGTGTATCTTGTCCGTATATAATAGTTTGCCCAGCACCACTACCAGATAGGCGTATTGATTTATTAATGTTAATATCTTCGAAATAAGTCCCAGGAGCAACACATACTCTGTTACCAGGTGCAGCAGCATCTATAGCTGCTTGTATGGTTGGCTGCTGTGAAGGTACAGAGATGTTACATGTTTTTTTTGCGGGCTTTGCATAATGATTAACATTAGCACCGACTGTAGGAGTTAATGCACCAGCAGTCAGTGGTGAAAATAACATGTACAGCAAGACACCCACACCCAACACGTAAAACATATGAACAACACTTCGACTATAGGTTAATAAAGATCTGACAAACATT
>CAZOCM010000009.1:0-34372 GCA_964578305.1 uncultured Candidatus Saccharibacteria bacterium
ATGGTGGAGCTGGCGGAGTACTGCCCTCCGCGTCCGTCAGTTTATCTATGTTAATCTTCTACAGGCTTAGATCGTTTGGATTGTACTTTAACAAATATTAGAAACGAACAAAATACTACTTGCTAGAGCTTTTTAAAGTCTTGACTATCATGTAAAAAGCAACCACGACAGAGCAACCTAAAATATATGACACACCTTCATGCTATTAGGCATCACAATCGGTATGGTTTAAGCGTTAAAAGCTAAAACTGGTGCTTGGACCTTTGGTACAAAAATTGCAGCCAAGGAAGCCAAGCTATTTTTAATCTTTGCAGATATATTTTTGCCTATACGCTGACAAGCGGCCTGCTGATTTAACTGATAAAGTCCAACGTCGAGCTTAAATTCAGCCCCGTAAAATGTCCCAAATGGACTTATTTATTATACCACAAGACTATGCATAATACTAGTGCTTTAATTTGGCGACTATCCCCTCATAGCAAGTACTTTTAAAAATATTTAACTTTAAATTTTAGTTAAATAGAATGAATTAACTTCTAAGGAAACCAAACACCCCTGTAGTAAAGTAACCACTTCCGCTGATGATCGGTTAGAGAACAGTTTGTGAGATGTTGGAAATTACATGGACTGGAAGTATTCATTAAAGTGCCGTCAGTTATGTGCCCTAGACCAAAAGCATGACCCAGTTCGTGTGCATATACATCATCTTGGATCCCAGAACAGCCATGCAGTGGATCGACTACACTAAGATCCCCTCCATCGTAGATTGTAATACCACAGTGGTCCATAGATTTGAATCCAAGAATAACCACTGTCTTAACATGAGCTACGTGCAGGGAACTAATAGCATTAAGTTTGTTTAAGGTAGTTGTTGCAGAGTACCCACCAAAACCACGGTAATATGCAGCTTGATGACCACCATTCACTTTAACAGTAGTTAGTTTTCTGAAAGTCCGACCTCCCAATTGGCTTTTGTAGAACGACTGTACTTGGTTACCTATACTATTAATGTTTGTTAAATTACCAGAGCATTGATCAGTAGCGCAAAACAAGACAAAGCGAACACTTGGGTTGTCAGTAGATGCAGGTTGAGCAACTGGGCCGTTATCTATTAGATACTCTAAGTCACCTAATGAGCCAGTGTCTATTGTTCCCCGGTAACTGTCTGGTGGTGGACAAGTGTCGTTAAGCGTGCCTGGACCACAGCCACTTGGTAGAGGTGTAAGTGAAGGTATCGTTACATTAGCAATACTCGGACTGGTCCCCGAGGCCATACCCAGGCCCAAGTTGCCTACACCAAGGTTTCCAGCTTCCCATAAGTAACCTGTATTAGCTTGGAAGGCTGTCTCATAACCTCCTCCAGAAAGGGCTGTGATACTCGGACTAGTTCCCGAGGCCATACCGAGGCCCGAATTTCCAGTTGGATAAACACCAGTTTCCCACAAGTAACCTGTATTAGTTTGAAAGGCAATTTCATAACCTCCATTAACCGATGCAATACTCGGACTGGTACCATATGCCATACCTAGACCCCAATCTTTACTAACTCCAGTGTTAGTAGTCCATAAATAACCTGTATTAGATTGGAAAGCTATCATATAACCACCGCTAAAAGGAGTCATACTTGGGCTAGTTCCATGCATCATACCCAACCCCAAAGCGTATGTGAAAGCAGTACCAGTAATCCATAAGTTTCCGTCGTTAGCTTGGAAAGCTATTTCATAACCACCTGTTTGCGACCCTATACTTGGACTAGTACCATACGCCATACTTAGACCAGTATTACCAGTTCTTAAACTTCCAACTACCCATAGATAACCGGTATTAGCTTGGAATGCAATTTCATAACCTCCATTAGCTGTTGCAGTAATACTTGGGATTGTGCCTGCCATCATACCTAAACCCATGTTCTGTGTTCCAGCACTTCCAGTTATCCATAAGTTTCCATCGTTAGCTTGGAAGGCTACTTCATATCCCCCATTGCTTAATAATGTAATACTAGGACTAGTCCCTGGCATCATTCCAAGACCAGTATTATTATTCGTACTACCAGCTGTCCAGAGGTAATTGGTATTAGCTTGAAAAGCCATTCCTAATGGTAGGGAGGAAGCATGACTTCTGGTAAGTAAATATGTACCGATTGATGCAACTACTACGATAACAAAAAGAGGAACAAGCCATCGTTTAAACTTTATTTTTAGTTTTTTCACTTTATTTTTAGTTTTATTCCTCATTTTTTTCATATGTTTTTGAGGGTATATTCTTACTGCATAGTACTTATGCTACATATTAATGTCAAGGTAATGCTCGATGTTAATGATGGGATATTGAACAAACTCTCTATAAATGAATTAAAGAAACTAAAGAATGGACGATTACCTAAATTTAACGCTTATAAACTTGCCCTAGCTATATATTTATTCACGTACTTGCAATGAGGGGATAGTCGCCTTTAATTCGCTAGAAGGTGGCTGCAAGAACCGACTTTTCCAGACCTACAAATAGATTGGTGAATACTTCTTAGACTTTCGGTAACTTGATTTATGTTATATTTACCAAGATTATTAATATCTTTTATGAAATTCTGTCGAAGTAAAGTTGAAGCAGCTTCGCTAACTTTCATACCTGCTGGTGTCATAATAGCTATTTTTCGTCGTTTATTAGGATCGTCTTTTTTTATGATTAATAAGCCCTTTTTAATAAGTACTTTGATTTGTCTGCTAATACTCGCTTCGGTTTGACCTAAGCCTTTTGCAATTTCTTTTTGTTCAATGTGAGGGTTCCATTCAATTACTAAAAGTATCCTATATTGGCTGTAACCAATTTCTAAACTATTTATGAAAAGCTCATTTATTTGTTTTTCAAGAACGCTCCCTAAATGCTCTATCAGAATAATAATATTGTTAACTGGAAACATTAAGTTATGTTATTTGTTTTTACTTAACACGTCAAGTATTGGCGAATATACTCTTATCCAATCTTCAAGTGATAGATTTTGTGGTCTTGTATTTGGATCAATGCTTTGGTCGACTAAGATTTTTGATAATTGGTCTTTATTTATTTTTAAGTTAGAACTCAAGCTGTTAATTAACTTTTTTCTTTTAGCTGAAAACCCGGCTCGGACTATTTTAAACAATTCTTTTTCGTATTTATTGTCTATTTTTCTATTTACTTGACGTGTTAAGTGTACTATTTGAGAATCAACTTTTGGCACCGGGGAAAACTTACTTGCAGGTATTAAATCTCCTAGTTTTGTATCCCAATAATACTGACATGTCACACTTAATAAAGACATATTGCCTGGTTTTGCAGTAATTCGTTGAGCAACTTCTTTTTGAACTAGTAAAGTAGCTGTTGAAGGTGGATGTTTTGTTTCACTAATCTTACGGATAAAATTTGAAGTTAGATAATATGGAATGTTAGCAACTATTTTGTAGTTCATCGGTAGAGTACTAAAGTCAAAGTCTAAAATATTTTCATTTAGAACTTGTAAGTTATTTAAGTTTTTAAACTTTTTAATTAATCTAATAGTTAAATTATTGTCTAACTCTACCGCAATAACCTTTTTTGATTGATCAATTAAATTTTTAGTTAAGTCTCCTTCCCCTGGACCAACTTCGAGTATTACATCGTTTTTTGTTAATTTTGCAATCTGACAAATTTTTAATAGACTATCTTCATCTTTTAGCCAGTGTTGACCTAAACTCTTTTTAGGACGTAGTGACTTGGTCATTTTAAGTTTTATGAACTTGGAGGAAAGGCTGAGATTCCGGTCTTGTAGTAACAACCGGGGTTCTGGCTGGCAAGACCACCTGATGAGCGATTAGTATTTTGAACTATAGCTGAGTCTTGGACTGAAGGGGCTGCGTTATTTGGATATCCAGTAAGTCCCAATCTTTGCCAAGTACCAAGTGAGAATTGATAAGCCCCATAATATCCATTACCTGTATTGTCTTGGTAGTTACCACCAGATTCACATGTTCTAAGTGCTAACAGCCAATTGCCTAATGACCCCCCAACAGCAGCTGTACCTCTCGCAATTATTTGTGGAACAGGTGCTTGCAGCTGAACTGATTGTAACTGGGTTTTGACTTTAGTTTTTGGATCTATTGAATATGTTATTAATAAAATACCGGTTGATCCTTTTTGTCTCACTGCACTACTACCACGTGACAGTGCTGGGTCATAAATAGTTTGGACTGGTGCTGGAATAGATTGGGTTGAAGTTACAATTGTTGTTCCAGCTCTTAAAATAAAAACCTGCATGTTTGGGGTAACTGGTGAATCAAGTGATGGTTGAACGGTATCACCTTTTTTTAATATAATGTTTTTTTCTTGAAGTAGTTGCTTTACGTTATCTGAATGGCTTCTGGTTACAATTGGTGTTCCATAAAGGATTAAGCTAATCGGAACCGATGGCTTTATATTAATAACTTGTCCGATAGCTTGACCGTTTGTAAAGTTGGTTGATGGTGTAGATGTGACTAAATCTTCAGGATTTACGACAACTCCGCTTTGGACTGCAATTGATCTGGGTGTGGCGGCAGCACTGAAAGCATATGTTTTTTGATTACCTTCAATAATTTCTACTGGTAAAGCACGGTGAATATTTATACGAAATTTATCCTGATTAATTCTAGTATTTAGGCTAGGTTCAACAGTGTCGCCTGTATTTAATTTTAGGTGAAGTTTATTTAAAAGAGTGGCTATTGTTGGCTGGATACTTGGTACTATTTGCTGGACATTATCGTGAGAAATTATTACTACATAGGGATGAAGTTTTGGAGTGTGGTGTCTGTTTGATAAAAGTACAATTGCTACGGTAAGAACTAACATACTGGCAATAGTAAAAACTGGAACAGCAAAAGGGTGCCGGCTAGCTCTTTTAACTTTTTTGACACGGCGAGGTAAGATTATTCGTCTAAAGCGTAAAAATTTAAAAAATATTTTCCGCAATCTATATTTCATGTACGGCTTTTTATTTTAACATCTCTAGTAGATAGTTAACAGATGTTTTCAGATTTTTTCAAGTGGAGCGAAGCTTAGGTTTATTTTTCTTAATCCTTTATTTTTAAATAATATTTCTACATTATCTCCATCAACTTTAGTAACAGTACCCCGACCAAATATTTGATGGTGGACACTGTCGCCTTCACTTAAATCTGGTACATACATTGGTTCATCGACTGAATAATCTGGACTAAGTTGAAAATCTGATACTGCTTCACCTTGCTCAATTATTCCAGTTTCCTCCACAACTTCACTTTCAGCTAGAAATCTGCTTGGCGGATTATGTTGTACGCCGCCGTATAAAAGTCTGGAAGATGCATAGATTAGATAAAGTTCCTCCTTAGCTCTGGTCATACCAACGTAAGCTAATCTTCTTTCTTCTTCCATGTCTGTTTGATCATAGAGAGCTCTTGAATGAGGCAGCAAAGATTCTTCAAATCCGGGTATAAAAACAATTGGAAATTCCAAACCTTTGGCGCTATGAATGGTCATTAAAGTAACTGCATCACCACTGCTACCTTGCGATGTATCGGTGTCGCTTATTAAAGACACTTCTTCTAAGAATGTAGCAAGATCGCTTTGGCTATATTCCTCGGCTACACTTAACATTTCCTTGACGTTTTCTACTCTAGCTTCACCTTGAACTGAACCATCATCAAGGTAGTGAACATAATCGATTCGTTTAAGTAGAGTATCTATTAAGGTATAAACTGAAACTGTCGGACTAATTTTACGAAGATTATTTAAAGTGTCACCGAGAGTATCTAAAGATTGTCTAGCTTTATCTGTTAAGTTATTACATTCTTTAACGCTATTTAAAGCGTCTTCCAGATTTAACTTATTATGTTCTTGCCAAGATTTAAAATTTAATAAGCTTTTAGCGCCGATTCCTCTTGTTGGCACATTAACAATCCGATCAAAACTAATTTTATCTTCGGGTTGATAAATTAGTCTTAAATACGCCAGAACATCTTTGATTTCTTTTCGGTCATAGAATTTAACTCCGCCAATTACTCGATATGGGATAGCGTGGTGGATTAATGCTTCTTCTATTGTTCGACTCTGGGCATTTGTCCTATAAAGAACAGCATGGTCTTGTAATTTACGGTGATTAGCGTCTAGACCAAGTCTTATCCTCCTAACAATTGATTCACTTTCAATTCTTTCATTTTGAACATGTACAGCTTGTACTGGTAAACCTTCACCTGCTAGTGTCCATAGGTTTTTATCCGTCCGCTGTAGATTTTTTGTTATTAAGGAATTAGCTGCTTTTAAGATATTCCCGGTTGAGCGGTAGTTTTGTTCTAATTTAATAACTTGGCAATTTGGATAATCTGTTTCAAATTTTAAGATATTTCTAAAGTCTGCCCCTCGCCAGCTATATATACCTTGACTGTCATCCCCGACAACAGCGATGTTATCCTGTTTTCCAACTAATAGATTGACGAATTGGTACTGCGCGGTATTAGTGTCTTGGTACTCATCAATCATTATGTACTTAAATTGAGTTTGCCATTTACTTAATACTTCGGGTTTTGTTTTAAATAACGAAACAGTCTTATTTATTAGATCATCAAAATCTAAAGCTTTAGAAGAGCGTAATATACTCTCATATTGGGGATATATTTTAGCTGTGACTTCTTGTGCTGGTGATGATGCAATAGTTGGATAATCCGCTGGGCCAATCATTTCATTTTTAGCACTACTAATTAAACTTGAGATAAGTTTAGCCGGAAAAACTTTTTCATCAATATGAAGTAGTCGACTGGCTTGTTTAATGGCAGTTTGTCTGTCTGACTCGTCAAAAATAATAAAAGACCTAGGTATATTTATACTTTCACTGTCTCGTCGTAATATTTTGACGCAGATTGAGTGAAATGTACCCATAAATGGCATGAAAGTTTGATGTTCTGCTCTGCCTCCCAGAAGTTTAGCCACTCTATCTCTCATTTCTTTGGCGGCTTTATTAGTAAAAGTAACGGCTAAGATATTACTCGGCTGGGCATTATTTGTAGCAATTAGATATGCCACACGGTGTGTTAGAGTTTTTGTTTTTCCAGATCCAGCACCAGCTAATATTAAAAGCGGTCCTTCAGTTGTCTGAACGGCTTTTAATTGTTCCTCATTTAACCCATCAAGCAGATTTTTTGACACCTATATATATTAACAAAAGAGGCTACGATTAATTTTTAATTAGTTATTGAAAAAAGTATAGATCTAGCTTGAAGATAACTTTGGGTTTTTTGGAATTTTGAAGCTAGAGTAATATTTTTAAAACCGATTTGACTATCTACTGACTTACTGACTGAAATAACAAACTGGTAACTTGATGTGCTATCAAAATTAAAGAATGGTGTTAAGTTCGTTAACTTATCTCCGACTTTTAAGTTTTGGTTATTGACTAGCGCTGAAGAAACATTGATTTCACTATTAGATTGATCTTCGTAGACTATATCTCTTATATACATCGTTTGAACATTTGCTTTTTTTGGTAGTTGTTTATAGCTGATGGCTTTTACTAAATAAGTGCCAGTAGCTGTAGCAGCTCTGTGACTAGTGAAATTAAGACTAATGGCACCAAGAGTTTGATTGGTTCCAGACGATCCAGTTGGTGGTGTAATAGTTACGTTATCTGAACTTGAAGTAGAGCTTGTATTATCTATATTCCAGTTACTTGGGTATTTAACCTTTAAATTACTGACAGAAAATGTATAGCTTTTAAACGTTGTAGTAGTAGCTAAAGGTGCAGAAGTTAAGGCTACTGGAGTTGATTGAGAGAAAAATTTAGTATGCGGAAGAGATGTGCTCATATTAATTATTCCGGCGTCTAGAGCTACATCTAACCAAGCCACGATTAGTATTATGCTTAACAATATCCCTAGAGCAACATTTCTATGACTACGTCTTGTTTCTAGTGTATTAATTGGCAGGAAATATTTTTTACTTGATGTTAGTTTTTGCACTTCTAATTCCGTTTCTTGTTGTTTTCTCTTTTCAGCTTCATCTATTTCGGTTGCGGTTTTTTCTGATTTATCAATTTGTTTTTGTTCGTCATTTTCATTTTCGGATGTTGATTCATCTGATTCTGAATTCTTAGTCTCGGTTTGTGAATCAGTTTTTGGCTCTTCAGTTGTTTCTTCAGGTTTAGTTTCATCTTTCGAATCTTCAGCTTTAGACTCTTCTTGAGATTCTTCTGGTTTAGTAGTTTCTTGTTTATCTTCAGAGGTTTCTTCAGTTGATATACTCACTTCTTCAGGTGCATTAGTGTCATCGCTTGGTTCAGTTTTTGTAGGTTCCATTTCCGGGTCGGTATTAGGTTGATCATCTTTGTTCTGACTTTTGTCCGCTGTTTTTTTATCTTTATCTGGAAGTTCTGGTGCGGATAATGGTTGAATAACGGTTGAGTGAGTTAAGACTGTTTTTTCATCTTTTTTTTCATCCATAAGTGGATCTTTATCGTTATTTTTAACCATCGGATCTTTCATAATTGGTCGATTTGAAACGATGATGGGTTTGGAGCTAGCATCAGCGGCTGAAGTGTTGGGATGAGCAACATCATGAACTATTTTTATTGGTTTTTTAGATCCGGCCATTTTATTTCTCTTTTTTATCAGTGTGTACTCGTTTATATGCGCTCTCAACAATAGCACTAAATTTAATATAATTTAGGCTGGCACTACCTGGCAAAAGTCCATCAACACCGTTTATATCTAAATAAGCCCCGGCGCTATGTTCATCAACGCTACCACCGTATATTATTCTCATTTCTTTAGCTGTATTTTGTCCGTATAGTTCAGCCACGTTAACTCTTATAGAGTCGATGATTGGCCTTATTTGATCTGGTTTAGCTAGTTGACCTTCAAAAGTTGAAATAGCCCAGACTGGTTCATATGCTATAACTACTTTTTCTATTTCTTCAGCTGTTAAATTAGAAAGGGCGGTAGTTAGCTGATCATTTATAACTCTTTTTGATTCATTATTTAATCTTTCTTGATGAGTCTCGCCAATACAAAGTATCGGGCTAATATTATTTCTTATAGCAGCTGATACTTTGTCTCTTATTTCTTCCAAGCTTTCATGGAAATATATTCGTCTTTCTGAGTGGCCAATAATTACATAATCTACTACATTTCTAAGCATACTAAAGCTGACTTCACCAGTGTAAGCACCCTCGTCTTTAAAGTAGGCGTTTTGGGCAGCTAATCCGAATTTACGACGGTCAATCTCCCGGCTTATTGGTTGTAAAGTGAGTAAGCTAGGTGCCACAACTATTTCTATTTCCCTATGAAGCGGAATTTTATCGTCTAATCTTTTAACTAGTATGCTAGCCTCATGAATATTAAGGTGCATTTTCCAGTTTCCGACTATTAGTATTTTTTTCATAATGATTAAGGTTATTGTACCTCATTTTTATCTAAAAGGGCTTCTACGCCAGGCAATTTATGACCACTGAGAAGTTCCATTGAAGCACCACCTCCAGTTGAGACATGGTCAAAACTATTGACTAGTCCCCTGGTTTCTAAATAGCCGATAGTGTCACCGCCACCGACAACGCTGTATGGTCTAAATCCTAAATCACCAACAATTGCTTCAATGACAGTTTGGGTTCCATGAGAAAAGGGGCCGATTGGTCCTTGCAAACCTTGAACTTCAGTTACTCCCATTGTCCCATTCCAAAGAACTGTTTTAGATAGCTGGACAGCACCAGCAATAAAAGAAGCACTAAAAGGCCCGATATCCAAGATTTTCTCGTGAGATTTAAGTTTTGATGTATAAGCAGATACTCGATGTGGATAAAAAGCGACATCAGCAAAACTGCCGCTTGTAAAATCTACTACTCTTGTTTTTGTTGTTTTAGAAACTTGACTAGCTACTACAACGTCATGAGGCACGGCAAAAACTAAATTTCTTTTTTTATTTTCTTCTTCACTTAGATTTAATATTTCTTTAGCTAGTTTAAGTTCAGATTTTTTAAAAAGACTGGCTTCAATGTCAATTTTTTTTGCTGCTAAAAAGGGGTTAGCTAGCGCTCCGCCAATTGCCAAAAAGTCAGCCTTTTTAATGAATGTGTTAATAATATCTAACTTGTCGTCAATTTTAGCGCCACCAATAATTACAGTTAAGGGTTTAGTTGGGTTATATATTACATCTGTTAAAGTATCGACTTCCTTCGCGAGCAAAAGTCCAGCTACACTTGGAATATATTTTGTAATAGCATCAGTCGAGGCATGTGCCCTATGAACAACTCCAAAAGCGTCTTGTACAAAGACATCTGCCAGCGATGCCAGATTTTTAGCGAAGTCTTTGTCGTTTGCTTCTTCCTCGGGGTAAAATCTTAGATTTTCAAGAAGTATTATCTGTTTTGGTTTAAGTTCAACTAATTGCTGGGTTAATTTTGGACCAATTTTTGAGTCACTAAAATCTACTTTTTTATCTAATAATTTTCCAAGTCTCTCTTCGACGGGTTTTAAGCTTAAGCTATTAACTGTTTTACCTTCAGGACGCCCAAGGTGCGAACAAATAATTATTTTTGTATTTTTACTAAGTAGATATTCAATAGTTGGCAGTGATTGTTTAATTCGGTAATCATCTGTTATTTTTCCATTATCTAGTGGAACGTTATAGTCTGTCCTTAGCAGAACAACCTTATTTTTTAGATCAATATCTTTAATTGTTTGTTTAGTGAACATCCCACCTCGACTAGTATATTTTCACTTAATTTAAGTATAACTTGTGTCGTCTTACAAGCCAATGGATTGAGGCAGATGTTAGCGTTATAACCACAAAAAGTCCCACTATATCTCCTGGCCCACTGTTAGAAAGGCTGGTATTTGGAGTGCTGCTAACTTGAGGAGTGCTTGGGTTTGGTTTTTTTGTCACGTTTTTTGGTTTAATGGTTGGAGTAGTAACTACCGGTTTATGAGTCACTTTAGTGGTTGATGTATTTCTAAATGACAAAATTATAGCAGTTAAAAGTCCGACTATGGCTGCAATATATATTAGATAGAATAACAAACGGCCAATTACCCTCACGTCCAGTTCCTCTTTTGTTTACTAACGATATACTAGAAATTAATATTTGGCAAGGAAATATATATCTTTATAGTTGGCTCACGATCTTACAAAACTCTTTAGGAAATTTAGTTGACATTTTTTTTACTGCTTCGCTGGGTGAGAACCAATCGTATTTATCTTCTCTAGTACTTGGATCAAGTGTAATTAATGTATTTTTTGGAAGTTTAACTTTATAAACAATGAAAATTAAAGGTAGTCTGGTGTCATTATATGGAATTGTAATGTTAGTTAAAAACGATGATAGCTGTTTTGGCTTTGACGCCATATTCACGCCTATTTCTTCTTTTAATTCCCTTTTTAGTGTTTGAATCATAGTTTCACCCGGGTCCATGCGACCACCAGGGAAATCCCAATGAGCAGGTATACCGCTCCATTTTGGTAAATGCAGCATCAGTATTTTATTGTCTTCATTTAGTATTAGGGCTTTTATCCCAACCATGAATATTTGGACTGACATTTATTTTCTCAGGTTTAAAATAATATTATTCCTAATTTTGACTACGTATATATTAATTGACAAGTATTTTTAAAATAATGGAGTATACTTAAGGCCAAATCAACAATTTCTAAATTATTAATAACCAAATCTAACAGGAGGATCTGTCATGTTGGGAGATAAAAATGCAGTCGCGACGATTGCTGTAAAAGATATGGAAAAAGCTAAAGATTTCTATGAGAATACACTTGGCTTAAGCGCTAAAGAGGCAGAAGATGTAGGAGGAATTATGTACACTTGTGGCAGTACATCTATATTTGTATATAAATCTGAATACGCCGGTTCGAATAAAGCTACATCTGCTTGTTGGGGTGCGGCCGATGATTTCGAGTCAATAGTCAGTGGTCTTCAGGGTAAGGGTGTAAAGTTTGAAGAGTATGACGATTTGCCTGGAGTAAATAGAGAGGGTGCTATTCATACTATGGGAGATTTGAAAGCTGCTTGGTTCAAAGACCCTGATGGTAATATCTTAAATATTGTTAACAAATCTTACTAAAGTTTGTCAGATATAAAAGAGCTCCAACGACTTGTCGTTAAATTTAGGGATGAAAGAAATTGGAAACAATTTCATAGTCCTAAAGATGCAGCGATTTCTCTTGTTCTTGAAGCTAGTGAGTATTTAGAGCTATTTCAGTATAAAGACGATAAAGAAATTAAAAAGTTTACTTCAAGTAACAAAGAAAAGATATCTGATGAAATAGCAGATATACTTTATTGGATTTTAATAATTTCAAAAGATCTAAAGATAGATTTAGGATCTAGTTTGAAAAATAAAATAGATAAAAATATACTTAAGTACCCAATAAATAAATTTAAAGGTAAAAATTCAAAATATATTGAATTTACTTAAAAAAGGTACTACAGGGGGAAGAAAAAGTTAAGAGGGATGCGAGTGCATGTTGCGCTCAAACATATCTTATTATTTCTTCCCCCTTGAAGCTCTCTGCTTATGTGATGTACCCCATACTGTAGGCACCGCGTTGGCCTCCTTGCGCTGATGGCAAACTACGTCCTTGAGTTTGTTTTGGCTGGCTGGCCCCGTTTATTATCTGGGTATTTTCTTTTACCTCAGGAAACGGGTAAGTATCGGGGCAAATAGCCCAGTATTTGATCTTCGGAAGACTGTGATGGCGTCCGGGTACTCTTACAAAGAGTATTCTCTCACCCACTTTGGGGTCATTTACCCTTTCGCTCTTACGGTGATTCTTTCGAATTCTTCGATTGAACTGCCATTCACCATCGATTAGCTCGATGAACCTTCCTCGCTCATAGAAGAAGGAAAGTGAAATGCTGGTTTGTTCACCAGATGGCTCGACTAACCGTAAGGAGCCTCGCATCTGTCCGCCGCGCTTCTCGTAACTTTGTACGATACCTAGCTCTATCAAAACAACTCCTGTCGTTTGGGGTGCTTTTTTACCTCTGTTGAGGGTCTGTATATATAAATCAGTTTAATGTACACAGATCCTCAACAGATAGCTTTGTATCAGAGAGTTTTTAAGGAGCTTTGGAGATAAATATACCTCAACAAAACTAATATATATTAACATGTAATAGACTATTGTCAATACATAGTCAGCTGTTGCGTCCAAACACTTCTTGTGTTAATAATGTGAATAGAAATAAATGAGGTAACAAAAATGTTAACAAACTTTGCACTTTTAGATTTTAGCACTCCGGAGCTAATAATAATCTTAGCTATTGTGCTTCTACTTTTTGGAGGTAGAAAATTGCCTGAATTATCCCGAAGTCTTGGTGAGTCAATAAAAGAGCTAAAAAAAGCTTCTTCTGGAGCTGGCGAACTTAGAAACGAAGTTAAAAGCCAAGTTGAGGATGTCAAAACAAGTTTAGCTGGTAGCAGCGAACCAAAAATATAAGTTCAGTAAACTTTAATAATTGGTATAAAGTCTCATTATTATGAGTTTGTCTAGAATTAACTCTATTATCTTAATTCTAATTATTGTAATAAACGGCTATGTTGTAATAGCACCTTTGACACCCATACTTTTGTTTAGTTGGCGTAATCATCAAGGAGAGCAATCAAGACTAACTAAAAAGTTACATCCGCAAAAAACTACTGTGTCATCAAGTCAAATTAAGCAACCAAATCATATTATTATTCCAAGTATGTTGCTTAATTCGCCTGTCCTTGACGGTCCAATTAATCAACAATACAAGATTTTAAATAAAGGTATTTGGCGATTTTCAGCTGGCAGTACACCGGATAAAGGAAGCAACACTGTTTTGATTGGACATAGGTTCACATACACAAACCCTAGGGGTATCTTTTATTTTCTTAATAAAGTTAAGGTTGGTAGTGAAATAGGACTGTGGTGGAATAATAACGAGTATCTGTATAAAGTTGTAGAAACAAAAGTAGTACCACCGTCAGATACTTCAATTGAAAAACCTTCCCGCGAGGCAAAACTAACTCTGTTTACTTGTACCCCGCTTTGGTTACCAAAAAATCGATTAGTTGTTGTTGCCAATTTGGAGAGTCAATAATGAACGATAAAACAAAATTTTGGCTGTTACTAATTTTATTAATAGCTAGTTTAGTTTTAGCTTGGTTTATAAACTCTAGCTACAACCGTGCACTTTTAGGTTAAGTTGTCTTATTAGATGCGGGGCGCTTCCAAAAACGTATTAATACTGCCGCCAGGGTGATTACACTTGCTAGTGTAACAATTAAAGCTATGTCGAAACCGGTATTTGTAAGTAATGATCCGCTACTAGTGCTTAGATTTGAACCTGATGAGCTTGATGAGCCAGAACCTGAACTTGAAGTGGTTGTTCCTCCATACGGACCAGCTCCATAAACTCCACTACTGTAAGTGGTGGCTATGTAAAAATTATTTTCCATTTTTATTTTTAGGTATACTACTTATGATACTATATAAACACAAAGCGCTATTAACAACAAATAAGGCTCCGAGCAATGATCACAGATTTTGCATTCTTAGATATTGGAACGCCAGAACTAATTATTATATTAGTAATTATCTTGCTGCTTTTTGGCAGTAAGAAACTGCCCCAATT
The DNA here is from genome assembly GCA_964578305.1 of uncultured Candidatus Saccharibacteria bacterium. GTDB lineage: Bacteria > Patescibacteriota > Saccharimonadia > Saccharimonadales > UBA4665 > DATJNI01. The sequence goes on from CAZOCM010000009.1 coordinate 14,618, forward strand.
AACTAAGTCAATAAATGAATCAATGCATGAGCTCAAAAAAGGTGTAAATAGCGATAACAAAAATGAAAAAGAAAAGACAAAAAATACTAACGAAACTAGCGATAAGGGTGGACAATAGTTCCACAAAAGCTCCGTTTGTTGAACACTTAAAAGAGCTGAAGAAACGGCTTTTTTATATTGCATTATCTGTCATTGTCTGGGGTGGTGCAGCATATGTTGTTCAACAAAGCATTGTTAAGATACTGCTTAAACCGTCTCATGGCCAAAACTTTGTCTATACTTCCCCTATTGGTGGCATAGACTTTTTGTTTCGAGTTTGTATTTACACTGGCTTAATTCTTAGTATCCCGGTTCTTGTCTATCAGATATTGAAATTTCTATCCCCTCTATTAAATATCAAAACACACCGCTTTATTGCACTTTGGACTTTGGTATCTGGCATCTTCGCAGTTATTGGAATACTGTTTGGCTACTACGTTGGTTTACCAGCAGCTTTGCATTTCTTACTTCATCAATTTGTAACTTCTCAGATTAAACCATTAATTACCATTCAGTCATATATATCTTTTGTGATGGTATATATGGTAGGTTCAGCTTTAATGTTACAAATACCTTTATTGGTTGTCCTAATAAACCGAATTAAACCTCAAAATCCATCTAAGTTATTTCATTATGAACGTTGGGTCATATTGCTAGCCTTTATTATCTCTGGACTGATGAATCCTACCCCTAATGTTTTGGATCAATTAGTTGTTGCTGGGCCAATAATATTAATGTATCAATTCAGCATTGGCATTGTGGCGTTAATTAATAGACCTCGTTGGCCAAAACAAATCCAAAGTTTATTTGAAGAAGACCAAAAACTGCAGGCTAATCGATTTGCTGTTGCCCAATCAACTCAACCTTTGACTGGAAGTGAGATTTAATACTTAAATATTGACATTGATCAGTTATAAAATTACAATATGCTTATTCTTTAAAAGAGAAACAAAAACGTGACAAAACCAATTGATACGCTATTGCAAAAAGAGATGACTCGTACTGAGTTTTTGGCAACACTTGGTCTAGGTATGATCTCATTAATGGGACTTGATCGAGTTGTTAATTTACTAGTGGGTCATCGATCTGGCTCAGGTAAGCACAATTCTTATGGCTATGGTAGTAGTGCTTATGGTGGTGGAAAAGAAAGCAGTACAAGCGATTTAAATAAAGGCCGTTAATGCATGGCTAGACTACCTATACCTGGTAGTGATGATGGTACTTGGGGAGATATCCTTAATACTTATCTAGAAGTATCACATAATAGTGATGGTACTTTAATTACTAGTGCGCTAGCTAGTGCTGGTGCTGAGATGACATCTAATAAGGGTGTGGCTAGTGGGTATGCGGCCTTAGATAGTTCTACTAAAGTACCTACTACTCAACTAGGTGGTAGTGGTGCAAGTAGTAGTACATTTCTTAGAGGAGATCAGACATGGGCTAGCCCACCGTCAACAGCTCCAGCTACTACATCAAGTGAAGGAATTATACAATTAGCAGGAGATTTAAGTGGTATAGCCTCAGCTCCGACTGTGCCCGGACTTGCATCAAAAGTACCAACTTCAAGACAGTTAATATCTGGAACAGGATTAAGTGGTGGTGGTGACTTAACAGCTGATCGAACTTTGACAGTTAGTTATGGCAGTACGTCAGGTACTGCTGCGCAAGGAAATGACTCTCGTATAACTGGCTCTGAACAAACATCTAGAAAAGATCAGCCGAATGGTTATGCGGGCTTAGATGGTAGCGGCCTTCTTAAAAATTCTGAACTGCCGAGTGAAGTTATTACTAAAACTTGGGCACCTTTTGTAATTGGACCAGGAGCAAGTGGTGACACAAGTGGTAATACTGACACAGCAGCTATTCAAGCTTCAATAAATGATGCTCAATCCAGAGGTATTTCTGGTGTCTGGTTACATGGTGGTCAATACTCAATAAATAGTCCACTTAATATACCTGCTTGGATTACACTTCGTGGTGAAGGACGTTTAACCCGGTTAACTGCAACTGGTAATAATTATGTAATAAGTATAAACTCTGGCTTCATTCAAATCTGTGACTTAATGATTGATGCAGCAAACCCTCAATCTTCTGGTGGAGGTATAGATTTTACTAATGGAGCTGATCAGATTGATTGCTTTAGATTGTACTTTGGCAATAACTTATTTATTTCAATGAACTGCGCTCCAACTTCTGGCGGTCTAGGTTATCACTTTAATGATATAGTTTGGAATGGTTGGCTGACAGGCGATGTTAGCAACTGTAATACAGCTATTAAAATTGGAAATGGATCAAACTCTGCAATTGAAATGTATTGTTCTAAACTTAGAGGTTCTGCAGCTACTAATGCAGATATGGCGAACGCCTGGATAGATATTAATTACCCAGCAGATACAATCCATATTTACAACTCATTATTCGCAAGAGGTGCTAACGGTATTTTAATAGGATTAAATGGAAGCGGAAGTACGCCTGTTACAGGTACTAAGTTAGATAATGTGGTTCTTGATACTTTTGCCAACGTTGGGTTTTGGACAGATAATTGTCGTGATGTATCTCTTACAGCTTGTGCTGCTCAAAACTGTGGAACTGGAATTTTTGTAACAGCAAATGCTGCTGGTGTTCGAGTGACAGGAGGAATTGTGCAAGCTTGCGATGCAAACGGAATTGTTATTTTATCCGGTTCTGCCGACACTATGATAGATAATGTTTTAGTTCTTGGAAATAACAGCGGTAATCACCCATTTGTGTCAGGGATTCAAGTTGCAGCTAATGCTTCAGAATTTGGGATTTCTAACTGTGTATGTGCTAATACTATGAACGGATGGATGGCAGGCCATCAAAAACAAGGAATACTGGTCGCTACAGGTTCTTCAGATAATTATAGGGTTGTAAATAACCGATGCCCGATTGATGCCGATCAAACTTCTGGGACAGTTGATCTGGGCTCAGGTACAAATAAGACAGTCACCGGTAATATATAATTGCCTTCTAAAAATGCTTAAGTTAAAATATATCTCAGTAAGTGAGTAAAATAAACAATGGCTAGACTACCTATACCTGGTAGTGATGATGGTACTTGGGGAGATATCCTTAATACTTATCTAGAAGTATCACATAATAGTGATGGTACTTTAATTACTAGTGCGCTAGCTAGTGCTGGGGCTGAGATGACTAGCAATAGGGGTGTGGCTAGTGGGTATGCAGGACTGGATTCCAGCAGTAAGTTACCTGTTTCAAATCTGCCGACAATTACTGAATCAATGGTTAGTAACTTAACTGCTGACCTTGCTGCAACAGAAAAGACAGCTAATAAAGATCAACCTAATGGTTATGCAGGATTAGATGGTAGTGGATTACTTAAGACAAGTGAGTTGCCACCATCAGTGGTAACAGATTCTCAGTTGCCGATGGTTTTAGCTCCTGCGCCAAGTGGCGGGGATGACACTGCAGCAATTCAGGCTGTTATTGATTCATTACCTTCAAATGGCGGTACAATATCATTTCGATCGGGTGTTTATTCCTTCTTGGGATCGTTGAACTTTGATAATACAAATGGCATAACTATCCAAGGAACTGGTGGAATAGGTGGTGGTGGAGGTATTGGCGGAACTCCTGTCAATTCCACCGTGTTTGTATATAACGCTAGTGGAGCAAGGTTTATATCTGCTCGCGGTTCTTATGGTTTTCGAATTCGTTACTTGCAGATTTACTACACTAATTCTGCATTTACTGGCAATGTCGTTGACCTTGACGAATCCTTACAACAGATTACAAACCAAATGTTGCTAGATAATGTAGCACTGGAAGCTGGAGGATTAAGCCCTCGTACAGCAACCTTGCTTAGTCTTAATAATGCCGTTGACGGCAGTTTCAATAATTGTAAATTCGCAGGCGCAAACATTGGTGTGAAAGGTAAAATTGATAACGCCCACTTCTCCAATGCCCATATGTTCTCCAACTGCATTTTTGTATATAACGCTACGATACACACTAAGAATGCTGGGCAAGCTTGGACTTTTCAGAACTGTACATTTGAGAATTTGGCAGATCTTAGTGCCGGAGCTTATACTCACGACGCAACCATAACTGGCCAAGGACTAACGTTCATAGGTTGTTGGTTTGGTGACGATACTTCATCCGGTGGTACTCAAATTACTTGGAGTGGTGAAAGTCTGACAATCATCGGTGGTTTTATGGCATTTAATGGAAATCCGAGTACAGCTATTAAACTAAATGAAGATAATTGTATTGGTGTGTCTATTCTTGGTGTTATCTTCAGTTGTACTCCTGCCGCGTCTGGAACGGCTTTCGATTTTGGTTCAACAACAGGTCACAAGCGACTCATACTTCTCGGGAACACTTTTGAATCCGGTGTAACAGAATTTGCGGGGACAATTCCAGACGGACTAATTTGCCAGACCGACAAAGGTGTAAATTTCAAAGAAACGCAACTAGTCCGTTATGCCATAAACAGTCTAGCAGTACAGGCAGCAGGGTATATGAATTTAGCGCTCCAATCTTCTGGCAATAACAATCCGTCGATGGTATTTACTGTTGTAAATGATGGAGTGAATCCTGCAAATACAACTGCACAAATTCAAGTCGGTGACGATCTACTTTATCATCCACTCGTTTTACAACCTAATGGCGGGGCTGTATTAGTTGGCAACGCTAATTATGGTATTGGCTTCAACGGCGCTACACAAATTGGCAAACCAACAGTTACAGGTTCCAAAGGCGGTAATACAGCATTAGCATCTCTAATCACTGCTTTGTCTAATTATGGACTAATAACTGATAGTACAAGTTAGGTAAAATTATGTTAAAGAATAAGCAAAATGGCTAGACTACCTATACCTGGTAGTGATGATGGTACTTGGGGAGATATCCTTAATACTTATCTAGAAGTATCACATAATAGTGATGGTACTTTAATTACTAGTGCTGTAGCTAATAAATTTCTTTGCAACTAATATATAGGCATTAATATATTTTTAATAGTATTTAATTAAGTTTAATTGGTTGATTTATTCAATCTTATATTTTCAACTGGAGTAGTTATCATAGTTCTATCTATACCTTCAAGTTCTGTACCCAGCCACGCTCTTTCGCCAACTACAAAATGACCAATATGTCTTCCAATTGGAAAAGGAGCACCTTCTATTATCGCAGTTCTTAAACAACTACCCCTCATTTCAAATAATGTTTCAAGTCCAATTGCTGCCCAGCGCGTAGTATCGTCTTCCTTTACAGAATGGTTACTACTTCGTTCTATAGACACTAATATTTTGTCAGAGTTGTCTTTAACTAAAAACTTGTAAGCACTACCTGACTTAGTCTCAACTATAACTTCGTCGCCCTTTTCAAGATCTTGAAATTGAATTTCATTTAATAGACTTTCTTGGTTTGGGATTTTCTCAGACATAATTATGGTTTAAAGAATATTATGATTTTAATTATAATGTTGCAAGCATAAGTCAAATGGTGACCTCACGGGGAATCGAACCCCGATTGCCAGGATGAAAACCTGGTGTCCTAGCCGTTAGACGATGAGGCCAAAAATGCTCGGATTATCTTAGCATAACAGATATAAAAAGAAAAATCCCTCTACCAATAAAATAGAGGGATTTTCAAGAGTAGCTGTGAGGTGTTTGTTTTAGAGCGGTCAGTCAGTGTGCTCGTTAAACGGTAGTTATCGTAGCACAAAAACTGAAACTACGCTAGTCCTTTTGCACAAGCTTTATTGACGGCTTAACTTTCGACCAAGTATGAACTTGTAGAAAGCATAACCGGCAGCAGTAGCAGCGGCAAAAATACCAATTACGCTACCAGCACCTGTGTTTACCAACTGAGTTGGAGCAGCAGGAGTGCCAGGAGTAGTAGTTGGAGGGGTTACTGGGGGAGTTGTAGGACAATTAACTTTAGCTTTAAAGTTAACGAACTCTGTAGTAGAACCAATTAAGGTTCCAATATTTACTCCACTTGAAGTAACTGAATCAGGTAAAGTTTTGATTACTTGACCATGACCGTCGTAAAGAACAGTTGTACCATTCTCTAGACTTTGTGTTGAACCATTACTAAGGTTAACGGTAACTGAATCAGATGTACCTGAGTTACCACCTAAGTCAGTAGTAGCAGTAGCAGTACTTAAGCCACCTTCACTAGGTAAAGTAGCTTTAAGTGTTACATTTTTAAGCGAACCAAACTGGGTGTTGCTTAACTGCATACTATACTGAACTTCGTCGTTACAAGTAGCGCTAATTGTATTAGCGTATTTACCACTCTGAGTTAAATTCTTAACTTGGTAGTTATCGCCACCAGCTAATTGACCTGGGCTACCTGCAAAAGCAGAACCACTTAAAGCCAATACTGGAAGAGCTGTCATTGTAACAGCTAATTTAGAAAATTTAGACATATTAATCTCCTTTCTAAAAAAGATTGAATTAAATTATTATTATTACATTTACAAACTAGATAGTCATTGATCTTTAATATGGGAAATGACGACTGCTCAGGGGATTAATTTATAAAAATAAATTACTCTTTGAATGAGCAGTCGTCGGGTGTGCGAGAGCACTAAGTTGAGCCTGAGCTCTTCTTTATGCCCTCGCACTTACCGACTTATGTCTACGGTCTTTCTGGGTACTGGATTTCGAACGTATCCGTTTTCACGTCTTTGGCTGATCCGAGGATCGCTGAGAACGTTGCCGTCATCGTGCTTGGTTTGGCCGCATCCGAAGGTGCGTACAAAATGAGACACAATTCGCTGTTACCAGCGGTGAGGCTTGAAAACGTGAGACTCGATTTCGGAGTGCTGCTTTCGCAGTTCGAAACTCCCCCGATACCAGGATCGACGGTCAATGAGCCACCAGCTTCGCTGGAGTTGACTGTGACGATGAACGGTCCAGAAGTCTTACCTTCGGGAATCATGTTCAGCGTCGTCATGCTCGTGATCGTAATCGATGGAGGGGGTGGAGGGGGTGGTTTTTCTTCTTTGCGTTCTTCATGAATTTCGAACTTGCATTGTTCACCACCACCAGTAGATCCGCCGACAGCGACTTCGCCGCAGACGTTGTTGATCTGGATTGTGATGCATCCAGTAGCTGACTGCACTTGACCGTTACCGCACGTCTCGGAAGACGTGTTGCTTTGGGTGTTGCAGTTGCCACTACTTGCGATCACCTTTCCTGCAACGCATTCTTTTGCTATCGCAGACTTTGGGTGATGCTTCTTGTGATTCCTCACGAACAGGATCACTCGTACCTTGCCTTTGAGCGGGTTTGAGCAAGTTGACTTTCCAACCGCGTTTGCCCAAAAGGCTTGCGGATGGAATCCCTTGTGAGGACTTGTTCGAACGTCACCCTTGGACATCTTTAGAGGGAGAGCTACCATTACTGGAGTTCCCTTGCCGAGAGTCCGGTGATGAACACTGAAAACCGTGCCTGGATGACAACCGAAGTCCTCTGGACTAGCGGCTGAAGCTAGGTTGGCCTTCACTACCCTTTCCTTCATCCAGCTGGAGAGACTGCCGTCTTCCGAGTGGAACCCGGCTGATCTGGCAATTTCACTTGCTTGTGATGTGACGCCCATCACCTGCCAAGAATGGAGAAGCTGTGAACCAGTTGAAACCGATCCACCGCATTGTCCAAAAGCAGATGCTGATGCTGAGAAGATCGCCCCGATCGCCAGGATGGCGACCAGAACTATTGTGACCTTTGCTTTTGCACTACGCATTTCCAATCACCTCCTGGTGATCGAGGGTTGCTGGCTAGATCTAGGGCCAGGTTCGTCTATCCTTAGACAAAACACACAAACGACAATGAATTATCATCTCCGTGTTTTGCCTTAGAATTAACAACTTCTGACACTTGAAATCTTGTAAATATCTAAGTCGGTGTTTAGGTTCAATTAAACCGAGAGCACTAAATGCACTCAATCGGGTAAAAGACCCATGACTATCTAGTTTGCATATTACTTACAAACTAAACTTGTTTAACTATTTTGACTGACCAAATTGTAAAGCTACTCGTTGCCTCCCCAAGAATTTCCACCTTGCTATACTAGGAAGCGCAGATGGTTATACTTTAGCATATACTTGCATGTTTGTCAATATCCATAAGCGCTTTATTTTTATATATTTATTATTCTAATTATCCCTGTTATTTTTTGAAAATATAACGTGTTCTTTATTATCTATTAAGCTTCCAGTTGGCTTTTTACTTCTTCGGCGTCGTCGGCGTTTTAATTTCATGGTCATTGAAGATCCGCTAATTGCCATCTGACCTACATTAGATAAGTTGTTTTGACCACTGCTAATCTTATGCTCTTCTCCTTTTATTTCTTTCATCTCTTTAGGAGTACTTTGATGAGCTTGAGGTTTATTTAAATTTGTTTGCCTAGGTGGTCCTACTTCATATTGTGTGCGTATTAACTTTTCGACTTCATCTTTAGGTAGAGAATATTTTGATCGGCTGTTATGAATAATATTAGAAGTTTCATCAAACTGGTGCTCAGGCAAATCAAGAGTGAAAGCAGAAAACGCTGGGGATTTTTCACCGGATATAGTCATATTAATTACAAAGTGACGGTTATGCATGTGTACCAGGTCATATTCGGTGAATCTAGGTTCAAAATATTTTTGCATTACTCTGGAGTCATCAGCACCCATTCTAAAAGCAATCATAGAGCCAACATTGCCAAAGACCGCGTCTTTTACTTCTTGGGTCATCTGGGCTATATATTGGTTAGCAACTGTTAGGTTTAAAGCATACTTTCTGGCTTCACTTAATATGCTGGCAAAACTGTCTGTTGCAAAGTGTTGGAATTCGTCAACATATAGATAAAATGGTATTCTCTTGCTTGGTTCAATATTAGCTCTGCTCATGGAAGCTAGCTGGACTTTAGTAACAAGAAGTGCCCCAAGAAGAGCCGCATTATCTTCTCCTACTAGACCTCTATTTAGATTAATAATTAGAATTTTTCGCTCATCCATTATTTCTCTTATATTAAAGCTGCTCTTAGCTTGACCGATGATATTACGAATTACTGGGTTAGCAGTGAATGCACCGACTTTATTTAGAACAGGGGCGACGGCTTCGGCGGCAAATCTATCATTCCAGGTTATAAACTCAACTGTCCAGAAGTTTCGTACCACCGGGTCACTGACATAGGTCATAACTTCTGCTCTGAATTTTTTATCTGTTAAGATACGGGTAATATCCAGCATTGTTGACTGTGGATAATCTAGGAGGGCTAGGAGGCTGTATCTTAGTATGTACTCCAATCTAGGACCCCAGGAATCAAACATCCTCTTAAGTACTCCAATTAGCTCAGAAGCAGTATGTGAGCGCAGTTTTGGATCAATAACTTCCATTGGATTAAATGCCATCGGGTAATCTGTATCTGCTGGGTTAAAGTAAATTACATCTTTGGCTCTATGCTCAGGTATACGCTTTAGGGTGCTAACAGCGTAATCACCGTGTGGATCTATCACTGCAAAACCATATGGGCTATATATATCTGATAAGGTAAGAAGTTCTAATAGTCCGGATTTACCTACCCCTGTTTGTCCTAAAATATATAGATGACGACCTCTGTCAGATCTAGGCATACCAAAAGCTATGTTTTGACCTCGGAAGTTAGCGGCTGCTACGGGGCTAATTTCCTGCCTGTTTTTATCTGTGACAACAGGTAGGGTAGCTGGTGGTTCTGCAGTTTGGCTAGATGACCAAAGAATAGAGGGTGTTTCAACATTAGTGTGTGGCAAGTGATAAAGAGTAGCTACTTCTTCAATATTAAATATATAAGGACGCTTATTTAATAGTCGATGTCTGAAGCTATCTGTAAGTCTTCTGTCTTGTCTAATTCTTCCATGTTCAAAGCCGTTAAGATAAGTGGTATTAAACTGTTTAAAACTGGCAACTATAGATTGCATTCTGAGGTTAGCCTGTTGAACAGAGGTGTTACCCCTATAAACTAGTCTAAGGGTAGTTTCAAAAGCTAGTTTTTGACTCTTCTCTTCAGCTCCCTGAATTTTAGTCTGATCATACTCTGTTATTTTATGTTCCGGTCCTGTTTGGTTAGGTGGAGCCCAAAAAGCAGAAAGTATAGCTCCAGGTGAAGATTTAACTCCTCCTCTTAGATTTCTAATAAACCTCTCGCTTTTCTTGTGCCAGTTAGAAGTAGCTGGTTTTAAGATAAGCTGTATCCAAGCTTCTTCGTCTTCTTCAAATTTAGCTAGAGTGGCAGTTATGGCAGCTAGAGGGTCAACTTCGAAGCTAAGGAACGTTTTAATAGGTAAGCTGTCACTGGTGGCTAATTTCATCTCTGTGGCATATGTTGACTCTGATAGACTTGAAAAACTTGAGGCATAATCTCCTACTTCAGATATCTGAACCATAGGATACTGCGCATAGATCTGCTCCTCTACATAAGATTTTAAATAGTTTGGCACACAGACGTAGAAACCAATCCTTTTCTTGAGTACTGCGATCTCACAGCTTATTCGTTCTCTCCTGGGTGCCTGAAAGAGTTTATGTGACGGAAACAGAAGCAAACCGTGAAGTGAAGCAAACATCTGCTCAGCCGCTAATTCTTTCTTTTCGTTTGTACGTGGGACTTGTAGAAGTAAAACGATTAATTTATCGTCGTTAGCTTGGGATGGTTTTTGTTTAATAATACTCATTTAATAGATAAATAACAGATCATTAGCAATACAGCTATTATAACTTGTTATCTGATAAAAACTTAAATCTTATTCAAAAACATTTAACAGATGAGCTAATCTGTTAAATGATTTCTTAACCATCGGTGATAATACAGCGTTCCGCTAATACTTGTAAGTATAAAGATTAGTATTAACAGGTTAGTATTAGATCCGGTACTGATAAGATTTGTAGGTGATTGAACTGGGGTCGTAGGATTTGGAGGTGTGTTGTTTGTTGATTGAGTTTGAACGACGGTAGTATTACTTGAACAGTTGCCTCCTTGGACACTATTTACAGAGTTACTATTGGTCGTATTCCCAGTACAGACATTATTAGTCATAGAGGGTGTTTGAGGTGCTATAGGTGCAGGTGGAGGTGTTGGAGCTGGTTTTGGCATTATAGGGGTAGCTTTAACAGCATTGCCACAACTAGAAAGAATCGCAAAGTCAAAGTGACCATCTTTCATTACTATAAAGGCTGCTAGAAAATGATTCTCGAAGGAAACAGAGGGTGGTCTAGTAAAAAAGACAGTACCGTCAACGTTTACTCTTGTACTGCCGCTAATGTTTTCCCTGCCACCAGTTAATGCATTTGTGGCAATAAGCTTATTGGAAGAGTTAAATACATTTCCAGATTTACTCACCCATCCTGGTTCAACTAAAGTGTCAGCGCTTTTCATACTATTAATATCTATAGTCGAAATTCCAAAAAATGAGAATATGTGGTGAATACTTTTAGCCGAATTTAAACCATCGCCGATATTAAATTTATTAACTATTTGGTTGACAGAATTGGCACCGCAAAATATAACTGCATTTGAATCACAATTTTTAGTTGAGTTTATTGATATATTTTGTGCTTTAACTAAAGAAAATCTAAACAAAAAGAAAGTAAATATAGTAATTAGAGTTAAGATAAAAAGCCAAGACTTTTTAATGCAATACGATGTTCTGACGGCAAATTCTAAAATCACACCTACTCCAAAGATAATCTTTTTAACTTATTAAGAGATATTGTTTAGTTTGAAATTATTATCTATATAATAATTTTTTCAGTCTGTACTATATATTACTTAGTCTTTTGAAGATTGAGCTGATTCGACATTATCTTTTGCTTCAACCTTATTATCTGATTCAGGTTTATTTTTATTTAGTATAAATCCAAATGTACTACCCTTACCTTCCGTAGAGTCAAATATTAAAGCTCCCCCCTGAGCAACGATGACTTTTTTAGCCATAAAGAGACCAAGTCCTGTGCCGTCTGGACGAACTTTTCTGGCGTTACCTGCTCTATAAAACTTTGTAAACAGATGGTGACGCTCATTTTTAGGTACGCCCATACCATCATCTTTAACCGTCAGTTCAATTGTACTTGGATTATTTTTAACTGTTACCACTATATGTCCGCCTTTATGTGTGTAGTAAATAGCATTATCTACAAAATTCATTATTACTTGTCTTATTTTTGTTTCATCTAACAAAGTGATAGGAAATTCTTTCGGTTTATTAAACTTTAGGTTTACTGAATGAGCTTCAGCAGTTTCTCTTAATTGACCGATTTCTTCCTCTACAACTTCAGCTAAATTAACTGGAACGTTCTCTATAATAAATTTTCCGGTATTTAATCTTGATACGTTTAACATATCTGCTATTAAGAAAACCATGCGCTGCGAACTAAAGAATGCATGGCTTAACATATCTTTCTGTGTTGGAGTAATCTTGCCTGCATCACCATCTTTGATCATGCTTATATAGCCTTTGACACTTGTTAAAGGTGTTCTTAATTGGTGAGAAGCCATACTAATAAAATCATCTTTAGCTTCATCTAATGCTCTTAATTTAGAATTTGAAACTTTTAATTGTCTAAGGACCTTTTGATTTTCTTCGAGCAGTAGCTTATTGTCTAATGCAACACCTATTCCTTCACTTAATCTATCTACTAAAAGAACATCGGCTGGATTTAATTCTTGGTCAGAGAAATTGTAACCGACTACAATTAACCCGACTATATGGTGTCTTGAAATTAATTTAACTATATAAACAGATTTAATAGGTAATTTATGTCTAAACTTTTCTATATCTTTTTCATGGGAGCCAATTAACTTTGCTAAATATTGATTAGATAAATCTTCAATGGGAATTAGTCTACTGAATTCATTTGAGCCAAACCAATTATTTGAAAGTTGTAAATGAACAGGCAAAGATAAATGCGCTAACTCTTTAGTTTTATCCTTATTGCTATTCCAGCCGGATAATTCCAGCAGATCGTCGCTTCTAGACGATCTAGTAAGAAGTGCAGCGAATGGGTAATCTGCGGTCTGGCAGATAGCTTTTGTTATTTGATCACAAACCACTTCAAGAGAAATGCTGGACTCTAGTGCAAATGCATCAATAGTCCGAAGTAGCGATAGGGTTTTATTAGTTTCAACAAGTTCCCTATTACGCTTGTACATCTCCTCGGTGATGTGCTCAATTTCTTTTTTAAGTTGTCGTCTCTTTTGAAGGGGGATATGAGTTGAAGGAGTAGAAGATACTATATTATTTGGTACAGTTTCAGTTATTGTGCCGGTGGTTTCTTCTTCTGGCATAATAAACTACTTTATTTTAGAGAATCTGGAATTTTAGCTTTATCTATTTGTCCAATTAATGATGAGGCAGCTTCTTTGGATACTTCTACGGATATTTCTCCAAATAACTCTTTATATACTTCAATTAATGTATCTAGGACTTTAGCTTCATCACCTTCAAGTTTGACTTCTTGTTTATCCCAATCAACTTTTAAGTGCGGTACGCGCCTGGCTTGTTCAATAGCAACAGGACCAATTATGGTTTCTTGACCTTTTATTATTTTTATTGCTATTTGTGCATAAACATCCATAACTTATGCCTTGTCCGTGCTACTTGCTACAGTTTTATTGCTCAATCCTTTATAAACTGATAGAAACTTAATTAAAGCTAATGACATTACAAAATAAGAAATAAGGTAGAATAAGTCGTCAAACTTACCCGGTACGTAAGCATTACGATGGCTTTGATAAATAAAGGTAAAATCTGACACATATTGGACAAACAGAGCCAAAATAACAAGTACAATCGCTGGTCTCATTATTCCACCAAGCATTTTTTTGGATAAAAGATAGGCAACGATTGCAATAGATATATAACAGACTTGCCCAATTGGATAACCCGCGTCTAGAAAAACTGTAAGCGGCTTAGAAGTGTCGTACTGGTGGTTATGTAATAATACAAAATAAGAGATAGCCAGAAGTATAATGGGGACTAGAACTGCAACAGCCTTGTATCCAGTTTGTTTTAATGAGAATCTTACCCTAACAACCTTTGCCAAATATATTGCTGCACATATATATAGAAGCACACTGCCAAAGTAAGCAACATCACCAAGTGAAGGATAAGGTAAACTTTCTTTTGCTATTTGAGTATAGTAACTTGAAACAAGCTGACCAACTTCTTGGGCAAATAAACCCAACGCAAAGAATAATAAAGACTTACCCAACAAAGTCTTATACCCTCCCCATTTTCGCATGGCCATTATACCTATAATTGAACCAATTAAGGCAACTAATCCATAAGCATTCTCGAACCAGTTAACAGACGAACCTTGCTTATCTACTACGTGTTGAAAACTGATCCACCAAGCAATGAATCCTAAAAATACAATTGTTACAAATAATTGTAGTTTATTTTTTATATTGATCATTAATTTTTTGCTTATTCCACTATTAATTATCGGTTATGCTAAAAATATGTCAATAGATTGGTGAACTTTAAACAATTATCAATTCTGGTAAATATATTAATATATAAGTAATGTTCCCGACTTTCCCAGATTTTATTCCGCTCAACATTGAACTAAAAGATCCCTATAATAGTCTGGTTAAATCGCTACCACCATACTCTGATATTTCCTTTGCAACATTACAAACCTGGTGGAATTTAAATGAAAAACTAACTGTTTCACTTCTAAATCAGAACTTAATTATTAACTACAATCAACCATTTAAATCAGTTGGTTCGGGTTTAAGTCTAATCGGTACAAATAATGTAGATAACTCCATTGAAACTATTTTTCAGTATCTAAAAAGTCAAAAAGCGCAAGTACACCTAATACATGAGCCTGAATTTGTTATCGATAAAATCAAAAACCCAAATAAATTAAACATAATCGAGGAGCCTGATTATCATGAATACTTACTAGATAGCGAAGCATTAGCAAATTTAAAGGGTGCTCAATATAAGCTATTGAGGAAAAAGATTAAACGTTTTAAATCGAGTGTGGGTGAAAGAAATTTAGAACTAAAATCTTTAGATTTATCTATATTAGAAGTTCAGGATCATTTATTTAAGTCAATTTCTGATTGGGAGAAAAAAATAAGTCATAATAATGACCTTGAACATACAGAATTTCTAGCCATAAAGAAAACTTTAAAAAATTCTAAAGTTTTAAATATTAAAAGTCTAGCACTTTATATAGATAAAGAATTACATGGTGTAATTATTTATCACCGGCCTTTCAGCAAAGAATATTATATTATGCAACATATGAAAGTTAATTATGAAACACCATATATTACAGACTATATGCACCACGAGATAGCTAAAAAAGCTTATAAAAGCAAAGTATCAAGATTGAATATAGAAATGGATTTAGGTATAGATAATATTAGAAGACATAAATTAACTCTAAGACCACTTGAATATTTTAAAAAATACAATATTACTCCGAAGGAGTAAATTAAATATCAATTAAATTCACTTGATACAACTATGAAAATAATCCCAGTTATAACTAAAAAAATAGAAGAGAATTTCTTTATTAAATAACCACTTTTAGCTTCTCTAAAATATTTGGGATATTTCGGATAAAAAATAATAGCTATTATTAAAACAAATAAAGGTTGGATGTTCTCAATTGCTTTTACAAGTGAGACAGGTCCATTTTTAATTGCTAAATTTAAAGTTAATTCAGCGCTTAATCCAATTAGTTCAGCTAGAATTAAAACTGGTAGTAATTTTTTAATATTGTTAGAAATTTTTTTTATTTGTGTTTTGTTATTTTGAAAATTAATTAATAGATAAAATACTGCACCAATTAACATTCCTAAAGAAAAATATAAATAAGCAGAGTAAAAATCTGAACGCTGGTAGACAAATTTTAAAGCTATTGATGCAAAATCCATAAAAAGAACGACTGCAATTATTGGAGCAAAAACTTTAGAAATATTTAATTTTTCTTCTTTTTTAAGGACTAATAAAGTTGAACCAAATATAACTAGTGTTAAGCCAATAATTTCTGCTAAATTCAATCTTTCATTGACTAAAAAATGAGCAATAAAAGGGATTGTAGCGGGTGATAAGCCAATTAAAGCCACGACAACAGACGGTGTTTCAATTTTAAGAGCTTTGAAGTAATAAAAATAGTATGTTAATGTTAAAAATCCTGCGAGAGTTGCTAGAAAGATTAATTTATTTGGTAAGAAGTTTGAATGTATAAATATTCTGCTAAGTAAAGGAAGTGATCCGTAAAAACCAACGGATATAGTTGCTATATAAGGACTCTCATAGATAAAATTTAAGAGGTTATCGTCAAATAAATTAACAATTGCAAATAAAAATGGTGCTAATATTGCTAGGTATATCCAGCTCATTCACATAAGCATAACTTAGATGTGTTGAAAAATAAATTTTGTGATAAAGTAAAAGTAGGTTATAAAAACAAAAATGAAAATACAGATTACACAAGGTATTGGTGTTGGTCCGACCGAGCTAGCTGCCTTCGATCAAGCTTTAGTTCATGCTGGCGTTGCCAACTTTAATTTAATTTATTTAAGTTCAGTCTTGCCAGCAGGTTGTGACGTTATATATAAACAAAAACCAGATATACCAAATAGTAGGTGGGGCGATCGGTTGTATGTAGTAATGGCTCAAAAGAGAACATCGCAACGCAACCAAGAAATATGGGCTGGTATTGGTTGGATTCAAGATAAAAAAACCGGTGAAGGTTTATTAGTAGAACATGAGGGTCATAGCGAAACTGAAGTTAGGGCAGATATAGATCATAGCTTAATGGCATTAGCTAAAAATAGAAACTTAAATCTTGGTCCGCATAACGTACATGTAATTGGTACAAAATGTGAAAATCTACCAGTATGCGCCGTTGCTATTGCAGTATTTCAGTCAACTGGTTGGCGAAATTCAGGGTCACTGGATAAATTTAAAGTATTGAAACGTAGTTAAATCTATAATTAGATATAATAAATATATAGATGACAAAAATAGCTATCATAGAAGACGATAAAACTATATCTCAAATGTATCGCTTCAAATTTGAAGCAGAAGGGTACAGTGTCCAAACAGCTGAAAATGGCAGATTAGGTTTAGAACTTGTAAAAAAAATGGAACCAGATATTATACTTCTAGATTTAATGATGCCTGAGATGACCGGAGATACAATGCTTGAAAAATTAAGACAAACTCCATGGGGTAAAAATATTAAAGTTATAATCTTAACAAACGTAGGTGAACAAGAAATACCACCACAAGTTAAAGCTTTTGGTGTAAGTGATGTTATCTTAAAAGCAGATATGACGCCAAGACAAGTAGCAGAACTTGTCAAAAAACAATTAAGTATCAAGAATTAATGTCATAATTGACTCATGAAAATAGCCATTGTTGGATATGGTCTAGAAGGTCAATCTTCTTTTGAGTACTTTGGTCAAAATAAAGATAATGAAATTACGATATGTGATCAAGATGAAGAATTAATAATTCCTGAAGGTGTTAAATCAAATTTAGGATATAACTATTTGGAAAATTTAGATCAATTTGATCTTATTGTTAGATCAGCCGGTATAAATCCGAAAATAATCTTAGATAAAAATCTAAATGTTAAAGAAAAAATAACTAGTCAGTTAAATGAATTTCTTAAGATAGTTGATGTAAAAAATGTGATTGGAGTAACCGGTACCAAAGGTAAAGGTACTACTTCAACACTTATATACGAAATGCTAAAAACTGCTGGCAAGAATACAATTTTAGCTGGAAATATTGGTGTGCCCTTTTTAAACATTATAAAAGATATGCTCCCTGATACTTTTGTAGTCTTAGAACTTTCTAGTTTTCAATTAATTGATTTAAAGCAAAAGTCTCCGCATATTGCAGTTTGTTTAATGGTTGTACCAGAACATTTAAACTGGCACTTAGATTTAGAAGAATATAAAAGCGCAAAAACTAATTTATTTAAAAATCAGACTGATAAAGATATCGCGATTTTCTTTAGTAAAAACGATTCGTCAGTAGAAATAACTTCAAGTAGTTCTGGTCAAAAAATACCCTACTTTGAAAGTCCTGGTGCCAATGTTTCAGAAAATAAAATATTTATTGACAACAATGAGATATGCAATGTGGCTGATGTTAAATTATTAGGTCCGCATAATCTTCAAAATATCTGCGCAGCGGTTACAACAGCATGGCAAATAACTAAAGATAAAGTTGCCATTAAAAATGTATTAACGAGTTTTAGTGGACTACCTCACAGATTAGAATTAGTTGGGGAAAAAGATAATGTCAAATACTATAACGATAGTTTTTCAACAACTCCAGAAACTGCCATTGCCGCAATCAATTCTTTTAATCAACCAGAACTATTGATTATAGGTGGGCAATCAAAAAACATTCCTTTCGATAAGTTAGCTGAAGAAATAAAACATAAATCTAATATTGCTAAAGTGATAGTAATTGGTGAAGCAACAGATGAGATTTTGACAAGTTTTAATAAAGTTGGTTTTGCTAATTTTGTTGGGTCAAAAGCTAAGAATATTGATGAAATAGTTGTAGATATTGAAATTGAAGTAAGTAAATTAAAAGAAACTGATAAGGAATTAGTAGTCTTGTTCTCACCAGCTTGTACCAGTTTTGATATGTTTAGAAACTACAAAGAACGCGGTGAATTATTTAGACAAAAAGTTAAAGAAATAATTAGTTAAATTATTACTTCTCAGCTGCACGAATTAAATTTTCAAAAAGTGAACAAACCGTTAGTGGTCCAACCCCGCCTTTAGTAGGTGTTATTGTAAGATCATCCCTGGTCTTAAATACTTCTTCATCAACGTCACCAACTGTTTTACCGCTTTCGCTTGCTACGCCGGCGTCAAGTACAACGGCACTAGGTTTTATCATATTGGATTTAATGAGTCCCGGTACACCCGTAGCAGTTATGATAATATCTGCTTCGATTAAGATATTCTTTATGTCTTTAGTTTTTTTATCTATAACTTTTGGAGTAATACCGGAACTTATAAAAGCTTTTGAAAGTGGTTTACCAACTAGTTTGCCTTTACCGACAATAACAATATTTTTACCATTTAATTCTACATTATAACCAGATAGTAACCAAAGTATGGCTTGAGGAGTGGCTGGATCAAATTTAGACTTAAGCCCTAGTCCATCGACATCTTTACTTGGCTTAACTAAATTAACTATTTCATCTGTCTTTGATTCATCTGCTACCGGCAGTTGAACAATTATACCGTTAATTGTATTGTCTATATTTAATTTAGCAATAACTTCTTTTATATCTTTTATATCTGTTCTATAAAGTTGGACATCTACACCGATATCTTCACCGTATTTCTTTTTTAATCTAAGATAAATTTCGATAACTGGATTTTTAACCGTAACTATAATTGCAAGTTTTGGCTGAACTTTATTCTTATTAACTAAAGTCTTTACTTGACTAAGTTGTCTTTCTTTTATAAAACCAGCGAGTTCAGATCCATTTAGATATTTCATCCACTGCATTATATCTTATCTGTAACACCTTGCAAAAACAGAGGTAATTTGATAAAGTTTTAAATTGTTTTTGCCTTTGGGCCAGTAGCTCAGCTGGTTAGAGCACCTGCCTCTTAAGCAGGGTGTCGAGGGTTCGAGTCCCTCCTGGCCCTCCAATACGCTTATGTTTAAAACAGAGGTAATTAGCCTCTGTTTTTGTT
>CAZOCM010000010.1:0-8507 GCA_964578305.1 uncultured Candidatus Saccharibacteria bacterium
TAACAAGGTATCCGTACGGGAACGTGCGGATGGATTACCTCCTTTCTAGGGAGTATAAACTAGTGATAAGTAAGCAATTACATATTAACTAGGTCGATCTTGGTAAATCGTTTTTACAGTACTGACGATTTACAAATCCGCTATTTAAGCGGACAAGCCAATCAGTTCTGAACACTTCTGACGTTGAGTGCACAATCTAATTTTTAAAGCAAAAAGAAAAGAGCGATAGCTTGCGAGAGTCGCTCTTTTTTAATTTGTACTAATTTATAAAATGGTGGGGCTATGTGGACTTGAACCACAGACCTCGTCATTATCAGTGACGCGCTCTGACCAACTGAGCTATAGCCCCTCATGGTGGAGATACAGGGACTCGAACCCTGGACCCCCTGCTTGCAAAGCAGGTGCTCTAGCCAGCTGAGCTATATCCCCTAGGTAAAACTACCGATGTATTTTACTTAAAAAACAGATTATATACAAGATAGAGAACTATACTATTTATTTAACTTATTTAATACTTTGACTTTTATAGCTTTTCTATTTGTTATTAAAGCATCAGCAAGTATATATAGAACAACTATGGTACCTATAGTAACTGCAGTTTTTGCAAAACTATTTCTACTAGGGCTATTAGAATTAGTTTGGTCTGATGGAAGGAAGTTACGATGTGAATTAGATGAAGCTAGGGCTGCTGAAATTGAGTTTGCATTGCCGTTTCCAAGTAGATTACTTGATATATTTCTTGGTATACCAAAAGCTGAGGTATTTTTGTCTCCACCGTTGGGTACGAAGCTAAAGACTGCTACACCATGAGTCGGAACAGCCCCTGAGTTATTTTCATTGCCTGAGCTTGTACCGAAATTACCATTCCAAGTACCAAATACATTTATGAACAGGATACCGAACCATCCAGATAAGCTTAATGAATTATTTTCCATATTCATTAAATTGATGGCATTTTCGGCATTACCGCTAGTAGCGTTGCCACCCTTGGTGTTATAGCTGACTAGCGCATTACCACTAGAAGCATCGGTATTTATATTATTATTAATTCGT
Organism: uncultured Candidatus Saccharibacteria bacterium; assembly: GCA_964578305.1. Lineage (GTDB taxonomy): Bacteria > Patescibacteriota > Saccharimonadia > Saccharimonadales > UBA4665 > DATJNI01. The sequence continues at coordinate 1,054 of CAZOCM010000010.1, forward strand.
TCTTTAACATTATTATTCAGTGTTGAATTATTATTAACATTGGTATTAGTTGAGTTGGATGAATTTGGACCACTGCTAGTAATCCCACCACCAAACTCTGCTGCTGTAGCGCCAGCTGGTGCATTTACAATCAAACCAACCCATTTTCCTGTGACATTTACAAAGACTAGCAGATCATTAGCACCTATCACCTTACTCCCAGTTAAATTGAAGGCAGTAATATGAGTGGCAGCATTCCCACTTGTGGCACTACCACCTGTAGTATTGCTACTGACTGCTGCATTACCACTAGTTGCATTAGCATCAATTGTATTATTGATACCAAGATCATTCGTGTTATTAACTGTCTGATTATTATTTACATTAGTACTTGAAGTATTTGAAGAACTTGGTCCAGTTATTGATACCGTAGGAACATTGGCAGCTAAGAGCTGATTTACAAAATCTGCAGGAAGTAAAATATTACCATTTAAATTACCATTAATATTGATTGTTCCAATAAAAGATTGGCCAGCAGTTATGGCTGAATCTATTGTATTTACAATATTTGCTACAGTTTCAGCAGTTCCAGACGTAGCGTTCCCACCAGAAGTGTTTTTAGAGACTGTAGCGTCACCACTGTTCGCGGCTAGATCGATATTATTGTTTATAGAGCCATCTACACTGTTGTTTACTGTTAAATTATTATTCAAGTTTGTACTCGTTGTATTTGTACTATTTGGTCCAGTTGCTTGCAGACTAGCTATTGTTGCAGGATTTAGTAATATATCTCCATTTACATCTCCATTAATATTAGCTGTGAATGTCATTACCGGCTTGCCTGATCCTAAGACATTACTTGAAGATTGAAGCATGTTTATAACGTTCTCTTGATCTAATACATTACCGGATGTTGCACTACCACCGGTTGTATTACCTAAAACTGATGAATCCCCACTAGTTGCAACACCAAGGATATTATTCGTCATTGAAGCAGTAGTATTATTGTTCACACCAAGATTATTGTTAACATCCGTTGTTCCATTATTCGAACTATTAGGACCGCTGTTGCTAATGCTAGGGTCAGTTGAGGAACCAGCACCATTACTACCATTATCTATAGTTGGGCAATTTGTCGGTAATCCTGGATTTGAAGTTTGAACTCTTGTTGAATAATATTGACCGCTTGGAGCATTAAATACATATTGAGTCATTGACCATGTACCAGAGGTACAATCAAAAGAATAACTTGGGTCATAAAGCGGAGTTCTTGTTACAGATACCGGATCAAAGACAAAATACTGATTAGTCCATTCTCCAGCATACGTACCACTACATTGATAAGTATAAGTACCGGCATCAGCACCAGTTGGCCAATGTACCCCGGGTATAGATGAACTTGGTGGTGTACATGGATCCGAGCTTGTATCAGCCCAGGTTGTTATTGGTAAAAATAATAAAACAAATATAGTAGCTACGGATAAATAACCTGTCCTAATATAAGATCGAATTTTAAACATTAAATTCTCCTAGTTAAATTTGTCATTTTGGGTTAGAGGGTTTAAATAAGCGTTTCATTGATGCGGGAAGGGTACTTCTAGCAATACCCTCACCGCACATTTACAGTCAGTTACTAGTAACTAAAACTAATCTATTAGTTGCTTACACTTATAGTGAATGAACTGCTGTTTGAATTGCTAGCATTTCCGCTAGTAGCGTTACCACCAGTGGTATTGTCACTTACAGTGGCATTACCTGAGCTTGATGATTGCGAGTTATTGTTTGTAAGACTAATGTCATTGTCGTTAGAGACATCAACAGTACTCTTAAAGGTGTTCTTAATGGTGTTGTTTGAGTCTGGTCCAGTGTTGCTTATATCACTGCTACCAAACGATGGGCTTGAACTCTCCCAGCTACCAGCTCCAGTATTGTCAACTGAAACTGATGCGTCTAGAGAGTTACTGTTGCTTGCATCACCACTTGTTGCATCACCACCAGTAGTGTTCTCGTGTACTTTAGCATTGCCAGAGCTAGAATCTTGGCTATTATTGTTTGTTGCGTTGATATCGTTATTGTTATCAACGTCAACAGATGTACTTACGTGGTTTGTGACCTTGTTGCTAGAGTCTGGTCCTGTACCACTAATATCGGCTGCTGCGAATCCTGTCGTAAGACTGAGGCCTAAGACGGTAGACGCTGCGGCACGAAGTAGTTGTTTTTTCATACGTTCCTCCTATTATTACAGCAGGACTTGCGCACTTGGCATATAAACTTGAGATTATAACTTCAAGCTAATGCTCAAGAGCGCAAGCCCCACGCATTTTATATTGTTAATTTATTATTATTTCGGGCTGATCGCCCGATGTTATTTAATTTAGCTAGAAACTAAATAACATCGAATGACCAATTATTAATTCGATGTATGCTCCTGAATATTTATACTGCTGTTTGCTTGGACTGAACTATTAACACGCACTTTCGACGAACTCACATTGGAATTCAAACTTGTACCTGTATTTGATGTACTTCTAGAAATATCTACATTTGTATTACCATCTTCAGATTTAATAGTTTTATGAACTGATCCATTTTCTGGGATAGAGATATTTTCGCCATTTACGCTTATATTGACGTCGGAATCGGTACTATTGCCACCATTACCACCTGATGAATTTTGTGAATTAGTTCCAGTAGTAACATTCAATTGGGTAGAAGAGAGATTTTGTTTGTTGTTATCGTTCTTTGAATTTAGACTACTTCTATGAATAGTACCGTTTCCTGTTACTAACTTTTTTAAGCTAGTAACTTCGACTGTTGCAAATAATAAAATAATTAATAAAACAATAAAGATAATTGCGATTGGGAATTTGTGAGTAGGTTTTGAAATAAAACCAATAGAACTACCAGCAAAATGTACTGGTTTTGTTTGAAATAACCTCTTAAAAAGATCCATCTATTCTCCCTCAATCTACAAGCATAATAAATATGACAAATCAGCCAAATTTCTTGCTTGATGACCCTATAGTAAAAGGGGTGTCAAATATAAGCTATAAAATATTTTACCCAGCTTTTTTATTCATGTTTTGTCAAATATATTGTTAATTAATTATTACATCAATAAAACAATATTGATTAAAAATCTATCTTAAAATTTAATATCTTTTATTTTTATTGACAAGTGATTAATTCTAACGCTAAAATTAGAGTATAGTTTTAAGAATAAAAATATATGAAAATAAAAAAATTAGTTAATGTATTCTTCTCTATAATTCTAAGTAGTACAGCTCTTCTTAGTATATCTGTATCAACAGTCTCAGCAGCTACGTTTAATTGTGTTTGGACAGATGCCAGCGGTTCAGACAATAACTTTAGTACAGCAGGTAACTGGGCTGGTTGTAACGGTACCGCACCTGGTGTTACGTCTGATATATATAACTTAACTTTTCCATCATCAGCGTTTGGATTTGACCCAGTAAATGATATTGCAAGTTTAACTGTAGGTAGTATTAGTTTCTCAGGTAATTTCAGTGGTAGTGGTTATCAAATATCATCATCAAGTTCATCAAATGTAATATCGGTTAATGACGGTATAAGTGATTCATCTAGCGGAACAACTGCCGGGAATGAAATCGATGGAAACTTAACTTTAACAGCGACACAAACCTTTACGACTAGTTCGACAACGAGATTAGTTATTGGTTTAAGTGGTGACACTTTGGATATAGGAGCTAACACTCTAACAGTATCTAACACTACATTCAATGGATCAGTATCAGGGAGTGGAACAATTAATATTAATGATACATTCTTCCCGTCGGATACAAATGGAGTTGATTTAACCTCTGATAATTCAAGTTTTACTGGTTCAGTTAATGTTCAAGTAGGTGCATTATTCGTAGATAACGCTTCTTCACTAACCGCTGCGACAAGCGTAACTGTTAATAGCGGTGCTTTGCTTAAAGGTAATGGTGGACTATCAAGCTCAACTATACAAAGTGGAGGAACATTAGCTCCTGGTCACAGTCCAGGTTGTTTATCTTTTTCGAGCGTAACTTTAAATGGTACTCTAACTGATCAGATAGGTGGGACTATTGCATGCGCAGATTACGATCAATTAAATGTCTCTGGAAACGCAGATATATCAAATTCAACACTTCAAGTATCCTTTGTTAACGGTTTTTCGCCAAGCGTAGGACAAACTTTTACGATTATAAATAATACGGGTAGTTCACCTATAACTGGTACTTTCAATGGATTATCTGAAGGATCAACATTTACTAGCGGCGGCGTAACGTTCAGTATTAGTTATATAGGAGGTTCAGGTAATAGTGTAGTATTAACTGTTGTTTCTTCAGCTAGTGGTAGCGGATCAACTCCAGCCAGTCCTAATACCGGAAGTTCAATTAAACTTGCTAACCCATTAATAATTCTTGCTGCAACTTTAATATGTTCCTCAAGCTTGATTTTGCTTTCAAGAAAAATTTCCAATACATAGATTAAACTTCAGAAATTACTTCAGCTGCACAGCATAAACTGTTGAGTAATTATCAACACGATTATTCATTTGTATCTTATAAAATCAATAAAACTTTCCCTAAATAATAATAAAAAGTATTTATTCTAAATGCATTATATATTTTCGAAACTTTTACAGATATACTTTTGATATAATTTGAATCAAGATGAAACATAAACATTATCTAATTAAACTCCTATTTTACGTACCTGTAAGTCTTTTTATTTTGACCTTAAAACCCGTAAACGCTACATCCGCTAATCTATCGCATTCATATAATTCATTAAATCCAATACCCGTTGGAAGTGTTGTTAGCCTTGATACTACCCATCAGGGCTTTGTAAATATTGCAAATATGTCAAACAGTGATCATTTATTGGGTATTTGTGTTACTCCATCGGAATCTTTGTTGGCTGTTGATGAAAAATCAAATTCAGTTCAAGTTGCATTAAGCGGTTCAGCAAATACTCTTGTCAGCACCGTAAATGGCGACATTAAAGTCGGAGATCAAATTAGCGTTTCACCATTTGATGGTATTGGGGAGGAAGCTAGTCCAGGTAGTCACATTATAGGTATTGCTGAAACTAGTTTAACTAAAAATACCCCGGATGTTCAGATTGAACAGGTAAAAGATAATAATGGTAAAACACATACTATTTCAATTAGTTTTATTCGATTAACTATCGGAATTGGTACTGGATCTCAAAACGGGGCAGGTGGTAATCAGGCTAACTTCTTACAGAAATTAATAAAAAGCCTAACTGGACACAACGTCTCAACAATTAGAATTATTTTAAGTATTGTTGTAGGTCTTGTTACTCTGGTATCCATAGCTTCTCTTGTCTATTCATCTATCTATGGAAGTATCGTCTCTGTAGGTAGAAATCCATTAGCAAAAATAGCTATATTTCGAACTTTAAGTTCAGTAATGGTAATGGCTTTTATAACTGTGGCGGTTGCGTGTGTAACAATCTATTACCTGCTTAGATAAATGTCTAAGAAGTAAAATAGATTAAATTATAAAAAAGTTGTTCAAAACTATTGCCAGGGGTTGATAAGATAGTTACAATAAAATAACGGCATATTACACCTTTGTGTAGCCAAATAAAAATCCAAAAAATAAAAATCAAAAAAATGGACAATAAAAACAATAAAGTTGTTACTGAGTACAGCGATATAGTCCAAAACTCTAATTTGGAGAGTTCAACTACCTCTGTTTCGCCACCATCTGTTGAAGTAAAAACGAGTTCAGGATTATTTTCTCTAAAACACCGGAAAAGGTTGTTCTTTATCAATTTTGCAGTACTCGTAACTGTAGGTGTGATAGGTCTGGCTGCATATCTGTTTTTTAGTTCAGCATTCCAAAATACAAATCTGAAGAATCAAAAATCTGCTAATTTTAAACAAACTCAGATCCCAGTTAATGGGTTAAAGCCAAATAGTTTATTACAGATAGGACAAGCTGATAAGCTTACTATAAACGGACAGGTCAATGTTGGTAATACATTAGTACTAATACCTACTAGTACTCCTGGTTCTCCAGTTGCTGGCCAGTTATATTTTAATTCTAATAAAAAAGCACCTTTTTATTACGATGGAAGTAAATTTGTTAGTTTAGCACCTCAAGCAAATCCAAGTATTCCCGCAATCCCAACCCTTCCTCAAAATATTGTTAACACCATTGCCGGTCATAGCGGTGATATTACACTTTCAAATGGTCTTCAGATCGTAGGAAATCAACTAAGTCTCCAGCTTCAAGCTGGTAATGGTATCTCAGTCGATGGTTCAACTATTAGTAATACAGGTGTATTAAATATATTATCTGGCAATTCTAATTTATCTGTTTCGAATGATGGTCATGGGACATACACAATAAGTGATGTTGAAATTGGGGTTATTAGCGGTACTGGAACTACCGGACAAATACCGCTGTATACATCGAGTCAAACATTGGGTGATTCTATTTTATCTCAGTCAGGCTCAACTGTAACGGATGCTGGCTTTCTAACAGTTCAAAATGCAGCTAATGTAGATAGTTTAAACGTTACAAATGCCAGCAATTTAAATGGGCTGGTCAGCGCTAATAACGGCATTAACTTAACAGGGGATTTTACTCAATCCGGAAGTGGTAATTTTACTACAGGTTCAGGGAGTATTTCTTTACAGGGTAATACTACTGTTACAGGTAGTAATACTCTTACTGTCACAAGTGGATTAACTAGTCTTGGTGGAAATTTGAACGTTTCAGGAAATATTAACACAAATAGTATCGCTCAAACTCCAGCAACAACTTTATCTATAGGCGATACAACCTTAGATTCAAATAGCGGCCTTAGCTTTGTATCGGATGGTATTACTTTTATACTTCCTTCTACCGGTGGATCAACTCAAACTATTTGTACTCAAAATAGTACTTGTGCATCAGGTGGTCAGGGTGCAGTTTTACTAGGACCTGTTCAGGGAAATGTTTCTCATTATCAGTTGGATAATTCAGCTAATTCAATTTTTATTTACAACAATAATAACGGTAACCTGATTAATCTAGAAGGAGGAGTTTCTTCTCCCACAACCAGTTTCCTAGTAGATAATGCAGGAAATACAACAGTTGGTGGTACATTGTCTGTTGGTACGGCCGGCTTAACTGGAATCAACGGATCAATAATTTTATCAAATAATATTAATTCAAATTCACTTACTCTTCAGAGTGGTGCAACCAACAATAGTGGTGGCAATCTCGTTTTAACATTACCGACAAGTGATGGGATACCAGGTAATTGCCTAGAGACAAACGGTTTTGGTATTTTAAATTTTGGTGCTTGTGCTGGTACAAGTGGTGTTACCGTTGTTGGTACTATAGACACTCCATCTAAATCATCTGATGGTGCCCACATTAATGGCAATACCATCTACCTCCAATCTGCTGATGCTAACTTCCCAGGATTAGTAACAACAGGGCCAC
>CAZOCM010000010.1:8607-14907 GCA_964578305.1 uncultured Candidatus Saccharibacteria bacterium
AATGCTAATGCAGTTAGCATATCTAAAACAGGTGTTACTACAACTGTTAATGGCGCCCTTACAATTGGTCAGGCAATAACAATTAATGGTTTAGGTGCAAATCAAACTGGAATTTTACATTTAACTAATAATGTTGTTGATTTATTTAACGGAGGACTTGTTACAGGTATAAAAGATGGAGCAGGTACAAGTAAAAGCGGGACAATTACAATCGCAAATACTTTGTATTCAGGTAGCACACTGATAATAAATAATGCTAAAGCAGATAATTCGACTAAAGGCATAGCCACATTTACAAGTACAAACTTTCAAGATAGTTTAGGTCTAATAGATACCATTCAAGGGATATCAACTTCTGCTACACCACAATTTGCCAGTTTAATACTTTCAGGTGCATCATCAAGCAGCGTATCTATACAAGGCTTTAGTGTAGTTGGTACAACAAACCAAGGTATAAAATTAAACAACAATCCACTTGCTAACACTTCAGCATTACTCCAATTAGGAACATCTTCTTTCAGTGGGAATTCAAATGGTACATATTTAGGTATTAATCAAACTGCTTCTTCGGACTTCTTAGATTTTCAAACTGGTGGCACACAAGAATTAACAGTCAGTTCAACTGGTCATTTAATAGCTTTAGGCGGAATTGAGTCTGGCAAAGCTAGTAATACAGAAGGAACTTTAATTTTAGATAGCAGCGGGATTAGTAATGTAACGTTGGCAGCTTCGACATCAAATTCATCAGCATCTGCTTATACTTTTACTTTCCCTAATAATCCAGGTTCAGTTGCTGGACAATGTTTAACTTCTGACTCGCATGGAAATACAAGTTGGTCAAGTTGTGTTGGGGGCGCACCAGGTAACCCAGGTGCAGCTGCTATTCTAAATTCTGATCCAATTGGTAACCCACCCGGAAATTCACTTCAAACAGACGCGGCATTTTATATCCAAAGTGCTTTTTATACAACAGGCAATGTAATTGAGGAAGGGGCTCTGACGCCAACAGCTCCATTATTTGCACCAACTGTAACTCCTACAAATGGAACAGGTTCAACAACTTATTCGTACGTTATTACTGCTGTAAACTCACAGAATATATCTAGTTTAGCTTCGCCAATAGGCACGACAGCTATTGGAGTTGCAACATTAAATAGTACAACTTTTAACCAAATAACTTGGGGTAGTGTTACAGGCGCAGTTACTTATAATATTTATAGGATGGTAGGTGGTACTAGCCAAGGTTTAATTGGTAATGTATCGGCTGCTGGAACTTTAGTTTTTAATGACACTGGAGTCTCAACTATTGGAGGTAATCCTCCATCTGCGGCTGATGCACTTCAATTCAAAGATAATTTAGGAAGTAATTCAGGTGGATTTTGCCCTAGTGGTAGTGCCTTACAATTAAATTACGATACAGGTTGTAGTTTCGCCATTAATATTGGTGGTACTGGGGGTATTACACCAGGTATAAATTTTGCCGATGATACTCAACTTTATAGATCATCCAAAGATGCTTTGACAATACAAGGTTCTGATTTAGGTACAGTTACTTTACAATCAGCATCAAGTCCAATAGCAGGTGAAAATCTTGTTATTGCAGCAGGAGCAGGATCTGGGAGTAATAAAGGAGGAAGTATACAATTTGATGTTAGTATCCCAAATTACGCTAGTGCAAACGCTCAACTAGTGGATGAATGTAATATATTTGGCGGTAACCCATGTGCAACTTCTCAACCAGCAAGCGCCTTAGCATCTGATCCAACTCCAACAAATGGAAAGTATTTTATTTACTGGCAAGATAATACAACTAACGCTAATGCTACAAAATGTATTGATAGGGCACAAGTTGATAGCATACATTCAACTATAATTGCCGGTTCTGCAAAACAATGCTATGTACAGGCATCTAACCAAGTGGCTGCTATAGCAAGTGATGGTAATTTTATATATTTTGCATCAAATACTCCAACAGCTATGCAGATTTCAAGAGCAACAATAACTACCGATGGATCAAACCCGGTAATTACAGCATCATTTATTTCAAACTCAAGCCTAAACAGTGCTTGCGGATTTAGCGCTGGTCATAGTCATAACATTCAAAACTTAGATTTTGCAAACGGTTATATCTTATGGGCAGATACAGGAGCAGATAATACTGGTAATTCTAATTGTATTGGTGCAGGTAAAATAAGCAATCAGGTAGCTACTAATTTTGCAAATAGCACTCAACTTACACCTTCTTGTAACGGTGTACCTACAAAAGCTGTTATACAAGGTATGGCTATTAATTCAACTTTGAGTGACATGTTTTGGTACTATAACCCATGTGGAAGCGGTTCTAGAGTATTAGGTTACGCTGGAGTATCTAATACTGGTACAGCAGTTAACTTTAACGCAAATCAAAATATTATTAACATCCCGAACGTCGGAACTGCAGGCATGGCAGCTGGGGGTTTTGGTTCAACAGACTATATTTTCCTACCAATTAGAAGCGGAGCTGCTAATAGCGATAATATAGGTGAAGCTACTTTCACAAATAATGGAGGAGTACTAACACCTGGACCATCAAGTAATAATTTATTACCTTCTGGGAAGCTGTCTTTATTTACTAGTGTTTGGATGAGTTATAGCAGTGGTACAAGTTATTTATACTATCTCGATGGTGTAAATAATGGATCTTCTCCTAATTATATAGGAAGAATAACTCCTATTGCTGGAGCTCCTAACGCCGAAGTCCCCGTTCTTTCAATTGATAACAATAACGGTGGTGTACAACTTACAAGTGCACAAGATAACACTTCTGCATTCACTGTTCAAACAAAAAGTGGTAGCAATATTATGAATATTGACACTTTGAATAATAATGTGAGTATTGCCGGAACGTTTAATTCAAGCGGAGGCGCAAACTTTACAGGTCTAGGAACTCCATCAGCTCCAACGATAACACCAACATGTGTATCTAGTTGTTCAAATTCGTATAGTTATGCAATTACAGCAGTAAGTAATCTTGGGAATCAATACCAAACTCCGCTTTCACCTACAACAAGTGGATCAAATAATGCAACTTTATCTACAACTAACTTTAATACTATTGCTTGGGCCCCAGTAAGTGGTGCCTCTCAATACTACGTATATAGATGTTCTGGTACGGGCTATCCCACTGGTGTAATAGCAACATATACTGCTGCCACCTATGTTGATGTTTCACTAGGTAATACATTCTTAGGTAATAGCCCTTCAGTAACTGATACAGGTCAAGGTACAATAACGATTCCTAATGTAACAACTTCTATTGCTTGTAATTCATCTTCTTTAACTCAAAATCTGTCAGGCACCTTATTAGGATCTGGTCCTGTATTGTTTAAAAACTCAACTAATTCAACAAATGCTTTCCAAGTACAAAACGCTGCTGGTTCAACTAATATACTTGATGTAGATACAATTAACAGTAGGATTGGCATCGGTACTTCTAGCCCACAAGCCAGTCTTGACGTACGTCAAATTTCAAACGGTAACGATGCATTTATTATTCGTAGAGCTACTGACACGAGTCCGACTGGTAATTTCTTGAGACTTCAAAACGCTGCTGGAGCAGATTTAGTTACAGTTGATATCAGTGGTAACTTAACCGTAAAAAATGCTGTGGTGAACGGAACTCTTACAGTTAACGGGCATATTATTACTGGAGATACTTCATTAGGCTCCATTACAAATACACCGGGAGACATTGGTACCGGAGGTTCAGGATGCACCATCACAAACGGAAATCAATCCTCTGCAACCATAACTGTAAATTACGGTTCGTCAGGTAGAAATCCTGGTATTAGTTGTACTATAGCTATCACCGGATTCACATCAGCTCCTAGACCTATTATTTCAGGAACTGATCAGGCATCTTCAGGGATACAACCCTTTGTAAGTGCAACAACCGGATTACTTACAATAGGTATCTCAGGAAATCCTGGGTCTGGTGCAACATATACATTTGATATATTTAATATTCAATAATACTGTCACATTTATTATTCACCTTTGATAAACTGTGGATAAAAATTAAAAGATTTGTTCAATAAACAACTATATATTTACGCTTACCTAACTAATATTTATAGTTAATATTTTATTACAACAGACACTTAAGAAGTCAAATTATTTTTAAGTGATAATTTAATTTAAAATCTTACAAAAAAACTACATATTACCTGTATTAAGTTAGTGTTCAAATTACACCTTAACGACACACTTAAACAGATTGTATTAGTCACGCTTAAGCTTGATAATAGTTAAAGTAATACGCGTAATAAACAATGGCTAAAAAAATAAATAAACTTTGTCTTATTTGTGGGAACACCTTCAAAGGAAGGGTGGATGCTAAAACTTGTTCTGCCCAATGCCGAAAGAGACTTCAAAGAAATAAAAGCATAAAAGAAAGATTATTGACTGAAGCTCGTACTATTGAGAGCACTTTACAAGAAGAGTTAAGTTTTCTTGGCTCAAAATTGATTAATTCTCCTCAATACGCAAATGAAAATATAGCTCAAGAAGGTCAAAGTAATTCTGAACAGATAGAAGTTGATAAAAATAATGGAGAATCACTGGAAGATACTGATTTTGATGAGGGGTATAAAATCCCTGTTAAAAATTATTCAAACATTTCTACTCCTATAGATCCCATAGTATTAGACGATTTAAATGTACAGACTAAACCCATAATCTCTAGTGAAAATAAACAGAATAAAAAGGTTTTTCAAAGATATAGAAAATATTTTGAAGCTATTGCAGTTTGCTTATTAATTTTATTCTTAGGCGTAGGTATAAGTTTATTTTGGGGAAACCAAAACCACAACAGATTAAATGGTTTCAATAAAATTCAAAAAGAACATACCGAAAAACTAAAGAAACAAGTAGCAATAAACAATATTACTAATCAGCTAGTACTAAAAGTTAATGCTTTAAATAAGAAGATTGGTTCACTTCAAGTTACAAATAACAGCGGTAGTGCTACTAAAAATGTCGCTGTGACCAATAATACTGGTATAACTGGTCCATTTAATGGGCCAAATGAACTAGTTCAATTAAACTCAACTGGACAATTGCCAAGTCTTGATGGCTCGAATTTATTCGATGTAAACGCGATCACTTTAAATGGTAATAACAGTACTTTTTATACCAATGCTAGCAATATAGTTAATGGTACTTTAAGTGATTCAAGATTATCTGCAAATGTTGCTCTATTAGACGGTATTAATCATTTCGTTCCATCTTCAGATAATAGTAGTGCATTTAGTATTCAAAATAGTAGCGCATCAATTACATTATTAAATGTAGATACATCAGGAAGTGGACTTATTACTTTTGGAAGTCAAACTAATTTTGACAACGTTGTAGTTTTAAACTCTTTAGGATTGTCAGGAAATACATCGCTTTGCCTCAACACGAGTAATCAAATTGCTACATGCTCAGGTGGGGGTGGATCTGGTGTAACTAGTCTTGATGGTCTCGTTGGAGCTTTAACTATTGCAGATACGAGTGGTGCTGGTAGCACTATAACCATCAACTCTGCGACAACATCTCAAAGAGGTTTAACACAATACGGCTCCACTGCCGGCACTGCCGTCCAAGGTAACACCACCTTAACTTGTCCTAGTGGTACAGGTAACTTAACAGGCGGCGGCAACACTATTACTGAAGGTAGCGGTGGCACCTGTACTAGTCTTAACACTGTCAACAACCCAACATTTACAGGTAATGTAACCTTAGGTGTAGCTGGTACTACAGCTGGTAGTTTAGTGTTAAACAACACCAGTAACATCCATACAACTACTCTTCAGGGCTTAGCCAGCGCCAGCCAAGACCAGACCATCACCATACCAGCTTCTTCTGCTACTACAGATACCATCTGTCTACAAACTTTAGCTAACTGTGGTAGTTTCACCGGCAGCGCCGCTGGTGGTGACTTAACAGGTACTTACCCTAATCCAACGATTGCTAAACTACAGGGAACTACACTGACCATTAGTTCACCTACCTCGGGGCAGATACTTCAATACAACGGTTCAGCTTTTGTGAACCAGACAGTTAGCGGAGATGTCACCATTAACAGTAGTGGTGTTACAGCTATTGGTGCCGGCAAGGTAACCAATGCTGATCTAGTTAACAGTTCATTAACCGTAACCGCTGGCACTGGTTTATCTGGAGGTGGCAGTGTTTCTCTTGGTGGATCTACTACCTTAAGCGTAGCTTACGGCTCCACTGCCGGCACTGCCGTCCAAGGTAACACCACCTTAACTTGTCCTA
>CAZOCM010000010.1:15007-20437 GCA_964578305.1 uncultured Candidatus Saccharibacteria bacterium
CAGCTTCTTCTGCTACTACAGATACCATCTGTCTACAAACTTTAGCTAACTGTGGATCAGGTGGAGGAGTTACTAGTGTAGGTACATTCTCTGGTAGCTCACAAACTAACGGCGCTTCTATTAGTGGTACAACAATCACCTTTGGTCCAGCAGACACCACTAACCCCGGTATGGTCAGTACTGGTACGCAGACGTTTGCCGGGGACAAAACCTTTAATGGTCATATCACCCTAGCCGGAGCAGGTACTGGACTCAGTGTTACCAACTCAGCCACCATTGGTACCGGCCTTACTGTTACTAGCGGTGGTGCTACTATTACCGCTGGTGGCTTAACAGTTAATGCTGGTGGCGCCAATATAACTGGTGGATTAACCAGTAGTGGCACCACAACCCTTTCAGCCCTAGGTGCTGGTCTAGTCCAAAGCAGTTCCGGGGGTGTTATAAGTAGCGGAGCAGTAGATCGTAACAGCGGTACATTTTTTAGTAATACTCTATCTGTTGCTAATGGCGGCACTGGAACAGGTACCTTTACTTCTAACGGTGTACTTTATGGTAATGCTACCGGCGCTATACAAGCTACCGCAGCTGGTACTACAGGACAGTGTTTAGTAGCTACTACCGGTTCAGCCCCAACTTGGAGTACATGTTCCGGACTAGTAACGCTTCAAAATGCATACGCTAATGGCAATACGATTTCTACTACAGGTAATGATATTGGCTTTACGCTGAACAGTTCCCAGAACTTTACAGTTACTAGTGCGGCTGGTAGCACTGGCTTTACCACATTTGCACTAGCGGATGGTGCTAATGGAACTCCTGCTAACCAACTTGTGCTAGTAAAGAACAATGACACCAACGAAGCAGTTGCAATTGGTATATCAGTACAAGCCGCTACCGGAGGTATTAATACTGCATTCGATGCCTCGGGTGCCAACATAACCAACGCTCTGGCTATTGGCACTCATGCCATTACGGGCACAAATTTCAGCGTTACCGGTGGTGGAGCTGTTACTTCAGGCACTATAAATGGACAAACAATCACAAGTTCAGCTAATTTCACTGGTACAGTGGCCCTGGCCACCTTAGGCTCAGCAACCAACTCTAGTTATCTTTGTTACAACGGCAGCAACCAGGTTGCTAGTTGTAGCACAACAGGAAGTGGTGCAGCATTTGTACAAGGTGGTAATAGCTTCGGAGCTCAAGCTGTACTCGGTACCAACGACAATAATAGCCTGGCATTCAAGACAAACGGCACCAACCGTGCTGTCTTAGACACATCAGGCAACCTAACGTTCCAGCAGGCAACTAGCCTGACGACCAGCACTGGTAACTTTACTATTCAAGCGGCCGGAACAAGTACCTTGGCACTGGATTCAGCTGGTGCTGGTACTGTTACTGTTGGTAATACCAACGCTAATACCATTAGCATTGGCACTAATGCAGTAGCTCATACTATTGCGATCGGAACTGGTGCGGCTGTTCAGGCCATTTCTATTGGATCCACCAATTCGACTAGCGCCTTGACGCTTCAGGCTGGTACAACCGGTATCAGTCTGTTACCGGCTGGTGGTTCGTCAAATACCGGCGTGCTGGTCCGTCCCGGCAGTGACACTACGGTAACCTTCCAAATCCAAAGTGCTAACAACACTAATCTGTTAACTGCTGATACTACCAACCTGCGCGTGAGTGTTGGCTCTATCGGTACACCTACCGGACAGGTATATGTCAGCGGCAGTATTCCTTCAGGAGTTACAGGCAGTATCTCTACCGGTATCACTCCCTACGGTCTCTATGTTCAAGGTCGCTATGCCTATGTAGTCAATAATACCTCAAATACTCTCCAAATTTTTGACGTCAGCAACCCAGCCAGCCCAGCCAGCATAGGTTCAGTTGCAACTGCCACCGCCCCCTACAACTTGTATGTTCTGGGTCGTTATGCATTTGTGGCTATCAACGGTGGCGCCCTGCAAATCTTTGACGTCAGCAACCCGACCAGCCCAACTAGCATTAGTTCAACAGCAACAAGTGGTAATCCATTGGGTCTCTATGTCCAGGGCCGCTACGCCTATATTACAAGCACTTCCTCAAATACTCTCCAGATTTTTGATGTCAGCAACCCAGCCAGCCCGGTTAGCGTCAGCAGCACCTCAACGGGTACCGCACCTTATGCTATTTATGTCCAGGGCCGCTACGCCTATGTTACTAATGCTAACTCTAATACCCTGCAAATCTTCGACGTCAGCAACCCAGCCAGCCCATCCAGCATTAGCACAACCACGACCGGCGCTGCAAGCTCACCCCAATTTATTTACGTACAAGGAAGATACGCCTATGTTACAAGAGCTGGCTCCGGCAGCTTACAAATATTTGACATCAGCAACCCTGCTATTCCAGCGAGTATCAGCACAACAGGAACTGGTGCTGGTCCTTTAGATGTTTATGTCCAAGGTCGCTACGCTTACATTACAAATATAAATAGTAATACTCTTCAAACCATTGACATCAGCAACCCCGCTAGCCCTGTCAGTGTCGGTACAGTTTCGACGGGCGCCAGCACTGGTCCGTACTTCGTCTTCGTCCAAGGCCGCTACGCCTACGTCACTGACAACACTGCAAATGCTCTTCAAAGCTTTGATATGGGCGGCACTTATACTCAACAGCTACAGGCCGGGGGTACAGAAACAGGTACACTACAAGTTGATTCTAACGCTATCGTTGCAGGTGATGCCGGGATACAGGGAGGACTTAGTGTAGGCGCTTCACTACAAGTATCAGGTAATACAGGTATCAATGGCAGCCTAGCAGTTGGTGGAACAATCACAGATAATACCCTGGGTTCGGCTACTAACTCCACTTATCTCTGTTATAACAGCAGTAATCAGATTGCTAGCTGTAGTTCAACTGCTAGCGGTACTGCCTTTGTCCAAGGAGGAAATAGCTTTGGTGCCCAAGCTGTACTGGGTACTAATGATAACAACAATCTGGCTTTCAGAACCAATGGCACTAACCGCCTAGTTCTCGACACTTCGGGCAATTTGACATTCCAGCAGGCGAGTACTCTGAGTACAAGTACCGGTAACCTCACTGTCCAAGCTGCTGGCACCAGTACTTTGGCACTGGATACAGCTGGAGCTGGCACTGTTACTGTTGGTAATACCAACGCGACTACAATTAATATTGGCGCTAATGCAGTAGCTCATACTATTGCGATCGGTACAGGTGCAGCTATTCAGGCAATAACTGAAGGATCTTCTAACTCAACTAGCACACTCTTACTACAAGGTGGAAATTCGTCTTCAGCAGTACAAATTACTACTAATGGAGGTACACTTGGTGTTGGTAATAACGCTGTAGCACAAACACTACAAGTTGGTAATTCCACCGGAGCTACGACAGTTACAGTAGATTGTGGTACTGGTAACTGTAACTTTGGTACAACCGCTACTGCACATATCACTACAATAGGTTCTACCAACTCTACCTCAACTACAACTATACAGGGAGGTAGTGGGGGAGCTAGTATTGACTCTTCAGGTAGTGTGACAGTTGGTGGCACAAATGCCACATCTGTAACAATAGGCGGCAATACATCAGGAACAATTACAGAGAAAGTAGCTACCAGTTCAGCTACAGCCTTTCAACTGCAAACAGCCGGAGGCTCACCAGTGGCTCTATTAACTGCTGATACCACAAATAGCAAACTTACAGTTGGTGCTACTGGAGGAACTCCAATTTTATTAGTACTTGCGAATAAGAATACTAGCGGAGACCCAAGTGGTACATGTACAGTCGGAGCTATCTATTATAATTCTAATTCAAGTACTTTCAGGGGCTGTAGACTAGTACCAAATAATTCATTTGAACCTGGATCTACTGCCAACACAAATCAGTGGTTTAATCTTATAGCAGGAGTAGATGTACAAACCTTCACACAAAGTAATTGTAGTGCAACTTGTACTTGGAATGCACCATCAGGGATCTCGGTTGTTCAGGTGATAATGTGTGGAGGTGGTGGTAGTGGTGGAGGTGGAGCATCTAAAGTAACTGCTACCATTGGAGCTGGTGGTACAGGTGGAGGTGGTGGAGCATTTATGGAAAAAATGTTATTGGCTACTGATGCTGGATCTAGTCAAACGGTAACTGTTGGGGTAGGTGGTACCGGGCCTGTTTCTGGCGGTAATGGTAACCCAGGCGGTACATCATCATTCGGAAGTTTGTTACAAGCTGGCGGAGGTGGAGCTGGATTTGAGACAAACGGCACAGGAGGTATAAGCGGAGGTGGAGGTGGTGGTGGAGTTGCAGTTGGAGCTGCTGGTAACGCAGGAACAGCTGTTGGTGGAGACAATACAGGCAACACTAACGGTGTTGGCTTTGAAGGAGCAGCAAGCCCCGCCACTGCGTCATCTGGTAACAATGCCCACTACGGTGGCGGTGCCGGTGGTGGTCAAGGTACCTCAGGTGGAGCTGGTGCTACCGGTGGTGCTTCAGAATATGGAGGAGGCGGTGGTGGTGCTGGAGGTAGCTCACCAGCTAATAATAATAGCAATGCGGGTGGAGCTGGAGGTGGTAACTTAATAGGCAGCAGTTCTTTTTCCGGCGGAGGCGGCGGTGCCGGTGGTGCAGCAGGTACTAATAATGGTACTGCTGGTTCTGGAGGTAATTCAGCCCACTGCGGTACAGGTGGTGGTGGTGGAGGAGGTAATGGAACTTTAAATAGCTCTGGAGGTAATGGAGCAAATGGTGGAACTCCTGGCGGAGGCGGCGGTGCCGGTGGAGTAGGAACTTTAATTGGTAATGGAGGTACGGGGGGAAATGGCGGATGGGGCCAAGTGTGGGTAATAAGTTGGTAAAATTCAATAATAATAATTATCAAAAACCACGAACTTAACATTATCCAATTTGTTGATACATAAACAACATAATTAGATTGACCATATCTGTTAAAATTGTTAAAATATTTAATAGCTTGAGTTTAAGTAGAGGCTATAAAGTGTTGAAGCTTCAATCATAAACTCAAGCTTTGAAAGTTAAAAATCGGGTAGGTGTAAATTAATACGTACCCAATTTTAAGGCGTGAGTTTATGTGATCATTAACAATTTAAAGTTAAAAAGATAAGCAATTAAGACAAACGGCTATTGGTAAATACCAATAACTAGTCAATTGCACTGATGAGATCAATTTGATCTCATCACTCGTAAAAAGTTACTCAAGCGCGCATAAAGAATGCCTTGACGTAAGATACCGATGAAGGACGTGATGAGCTGCGATAAGCTCTGGGGAGCAGCTAAATATGCTTTGATCCGGAGATGTCCGAATGGGGAAACCTAGCTAGAGTTATGTCTAGTTGCCTTGATCTGAATATATAGGATTGAGAAGCGGTAAGCAGGGGAACTGAAACATCTTAGTACCCTGAGGAAGAGAAAATAACC
>CAZOCM010000011.1:0-13397 GCA_964578305.1 uncultured Candidatus Saccharibacteria bacterium
TGGCCCTCCAATACGCTTATGTTTAAAACAGAGGTAATTAGCCTCTGTTTTTGTTATTATTATGTTATGGATAAAGTTGATTTAAATTAACAATTGTATGATTTTTAAGAAGCGAAAGTTGGGATAATGACAAAGTATGTAGCCCTATTACGTGGGATAGGTCCTTCAAATCCAAATATGCATGGTGGTAAGCTTAAAACCGTATTAGAAGATCTTGGTTTTAAAAATGTTCAGACTTTGATCTCTAGTGGGAATGTACTATTTGAAACTAATTCTCAAGATATTTCAGCGATGGAAACCAAAATTGAAAAAGCTTGGCCAGATAAATTGGGTTTTAATAGTACGACTATTATTCGTAGCCAGAAGCAATTGCAATTTCTTCTTGATCAAGATCCATATAATGGTGCTGAGCATAGTCGTCAATCTTATCTACTGGTGACTTTCTTTAAGAGTCCACCAAGTGGCCTAAAAGAAGATTATTACAGCGTCAACGGTGTTAATGCTCTTTGCAGTGTAATTGATACCACTACATCCAAAACTCCAGATTTCATGGTTAAGCTAGAAAAACGTTTTGGTAAAGAGATTACGTCCCGTACTTGGAACACCGTTCAACGTATCATCAAAAAAATGTAGCAGTAACGATTAACCCGATCCTCCAATTAATTTTCGGGAAGAGCTACGAAATCCTTTTTCACTTGATTGTACCAACCCATTCCTTTTGCTGGATCCTTCCACCTCCCTATCATAGCGTTTAATGCATGTTCGTGTTTTGTATCTCCATTTGCCACCACATCTTTTAAATGTTTATCTTCAGCTTTTATAACTTCGTCTGCGGTATTACCATGGAATTCCATATCACAAGGTCCACCCATTTGTTTGCAAGTCATTGTTTTCATCAAATTATCCTAATTTATGTATGGTTTCATTGTATCAAAACAGTTCTAATGACGTCGGTAAGGACTTTTGATAGTAATTAAAGATTCGATATAGTCTTAAGTTAGCTTTCCATTACGTAAAAAATGTAAGATGATTTACAGCTAAAATTCTTTCTCGGCAATAAACTTAATAAGCATAAGGGGAGGAAACGCTCATGCCAAAAAGTAAATGGGAAAAGATTGCAGACCGAGAATTTGAGGCACTAGATAAAGCATGGCAAGAAGAGTGGAGCGATTTACGTGATCGTGTTAATCGTCGCAAAATTTAAACTATAATCCAGTTAAGGTAAATATTTGTTAGCTTTTGCTCTGCTTTATTTTAATGTCGAAGTTTTTTAGAGCACGCTCGAATATACTAATTTAATATACATTTAAACAAAAAAATGATATTAATAAGTCCAAATGCCAGAGCTTAATATTCAACTATTAACGATGGTGTTTCTATTTAATAGTCGGGGTGAAGTTCTACTTCTTCAAAGAAGTTCAGATGTTATAAAACGACCTCAGGAGTGGGATTTACCTGGAGGTAAAGTAGATTTTAACGAAGATCCAAATTTAGCTGTGCTTAGAGAGTTAAAAGAGGAAACAGGGCTCGCCGCAATGGATTGTCAGCTATTTTTTGTTGGATCTGACTTAAAACCTACGTACCGTGTAACATTATTTTATAAAGCAAATACACTTTCAGAAAAAATAAAACTAAGTCATGAACATTCAATTTATAAGTGGGTAAGAATTGATGAAATAGCTAATTTTAAGATGCCAAGTAATTTTATAAAAGCTTCAAAAGAAGTGAGCTAAATTATTTATTTGAGCATTTTTTTCTTTGTCGCAGTTAAATAGATTATATATCTACTCGTAATTAATATTACAGATAAATTATCTACTTTATGACAGATTACACTATACTTGTAAATTCATAATTAACTCCAAATGTTAGATATTAGAGAGTCTGTAATATATAAAATAGGCGTGTTAGTAGTTGTACTACTAATTTCGACTAATCTTATACTTCTTTCATTTAAATTATCCAGTGCAGAAGCCAAAAGCATTAGTCCATCAGATTTAATTAGTAATTTTTCAAATAGCTCTAATCGAGTATCAAAAAGCTTTGCCAATACCGAAAAGAGTATATTAAATGGTATAAGTAGCACTGGAAATTTTATTGGGGGATCGGTAGTTGGTAGCGTAACTTTTGTTAGCGGTATTTTTAAAGGCGGTATAAATATTGCTAGTGAGGCAGTGGTCGGTAGTGTAAACGTCACTAAAAATGTGGCTGATGGTTTGGTAAAAGTTGCTTCGAATGCAACCAATTTACATGAATATATTAAGCCTGCAAATCAAGTATCTTCACCAATTATTAATCCTGTTAATATACCAGCTGCAACTAAGCTACCAGTACAAACTCCACTACCCGTTAAGACTGCAGCGCCTCCAATAATTCAGAATGATCAACTGGCTCAGTGGCCTATTCATGGGGCGATTACTCTTCCGTTTGGTGTTTCGGATTGGCCTTTTGAAGCTGTTCATACAGGTATAGATATAAGCGACGGCAAGCCTCGCGGGACAACACCGATAAAAACTTTTAAACCCGGAGTTGTTTTTCAGGTTATACATTCATACGGTGGGCTTGGAAATCATATCGTAATAGATAATGGTGGAGGAATAACTTCGGTTTATGGGCACTTAAATTCCACGTCTGTTAACGATGGTCAAAGAGTTGATGAAAACACAGTACTTGGATATGAGGGAACTACCGGTGCTTCCACTGGTGTACATTTACATTTTGAAATTAGAATTAATGGTATCGCAGTTAATCCAAGAAATTATATAAATGGGTTACCATAATTAGATGACTAGTAACCAAATTTTAGATTTTTTGAAAAGTCATTATTTAATGGTTATTTCTTCTACTAGCGACGAGGGTACATCCCAAAGTGCACTAGTTGGATTTGGTCAGACAGATAAGTTAGAGATAATATTTGGCACTTCAATAAATAGTCGTAAAGCTAAAAATATAACTTCAAATCCAAAAGTTTCTATTGTTATTGGCTGGGATAATATCGGCACGCTTCAATACGAAGGTATTGCTAAATTATTAATTGGCAAGGAAGTAAATAAATATTCAGAGTTATATTTTTCAAAATCTCCGGGTGCTAGAAAGTATAAAGATGACAAGAATGAAGGCTATTTTTTAGTAACACCAAAATGGATTCGGCTAACTGACGTTACTAAAAATCCCTGGAAAGTAGATGAATTAAATTTTTAATAACTAGGGAGAAAATTATGAATAATCCAATGTACTTTGAACTTCAAGCTGATGATCCAGAAAGACTAATTAAATTTTACGAAAATGTTTTTCGCTGGAAATTTGAAAAACAACCAATTCCTCAAACTGAATATTGGAGTATAACGACTGAGGGAATTAGAGGTGGACTATTAAAACGACCAGCAAAAAGACCACCGCCTATGAGTGGAACAAATGCGGCAGTAATATCAATGGAAGTCGAAAATTTTGACGAAACTGGTAAGACTATTGGAAATAATAAAGGGATAATTGCATTGCCAAAATTTTCAATACCGGGTCGATGCTGGCAAGGATATTTTGTTGATCCTGACGGAAATACTTTTGGCATTTTTGAAGTAGATCTTAAAGCTAGATAAAAAAATAACAGAGGTGTAAATAGAAAAGAACCCATTGCTGGGTTCAATTCCTAGTAGTAAATCATTTCTGATTTTCTACATATCATCGGTTGATGATAACCACCTCACAGTGGTATTAATAAGTTTATATGTCGTGTATTTTTAACGCAAGCACAAGCAATATAAAATGTGCAAAAATTGTGCAAAAAGTTGTTTAAAAAGCTGCCTAAATTTACCTAGATGATAGTAGATAAATGATAGTGTACTGATTCAACAATATCTGATAAATTAGTTTCTGCTTTAATGAAATAAGCTGGTGCCGCTTTTTGCTTAGTATAGTCAATTGATTTATATGAAGCATTGTTAGTCAAAATAATAACTGGTAAATGTTTGGTTTTGTCATTATCCCTTAAAAGAGCTAATAGTTCATATCCGTCTATTTTTGGCAGTTGAAGATCAAGTAAGATTAGATCAGTTTTATTCTTTAAAGCATGTGATAGACCTTTTTCCCCATCAGTAGCCTTAATAATATTAAAACCTTCATCAGCAATTTTTATTGAGAGTATGTCTAGTAGAGAGTGATCATCTTCAATGATCAAGATTGTCTTTTTATCCGTCGCAATCGAAGTTTTGCTAGTCACGCAACTACCCTTCTATAGGTAGTTTAACATAAAAAGTACTGCCAATTTCTTCAGTTGATTTAAACCATATTTTTCCACCTATTTTACTGGCCATACTACTTGAAATATATAGACCTAGACCACTGTTATTGGGATCTAATTTCTTAGCATTGTCTGCTCTAAAAAGTTTCTTAAAAACTTGAGATTGTTGGTCTTTTGGTATACCTATCCCATTATCTGACACGCTTATTAAAATACTGTCTTTCTTGGGTGTTACTCTAACTTTAATAGAACCGTTCTTTGGAGTGTACTTAACACTATTTGAGATTAGATTTTGGATAATAATAGTTAATACCCTTTCATCCAATTTTATTTTTGGTAAATTTCGGTCAATATATATTTTTAAGTCAATCTTTTTTTGTTTTATTATTTGTTTAAGATCGTTATCAACATTTTTAATAATTTCACGGATATTAATTAATTGAGGTTCAAATTTATATGTACCAAGATCTAGTTCAGTTACATTTAAAAGATCACTTATTAGTTTTGAAGACCGTTTAGTTGCGTCGAATAGTTCAGATAAAAGTTTCTTTTGTTTAACTGAATATTTTATATTCTTTAGATTCAGTAGAGATTCAGTATACCAATTTATTGCAGTTAGTGGAGTTCTTAATTGATGAGATGCCAATGAAACAAACTCGGATTTTGTTCTATCAATTTTAATAGTCGCTTTAGCAATTAAGGATGCAATGAATATAGATAATATACCAAGAAGTGTTGTTAGTATCGCTGTCACGGTAATGAGTATAGTTGTAAAAGTTCTTGATCCTTGGCCTAAAGTATTGGAAAAATCATTTTCTAACTTTGTGGCTTTATCATCTGCTTCATATACTTTTTTAAGTAAACTATCAATTTTCTGCTTATGAATAATTTGGGAAGAATCTTGATTAAAATTCGTGTTTGTTAGTTTAATTTGTTGAGCGGTACTTATGATAGCTTCTATTTGTTTGTCACCATCAGCCCAATTGCTAATTGCTTTGGACATGTAGTGTTCATGTTTAAAGTATTTATATAGAAAAATTAAATTGTTAACATCGCTTGGATTAATTTCTCCCTGAATGAAGCCTTTTCTAACTACTTTGTAATCTGGTTCTTCTTTATTTAGTTCAGTTCTTGCTAAATGATCACCGAGTGGTACTTTTATATATTTTGAATATTGATTATAATCTCTAGGATTTTGGGAATCTGAGTATTTAATTAGACTAATTACTGCGCCTTTTTCAGATTTTGACCAGAGTCCTTCCCCACCCACATATGCTCTGACGCTGGACATTATTTTCATACTGAACCAAAAGTTTATAAATCCAATAATAAGTACGAGGATTATTAAAATAATTATAATGTTAAATTTGTTTCTTAAATTAGGATCTCTTATATATTTGGATGGATGATTAGTAGCCATATATTATCTCAATAGGTCACCTTATTATACTTAGAATTAGATCTTACTTTTTTTAAAGTTGTTTATTTTTCAAGAACAAATAGAGATAAAGCCATGAAGACTAGGCCAATGTCTCTAAAAGTAACTATTAGCTGATTAAAATTAGATAATATAATTCCTATAAATGTTAGTGCACTTAAGAGAGCTACATATTTTACATATTTATTTAGTATTAAAAGAATTACGAGCATAAGTTCGTATACTGCAATAATTTTAATGAGTAAAAGTTGAGAAATAGAATTTCTAAGAAAATTTGGGATAAATCCAGTCCACTCAAGTGGATGCATTAAGGAAGATATTGCGGCATACAAAAAAACAGATATAATTCCAGCTCTTAATAATTTTTTGGCATATTCCTTTTCGTTTATGCTTTTAGCCACAAAGTTATTTTATTTGTAAATATTAGTTTTGTAAATTTTATTTCTCAATTAATTTTAATCATATATAATTAATAAACTAATTTAAGAAAAGCAGGGGTAACATGAATAATGCAAAATCTTATTTAATTGGACTTGTTGTAGTGGTTGTAGTCGCTATAGGTGCTTATGCGATTTTTCATAAATCACCAACAACTACTAAGAGTTCATCATCGGCAAATTCAACTTCAACATCAGCAGTAAATAATTCAGTACTACAAACTAAAACAGACTCAAAACTAGGTCAATATTTAGCAGATCCCTCAGGTATGGCGCTTTATACATATGCTGCGGATACCTCAGGAGTTAGTAATTGTAGCGGAGCTTGTTTATCTTCATGGCCTGCTTATCAGGATAAAGGGTCTACGACTAATCTTCCTGCAGGAGTTAGCACAATAAAAAGAACAGATAATGGCCAGACTCAATATACATATAATGGAATGCCACTTTATTACTTTGTAAGTGACTCACAAGGTCAAGTCACAGGAGATGGCGTACAAAACTTTAAAGTTGCACGACCTGGTTCATCGGGCTCAAGTTCAAGCAATTCTTCAACAAACAGTACTAATTCAAGCACCAACACTAATAGCAGTAGTAGTTCACCATACAATTATTAAAATCTATAATTAATAGTAGTTACAATTTTTTGTTATCTCATATCTATTATGTGCTGCAAGGTATTTCCAACGAGTCCTTGATATCTAACCTGTCTTATAGGGTCTGAATCTTGACCAAATATATTTACTTGATTCTCCCCAGTAGGACTTAATTCTAATTCATTTAGAGTTTCCGCCAAAAATGATATTTCGTCCGGCCAAACATATGCTGATAGTTTTCTCTCGTCATCATAACCACTTAGTAATGCACGTGCCATTTTAAGAGCTACATGTTGTCGTTGATATTCGGGTCTAACAGCTATCTCCCTAAACCATAGGTAATTGTGTTCAGTTCCATATTTTTTGCTTAGTCGAATAATCTTACTTTGGCCAGATACGTTTAAAGTAACATAAGCAAAACCAACAGGGATATCTCCTTCAAAAGCAACAGCTACTTTAGGGCTATAAAAATTTTGGTTCGAGTTAAAATTTTTTCCTACTTCACTATTTGGATCGATATGTGATCTTACAAATCTATCAGGTTCATTTAGATGAACTAGATGATCTAACTCTACTTGAGTTCTACTTGGTAAAGTTTGTTCAAAAGCTTCTCTCTGCAAACTTTGAAAAATTAACCAATTCTCACGGCTAATTCTATCAGCTGGGTGTAATTCAATCATATAAAACTTAAAAATATATTATATTACTTAATGCAAATTATGTCAATTCTTCAAGCTGGTGCACTAGAGTGTTTCATATTCTTATAATCGAAACATGCTTTACATAAACCTTGCATTTCAATAATGTGAGATTGGACTTGGAAATTATATTCACCCCCGATATTTTTTATAAAGTTTTCTAATTTATTTTGATTTATTGGTATTACGTTTGAGCAGTTTAAACAAGTTAGATGATGGTGATGTTCAGCAAACATATCCGTAAGTTCTATTTTATATTTCCAGCCAATATTTAACTTATGAACTATGCCAAGTTTTTCAAATAAAATTATAGTTCTATAGATACTTGCTCTATCAAGTTTATTCTTTAATCGCTGAATTAATTCGTTCATTGATACTGGTTCTTGACCAACTAAGAAATTAAAAACCAGTTGCCTCTGATTTGTTAAACTATATCCGGTGTTTTTCAGATGATCATTAAATCCATTTATATTACTATCCATGTTGCAAAGATACCATAAATTGCGACTTTTTTGCAATTTATAGATTTTTATACATAATCATATATATGGTTAACAGATCAAATCTGTATTTGTGGATACTAGGGATATTACTACTTAGTTTATTTACATTTGGTGTATTATCTAGCTCGAATATAAATAGTTCTTATCATAAACTACCGTTAAAAGTTGTCGCCGCTGAAAATTTTTGGGGTAGTATTGCTTCACAAATAGGTGGTTCCAAAGTTCAAGTATCTAGTATTGTGACTGATCCAAATAGTGATCCACACGAATTTGAGAGTAGCAATTCCACAGCCAGAATATTTAATTCGGCAGATTATGTAATAGTAAACGGTTCGAGCTATGATAGTTGGGCTAATAATTTATTGAGAGCTGATACAAATAAAAGTGTACCTGTATTAAATATTTCTAATTTGTTAAATAAAAAAAATGAGGACAATCCACATTTTTGGTACAACCCAGATTATGTAAATAAAGTATCACTTAAGATAAAAGATGATTTAATAAATATAGATTCTAAAGATAAAACTTACTTTAACGCTCAATACCAACATCTAATTAGTTCATTTTCGCTTTATCAAAATAGAATTAAAAAAATTAAAAATAAATATGGTGGCATAAAAGTTGCATCTACTGAAGATATTTTTGTATATTTAGCCCAAGCAGCTAATTTAAATTTAGTTTCACCACCTTCTTTTATCAAAGCCATCTCCGAAGGTATCGATCCATCTTCAAGTAGTAATATTCTATTTGAACAGCAGCTTAGAAGTGGTAGAGTTAATATCCTAGTATATAATCAACAAACTGTGACTCCACTTACGAGTAATTTAAAAATGCTTGCTAAAGACAATAATATCCCAGTAGTAGGAATTACTGAAACTATCCAGCCGACAAATCTAACTTTTCAAGATTGGATGAATAATGAAGTAAGTAACTTGGAAAATGCTTTAAATATAAGTAGTGGGAAATTATAAAAATGGAAAATATTATTGAAGCTAAAGGGTTAAGTGCAGGATATAGAAATAAAGTAATTTGGGATAATGCTGACTTTTGCATAAAAAAAGGTGAATTTGTTGGTGTTTTAGGTCCAAATGGAGCTGGTAAGTCTACTTTAATAAAATTGCTTCTCGGATTAAATTCACCCTTAAGAGGAAGCTTAAAACTTTTTAATAATCTACCGAAGCGAGGTAATTTAAAAATAGGTTATGTTCCTCAGAGAAGAATAATAGACGAACAAAACAACATTGAAGTTTATGAATTTATTAGAATGGGTCTAATTGGTACTAAATGGGGTTTTTCTTTGCCTAATAAAACAAAAGTGGAGAGAAATGAAATATATAAAATTTTAGAAGAAACTAATAGTAAAGAACTTGCACATAGACCTATTGGTCAATTATCTGGTGGGGAATTACAGCGTATATTTTTAGCGCAAGCTTTAATTAATAAGCCAGACTTACTTCTTCTAGATGAACCACTAACAAACTTAGATATAAGACGTGAAGCAGAATTAATAAGATTAATTGCAGATATTGTTAAATCTCATGAAATTACAGTTTTGTTAATTGCGCATGATATTAATCCACTACTACCTTATACGGATAATCTAATCTATATAGTTAATGGAAAAATTGTTAAAGGTACGACAAAAGAAATAATTAACTCTAAAACTTTAAGTCAGTTATATGGTGCCCATATAGACGTTTTAAAAGATAAACATGGTCGATTAGCAGTTCTTGGTACGGAGGTGCCGGCACATCATGTTTAAATATATCTCGACTGACTTTAGCTTAAATATATTTAAAGATTTACATACAATGCTTAGTTATAGTTTTATGCAGCATGCGTTTTTAGCTGGCACTATTGTAGCTATTGTTGCTGGTGTAGTTGGATATTTTGTAGTACTACGAAGACTATCTTTTGCGGCTCATGCCTTATCACATGTTGGTTTTGCTGGAGCAGCAGGTGCTGTATTAATTGGCATAAATCCACTTTATGGACTTATGTTATTTACTTCAGGCGGCGGAGTTACCATGGCGCTACTTGGTAAAAGAGCTAGTCGACAAGATGTTCAAATAGGAATTGTTTTAGCATTTATGCTTGGTCTTGGCGTCTTATTTATTAGTCTATATAAAGGTTATGCCACTGAAGCATATTCACTTCTTTTTGGTCAAATATTAGGAGTAAGTTTAAGTAATGTATTAGTAACGCTTGTAGCAGGAATTTTAACTCTCATAATTGTTAGTTTGATTTACAGAAGACTGTTATTTACAACGCTTGATGAAAATGTAGCAGAAGCAAAAGGCATATCTATTTTAGGCATTGGTGTTACATTCATGCTTCTAATAGCCCTTGCAACTTCTATTTCTGTTCAAGTAGTAGGAGTTTTATTAATTTTCGCTCTTATGGTGACACCAGCAGCTATAGCAGAAAGAGTTACTACTAAACCAGCTGATGGTATAGCCTTGTCTATTATGATAGCGTTAATAGCTACTTGGTTTGGCTTATTTATCTCCTATTACCTGTCCTACCCAGTAAGTTTCTTCATAACTAGTTTTGTTTTTGGAATTTATTTAATAGTTAGATTATATCAATCAATCAAATGTAATTAATTAATACTAGTCTCTGTACTATCTTTGCCTACTAGTAGTACATCCGAAGTATCATTCTCACTAGCTGGATCTTTTGAATCTTGGGGAACTAAATACTCTAATTTTACTGACTCTCGTAATCCAAATCTGCCACCCATTCTAAGGCTTTCCATTGCGAAATTAAATTTATCTCGGAAAGAATTTTGCTCACTCATTAAATATATTATATTAATTTTTGCATATTTTGTCAAGTTGTTTTTAAAATGTATTTAATTGTATTTTTATTTACTTCGAGTATGATTTTTCGAAGCGTATAAATATTCAAATATAAGTCCGATTAGAAATCCTCCTAGAAAGAGCAGGATGGCAACAAATATATTATATTTATATCCTGTTCTTTGAGTTGCATATAGGTAATACAAACTACCGATTAAAGTAAAGATTCCACCTAGCAGCATTGCTAGAGGTTTAATTAAATATTTCGCTGAAACTTCACTTAAATAGTTAATAAGTGGCCTGTGAATAATTTTTGACATAGCTCGCTGGGGTTCACTTAAGTTTCGTCTTATAACTGATAGATTATTGACTAGAGATACTTTTTTAATTTCAGATGGTTCTACGTATGAGTGCTCAATATTTTCTGTACTGCCCTTAATAGCATTTTCTAGTTCTGTAACATTTTCAGTTTTTATTTCGTGAACAGATTCTCTTGCTTTTTCTAATAATTTTGATTGTTTTTCTCGGTCTTCTTTACGGCCTTCATGACGTTCTTGATGAGCACCGTGACTTTCAAATTTCTCATCTCTTGAAAGCTTTTCGTTATTATTTAAATGTAGTTTTTCACTCATGGTGATTAATATTCCAGTTTACATATTCTATTGCACTACCTGATTCTTGGACTAGAAGTCGGCTTCTGAAGTAAAAATATCCCGAAGTAAAAGATAATAACACCATCATAATTACACCTAGTCCTGGCCCTGTATTTGGCAGACTTGTGGCTGTTTGTGCTGCAGTAATTGCAACTGGTTTGGGCAAATTAATGTTGATTGTGTTGCCATAAACGTTTGTCATTACAAAGTTAAAACTTTGCGGGTCATCAGGTAGTGGAGCTGTAACAGGAATAGGGTTTTTCACTATGACATCAAACTTCTTATGTAAAACCGAGTGAGCTTGAATTTCAACTTTTGGCCAAGATAAAGTGTTATCAGGACTTAATATTCCTCCATTAAGGTTAGCTATATTTGCGTAATCTAGAATATCGCTAATATTCTCTTGAACTAATACTCCGCCAGCTGCCACATTCGTGGGATTTGAAACATTCAAAGTGTACTCGATTTCATCACCCGGATTCGCAGTGGTGTTGTTAGCATCACTTATTTTTTGCGTTGAATTAGAAGCGTTTTTAGAATAAATTAGACAGTTAATTACATCATAAGTGGCAATTGAAGAGTTACATGGTTTACACTCTGAGCTGCTTAATAAAATTTGAGGGTTAAATGGACATGGCGGTGGAGGTGGTGGTATCGGAGTTGGTGTTGGGGTCGGAGTAGGCGTAGGTGTAGGCGTAGGTGTTGGAGTTGGCGGTGGTGGCGGTGGTGGTGTGGGTGGAACATAATGAGATGGAAAACCGATTGATACTAAATTACCGCAGCTAAATAAAATGAAGAACGTTTTATTATTTTGGCTGGTAACTCTTAGGGCTTTATATGTTGAACTTGGACCAGTGTCCCAACTGTGTAGTGGACGCCAATACATAGTCCAGCTAGCATCTTTACCATTAACTTTTCCGAATACACTTACGGGAGTTTCGCCTTTTAAGTTATATGGTAAATGACCAACAGACCAAAGTTGACCACTGTAACTAGTAGATACTAAATTAACTACATCATTAGCTTTTGCAGCATGAAATATATCTGAGCAATTAACCCCGTAAAATGCATAAATGGCAACTGCTCCGTTACGACCACTGCCGCAATCATCAAATATTTGCCAAGCGGATGTGACGCCACCATAAAGTACATCATTTAAGCTGGCAGATGCTTGAGATTTTGATGGGTGGACGAAAGCAAAAATCTGTACTATCAATGCCAAGCTTAAGAAAGTAAATCCCACACCTCTTAACATTCTGTCTTTTCGCTCTTTTATTCTGAATCTATTTAATGCCGTAATTTGATCGTGAGTAAATTTTAGATTTTCAAGAAGTTTATTAAACATTTTTTATTTTTAGTGCTTTTGGTTACATTAACATATTTTTTATCAATTCTAAATAAATTTGTTTATTTCTTTACGTAATTTTATAGAAATTGTCTTAATAATTATCCATGGACGTAAATTACATAAATAATACTTCTGAAAAATTAAATAGCTCTAATAAGTAAATGGTTTACACTATGCGCAAGTACCCAGGGCAACATTTACTAAATGAAGGTCGCTTCGTTTTATATGTCCGTAAGAGCCAGAGCAGCCATAGCCGCTTTTAAGACAAACATCTTGCCAATATGAACCAGAGTTGTTTGGTCCAGTGACTAACTCGCCTGCATACTTGTACTTATAAAAACCCCAGCTTGAATTATATACCGGCGTAGTCCTTAATACTTGAAATTGGTAACCACAGTTAATGTAAGATAATGCATGGCCTCTAAGCAGATAAAAGGCACCTACACCAGTAAAAATTAATACGAAACTAAGTAGTGCAATCTTATTTGAGAATTTCTTTATTGATGGTATTTTTGATTTGTTACTTTTCATTATAATCTCCGCAATATTTTATTTTAGAAAACATACACTAAATATTAACATAGTATTAATAGCATAACCATTATGGTACCCCGGGAGGGATTCGAACCCCCGACCTTAGGCTTAGAAGTCCTCTGCTCTATCCAGCTGAGCTACCGGGGCAAAAC
>CAZOCM010000012.1:0-1209 GCA_964578305.1 uncultured Candidatus Saccharibacteria bacterium
TGGTGGAGCATATCGGATTTGAACCGATGACCTTCTCAATGCCATTGAGACGCGCTACCAACTGCGCCAATGCCCCATTAGATTAAGTTAAGAATAAATAATACCAAATGGGGCATTATATTTAAATGTTGTTTAACTTGACTTTAATATTTTTATTTTCATGCGCGCCCACCCTAGCGGTAATTGTATATATTTATTTTTATTTTAGTACCGCTAGATTAGCGCACGAACTAAATTAAACCATAAACTATATATATGGTTTTTGTCAAGAATGTACTTATGCTTTTTTTAATTGATCTTTGGTAAAAATACTTACTTCTGTTACACGGGGGATAATATAAAAGACTAAAATTAAAGCGTAAATTACTGCAAAACCACACATAACACTCGGTATAGCTTGCCTGCTTTGTGGTTTAATGCTGTTAACAAGCGCGGTTGGAAGTAGAAAAACAAAATAGCTGGCGACTAATCCTTTTATTGCTTGGATCTTATTTAATAATTCTTTAGAATCGCTTTTTAGTTCGTTTAACCGCTTTAGTCCTAGGTAGATCCCAGTTCCAAGCCAGCCATAATAATATAGGCCGTAAGTACCACCAACTTTCTGACCAAGCTGAAAGATTACATAATTTCCGGTACATTGATGACCAATAAATGCGCTGTGATAAGTTAAAAAGAAAAGCACAAAAGCGGCCATCGAAAAGTAGGCACCATATACTACTTTGTTGCCTGGATAACCAGTTAGTTTATACATCATATGTAGAGCTAAAGGGGGCAGGGCAGTGATCATAATAAAGCCAAATCTTGACCAAACTTCAGCTGTTGAGCCAAACCCTGTACAGACATGATATTCAGCAAGCTGAAATGATGCTAAACAAACGAGCGTTGCTAAGGCTATCTTAATATATTCATCAAGTTTATATCGCCAAAGAGTATATATAGCTAGACCTGTTTCAGTCATTAAGGTAGCTATCATTACAGGTGGAGAAAAACAGTTTAACCGAGTAGATTTAACCTTTGACATAAGATTCTAAATTTGGTTGAAGTATATCATAGAAGTTTAAGAAATTCGGCTTCATCAATTTGTTTAGTTCCGATTTTCTTAGCTTTTGTAAGTTTAGAAGCACCAACATTACTACCAACAACTAAATAATTAGTTTCTTGGCCTACAGAGCTTTGAAAAGTACCACCCAAATTTCTAACTCTTTGGGC
>CAZOCM010000012.1:1309-8508 GCA_964578305.1 uncultured Candidatus Saccharibacteria bacterium
GGAGAATTCTTAGCTTGAATTGCATTTATTAAATTACTGCTTGATAAATCTGCAAATCTTTCAAGCTTTGTAACTTCTGATTGTTTTAATTTATATAAATCTGCTGGATCTTGTACTAATTTACTGTCGATTAGCGCGATAACATTTTTCTCACCTAAACCTTCTATGTCTAGTGCTTCTTTAGAAGCGAAGTGGACAATTCTTTTATATGAGCGAGAAGGGCAAGCAGAGTTAGGACAGCGCCAAACGGCTTCATCTTTTTTTTGCTTAATTAATGTAGTACTACAGTCTGGACATTTCTTTGGCATTTTAAATATTTTTTCAGAACCACTTCTTAGTTTTACTAATGGTTCAATTACTTCAGGAATTATATCGCCGGCTTTATGGACTATTACCGTATCGCCTATTCGAATATCTTTTCGTTTAATTTCTCCCTCATTGTGCAGCGTTGCCATTTGAACGGTGCTGCCAGCAATTTGAACTGGTTCTAATATGGCAACTGGTGTTGCGGCCCCGGTTCGACCGATACTGACAAATATATCTTTAACTTTAGTTGTCGCTTGCTCAGCAGTATATTTATATGCCACTGCTCCTCTAGGTGCTTTACCGACCACTCCCAGACGGCTGTATAGCTTTCTATCATTTAACTTAATAACTAGTCCATCTGTACCAAAATCTAGTTTTAGTCTTTTTTCTTGCCATTCATTAGCATAATTTAAAACTTGTTTTAAGTCCCTAAATACTATTGCTTGATTGTTTAGTGCAAAGCCAATTTTGGAAAGTATGTCATACGCTTCTTTGTAGGTTGGTACTTCTTGTGCATTATCTCTTAAAAGATCATAGGCTCTAAAGTTAAGTGGTCTACTTTGAACAAGCTTTGGATCAAGTTGACGTATAGTTCCGGCGGCTGTGTTTCTAGGATTGGCAAATAAAGGCAGTCCGACTTTCTTTCGACTTTCGTTTAATTTAGCGAAGTCTTTTTTAAACATGACAATTTCACCTCTAATTTCAGTTCTGCCTTTTAGGAAGTTTGAATATTTTGGAAAATGTTTAAGGCTTAGTGGGATAGATTCAATGGTTCTAACGTTACTTGTGACATCTTCACCTACTAACCCATCTCCCCTGGTAATACCTTTTGTTAAAAATCCATCTTCATAAACAAGTGCGCAAGCAAAACCATCCATTTTTAAATCTACGAAATATTCCAGGTTTAAATGAGTTGGCAATAACTTAGTTATTCTTTGCTGCCAAGCCATAAGTTCATCTTCATCAAATACATCATTAAGACTTAGCATCCTGGTTGAGTGTTCCACAGTTTTAAAGCCTTTTGCTGGTTGTCCAGCTACTCGTTGAGAAGGTGAGTCTGGCGTTATTAGTTCAGGGAACTCAGTTTCTATTTGAGTTAGTTCATGTTTTAAGCTGTCTGCGGCTGCTTCACTCATTATTGAATCATTTAAAACATGGTAGTGATAGCGGTAATCATCTATTAGCTTACGCAGTTTAATTAGTCTGTCCTTAGCTTGGGCTTTTGATAATTTAGGTTTCATTTAATAACTCTCTATAAAGGTTATATAAATATGAATGAATAACTATTAGCGAGAACGATGTTAATAAGAAATATATCCAGGGAGAAATGAAGGTTAAAAGCAAAATAAAAGGCAGCATAACTATCGAGCCGGCTATGACTATAGCGATCGGTAAATAAAGAATTTTTCTAAGAACTACCCACCTTCTGCCTTTAACTAATTGTTTAGCTGATCTTAATGCTTTTATTGGTGTCATGTTTTCTAAAGTTACAATATACAGAGCCATTGAAGAGGAGGTTATTAAATATAGAGAAGCAAGTGCCAGTGCAAGAAATATTAATATAAAAATAGCTTTTTCAAGCCAACCAACGGCTACTCCTCCAGTTATTACTGCGCTATAAAGTGTTGCTCCTATTAGAAGCGGGATTAGCTGTAAACTAATTACGACAAGTATAAGTACAAAAGGTATAAATGGAGTCATTGATTTATAAAATGCATCTTTAAAATCAAAATCGGTTCTAGAGTATAAGTGCCTGAGTGACCAAATTACAGCCAGTGATGTTATTAAACCTAAAATTAACTGGTAGCCACTAGGTGATTGACTGTTAGACGGTGATGACCCAAGAAGTATCGCAAAGGAGCTAAAAGTTGTACCTAAACCGCTTAGATGGCCAGAAAATACTTTACTTAGCTGAGTTTTAACTGAGTCGACACTGCCTTGGCTAATAACTCCTTGAACAAGAAAAAGACTTAGAAAGCTATAAACAAGTGTAAGGTAAATAAATAATTGTTTGTTGAGCCAAATTACATTTAGTGTATTTTTAGATAATTCCAAAACTGAAGGAATTGGTTTTAGAAGAACTTCTTGATCTTTAGTAATATCAGAGGATTCGATTATCTTTTTATTAGTTGGTTTATTTTTAGTTTTTTTGGATTTTTTAGAAGTAGTTTTTTTAGCCATATAGATTTTCTTAGGCGTGGGAGGTCATTGTTTGGAGTCTTTTAATTCGGTCATCAATTGGTGGGTGTGTACTAAATAAGCTGGCCAGAGAGTGGGCTTTAAGCGGATTTACGAAGAATAAATGAGCAGTTGAAGTGTTTTGAATCTTAGCAATACTGCCGGTTTTTTTAATCTTCATTAAGGCACTGGCTAATCCTTCTGGATAACGGGTTGTCAGAGCACCAGTGGCGTCCGCTAAATATTCTCTTTGTCTGGAAACTGCCAGTTGGATTAATGTTGCAACTATCGGGGCAAGTATGGCAGCAATAATACCTAGGATAAAAAATATCTGATTATCTTCTTCCCTGTCCCCGCTAAAAAAAGTTATCCTTAGAAACATATCTGCTAGAAGTGAAATAATTGCGGTTAGGGCAAATGCTACCATTGAAACTCTTATGTCGTAATTTTTAACATGTCCCATTTCGTGTGCTATGACACCTTCTAGTTCTTTATCGTCCATAATTTTAAGTAGTCCCTCAGTTACACATACAGATGAGTCTTTAGGACTTCGACCAGTGGCAAACGCATTGGGTGCTGGATCTGCCATAATGTAAACTTTTGGCATTGGTAGACCATCGGTAATAGCGATGTTCTCAACAATTCGCCAAAGTCTTGGGTTGTCAGATTTTTGAATTTTTTTGGCTGAGTTAACGGCTAGTGCCATTGCAGAGCCTGCATAATAGGTGACGATAACATAGAAGATTGAACCAATAAGTCCTCCGTAAAAGACATATGGACCACCACCAAAGTATTTGCCAAATATCCAAATAATTAAGCTTAAAAATGCCACAAAAAGAAACATGATTAGTACAGTTTTTCGCTTATTAGCTGCAATATCTGAGTACATAAGCTTTGAATTTAATTAATAGCTAAAACTTAACGTCGACTGGCTTTTGGATTGCCGCAACTTGAGATTCATCTACTTCAAAGAATTCTTTGTCTTTATTAAATCCAAGCATTGAAGCAAATATTCTAGTAGGAAATGTCTTTCTTTTGGTATTAAAATCTCGAACAACTCCATTATAGAATCTTCTTGAAGCCTGAATTTTATCTTCTGTATCTGTTAATTCAGTTTGTAAATCTTGAAAGTTTTGAGAAGCTTTAAGGTCAGGATAATTTTCAGCCACCGCAAAAAGACTTTTCATGGTTTGCTGGAACTGGTTTTCAGCTTTTGCCTGTTCAGGGACTGTTTTAGCACTTAAAGCGTTTGTCCTGGCTTCAGTCACATCTTCAAATACTGTCTTTTCATGAGAGGCGTAACCTTTTACCGTGTTAACAAGATTTGGAATAAGATCATATCTTCTTTTTAACTGGACTTCTATATCGCTCCATGCCTCATCGGATTGTTGATTTAATCTAACTAAACTATTAAATAATCCAGCAATAATGATGCCAAGTAATACAACTACTGCTACGACAATAATTATGGTTGTCATTTAATCTCCTTGTAACCGATATAAATATTATACATCACTTAAATCACTTTCGTCCTGTATGATAATAATTAAGCTTATGTCTAGGAGAATCTTCGCCTTAATAATTATCCTAGTGTCACTTATGTCAGGA
The DNA here is from genome assembly GCA_964578305.1 of uncultured Candidatus Saccharibacteria bacterium. Classification (GTDB taxonomy): domain Bacteria; phylum Patescibacteriota; class Saccharimonadia; order Saccharimonadales; family UBA4665; genus DATJNI01. Next base: position 5,402 of record CAZOCM010000012.1, read on the forward strand.
TATGTTTATTGGTCAATTCATAGAAGTTTACCTAACATTAAACCTACGATAAACAACACACTTTTAAAAAAAATAAGTACAACTTCAAATATTACTTGGCCTGAAACTGGTCAATCGGCTATAGGTGTTCTTGGAACTAATATACTACTGACTAATAAGGCGCAGGACATGGAGCCGACAGCTTCTACCGCTAAGATGATAACGGCTTTAGTTGTACTAGATAAAAAACCACTAGGTTTAAATCAAACTGGTCCTAATATAACCTTAACTCAAAATGATGTAGATATTTATAACACATACCTAGCAAAGCAAGGTTCAGTTGTACCGGTTGCAGTTGGTGAAAATATATCCGAATATCAGATGATACAAGCAATGCTATTGCCTTCTGCTAATAATATGGCTGATAGTTTAGCTTTATGGGCTTATGGTTCACTAAACGCTTACTCATTAGCTGCTAATCAATATTTAAAATCACAGGGAATTATTAATACTGTTGTCGGGGATGACGCGAGCGGATTTTCTCCCTCAACAAAATCAACTGCCGGTGATTTGGTAAAAATTGGTGAGATTGTTATGAATAGTCCAGTTCTAGCTAGTATTGTTGGTCAGAAAAATGCAACCGGTTTTCCCCTCACGTCATCAATAAAAAATGTTAATTATTTGCTTGGTGAAAACAATATTATTGGCGTTAAAACAGGCAATACTGATCAAGCAGGTGGTGTTTTTGTCAGTGCTTCAGAAATAATGATTTCAAATAAACCGGTTATTATTGTGACAGCAAATCTAGGATCAAAAACTCTAGTTCAGTCGATGAATTTTAGTTTACCTCTCATAAAATCTGGTCAGGCCAATGTTACTTCAATTAATATTGTTACTAAAAATACAGTTGCTGGGTACTACACATTGCCGTGGGATAAGAAGAAAGTAGAAATTAAAACTAGGAGTAGTCTTGATCCAATAGTTTGGCAAGGCGGCAATATTTTGCCATTTGAAAGTATTAGAGACTTAAGCGTCAAAGATAATCAAAATAAGGTAGTCGGTAATATAAGTTTAAAGGGAAGTAATATTGTTGATTCTAAAAGTGTGAATTTGTATTTAGCTTCTAAGCCAACGAAGCCTAGTTTAATTTGGAAAATACTTCATCCTTGAAAAACATATTATTGGTGGGCGATGAGGGACTCGAACCCCCGACCCTCTGCGTGTAAAGCAGATGCTCTAGCCAACTGAGCTAATCGCCCTTGTTCAACTTCGTAAGAAAAGTAAAAACTGCCACTTATGATATCTACTTTATTAGTTTAATACAAGAAATGAGTAATGATTATATTATTAATATTTCTACGAAGCTATTAATCTAACTGATATAATTATGCACTGAATAGGCGCGAGTGGTGAAATTGGTAAACACGTAGGCTTGAGGGGCCTATGCCGTAAGGCTTGGAGGTTCAAGTCCTCTCTCGCGCACCACTTATTTTAAGACTTTGGCAAGTGTGTATATAAATAATTTAGTGTATATTCAGATCTTACTATTGCTTTAAGATCATCTAAGTTTGTGCCGAACTTTACACCTGGGTTTAAGATGTTATATGGATCAAAAATTCTCTTAAGTTTAGATAGTAGTCCATAGACATCATTACCATACATTTTATCTAGATAAGGAGCTTTTAGTCGACCGTCACCTTTGGCTGCGCTTATTGTCCCACCAAGCGATATGACTAGTTTAGAATGTTCATCAATTAAGCGAAAAGCTTTTTGTCTATCACCAACTTGTCCGATGTTTAATCTAGGTTGGAAAAATAAATTAGCATCACCAATATGGCCCCAGATGCCTGATCTTACATTATTAATAGTTATTATTTTATGTATTCCTTCAATATATTCTCTTAATCTATTTGGTGGTACAGCTCCGTCAAATAGTGGAATTGAGTGAATTAAGCCATCATTATGAACATTTAAAATATTTATTGCTTCTCTTAGTTTCTGATACCTTGGTAGGTCGTCAATCTCGGTATAATATTCGCTGCTGTGAGAGAATTCATCTAATATTTTTGTAATTTTCTTAATATTTTTTTTAGCTTTTACTTCATTTTGAATTAAGAGCACAAAATGTGGGTAAGGTGATGGCAAGACATCTTTTAAATGGTTGGGATTTTGTTGACTTAGTAGTTTTAGTGCCATTTGATCGATAAGCTCAATAGAAATAGGCTTTTCCGGTAAATCTCTAAGATCTAAAATGGCATTTTGAAGTTTTTCTATGCTATCAAAAGAAGAAACTATAAAACTAGTTTTAGGTTCATAATCTTCGCAAGATAAAATCGCTTCTGTAATAATACCTAAGGTCCCCTGGCTACCTGCTATTAAAGGTGTTAGATCAAATGACCCGTCCTTTTGCTTAATGTCCAAAAGGTTATATCCAGAATTGTTTTTGGTAGTTCCTCGCTCTAGTTTCTTTAAAATTTCATGTTGTTCTTCAATTAATGTGTCGATGTAGCGGTATATTTCACCTTCAAACGTAGATAAACCAAGTTTTTTATTGAGTTCTCGCTTAGATAGTCTTTTTGTTTCAATAATTTCTCCATTGGCTAGAACTACTCTAAGACTTTTAATGTAGTTGGAAATGTCGCCAAATTTAAAAGATTGGTCACCTGAAGCATTGTTTGCAATTACTCCACCTACAGATTCATATTCTAAAGATTCAGGTAAAGTTGGGATATATTTGTTATGAGTTAGGAGAGTTTGTTGTAGTTTACCAAGTATTAAACCAGGTTCAACAATTACTTCTCCGCTTTTAGAATTAAGCTCTAATATATTATTCATGTGGGCAGGGAAGACTATAATCATACCCCTGCCAATAGCAGCACCACTTTGGTCCGAACCTGATCCTCTGGCTGTTAGAGGTATAGTTCTGCCCCTTTCAGCTAATTGCCAACTAAAGCGGGCGATTTTTCTTATATCGTTTTCGTTTCTTGGATAAACAATTAATGATGGTGATATTTGAAAAATACTACCGTCAGTTGAAAAATAATGCCTTGCGTCTGAACTATCTATTACTTCACCACTTAAGTGCTCCTGCAAATATTGAGCAACTTTACTCACTAAATACCTCTTAA
>CAZOCM010000013.1:0-7311 GCA_964578305.1 uncultured Candidatus Saccharibacteria bacterium
TTAGGAACGAACAAAAAAGCACTATCTGACTTAGATAATGCTCATTTGGTGGAGCATGTACAAAAAAATTGGCACCAAATCAATGAGGAACTAGGGAGATGGAGGGAGCTACTGTCGGTTCCGTGGCATAGGAGCAAGTCTGGATATATGCCTTGAGGGTATAGCACATACAATTACGGAAACTTAGGAAATCGCAACCACGACTGGCCTCTGCAAAGTATTATAACAGCTTATACTTACAATTATTGTAACTATTGTGATACAATTATTGAATGGTTAAAGACGAACAGGCGGATACACCAGGACCAAAACCAAGAAGGCACTTCTTTGGCTTTCTTGACGAAACTGGTCTTTTACAATCCCCTCCTACAGATAGATTCTTTGCACTCGGATTGTTGGTCGTTCCACGAACTAAACCTCTTCACGATGAACTTATTAAGTATAGACAGCGACAACATTATAATAAGGAGTTCAAGTTCACAAACGTCAGGAGAAACAATTTAGCTCTTTATAAAGGATTGATAGACATTTTTTTTGATACAGTGCAGGCGCGGTTTTGTGCGATTGTATATGACAAAAACAGTATTGACCGTTCTAAAAAAAATTACGCCAAGGTATATAACACATTCGCCGGTGAACTAATTTCTGAAACAGTTATTATGACGGAGGAAATGCAAAGGAGCGAATACCTTACTATTCTGGCCGATGACGTGTCTACTGCTATAGATGATAGTTTTGAGAAGGAAATTAAAGAGGGTGTAAGAAAAGGATTGAGGCGGAATGCTTTGTTTGGTGTTTTCAGATTAGAGTCTCATGCCATATCTGAAATTCAGGTTGCAGATGTGTTACTAGGAACAGTTGCTTATGCTTTTAAATTACGCGAAGGTATTATCCAGTCAGGACCTACTAATGCCAAACTTGACCTAGTTAAGCACTTTCAATCTAAAATTGGTGCTTCTTCGCTCTCTACATCATTTGTTCGACGAATTAAAAAGGGTGTGCAGGTAAAAGTAATCGAGAAATGAAAAAGCGCTATGAGTTCGAGGGCCAACATGGGCCAACTCACGCGCTTAAGTTTATAATAACATTTTAAATGTTGTAAGTCAATAATAAATGATGGTAGCTATGAGTTCGAGGGCCAACATGGGCCAACTCACGCAACCACCTAGTATATTTTAGTCTTTACTCTAGACTCAAGTCAAATTAGTCGAATTTTTCCTTAAAGCCTCAAGTCGAATCAGAATATTTTAACAAGTGCTACAATTATTACTACAAAACTAATCATTAACAAGTAGGTCCTAAATATTTGGGCGAGATTAAGCGGTATTTTCTTAACTAAAAACTTGTCTTTTTGAGACCATCCAATACCATAATGCTGAAAGTCGCTGGAACCATCTTTTACTTGATACGTGGACACTGGAATAATTGGAATGAAGGCAATAATAATCCAATTTGTAGCAACATACGAACCGTCTTTTTCAATATTCGTCTTGCCATATAAAGTTGTTCCAAATCCATTAAAACTACTCATATTAGGAGTATATCAAAACTCTACTACTTAGAAGGCGCAAAAACGAGATGTATAATTACGGTAAATATGAAGAGCATTCAGAAAATATCAGAGCAATTAATTCTTTCTCTATACTTAAGACAGCGGAAATACGGCTATGTCACTGATGAAATTATTTCATTTACACGATTAGCTGGAGAAATTACGGCTTTTGTGCAAACGGAAGAATTAGAACTTGCCGTAGAAGATGAAGACTTTGAAAACATATTAATTGCACTCTCTCGCGGTTCAGACACAGACTTGTTAAACGCATTCGAATATTTAAGGGGTAAAGGTTTGATTAAGTATGATTCTAGCGGTTCTACTAGTATTGACTTTGAGATTTATAATATTGGTTTGACTTCTGCTGGAATTGACATTATCGAAGGTGTGGACGGTGCGCACACTGATAAAAAGAATTACCAAGTAACGTTTAACGTTAAGTTAGAAAACAATATAAATCTGGAGAGCTTATTTAAGGCTGAACTAGGTTCAATATTTAAGTTGATTTAGCTAGATATCCCTGACACTTCCAAATGGTACACGCTTTATTATTATATTCTCCATGCCCGCTAGCATTGCAGGGATTACAGTAAATTCTCCGTAGCGGTCATTCAGTATATCTATGGCTTTGGACAGTTTCCTATTATCAAGCCTTGTATTGTCGAATAAGCTGGTTTGAACCGGAGTTGCGGGTATTGCGCCAATAACAGCTAGATGAACATGTGCAACCTTATCCGGGAATCTAACCAGGTTAAACAACTCCATAATGTGAAAGTAAATTTCCTGAGTGGTATAGATTGTATTTTTTGAACGTCGGCTTTTGCCCCACCAAGTATGGTTGGTAAAACTAAGCCAAAGTGCTACGCCAGTACCCTGAAGACTGTGTTTCCGCAACCTCCTACCTGTCTTTTCACATAGCTTCATAAGCATCTTAGCCACTTCGTTACGGTCAAAGGTTTTTGCTCCCACCGCATAGTCGTTACCAAAGCTTTTAATGGCGAAATTCCTGGCGTCGACCTCGTGCCCTCTAAGCCTCATGTACCATTGTGACCCTACGATACTTCTAAAGACTTGCCTGTAGAGTAAATCAGATTTAGCAGCAAGAAAATCAAGCGGGGTAAATATACCTCCATCTAGGTTCAGTCGTTCTTGATAACGGTAATTAATTCCCGGCAAATCCATTAGGTCGAGTTGACCGTAGATATTATGAATTTCTTCCCCGTGAATTACGTTCATACCATCGGGCTTATCTAGGCCAGCGGCAACCTTTGCTAAAAAGCGATTGGTAGCAATACCTATATTGACCGTTACATACTCACCCAAAGACTCTCGTATTGCCTGCTTAATCTCCAAACCCACATCTGTTAGCCGACGACCCTCTCTAACCGCTGGAGAGCCTGCAAAATCAACCACAAACTCATCTATGGACTTCGGGGTAACTTCACTGGTAAAGCGCTGTAAAACCTTCTTAAAACGTTTGTGTGCATCGAAGTATTTCTCAGGGTCAGGCATCATTACTATTATGTCCTCATCAATCTCTCTAGCTTCTTGAACCCGCATGAGCTTAATTCCTTCACGCTTGGCTTCATAGGAAGACGCTATAATGAAGCCTTTCGGAGTATCATAAGCCGCAACCCCAACTGGTTTATTTCTGATTAAGCGATTAGCCTGTTGCTCGATAATGGCGTAACAGCTGTTTAAGTCGATATGCATAGTAAGTGGCTCGGCATCATTAATGGGCAAGACCATCATGGGTAGCCTCCAATATGAAATGTAAGTTACTTGTATTGAGTCTGAGCCGGAACCATAGTGTGCTGCTTTTATCGCACAACTCAAAAATGTGCTGTCTTTCCCGCCCATCCATGTAGCTGTGGTGATAGCCAACTTTCTCAAGTTCGTAGTCTTTGTTTTTCCATTGAACCAAACTTGGCACAAACGTTTTGTGCTTAGCGCTGTAATACATGACAACGCTAACTTCTTCGTTTATTTTCTCTTTCATTTGAAACTCCTAGTACAATTAATGTTATGTGTGGTAGATATACCCTTAACAAAACGGCTGATGATATTGCAAAGCGGTTCAACTTAGCAACTAAGCCAAAAGACTTACGGGAAAACTTCAACGTTTCGCCTTCACAGGTAATGCCAGTAATCGTGGAAGATGAAAATGGTAAGCGGCGTATTGAACCTATGAAATGGGGTATCCATCGCCATCTTTTTAAAGGTGGTCAAATGACTGAAGAAGATATTATCAACACCCGAAGCGAAAATGCATTTGGTCGATTCTGGAAACGAACTGTTACACGTCAACGATGCCTGATACCAGCTACGGGATTTTATGAGTGGACACCGCCCGCTAAAGGTAGAATCCCGTATTTCATTCATCCGAAACACAGGGATTTATATGCCTTTGCGGGCATATGGGGTATCTGGAAAAATGAAGCTGGTCAAGAGATTAAGGGATACTCAATCATGACCACAGAACCGAACAAAGAAATGAAGGCAATTCATAATAGAATGCCATTGATACTACATAAAGAAGACGAAGCTTCTTGGATTAAGCCATCAAACGATGAACCAGATAAGTTGGGTAACCTATTGTTCCCGTTCGAAGACGATGGTTTAGAAATATATGAGGTTAGCAGGGACGTGGGCAACCCTCGCAATAACGATAAGTCGTTATTAAAGCCAGTTGCTGCTCAGTGAGTTTGCCACCTTGTTAATAAGCCTGTATGGAGGAAGGCTAGGCCAGCCCATACATAGCTAATTGAATTATAGCACCGTTAAAACAGTAGGGTGGATATACCCCAAAGACAATGGCGGTATTTATGGCCACTGCCAATAAAGAATTATTTGAGTGCTTTTTTTAACTGTTTTTTAAATTCTTCCAGGCTTTTGAAGAAAGCCAGGATTGCCTCATGGGCAATTGGTAAGGTAGCCTGGAACACGACCTTTTGGATGTCTTCTGGCGCATCATCAAGATGGGAAAGTAACCTCATAGAGAGCAAGAAGTCCGGAGAACCTTGCTCGTAAGGTTTCGAATCTGCATTTAGATTGTCAACATAGTAATTATTAAGTGTTTCCGCACCGTCTAGTATTTCTTTTGTCATTCTCTCTCTTTTAGCCTTATCTGCCTTACTAAAGTACTTATCCAATGTGTATTCAACAAAATACGGCCTTAGTCTTATCACAAATCTTTGAACGGCGGCTTGGCCACCAAATTTATTTGCATAACCGACAATTGTGCAGAGATAATAATACAAATACTCCAAATAGAAAAATGCTCTTAGATATTCTTCTTCCGCTTCGGCAGCGTCATTATCCATAGCCCTGACAGTTTCGAACAAATGGCTATGCATTTCTGAACTCACAACGGCTTGTCTGCAGAGCATTCTGGCCAAGATAGCAATATCTTCTTCAGGTAAACCACCCCTTTTAAATATTCCCATCTGGCCCTCCTTCAATGGTTATAGGCAATTAAAAAGCTCGCCACAGCGATAGCTCTCGCTACCCATAAACCTTTCGGTCTATGACCATTAAGTACAGTGCTCTGTGACGAGCATTTCGTACTTAATGGATTTGCGACCATGCCAATGAAAGGTTTAGGTCTAGTGGTATCTACCACTTGCCGCCCATTATGACAGTAAACCGTATTTATCATCAATAGAGGTAAACAACCAACAATCACATACTTTTATCGGTAATGCGTTGTAACAAATCATTCCAATTAAATTTGCAGAGCACACAAACTTCATATATTCTCTAAAATAGACCGAAGTAACTGTAGGAGAGCAACCGTACATGCGGTTCGAATACAGCCAAAAAGTTAGTCATACGACCATTGGCAGATAAGGCGGCCTTAAAGGCTATAACCTAAGAATCTATAACCAATGCATAACAACATAAATCTGTTGTTGGCATTGGTTTTTTTATGCCAGCTCATGGGGATGACATGGTTAATAAATTATCTAAGGAAGAACTGATAGAACTTGCTAGCTTCTTGTATTCTCGCTACGAAAACAAGTACAGGTCACAAAGAAAATTGCATAAGCAAATTGGAAGTGCAATACTGAAAATGGACTCAAATCATGACAAACCAAGTAACTAGATTATTAGTAGAAAGGGCAGTTTCTGTTGCCGCGTCATGCGGTGAGTCCCAGGAGCTGTCCTTTATACTTGTAAAGGTGGTGCTATGAATGAGCAAGCAATTGCTTTGTGCAGAGTTTCAACTCCGGAGCAAAAATTGAGTAACAGCCTTAACAGACAAGAGGAAAATGTTATTAAGGCAGCTGTGGAATTATGCGCAGAAATACCTCAAGACGGCTGGTGGTCTGGAGACGTTTCAAGCAAGGCTGGTACAAACATTAAGCGAAAAGACCTTAAAGAAATGCTTGATTATTGCAAAGCTAACAAACGGGTTAAGTATTTACTGGTTGATGAAGTTGATAGATTCATGAGAAGCGTTGATGAACTATTCCACTTTGAGGTTGAATTTAGAATGCTTGGTGTAAAAGTTTGGTATGCCTCTGAACCCGAGTTAAATACTGACGACCTTACGGCAAAACTGCTGAAGGCTGTCAGTGTCTTTAGGGCTGAAGGAAGCAACTTAGAGCGCCAAACAAAATCAGTCAACGGCCATGTAAAAGCCATCATGCAAGGACGATATACATTTCCGCCAAAGCCAGGATATATAAAAGGCTTAGAGGCGGGTATACATATTCCCCATCCAAAAACTCATGAACATCTAAAAAGAGCTTTTAAAGAGGTTATAAGCGGCCTCTATACACCGCTAGAAGCGATGAAACGGCTTAATGAGAGCAGTTTCAATGAATTGCACGCCCCCTGGGGAATGGATAGGTTCAGACATTTTGCTATAGACCCATATTATGCCGGTATTTTAGTTAAAGATAAGCAGGTGAAGGCTAGAAATGAACACGGCCAGCATAAAGCGATGCTTACATTAGAAGAGCACGAAGAACTAGTCAGGATATTTACAGGTACATTGAAACCACGCGGACCACAAAAACAATACAATCCAGAATTTCCAATGAACAAGATTATGGTCTGTGAAGATTGTGGTGGTGGAATTAAATTTACTGGTTCTAAGAAAAATAGTGGTTACGCTAGAAAGAAAACAAACTATTACTTCAAATATCACTGTCGGGGATGCGGCAAAGGATATCACCGTAATGAGGTACATTCATCAATAACCAAACGCTTAAGTGAAATTAATTACATCGGCAATCAACGCGATGAATTTGTGAAGGCACTAGAGACCGTGTGGAGGCAAAGACAGCAAGATAAGTTGCAACAGGCTAAATCCTTACAGAAACAGCTAGAACGACTTCAGTTGACTAAGTCTAGACTTGTAATTGAGTTATCTAGCACCGACGAAGAGCTAAAGTCAGACATTAGGGCTGAAATTAATAATACTAAAGCTTCCATATCTGTACTAGAAACAGATATTCAGAATTTAAATGAGATAGACAAAGACTTAGTACAGTTTGTAGATTTTGGACTGAATTACACTCATGACTTAATAAAAGACTGGTGGGATTTGGGGCATGATGACAGAGTGCGGTGCCAACAATTGGTTTTCCCAGGTGGAATATCGTTTAATGCACAGAAAAAAGTTGGCACCCCCAATATAAGTCCACTTTACACCTTAAAACCAAACAAAAAAGACCTTTCAAATACTGAAAAGTCTCTTATGGTGGAGCTGCCGGGTACTGCCCCCGGGTCCGCTAGTTTACCAATGTTAG
>CAZOCM010000014.1:0-6093 GCA_964578305.1 uncultured Candidatus Saccharibacteria bacterium
GAATTTCTGTATTAATTCCTTGGTTGTAAATACTTCTTGAGTTGTTCCATCATTCCAACCTAAAGTGGCAATAAAACTTAATAGTGCTTCGGGTAGGTAGCCTTGATTAATGTAGTCTAATATATCTTTAGCGCCGTCTCTTTTACTTAATTTTTTCTGACCAGTCTCGCTTAAAACATGCGGCAAAGTAGCGAATATGGGTGGAGACTGAGCTAATGCTTCATAAAGATTTAAATAATTAGGGATACTGGGTAAATATTCTTGCCCTCTTATTACATGGGTTATCTTCATTTCAATATCGTCTATAATATGGGCGAAATTATATGTCGGATACCCATCAGATTTTATTAGTATGAAGTCGTCTATTGACGATTCGCTAAAAGACATATGTCCCATAACGGAATCTTCCCAAGTGTAACCCTTTGGTTGGCTTAGAAACCTTATTGGTTTATTATCTTGGATTTCATTTAACTTATTTGGTCTATGATTTCTAAAAAGGAAAGGTTTCTTATTTTTCTGTGCTTCAAGTCTAAACGAATTTAACTCCTTTTCTGAGTATGGATCAGTGTATGCCCGGCCAAGCTCAATTAACTTATCGGCCCATTTTCTATAAATATCAAGTCGTTCGCTTTGAATATACGGGCCCAAGTCGCCGCCAACATCAGGGCCTTCATCGTAATTCAACCCTAATGTTTTTAAACTTTTTAATATGTGGTCTTTGGCCCCAGCAACTTCTCTTTTTTTATCCGTATCTTCTAATCGAAGAATGAATTGTCCACTACTGTGCCTAGCTACTAACCAAGCAAATAGTGCCGTTCTAATACCTCCTACGTGAATAAATCCAGTGGGACTTGGGGCGAATCTAGTCCTTACATCCGTCATAACATTAATTATATGAGATAAGTTTGTCTAAAAACAAAAATTATCCTTTAGATAATGTTAAATGTTTGTTTCGATGCCATAGTTTATGATGACGATTAACTTTTCTGGTCGGAGGTTTTTCTAAATGACTTTTAGCATTTTTAAGTCCATTTTCTAATAATATATCCAGATGAGATTTAGATTCTGGTGAACTGCGTTGGCTTGTTTTTTGTATTTTTGGGCTTATAGATATTGGACTGACAAAAGTTTTATCAAAAAGTGGGTTGGAAAAACGGATATCATTTAAATTAGCAAAATGTTTAATTTTACTGCTTTTTTTGATCTTCACTCGGATTTTATTAGCATTACTAGATAATTTCTCACCGCTAACTAATACTGTTTTGAAATCACTATCTATTGCTGGGACAACCCTTAAAGTTCTTCTTAAAGAATGCATTGGTTTATTTACTGCTTTTCTCATTAAGGTGTTAGATTTAACTACCTTATGGTGAGCAATATGGTTACTTTTACTTTTAATGGGGTGTTCTTTAACACTAATATTTATTTGATTTGGAGCCATTTTTTTATTTTGCCTTTAACAACATCTTAAACCTACTTGTTAAATGATTCAAGTATCGACATACTTTATTTAAAGAAAATATGGATTATTTAGATTACGGAAAAGAAGTCAGACAGCAGATACTGCTATGGCTAGGTTATTTTCTTGTAGCAATTGCGATAGTTATTGCTTCGCTAATTCTTGTATATCAAGCATATGGATTTAATTTAGGGAAAAATAATACTGTAATACAAAATGGGTTGGTATTTTTATCATCTCATCCTAATCCGGCCAATATTTATTTCAATGACATCAAAAGATCCCAGCAAACTGATGCAAGGTTAATTATGCCATCTGGAGTTTATAAACTAATGTTATCAAGAGATGGCTATAGATCATGGTCCAGGACAGTAGTTGTTAACGGTGGGACCGTAGCACATTTTGATTACCCGCTGTTAATACCAAATAAATTAATACCTACTAAAGTAACAAACTATTCATCTTTACCCCAATTTATTACACAGAGTCCTGACCGAAGGTGGGTATTAATTGAAAAACCAGGCAGTATTTTAGATTTCGATCTATATGATTTAAAAAACCCAGTCAAACCAACAATTTCAAATTTAACTCTACCGACAAATCTACTAAACAAATCAATTAGCAGTTCAAGTTTTAAGCTAATTAGTTGGGCGGATGATAACCAGCACATTTTGATTGAACATACTTTTGATGAGAATAAAGAATTTATTTTACTTAACCGTGCTGACCCTAGTCAATCTTTGAATTTATCTACAACCTTAAATATTTCATCTAATGATGTGAACTTAAATAACAAAAAATTTGATAGTTACTATAGTTTGGATGAAACAACCGGTAATCTGAGACTTTATAAGTTGAATAATCAATCGAATCAGATTATCGCATCACATGTTCTTGCATATAAAACTTATGGTAGCAGCTCTGTTTTATATGCCACGCCGGATCCGTCTAATAAAAAACTTGTAGAAGTTAAATTAATAAGCCGTGGGACTAATTATCCTATAAAAACATTGCCACTAAGTAATGCCTATTTATTGGATCTAACTTCTTATAGCGGCATATTAAATGTCGCTGTTGGCTCAAACAATTCAAATAAAATATACATATTTGCAGACCCAGTCGGGCAGTTAGCAAGTTTCCCTCATCAGGCTTTAATACCACTTTGGGTTCTTCACGTAAATCAAGTTAATTATATAAGCTTCTCAAATAATGCTCAGTTTATATTGGCGGAAAATGCCAACTATATGGCAGTTTACGATTTTGAAAATAATCTGGGTTATACATATAACACAGTATTAGCTTCTCTTGATAATCCACAAACAAATGTAAATTGGATGGATGGCGATCGGATTGTATATGTATCTTTAGGTAAAATAAATATTTTCGACTATGACCATCATAATATCCAAAGTTTAGTACCCTCTGTCGCTAATTATCAACCGTACTTTTCGTCATCATATAAATATATGTTTAATTTAACGCCTAACTCTACTGGTCAATTTAATTTAGAACAAACGCCCCTGCTGACGCCACCAGATCTTTAAGCCATAATAGATCAATCCTAGCAGTAAAAATATAGCAATAATTTTACCAATAACACCTGAAAGTACTCTATGCAAAAGAGTTGGTCCATCTCCAGGTAAAGACGACGAGATGGAAGCTGTAGATGATGAGGCGGTGGTATTTGAAGCTGGGTCAGGACTAATTTGCTGCCCTACTACTATTAACCTATGTAGACTTGTCCCTGGTGGATCGCAAGTTATTAAGGTGGCAGTAGCAACTTGACCTTGGATTGGCTGTAAAACACCTACATTAGAAGGATCGACAATACTTTTAGAGATTACTTTATATACAAAAACCTTATTATTGTAGTCTAAATAAAAAGTATCACCGTTGACTAAAGTATGAAGTAAGACAAAAGCAAACTTATATTTGCCGGAGTTAAATATATTATTACTACTATGTCCAAAATAGGCAGTATTTCCTACTTGTCCAGGTAATACAGTTGTTGGGTAATGCACGACACCGTCTTGTAAGTCGCCTTCTATGACTGATTCATTTGTTGAAGATTCAGTATAATTTACTGGAATTTGGACATTAATTTTCGGAATTATAACTTCAGGATTAGGTGTCGGCGCTATAGCATTAGTATTAATAATTATTGGTGTTGAAGCATTGGCACGACTTGGTTGAATAAAAGGTGCAATAAATACTTCGTTAAAAAATCCAAAAAGGAAAATAAATACCACTAAAAAACCAATTCCCAGTCCAAATAATAAAGATTGCAGGTGATGTTTTGCCGAGAGTTTGCCTCCAGCAGAAACTTTATTACTTATTCTATGTCGCAGCTTCCTTGGTGTTTTTAATGTTTTAACATTCGATTTATGTTTTGCAAGCACTTGCTCATTAGATTCCGCATGTCCTTTATACGGTGTTATATAAGATTTACTATCATAAAATTCCTGCCAAACTTCATGTTTTTCTTTTTCAGGTAGTGAAATATAGTATTCGTGCCATTTAGTTTGTATGGTTGCCAAGTCTTGTCCAGAACTTGTCAGTTCCTTCATATATTTTTGATGTTTACTTAAATTCGTACTAGATTCAACTTCTCTAATTTCATCTTTTAAATCTGGTTCTTCAGAAAAAACTCGATCAATTTTTTGTCTGATTAGTTCAGCAGCATTTTCATCAAATGATAGATCATCATCCGATAACAAATCTTTATCATCTGGCTTTTTAAGCATAAATAACCTTAATTAAACTTATGGCTTGAATATACCCAAGTATAGTACAATTACCTCTTGTAAACTATTGCTTGCTGCAATATTTTGGGCGGGTGGTGAAATTGGTATACACGTCAGACTCAAAATCTGATGAGCGTTAAGCTCGTGAGGGTTCAAGTCCCTCCCCGCCCACCATTTTATCTATATCTTGTTTTAGCATTAACAGCTCTAGCTCGTGCGCGAGAAGTCGGTTCGTTTTCGATAATTTCCATTGCACTTTTAGTTAATCGATAACCTTTACTTGATTTAATTACTAAACCTTCTTCAATTGCTTTTTCAATCAATTCATCAACTGCTTCTTCGTCTAAGTGTTTTATTTCAGGTAACCCCTTATTTACTATTCGAATAATTTGTTTAGTATAAATCTCCTTGGCATTTTTTGGGACTTCTTGCTGGTCGTTTCCAATAAGATCTTTAACACTAGACTGTAACCTTTTATATTGACCAGGTGTAACCTTAAAAGTGTTCGCTTGGGCGATACCAAATAGTAGTTTTACTTCGGGGGCCTTTAAAGTAAACACTTGACCATCCATTTCTTTACTGTAAGCAATACCAGCTTCACTAAAATTGAAAAGTAATTTAGGGAAATTTACGTTTGGACGTTCTCTTTTTGTGGTTGGTACTAGGTCTAGAACAACACTTTCAGCAACAGTACTTTCTGCGACACCAGAATATTCAAGATGGTCTGTATTTACACCTTCTTGGAAGACTCCGTCTTCTCCGTCATTTATAGACTCGCTACCAAAACTTTCTGGACTTCTTATTCTTTCCATGATTAACCTTTTCTATATTATACAATAATTAATGATTTATTTAAAGTGCTTGGTTATATTAAAACTGATGATGTTAATGCCTCAAATATATGTTTTGGGTTTTGAATATACCAAACTGCGGCTTTTGCTGAAACTTCAGTTTGCCATTTATTACCAAGTTTAATTTTGGTGCTGCTTACTTTACCTTTATAGCTAACAATCAAGTTTTCTTCGAAGTAAGTAACAATGGCACATTTTAATTCAATTGAAAATAAATGAAAAGTCTCAATAAAATTTATTAATCCCATAGTTGAAGTAAACGGATTAGCGAATTTAGATGCAGATGCTACTTTTTGCAGTTGAGGAAAGTCAAGAACTAATATAGTATTTGACTGGTTTAATATCTGATCTATTCCTTTAAAAACACTCAGCGCATCGTTCGCAATAACTAATTGGCCACTATATTTATCTACAAATGATTCAAGCATTACTTCAGTTTCAGAATTTTTACCAATATCACCGGCCAAGAGTACTCCATCTGACCACTTAGTAAGATCAAGTAAAAGCGATAATCCACTTCTAGCAAATCCACCACTTTTGTTAGATGGTCCAAATTCAATATCTAAGTCCAAATTAGCTAAGGATTTTCTAAGATTTTCTGGAAGATATAGACGGCACGTGCCGATGCCAGCTTTTAATGTGGCACTATAAGCAGTACTAATCAATGAGAAATTATATGAATTTCCGCCAACTATTAATAATTTACCTGCAAGTTTTTTATTTTCAGGTCGACTCCATATTAAGTCTTTAAAAGATGGATTTGATGGATCTTGTTTTACCCAATAGTCATTCATTTAGTAGATTATATATCTAATACAACTGAAACTGGGCAATGGTCAGAGCCCATAATTTCAGGGTGTATATTGGCATCTTTAATAGATTTTTTTAATTCCGCAGATACTAATATATAATCTATCCGCCATCCAACATTTCTTGCCCTAGAATTTGCAAAATAGCTCCACCAAGTATAAAATCCATTCCCTTGGTGAAATATTCTAAAAGTATCAACAAATCCTAAATCTATTAAAGATTGAAAACC
>CAZOCM010000015.1:0-1800 GCA_964578305.1 uncultured Candidatus Saccharibacteria bacterium
GGATGGTAAATTGGTAACCACGCCGGGTGGCGGAGTCTACTTAGTCAGTAATGGGTCCAAGCGTCCCTTCCCCGATCAGCTAACATTTTTCAGCAATAACTATAGCTATGGTAATGCGTATCTTCTCAGCAGTTCTGAGGTTTCCCTGATCCCAGATGGTCCGGCCTTGTCGTATAACGTTCATTACAGGGATGGTAAGTTAGTAACTGCCAATGGGAATGGAATATACCTAGTCAGCAACGGTCAAAAGCGAGCATTTCCAGACTACGCAACGTTTTCGAGGGACGGTTATAGTTCGTCCAGTGTTATGACTCTAAGCGCCACAGAAGTATCGCTAATACCTGACGGCGCACCAATGAACTAAATAGATTTTTATTTGGGCTCGGCTCGTAACTTTCGATGAATCATTTTCAATATTATTCGGCTTGTTTGTAAAACGCCCTTGGTCTTTAATGCTACTTTTAATTGATGATACCGTCGTCTGTTTTTTGTCATACCCGCAAATGCTGGTTGGTTATTTTTCTCCTCTAAATTAGCAGCTATCATGTAATTTATCTCGTCAAAAAGTTCTTCACTAAGCTTTTTATAGTCCTTTATTTGATGAGCTAACTGAATATTCAACTTTGAATATTTTGCATCGTTCGAATCTTTTCCTAACAGTACTTTAATTAGATACTTCCATTTATCGGCTATCTTAGTTTCATCAAATTTGGTGACTATTTTTTTAGCATTTTCCCCTAGCTCTTCACGAAGTTTATCGTCTGATAGTAGCTTGATTACTCTGTCTGCTAATGTTTTTATGTCACCTTGGTCAACTAAAAATCCGTTCTTGCCATCAACTACTAAATCTTCCAGCCCTGGTATCCAATTACAGACCGATGGTACACCAAAACAAGCCGCTTCATTAATCACCATGCCGAAGCCTTCGCTGTTAGAAGTAAGCAACAGTAAACTGGCCTTGGCATAATAATTCTCAATGTCCTCGACTTCGCCTACAAATATCACTTTTTTTTCATCGACATTATATTTTTCTAGTAAATCATCTATGGTAGTGGCGTCATCTGGTCTAAATGTGTCACTTCTATTGCATTGACCCACCAGCATAAGCTTTGCGTCTGGTTGGTTTCTTGAAACTATACTAAAGCACTCCAGTATTCGATCAATCCTCTTTACGTAATCGTTAAATCTGCCAACAGCTAATACTATTTTGCCTTCCGGCTTATTAATACTGCCGCCAACTTTGTAAGTATTTGGGTTGGGCATTAAAAAACCGTTGTTATTGTTAAGATCGTATGCCGCTGTGCTAAAGTTAGTCATCCATAAAACCGCGTCAACACTTCTAAATATATCTGTTCGTTTCTGGATCGTGCCGTAATAATAGGAGTTGTGGTACGGATAAAAGTACATTTCATTATTTGATGCAACGGTCTTAACTCTTGTTCCTACACACAATTCATAAAAATCTAGCTGCTTGCCAAACAAGTTCATAAACCCAATTGCGATATCAATGTTAAACATTAGGGCGAAGGATAGTGCTATATGATCAAACGAGCTGTAGAAATGTTGGTCCGACATTTTTATGTGCGTGACATCGTCTGGTAAATCAATCTTACCTACATTTCCATCAAAAGCAGTAAGCAAAAATATCTCGTATTCATCATTTAATTGTTTGAATAAATTTGATAGCACCCGTTCCATCCCGCCGGTTAGCCAGTGACCGGTGCAAAACATTAGTCTGATTTTTTTTGATTTATTCCCAACCTTCGATAAATAATCATTTTTAATATCATCTTCAGTAAC
>CAZOCM010000015.1:1900-3809 GCA_964578305.1 uncultured Candidatus Saccharibacteria bacterium
CAATATTGAAGTACCTTGTTATAAGGCGTTTGTTTTAAAAACTTTGCCATCTCAAGATAGAACAGCAATAAACTACCTTCGGCTTTTATTTTTTCATTATCAGGAAGTTCTTTTATTATTCGTTCCCAAAGTACATTCCCTTCTGAAATCACTGCCGGGTTTGTAAACGTGTCTTGGCCAGGATGGATTCTAGTCATAGTCTGTATGGTTTCGAGGTGAATGAACTTATAGGTTTTCATCATTCTGTGCCACATATCATAATCCTGGGTGCATCGTAGCGACGTATCAAATTCACCGTATTCATCAAAAGCAGTTTTTGGAATCAACAGAGTGATCCCATTGATACTCCCCCTAAGAAGAGAGTAGATCGGAACCCTCTTTAACGCTTCATGGTCTAATACGCACTTAGTAATAAAGTCACCCTTGCTATTAATCAAATCGTAATCTGAGTATAGAATTATTCTCTTGTCCTTGATGTCACTCAGATATTCAATTTGTTTTTTGATTTTATTTGGTTTGTATTTATCATCATGACTCAGCCAAGAAAAATACTCGCCAGTCATTTTCCCGACGCCCAGGTTTAAAGCTGTCGACACACCGCCATTCTCCTTGCTGTAGAATTTGATTCTATCGCCATATGACTTAGCGATTGCTTCAGTGGCTCCATTATCTTTCGATCCATCATTGATAACAATGATTTCAATATTTTTGTATGTTTGAGCCAAAGCACTATCTATTGCCTCTGCTAAATAATCTGAACCATTGTAAGCTGGGATAATAATGGATACTTTAGGATTGAAATTATTTTTTGACATTAATAGCCGATACTTTCCCCTTGATGATGGCTAGCTTTGTGGCGTACTTCCATTTTTTACTTCCGTACACTTCAGCTAGCTCACCTTTCAATTTTTCGTTTTCCGACATAAGTACACTTATTTCGTTTTCTAGTTTTACGGCCCTGGACTTTGATTGAATTTCTTTCACGGCAGGTGTTAGATTATCTAGAATCTTCTTATATTTATTAATGTCTAGCGTTAAATTACTTTTTGGTTTTAAGACAATCATAAATTCTTGTGTATTTTCTTGCGTTGGATAAAAAGCCTCGATATCAAACTGTAGCAGCTCGGCCCTATCCATGTCGTACAAGAATTTTATAAATTGATAGTCTGAAAAAGGCCAAAAATGGGTATCGTCGGGTAGTTCGTTGTTCTGAGCTTTTTCATAATCTAGTAGTGCTTTTTTAAAATCATTCTTTGGCAAAACACTATTCTGCTTTGCATTCCCCCAGTAAAAAAATGGGTGGTTCTCGCGCACTACATTATAGACAAAATCAAGTACCCGTTTGCTTGAATTCTTGCTGTCAGTATACACATCATATGCGTCAATGAATGAAGTACCATTTCTGAAATGGTCAAAGCAATATCTGGCATCTGGATAAATAATGATAATTTTCCCGTTTTCCGTTAAGATATTTTTTACATCTCCGAAGAAGTTGATTATGTCTGGCATATGCTCAATCACGTGAGACAGATAAACAACATCAAACTTCTTTTCTTTCTTAAAAGTTTCCGAGTAATTTTTGGTTATGACGTAGTCAATATCAACTATTGAATCGATGTCCACTTTAATTCCGGTGGATTTCAAATATTCATTAGAGGTGTACAGTTTTTTGATGTCTTGTGTACTTCTAATATCCGCATAAACAATGTTTGGATATTCCTTCTTTCGAACTAAAGGATCGGTCAACGGACCAAATTCTAGTATCCGGTCATATTTTTTTAGCAACTTCTTTCTTATATAGTCACGAAAATCCATACAAATGCCTGTGTTCTATAAGTTACAGAGTCTTTCTCCACACGGTTCTATTGATGTAATCGGTATAGCTCATGATTATTCGGACAACTTTTTG
>CAZOCM010000016.1:0-1074 GCA_964578305.1 uncultured Candidatus Saccharibacteria bacterium
GGCAAAGGTTTAACTTTGTGACAACCGCAAGTACCTTCTATGTGTTGGCTGCCATTTTCTTCCCAGCTTTTCGTCCAAACATTTGTTTTTTTGCATTCAGGACAGCTTTTTGATTTAAATCTACATAAGTTTTTTTTACCTTGAGCATAGTTACCATAACCAAGTCTCGATGCGGTGGAATCTGTTAGTGAACCTTCCATAATGCTATCAGAACTAATTGTTATCCCACACCCGCTAAACACTTTGCCTCGACGTGCTGCCCGACTTGCTGCAGTTGATAATTCATATTCCAGGGTCTGCTGAATAGCTGAAATAGCATGAATAACAAAATCAGTTTTTGGTCTTGCTAGACCTACATCTAAATTGGGCTGGGGGGTTTTCAGATATCGTTCATATCTTTCACTTACTGTTGCTGCTACGTTGTATCTTATTGATTCAGCTTTCTCTGGGTCGATTGCTCTTAAGCTTGAAAAATGCTGGATCAAATCTTGTTGAGATAAAGCAAATTCATAAGTATTTACATGTGCTCTAACATTTGGTAGTTTTATGCCAGCTCGCCAATTGCCACCAAACTGTCCTGTAAGTGAATCATCATAAGTATCAACTAACATATTTTCAAGTTTTGGTTGCCACTCTTTTGGAACATTCAACTTGATTCGCTGGTTTAGTAGCTCACCTTCTTCAAACTTATGACCTACAGCTAAACCAACTTTTTCCAATGCTAAACGATCAGAATGATCAAGGCTTCGACTTACAACTGTTAAATCATCATTTTCATTTTTCGTGATTATCCTCATCATAGTCTGTTTTCGGTTGACACTGTAACCGCCAAGATCCTTATTTGAATCCATTAGTTCTGGGGGGAAATCGGATAGAACTACAATGGTGTTAGTTTCTTCTCCTTTATCTGTTAATAACGTTCCATTAGCCATCTCTTTCATATCTTCAAGTTCACAGCGTTCATATATACGTCGGCGAAGTTCAAACATGAAACTGGGATTTTCTTTCGACATTAATTTAGCTTCAGCTATGGCATTATCAAAAACATCATCCATAGATCCACCATCTTCTGCA
>CAZOCM010000016.1:1174-3562 GCA_964578305.1 uncultured Candidatus Saccharibacteria bacterium
TGTTTTAGTTTACCTTTGCGGCACAGTTCCTGATTTTCACAGGATTCCAGCTTTAATTTTTAATTATTCGACTACTATTATTTAACAGAAAAATTGGTTAATTAGATATGGTATTAATTACTACCAGATTGACGCTGTTTTAAGTTATTAAGTCTTGGCATAAAACTATTGGCGGCGCCTTCTAGGCCCAAAACTTTTAGTGCACCGATTAAGACATATAGATGGTCAAGACTAGTTTCAACTAGTTGGTTAGTTTGTTTTTCAACCTGAGAAAATGCATGTTCGATTTTTTCAATAAGCCATTTTTCTTCACTAGGAGAAATATTGTTAGTAGATATTTGTTTAGTTTCAACTGCATCGGCTAAATCAACTGATCTTGCTGAGTAGACTCTTTTAGTTAAATGCCCTCTATTAATTAGGTTATTAACGTGATTTGCGACTGAAGCAACCGATTTATAATTTAGCCCATTCATAATTTCCCTATAACTGGGGCTATAGCCATGCTCTTTAATATACATTTCAATAAAATCTAAAATAGCTTTTTGACTTCTGGTAGGTCTAACTTTTGAACTTTTGTTTGTTTGTATTTCGTTCATGCTTATATTATGGCACAACTTTCTTTTCAGGGAAAACCCAGTACTTGTACCATAAAAAGCTCCAAATTGTAAAAAAACCTGCAGATATAAAGAAACCAAAGTAGGGTGAGATACCGATGGCTTTTAGACCACCGATAATAGCGTAATCTAAAATTAGACCAATACTTTCAATAAATATATACCTACTAGCATGTTTCATTTCACTAAGTTTTAAATGGTCACTGTTAAACGCCCAGTAGCGCTGGGCAAAATAGTTTAGACTCCATCCAATAATATCGGCAAATATTTTCGAAGGCAGCCATGACATTTTTAGAAGCGAGTAACAATATGCAAATACGCCGTAGCCAACCCAAAAATACAAACTTCCACCTGATAAATATTTAATAAATTGTTTGGTAGTTTTCTTTTTAAATAATTCAAGCATTAACTTTTTTAAGAGTTTTTTCAGAAACCATAGTTAGACCAGCTAATCCCCACCAAATATATGACAGTGTATCGTCACTCCAAGCATGCGAGAGAAGATTAATAAAAGTTATGCCGAATAGACTTGCCAGCAGACTTAGGGCCAGAGGGTCTCGACGTTTTAACCATAGATTATAACCAACAATAGCGTTAATTAAGATAAATAATATAAAACCAAGCCAGCCGGTTTCCTGGGCAATTTGAATGTAATAGTTCTCAGCTATTTTTGAATTACCTTTGTTATATATACTGGCAGGGCCGGCAGAGCCCGGCCCCCCTCCTATTGGATGCTTAGTAACATCTTTGATACCAATTTTAAGATCTGTTAGATGAAATTCATTCGATGTTGTCGAGACTTTAGAATTTTTCTGTGTATGAAGTGCAAAGTTTTGAAAGGTAGTGCTGTTGTGAAGCGAAAGTACTAATCCTGCTCCTAGTAGAATTACTACCGAAGCCGATGCTAATAATATTTTTTGTGCATTTTTATTTAATTTTGATGCAAATAATATTAGACCAAGACTTAGAATTACGCCTATCCAAGCACTTCTAGAAAAAGTATAAAAAAGAAGTATTAAAGATCCTGCTAATATCCAAACATATGGTACTTTTCTTTTAGTTTTAAGTAGTAAAACAGTGAGTAAACTGATTGGAATAATTAAATAGGCACCCAGTGGATTTGCTCCTCTAAGAGTTGAAGCAAAGCGTACATATTTTGGGTTGTTGTTGATGGTTTCTAAAACTGGGATTTTGTCGGGACCATATCCAAAATGTTTTAGAAAATCATGAGGTAGAATAAATATTTGAGCAAGTCCAAAAATAATTACTACTACTGCTGGCCAAATAACTAATTTAGAGTAGTTTCTTTTAACTCTTTTGAGTCTTATTGCTACTGTCCAAGTTACTAGAAAAAAAAGTAGATACCTCAGATTTACAATTAAGCCGTAGCCAAGTGCTTTTTTTGTTAATGAATGATTAAAGTAGGCAATTATTCCTAAAATAATAGATAAAAATACATAGATATAAATTAACCAGACTAATCTCTTGGATAAAGTATCTAGGCGTATTTTGTGATCTGTTATTAAGAGATACGCTGCACCAATAATACAAATAAGCAGAAGTACTTCATCCCAAAGTCTTATTACAGTGTAATGTCCTACTAAATTAGATAGCCAAACAGTTAAGAAACCATGAAAAGGTACCAGAAGGATTATTATCATGGTTAGGATACTTACAACAGAAAGTACGCTATATTTCAACGCGGCAAGTCTCATGGTGCTACAATTTAGTATAGTTGATCACAAAATCATACCATGAAAAATAACACTCCCCT
>CAZOCM010000017.1:0-2624 GCA_964578305.1 uncultured Candidatus Saccharibacteria bacterium
GGAGAAGAGATTTGAACAACGCATTCTGAGTCTGTGAGCCAATTCGCTAGCCAGTATGGAGGTTCTCTGATGCGATACCGCCATGGTCCATATAACTCAAGATCTGTGGGTCGACAATAATATCTGATTTATTTAGCTCACCAAGCAAATATAAACCATTTAATGACTTACACCGACTAAATGCAACATAGGCTTGCCCGTGGGCAAATAGACCAGCACTAAGATCTAGAGCGACTCTTTGAAAAGTAGTGCCTTGGGATTTGTGTACCGTCATTGCCCATGCCAGTTTTAATGGAAACTGGGTAAAAGAACCGCTAATGGTCTGACTTAATTGTTCCTTCTCTTCATCATAGACATACTCGAGCTTTTCCCATGTCTCCCTTTTGACTTCTAGAATTTCACTGTTCTTTTGTACAAAAACAGTATTTTTGCCCAACGAAGCAACGGTGGCAATTGTTCCATTAGCCCAACGCTTGCGAGCATCATTTTTAATAAACATTACTTGCGCGCCTGGTTTTAAAATAAGCTCTGAAGTGGTGGGGAAGGCGTTGGCGGTTAAGTGGCCACTGACAGTCGCGTAATACCTTTTGGATTTTGTTGATAATTGCATAAGTCGTTCTTGATTAATCTTCTCCGCAGCAACCGTATAGGGTGTCAGTATAGGTACTCCGGTTTTAGGCAAGTTCTCTGACACAAATACTCTTTCGTGTAGGCGTGCCAGCTGTGCGTTATTGAGGGTATTAGTTCTCATAGCGTCTAATATGACCTTAAAATTCGCATCTTTTTGCCTAAAAACCGTCTTTAACTCGTTGACTTGGAGCTTAGTGTCCTCCATGACATGAGCGTTGAAAAAATAGCTCCCACGATAGTTTTTCTCAAAAAAGGCAGCAATGCTGCGGTCTCCTATGACAGGAGGTAATTGGTAGAGATCTCCAAAGGCAATGAGCTGTATACCACCAAATGGTATGTTATTTTTTCGAGCTTTCTGGCATAGCATGTCAATGCCATCGATAATATCAGCACGAACCATTGAAATCTCATCAATCAGCAGAACATCAGTTATCTCTAGGATTTTACGTGTTTCCTCGCGCAATCTGAGTTTATTTGTCTCGATTACTCCAAGACCAAATCGAAAAAGCGAGTGAATAGTTTGGCCTTTGACGTTCATAGCAGCAATGCCAGTTGGTGCCAGTACGACTACATGTTTCTTTGTGGTTCTGACAAAGTATCTGAGCAACAAAGATTTACCCGTTCCTGCTTTACCTGTTATGAAGTAGTGTTGCTTGGTATTGTCCAGTAGTTTGAATATCGCTGTCTGTTCTTGGCTTAGTTGGGGCTCGTTGCCTGCATTTTGAGGTGAAATCGCCTTAGGATTTTTGTTGGGCTTTCGTTTTTGTTTCCAACGTTGCCTAGTAAATAGCCTCCTAAGCCTAAGTACTGCATATCCTATTACAATCACCAAAAGCCAGTCCATAAATTAATTATTCATCAATATAATTTTTTATGCACAATCACAATGCTCTGCGCAATCATCGCATATGAATTCATCTCTGACTTAGTCACCTTGCAAAACCTCAAGCAACTGTAGTAACCATTTTTCGGCGCCAATTTCACGAATTAGCACTATATTGGCAGCGATCCAAAGCTCCTCGCTAACTAATGGCTCATGTTCCATAGTCAGGTCTTCATCAATTTGAATACAGTAGAAAGGACTGACTAACAATTTTTCTAGATCATTCGTACTAAATACTGACATTTTCTTACTCCAAATTTAAATAACAAAAAACCAGCACTCTGGCTGGAATACTCAATCTATATGCTTCATGGGCTCGTCCCTCCTTCGTCGGTTATTTCGTGACTTATCTAGGTGACAGTCATATCACGATTGCATTATGACTATAAACCCACAAACGGCTGCTAGTCAATAATGTAAAATTTATCCGGGAGGTTAATAGCACAGACAAGAGGCTTAATCATGGCTCAAAACCGCATGATTTAATCTCTCAGAACCTCGAACCTTAAAACTCAACCGTATAACTCACTGTGTGAGCCGATAAGCGCGAATATAATGATAGTTTCCCCGTCTAGCAAGTAAAGCGCGCGTATGTCTCCGTTGATATTTAAGCTCCAGTAACCCGCAAATTTTCCTTTTAGTGGGTGAACCCGAAGCATTGGAAGGGTTGGGTCAACTAAGAAAAGCTGCAGGCGTTCGTCAAATTGATCTTGAAACTTTTTCGGTAGCTTCTTATATTGTTTTTTAAATTTAGGCAGATAACGTATTGTCATACAGCTTGAGGTCTCACTTTTTCAAATCAGCTAGGAATTCTTCTGCGCTTGCAAATTCTTCGCTTGCTTTGCCGCTTTTTAGCTCAGCTTCCACTTCGGCAATGAGTCCCTCCAAATGAGGAGTCATAGGTTCTGGCGCATATAGCTCAATGCGCCTAGTTGCGGCAACTTGCCGCAAGTAAGCATTTACTAGGGTGCTCAAGGTCAAGCCCGCACTTTGTGCCACTGCCTGCGCCGAGGTCTTTACTTCTTTATCTATTTTTACACTGATAACTGTATTCATACTATAAAGTATATACTCTGTAGTATATGTGTCAATACTGCTTTTATATAATGGC
>CAZOCM010000018.1:0-2525 GCA_964578305.1 uncultured Candidatus Saccharibacteria bacterium
CTTGCACCGATATAATTTGAGGGTGCATTGAGCGTATAAATATAATCTTTTGGAAACAATCCTTCTTTTTCCATATCTTCATCGGTCTCAGGATCAATAAATACATTGGCGAAAGGTGTAGCCGTAAACCCTACATAGCTTGCAAATCGAAACACATTAAGTAGTTCTTCGATGTATGCGTTTGTCTTACTTCGATCTGCATCCGCTGCCTTTGTATTTACTGAAGCATAATCAGCTTCATCGTCGATC
This sequence comes from uncultured Candidatus Saccharibacteria bacterium, assembly GCA_964578305.1. Lineage (GTDB taxonomy): Bacteria > Patescibacteriota > Saccharimonadia > Saccharimonadales > UBA4665 > DATJNI01. Next base: position 250 of record CAZOCM010000018.1, read on the forward strand.
ATAAGAACTGAGCCATCGATTTTATTTTCACCGTATTGGTTATTAGTCTTAATCCAGTCGAGTAGGCTTTTTAGAACTGGCACATTCTTTTTGATTACAAACAACATTGGACGATCTCCGTCTGTCTGTGAAAGCTGGCTATTTAACTGCTTCGCAGCACTCTTACTGAAGTCTTTATCCACGGTAGTAAATGAAACTGGGTTGAGCTTCTTGTTATATCTACCGACACCTATAAAGTTCAGTGTTTCACTCCCTGTATCACGACCCATGAATGCTTCATCGAGACGTATTTGAGTCTGCTTTCTTAAATCGTTAGTAGTACCAGTCATGAGAATTACAGTACGGAAACGTGCATCAACAGCTTTACAAATCAGCCCGCTATAATTAACTGTTTTCCCAGACTGAACATCACCAATAATCAATCCACGCCTTTGCTCTCGCTCTTCTGTTCTTGTAGGGTCTCCTAAGAGGTCAACAATTTCATCAGATACATAATCCATTTCGGCAACTACATTTATCGGAAAACCCTTGTCTTTAACTAAGAGTTCTTTGAATCTGTTCGTATAGCCCATTTCAAGCTCATGCTTTCGATCGGCGAACCATTTTTTATGTGTACGAGGAACAATTGCTATTCCTGGTTCAAGTCGAATTTTATTATCTGCAAGTAACTCATTCCGAACAGTCTTTTTCTCTTCTTCAGTAATTTCTAGCCCAAGAACATCCTTTGCAGCAAACGTTTTATCAACTTGGTTGTCTATCATAGTGTCGCTGATTGATTCTTTGACACTATGCTTGTCGAGTAAATCTTGTACGATTCTTTTGAATGTCTGTATGTCTTGGGTCATTTAATCTTCCTGCTTATTAGAGTATTTAGATTTGAGTTCTTCATTGCTTGCGTAAGGTTCTGTCTTTAGGAGCATGCTAATTAGTTCTTCACGAGACAGACCTAGTTGTTCAGCATATGTGAGCTGGACTTCGAAATCATCCACAAATTGCTGACTATCTTTCGGCGAGGTGTTTATCTCACCGTCGGCTACATCTAAGTAAACACTACTCGCTGGAAAATTGCTTTCAACGTTTTTTAATAAGGCATCTAAAACTTGTTGACCCGATTGATCAAGAATATTAGTAAGAAGCTGTATCTGTGGTAGATCACGATTTATAGTATAAGTTACGCTACCATCTCGTTCAGTGAGCCGTTGCCAAATGTAACTAATGTCTTCATCTCTGTGCAACTTGCCTCTGTATTCAATAACTTTTTTACTTCCGAATACTGATTCTTTAATGCTGCCGTAAAGATTCTTTCTGATTTTATCGGGTAAATTAGCTGTGCTTTTCTTAACATCAATACTCCATATTTCATCAAGAGAATTTGGTATATCGACTTTGACACGGGCTAACTTATTAAGTTCTTCTTTACTGAGCAACCTAAACCATGTGCCCCAAATTATTAGACGTTTGCAACGATAAATGTAAAACCCTTGATTTGTACGTAAATCATCAGCTCCACCTACTTTTCGAAGATCATCTCTCGAGAGCTTATTTCTATGCGGCAAGATATAAGGCTGCAAAGTAATCTTTTTGTCGTCGATGCTGATGCTTTGTTCCCGTAGTCTCTGTGTAGATTTATGATTTTCAAGGAACGGATCTTTTGGTTCAATAGGACGACCATTTATAAAAATATTTACTTTGTCCTCGGAAATAATACGATGGAACACTAATGATAGATGATCCTCAGCAGTCTCGATTAACGTGTCTAACGTCTTTTTAACGTCGTGTGATGATGCTGCGATTCGATCAAAATTTTGAAGTAGGACATAAGTTCCTGATTCGACTGAATCGAATAGATCTATAGACGGAAGCTGACTTATCTCGTCTTGAGAATATTCAAGTACCGACCAATCGCCTGTCTTTTCAACTTCATCTAAATCCCAAGAGAAGCAACACAGAACACCGCTGTGCTTACTGACAACTACAAGGCGACGACACTGAGATAACGATGCTGATTTTAACCCAAGTCCAAAACGTCCAAGATCGAACTCACTACGGGTTTCTATTGGTCCTCTACTACCGAATCTTAATGCCTCTTCTAACGAGCCTGAGTCCATGCCATTACCATCATCAAAAATAATCAACTGAGGATCATCTGATGGATCAAGTAATATACTGATGTTCTTAGACCTAGCACTAACACTATTATCAATAAGATCAGCAATAGCAGTATCAAACGAGTAGCCTAGTGACCGCATGGATTCAATTAGCAGTGGGGCATACGG
>CAZOCM010000019.1:0-2515 GCA_964578305.1 uncultured Candidatus Saccharibacteria bacterium
GTATTCGAAGACTACAGACATTACCGGGCATGGAACCTTTTACAAGAATCAGTGCAGGGACTATTGCATACATACAAACTGAAACAATTAAACGGTGGCAGCGTGAACCTTTATTCGTAGTACCCGAAACGGCGAAACGTGCAGCTGGCTTCATGCTAACACCACAAGCCTTGGGTGCGCCACTGGCATCATAGTAACGATGGAATTATGACTTATCAAATGACTAGAGAGATGACCTGTTATGACGTGATCCATGAAGTGGATAGCGCTATGCACGATGTATTGCCGCTTGATACTACCTACTTTGTATTGGGTGGGATAGCCAGTTCAGCACTTGTACATCATGACACTCGAATAGATGGTATGGAAGATGGTAGCGGATTTATATTTGCACCCGATGAAGCAGCCGATCCTACCAGAAGGCTAGATGGTACAAAACGCGACATTGATATCCTGGTTCCAAGTGCTTTGGATGATGGACTAGCAGACAAACTAAAGCAAACTGTGGTTGAGGCTATAGATGGACACTTGCTAGTGTCCATCTTCAAGTTTGATAAGCATGAGCCGCCACAAAACCCAGCGGAGCGCTTAGCTGCAACCTTCACGGAATGGTTATCGCGCCGCACAATTGATGAAAACGGCATCTTGAGGTACGAACTATTTCCATTAGAGCAGGTGGTACAACCAGAAACTTATGAAACCTGGCGCTTGATAATATCTAATGGTGTTCAGGTAAATGTACTACATCCGGTGGGCCATATGCTGGCTTATCGTATGCGTTCTATATCCGCAGGACGAACCAAAGACGTCACTAAATTAGATATTATGACCCAAAATGTTCTGGCAATACCTGAACATGGGGAGGCTTTGTACGATGGAGCGTTTAAAGACTGGCTGGATTTTGCCGCGATGATTCAAGCGCTGAACACTGGTTATGCGCATATGGATGAATTGGCTGGCTTTGACGAGAAGCTGTGGGCTGACTATCTTGCCTTTAGGTGCAAAGGTAATCTGCTGCATTTTTTTGAAAGCAATAAGACAATTGTAAAAATGGCGCAACAAGGACCACTTCAAAAGGCTTTAAATCTCTTCGTCCACGCCAAATAGCAAGTCGATGTTATGATTGAAATATGAAAACAGCGTTTGTGACAGGCGGTTCTTCCGGTATAGGACAGGCAATAATAAAAACTTTGAAACAAGCGGGCTGGAAAGTTATAGCGTCTTCACGGCATGAACTTGACTTATCTGACCTTGAAAATGTTAATGACTATGCTGAAGTGCTATCAAAAAGCCAAGAGCAGATTGATGTATTAATCCATGTGGCTGGTGTTTGGCACGATAGCTCCAAAGTCTTTGCTGATCAGAAATTGGAAAATTTTACCCATGAGGAAGTTTCTTCGACCATGAACGTTGGCTTAACTTCATTCATGATTTTGGCAGGCAGATTACTCCCAAATGTGCCTAAAGTTGGATCTGTGATTGGCGTCAGTGGCACATTCGCTGATGGCGGAGCCGGCTGGCTACCTTACTTTACAAGCAAGCGAGCCCTTGAAGACTTCATAGTTGGACTAGCTCAAGACTATCCAGACGGACCAAAAGTTTACGGCATTTCTCCAGCAGATACTGCAACGCCAGCTTACAAAAAGTTTTACTCCGAGTATGCTTCAGAAGCCCAATCGCCAGAAGCTATTGCTAAATTTTGTTTGCAGCTTATTGAAAATGACACTGACTATAAAACCGGTGACATTATTGAAATTAGAGATAGTAAAAGTAAATTGGGCTTTCATAGCTAATACACTATGATTAAAGCATGAAAAACGCCCTGGCTATTATTGGCGTACTACTTGGTTTTCTTTCACTTACCCCATATCTCATCGATGTAATAAAAAAAAGGACGAAACCAAACATTGTTTCATGGATTACTTGGACTATGCTTAGCGGAGTTGCCACAGTGGCGGCATTTGTTGCTGGACAACCCAAAGCAGCTTCATTGACGTTTGCATATACTATTTGTACCTTAACAATCGTTCTTCTTGGTTTAAGATATGGAACCACAAAATTTTCTTTATTTGATGGTTTTTGTCAACTGGGAGCGGTTTGTGGCCTCATACTTTGGTTAATATTCGATTCACCAGAAATAGCAATTATTGCAGTTGTTATAATTGATTTTATTGGTGTACTTCCAACTTTAAGACATGGGTGGTTAAAGCCCGGAGAGGAAACCTGGCAATCTTTTGCTCTTGGTTCGCTAGCGGCCCTATTAATTCTATTGTCGCTTACAAAGTACGATGTTGCTGGTCTGTCGTATCCTCTGTATTTAATATTTGGTGATGGAATAGTTGCCATTGCCATCATATATCGACGAAAATCTTTAGGAATAAGTTTGGCTCGTCAGGATGCAAGTGAAGCACTTTCTGATTAGGCTGGTATCATATAGATATGAAACAAAATAAGCCTGAGCGCGTATTTGCTTTTATTGATAGCCAGAATCTGAACCTGGGCATCCAAAAACTCG